>NZ_JBITIP010000015.1:0-240155 GCF_044459125.1 Nonomuraea sp. NPDC050383
CGTGGCGGGCGCCCGCCCGCCACGCCGGCGACCGACCTCACCACCAGTACCGCCGCCCACCGACGGGACGCCCGACCGATCCGAGGACGAGGAAGACGACGCCGATGAGCAGCAGGATGCCGCCGATCGTGTAGAGAATCGAGATGCCGAGCAGCCACCCCAGCACCACGAGAATCAGACCGAGAATGATCACATTGCCCTCCATGGACAACCGGGACTGACCCGGACTCGGCTCTTCCACTTCCCCACCACCGATCTCTAATCACCCTCGCTCCAGATAAGTCTTCGACCTGGGCTTTCATCGATGATTTCGGCGGGACCTCCGCGCCGGCACGCCCTCCGCGGCGGAAGATCCGCCCAGAACGAAAACATGTGAGCCATAAGTCCGGCACCGGCTAGATTGCCGGAATGCGCGAAGTGATCACCGTGGACGGCCGGACGCTGGCCGTCGAGGAGTGGGGCGTGCCCGACGGGACGCCGGTCATCTATCTGCACGGCAGCCCGATGAGCCGGCTGGCCCGCCACCCCGACGACTCCCTGTTCACCGGCCTCGGCATCCGCCTGATCACCTTCGACCGCCCCGGCTTCGGCGGCTCCACCCCCCTGCCCGGCCGGCGCGTGGTGGACGGGGCCGACGACGTCGCCGCCGTCGCCGACGCCCTCGGGCTCGACCGCTTCGCCGTGTACGGCGTCTCCGGGGGCGGGCCGCACGCCCTGGCGTTCGCCGCCCGCCATCCCGGCCGCGCCCTGCGTGTCGCCTCGATGGCCGGGCTCGCGCCGCGCGACGCCGGGGGGCTCGACTGGACGGCCGGCATGATGGACGGCAACGTCCGCAGCGCGGGGGTCGCCCTGCGGGACCGGGCCGCCATGGTGGAGTACCTCGCCGCGGAGAGCTCCGGCTCATCGGGGCCTCCGCAGCTCCCGGCCACCGAGGCCGCCGTCCTCGGCCGCCCCGAGATCGGCTCCATGCTCGCCGCCGCGTACGCCGAGGCGGTCCGTCCCGGCCTCGACGGATGGGTGGACGACGTGTTGGCGCTGTTCGGCCGCCCGTGGGGCTTCGACCCGGCCGCCATCACCGTGCCGGTGCGGCTGTGGCACGGGGAGCTGGACCCGGTCGTGCCGGTCGCCCATGCGCGCTGGCTCGCCTCCCGCATCCCCACCGCGACGCTCACGGTGCAGCCGGACGCGGGCCACGCCGGCCACTTCGACGCCACCCCGGCCACGCTCGCCTGGCTTCTGGAGCCGCCTTCCCAGCAGACGAAGGCCGGCGGGCTAGCCGGGCTCGCCGGAGGCGGATGAGCCCGGCCGGTGCCGCCATCCAGACCGAGCCGCAGCTCAGCCGGTAGGCGTCGAGGGCGGATCAACGTGCCGTGCGTCAGTGCTGCCGGTCGTCTGCCCCGGGGCCCACCAGACCCTCTTCGTAGGCCAGGACAACCGCCTGGGTACGGTTGCTCGCGCCCAGCTTGGTCAGCACGTTGCCCACGTGCGTTTTGACGGTCTCCAGGCTCACCTGCAGCTGTATGGCGGTTTCTTGGTTGGAATGTCCCTTCGCCATGAGCCGCAGGATCTCGATCTCACGGCCGGTGAGCGCGGCCGCCCCGCCGTCGGCGGTACTCCGCCGTACGGGCCTGCTGACGGCCAGTCGGCGGACGGCGTCCGGGAACAGCACGGAGTCACCGGTGGCCACCAGCCGGATGGCATGCGCGATCTGCTGGGAAGGCGCCCGCTTTCTGATGAACCCACTGGCGCCGACCCGCAGCGCGTCATAGACGTGTTCGTCGTTCTCGAATGTGGTGATCACGATGACCTTCGGCGGGTCGGGCAGCGCGAACCGCAGCCGCCGGGTCGCCTCGATGCCGTCCACGTCCGGCATCCGCACGTCCATCAGGACAACGTCCGGGCGTAGTCGCTCGACCATGGGAAGCACATCGGCGCCGTCAGCGGCCTCGCCGACGATGTCCATGTCAGGTTTGGCCGACAGCAGGGCCCGCAGTCCGGTACGTGTGAGCTCGTCGTCGTCGACGATGAGGACAGTGACCGGCGGGTCGGGAGCCGGGGTTGGGCCGGCGCTCGCGTTCACGGCACCGACGATAGTGGGATTCGTGCCGCCAGCCGCCAGTGTGCGCCGTGCTCGTCCGTACGACCCGCCGACACCTCGCCGCGCAGCAACCGCACCCGCTCGGCGATCCCGGTCAGCCCGTGCCTTCGCTCCCTGCCAGGCCGGAAGGGCACCTTGGCGTCGATCGGGTTGATGAGCTCCACCTCCAGCCAGCCGTCCTGTGCAACGACCCGCAGACTGATCCCTGCCATCTCGCTGTGCCGCAAGGCGTTGGTCAACCCCTCCTGGATGATCCGGTAGGCCTCCCTGGACACGGTGGCCGGTACCTTCGCGAGGTCTCCGGCGGTCTCCATCCGTAGCCCGGCTCCGGCCTGCCGGACCCGCTCCGTCAAGGGGCCGAGGTCGGCGAGGGTCCGCTGCGGGGTCGTGGGCGACTCCCCTTCTCGCAGGACGCCGAGCACATGGTCGAGGTCGTCCATCGCGGCACGGGAGGTCTCCTCGATGCTGCTGAGGGCGCGTCGGGCCGCCTGCGGATCGCTGTCCATCAGCTCACTGGCGACGGCGGCCTGGATGGTCGATGCCGTCAGGGTGTGCCCTATCGAGTCGTGCAGTTCCTGGGCCAGCCTGTTGCGCTGGGCCAGGAGATCCCGCTGCGCCTCCACGGCGGCCAGCCGCTCGGCGGGCCGACGGCCGAGGAGGATCGTGGCCAGCAGTCGCATGGCTGCCGCGCCGCCGACGGCGACGTAACCGGCGAGCGCCAGACATCCGGCGCAGACGACCGCCGCCCACAGGCCCTGCCACCCATGCTCAACGTGGAGGGTCCACCCGTAACCCTCCACTGGACCACCACCACTCAGCCAGACCGAGAGGAAGATGAAGGCCACGAAGACCGACAGGCAGGTCACCACGGTCACCGCCCCACCGACGGCCATGTGTGCGGTCAGGTACGCCGAGGTCCGGAGTCGGTCCACCCGGGACGTCGGCGATTCCAGCGGGGCGGAAAGGCCGGTGCCCAACAACTGGTCGGCCAGCCTGACGCACCCCCGACGCGCCGCACGAGGAGCGCCCATGGCCACGAGCACCGCGCACAGGGCGAAGCCGAATCCCACGACACGAAGCGGCGCCGGCCACTTCGGCGATGCCACGACGAGCGCCGCGACCATCGGCGGGAGGCTCATGACCGCGCCGATACAGGCGTGTATCCAACCCCGGTACGTGGCTCTGCTGAAGAGCGTACGAATCAGTGTGCCCACGGCCTGCACCGTACCTTCAGGCCGCTCGGGGCGCCTCCCTCGAAAGAGCCAGGACCGGCTCCCGCTGTTCAGGGACTCATCTTTCCCTCGTCGCAGCGAAGCGCCGGAACACCGCCGGCTGAGAACGTTCACGAAGAAGAAAGTGACTCGATCGGGGCCCTGAAAGGCAATCGTGAAATCAATTCCCGCGTCGTACTCCGAGACTCGCACGTCCGTGGCAGCGAGGATCGGGGCGGCCATCTGGATCGTCGCCGCCGTGCAGTTCTTCGTCGCCCAACTGGTTGCGGAGTACGGCTGGCGCACTCCCTACAGCTGGGCGGCGAACAACATCAGTGATCTCGGCAACGTCCACTGCCAGATCTGGGATGCCTCCCGGCCTCGGTATGTGTGCTCACCGCTGCACGCCGTCATGAACGCCGGCTTCGTCGTCCATGGTGTCCTGCTGCTCGCCGGCACGCTGCTGGCCGGTGCCTGCTGGGGCCGCGGCCGGATAGCGGCGAGTGCCCGCGTTCTGCTTGTCATCAATGCCGGAGGGTGGGTTCTGGTCGGCCTTGTTCCCGCGGACGTCGACGAGAACCTTCACGTCCTGGGCGCGCTCCTCATCATGGGGCTGGGAAATCTCGGACTCATCTGCACCGGATTCTCACCCCTGGGTTCCCTGTTCGGCAGACTGCGCCCCATAACCCTCTCCATAGCCGCCGCCGCGGTGCTCGGCGCGTGGCTGTTCTTCAGTCAGCACGATCCCGGAATCGGAATGGGCACCCTGGAACGTGTCGCGGCCTTCGCCATGGACGCGTGGGTCGTCGTCATGGCCCTCGCCATACTCCGTGCCCACCGATCGGACAACGCGGGCGTATGACAGCCGTCAGCACCATCGACGGCGACAACGCGTGCCACGCCCCCCGGACGACCGCGAACCTCGTGGCGCGCATGCCCGAGCCGCACGAGAACGCGCTCGCCGACGACGACCCTCGGGTGACGGCGGACGAGCCACTCGCGCCTCTCCTGCACGTACAACGCAGAAACGGCGGTGCCCGTGAGGACACCGCCGTTGCTGACACCACGACGCCGCAAGCGACGTCGTACACAGGTGGAGGTGGCGGGAATCGAACCCGCGTCCTTCAACCCCAAGACAGGGCTTCTCCGGGCGCAGCCTGCTGTGCTTTTCTCAGCCCCGGCGATCACGCAGGCGAGTCGCCGACGGGCTCAGCCACTGTGAGATTTCCCGATCGCCCCCGTGGCCGGGTTGATCGGTTGAGCCTTCTAACGATGTCAGACACCGGGCCGAAGGCGCTCCCGGGCTGACAGAGGTTTCGCTACTTAGGCAGCGAGAGCCAGGGAACCCTGGCCGACCTCAGTGCGCTTGGAATTGGCACTTGTTGTTTGCGGTCACAGGATTAACGAGGTTATGTCCGCAGTCCTCGGCCCGCTTCACCTGACTTGCAAAGTCGAAGTCGAAGCCAGTCACCCCCTGTGCAGTTGTCAACACGGTCCCCGCTCTCGCGGCGACCGAGCAACATGAAGATACCCCTGATAACGGCTCCGATGCCAACTTGATTCCCGGAGTCCGCCACGTGTTCACCGCCGGCAGCGCGTGGCACCCGCCCGAAGGCGCGCGAAACCCCCGGGGGCGCGGCCTGAAGCGCACGCCCCCGGGGGCCGACCGGCAGGGTCGAGCCGGTCCGACGGCAGGACTTCCCCCGAGATGAAGTCCTGGTCTCATCGCGATGACTGGAACCGCAACCCCCCGAGCGGCCCAGTCACTCTGTAAGACGCCACCGGAGGCCCGCCGGGTTGCTCCCCCGTGTCAGCGTTGCGCCAGCACCTGGTCACGGAACGGCATGAGCGCCCTCACCGGGGGCGGGCGATCAGGTCTGGTCGCGCAGGGCGCCGAAGAACTCGCCCGCGATGGCCGCCGGGTCGTAGCTCTTGGCCAGGACGGCGATCGCCAGGTCGCCCTGCCAGCCGACGAACCACCGCTGCCGGCTCTCCTCCTCGCCCGCGGGCGCGGTCACGCCGTACACGGTGCCGTCGCCCGCCTGCGCGGGCGTGCCGGCCGCGCCGGCCCGCATCATCGCGGTCAGCGCCGTGCGGACCTTCGGGTCGAGCGGCACCGGCCGCGGCGCGGGTACGGGCGTGATCTCGCCGGCCGGGTCGGGCGAGACAGGGTCGGTGACGAGCACCGGCGGCCGCCACGTGCCGGAGGCCACGGCCCCCGCGACGAGCGCCATGGACAGCGGGCTGACCTGCACGTTCTGCCCCGCGATGGCCCTGGCCTTGTCGGCGTCGCTGCTGAGCTCCCCCAGCGAGCCGCTGAACGACTTGAGCGGGAGCTGCCACGGCTGCCCGATGCCGAACGCCTGGGCGCTGCGCGCGAGCGCTCCGGCGTCGACGCGGCGGGCGAGGGAGGCCAGCGCGGTGACGCAGCCCTTGGCGAAGTTCTCCTGGAACGTCGGCGCCGCCTCTGACACGCCGCTCACCTGGCCGGTCTCGACGAACCGGGCGCCCCCGACCGTGCGCTCGGCCGGGCACGCCAGCCGGAGCCTGGTGCTCACGCCCGCCTTGACGAGAGCGTCGGTGGCCACGATGGAGAACGCGGTGCCTGCCGGGTACTTGCCGGCCAGCGCGTCCTTCTCCTGGTTCATCCCGCTCGTGGCGACGGCCCGGATCTCCCCCGTCGACTTGTCCACCGCGACGAGGGCGCCCGCCTCGCCCTCGGAGAGCGCCCGGTCGGCGGCCTCCTGGACGGAGCTGTCGATGGTGGTCTTGACCGGCTGGTTCTTGCGGCCGGGCCACTCCTTGAGCAGCGTGACCTCCTTGCCGGTCTTGGAGTCGAGGATGACCACGCGGGTCTGGGTGGAGCCGGTCAGGTAGTCCTGGTACGCCTTCTGCAGACCGCTCTGGCCGACGGAGTCGCCGGCGCGCTGCGGCCCGCCGAGCTTCTGCTCGGTCTGGGGCGTGAGCGCGCTGACCTTGCCCACGATGTCCTTGGGCTCCTTGGGCGCGAACGGCTGCTCCTGCGGCTGAACCGTGAGCTGCGCGATCTGCCCGAGCCTGTCCTTCAGCTGCTGGTAGCGCTTGCTGCCGAAGTGGGCGAGCGGCACGAACTCGTTGGGCGGCGACGACCGGATGCGGTTGAGCAGCCGGTCGTGGGCGAACCCCGTCTCCTTCGACAGCTGCTGGACGACCTCCTCGGCCCGCGCGCCGAGCTGCGACGGGCGCACCCCGGCCACGTACACCACCTGGGAGGTCTGCAGCGACAGACCGGTGCGGTCGTCGATCGGCTTGCGCTGGATGGCCTGGGGGTCCACCGCGAACCGCTGCCCCTCCTTGAGCTGCGGGTGGATGACCGAGGGCGACCAGCGCACCTTCCACACGCCGTCGACCAGGTGCAGCGGCAGCCTGCCGTCGTAGACCCAGAGCGGGCTGTTCTCGCCCAGGTCGACCTCGGCCCGGAAGTCGGCCTGCGACTCGTCGCCGTTCAGGCTGACGCGCTTGATCTTGAAGCGGAAGGACGCGGCGTCCAGCTCCACCTTCACGTCCGAGAGCGTCTTGCGCACCGCCGCCTCGTCGCCGTCGGTACGGCGGGCGGCGAGCGCGTAGTCACCCGTCTGCCAGCCGACGAGGAAGTCGCGCAGCGCGTCGTGCGGCGACGACTCGTCGAGGCACCCGGTCAGGGTGGTGGACGCGGCCGCGACGGCGAGCGTCGCGGACAGCGTACGGCGAAGACGGGAACGGCTCATCGGTTGCGGTGGCGCAGTGCCCTGGCCATCTCCCGCTTGGCCTGCTGCTCGGCCAGCGACTGCCGCTTGTCCCAGTCCTTCTTGCCCCGGGCCACGCCGATCTCGACCTTGGCCCGGCCGTCCTTGAAGTACAGGGAGAGCGGCACGATCGTCAGGCCGCCCTCCTTGGTCTTGGCGGCCAGCTTGGCGATCTCCTTGCGGTGGAGCAGCAGCTTGCGCTTGCGGCGCGCGGCGTGGTTGGTCCACGTCCCCTGGGTGTACTCGGGGATGTGGACGTTGAGCAGCCACGCCTCTCCGTCGTCGATGCTGGCGTAACCGTCGACGAGCGAGGCGCGTCCTTCGCGCAGGGACTTGACCTCGGTGCCCTGCAGCACCAGACCCGCCTCGAAGGTGTCCTCGACATGGTAGTCGTGCCGAGCACGCTTGTTCTGGGCGATGACCTTCCGCCCCGTCTCACGTGGCATGTCTCGACCTTACCGGCGTCCGGAGCGACGAGCAGGACCGCAGAGAGCGAGCCTGCGATGCCAGCGGAGGTCCGTCGGGAGTGCGACCATGAACACGGCTCAGACCCTGAGATAGCGGCGGAGCGTCACGAACGAGGCCAGCACACAGATCACCACGCCGATCACCATGGTCAGCGTGATGGCCTGCGCCACCTGGTCCCAGCCCAGCTCGGCGCCGATGGCGACGAACCGGCTCAGCTCCTCGAACATGAAGACCTTCGCCACGATGAGCATGACCGCGGCCAGCACGCCGCCGATCAGGCCGGCGATCATGCCTTCCATCACGAACGGGAGCTGGATGTACAGGTTGGAGGCGCCGACCAGGCGCATGATCCCGGTCTCGCGGCGGCGGTTGAAGGCCGACAGCCGCACCGTGTTGCCGATCAGCAGGGCGGCGGCGAGCACCAGGATGATGGCCACCGTGAGGGCCCCGGATCTGAGCGTGTCCAGCATGCCGAAGAACTTGCCGATCAGCTCTTTCTGGTTGATCACCTGAGAGACGCCCTGCTGTCCCTGCATCGCCTGGATGACAGGTTGGTAGATGTCGGGGTCCTTCAGCTTCACCCGGAACGAGGTCGGCATGTCCTTGACCGTCGTGGCCGCGAGCAGCGCCTTGTTGGAGGCGTAGGTCTGCTTGAAGTTCTCGTAGGCCTGCGTCTGGTCCTCGTAGATGACATCGGCGACGCCGGTGGTCTTGAGGAGCTTGTCCTTGAGCGCCGCGGTCTGCTGCGGAGTGATGGCCTTGCCGCCGCACGACTCGGCGGGCGAGGTCCTGTCACAGAGGAAGACCGAGATCTCGACCTTGTCGTACCAGAAGTCCTTCATCATGCCGACCTGGGCGTTGATCATCAAGCCGACGCCCAGCATCGCCATGCCGACCGCCACGGTGATCACCACCGCGATCGTCATGGTCAGGTTGCGACGGAGGCCGATCCAGACCTCGGAGAAGATGAAATTCGCCCGCATGGTTTGCCTGCTGCTCCCTGTCAGTACGCCTGGCCGTAAACGCCACGCGACTGGTCGCGGACGATCTTGCCGTCCTCCAGCTCCACGACACGCTTGCGCATGGAGTCGACGATGGCCGCGTCGTGCGTGGCCATGACGACAGTAGTGCCGGTCCGGTTGATCCGGTCGAGCACCTTCATGATGCCGATGCTCGTCGCCGGGTCGATGTTGCCCGTCGGCTCGTCGGCCAGCAGGATCATCGGCCGGTTGACGAACGCGCGGGCCATGGCGACGCGCTGCTGCTCGCCGCCGGACAGCTCGTCGGGCATCCGGTGCGCCTTGCCCTCCAGGCCGACCAGCTCGATGACCTCGGGCACCACCTTGCGGATGAACCGCCGCGGCTTGCCGATGACCTCGAGCGCGAACGCCACGTTCTCGTAGACGTTCTTGTTCGGGAGCAGGCGGAAGTCCTGGAACACGCAGCCGATGCGGCGGCGCAGGTGCGGCACCTTGAAGTTGGAGAGGCGGCCCAGATCCTTGCCGGCGACGTGGATGGCGCCGGAGTTGGGTCGCTCCTCCTTGAGTACCAAGCGCAGGAACGTGGACTTGCCTGATCCCGAGGGACCGACGAGGAACACGAACTCGCCCTTGTCCACGTCAACCGAGACGTGGTCGAGCGCGGGCCGGTTCTGGTTCGCGTAGACCTTGGTGACATTATCGAAATGGATCACGAGAGCATCACGGCATGCCAGTCTAGGGGTCAGGACGGAAGCGAGGGTGGCACATGCCCACTTCCCGCCGCGCGGCTATCGGGGACGCCAGGTTTTACCAATGATCGACGTTCCGATTGGCCAGAGGACAGTCTAGGGGGAAGACTGGCATGGAACGTCCATAACGGAAACAAAACGATTGTGCGGCTACACTTGGGGCTGACATGAGTTGCCAACACCTCGTCTGCGCGCAGTGCGCCCACCCCGTCATCGAGGGGCGCTGCGCCTTGTGCCGCGCCAATCGCGAGCGGCTGCACAACCACGGCTTCGCCGGGCTGTCACCCGCTCTCATCGTCGGGCTGCTGCTCGCGCTGCTGTTCCTGACCCTGGTGCTCGAGCACCTGAGCCGTCTCTAGGCGGTCTCCGACTCCTGCCGGCGCATCCACCGGATCTCCGACTCGATGAACCCGTCGAGGTCGCCGTCCAGGACCGCCGTCGGGTTGCCCGCCTCCGTGCCCGTGCGCAGGTCCTTCACGATCTGGTACGGGTGCAGCACGTAGTTGCGGATCTGCGTGCCCCATGACGTGGTGGTGGCGCCGCGCAGCTCCGACATCTTCTCCGCCTCCTCCTGGCGCTTGCGCTCCAGCAGCTTGGCCTGGAGCACGACCATGGCCGTCGCGCGGTTCTGGAGCTGGGAGCGCTCGTTCTGGCAGGAGACGACGATGTTGGTCGGCAGGTGGGTGATGCGGACCGCCGAGTCGGTCGTGTTGACGCCCTGGCCGCCGGGGCCGGACGAGCGGTAGACGTCGACGCGGATCTCGTCCTCGTTGATGTCGATGTGGTCGGTCTGCTCGACGACCGGCACGATGTCCACGCCGGCGAACGAGGTCTGCCGGCGGCCCTGGTTGTCGAACGGGCTGATGCGCACCAGGCGGTGGGTGCCGTGCTCGCCGCGCAGCGTGCCGTAGGCGTAGGGGGCCTTGACCGTGAACGTGGCCGACTTGATGCCGGCCTCCTCCGCGTAGGAGGTCTCGTAGACCTCGGTCGGATAGCCCTTGCGCTCGGCCCAGCGCAGGTACATGCGCAGCAGCATCTCGGCCCAGTCGGCGGCGTCGACGCCACCGGCCTGGGAGTTGATCGTGACGAGCGCCTCGCGCGCGTCGTACTCGCCCGACAGCAGGGTGCGGACCTCCAGCGCGCCGATGTCGGAGCGCAGCGTGGCCAGCTCCTTGTCGGCCTCGGCCCGCGTGTCGTCGTCGGCCTCCTCGGCGGCCAGCTCGTAGAGGACGTTCAGGTCGTCCATCCGGCGCGCCAGTCCGTCCACCCGGTTGAGCTCGCTCTGCAGGTGGGACAGCTTGCTGGTGACCTTCTGGGCCTGCTCGGGGTCGTCCCACAGGTCGGGGGCGGCCACCTGCTGCTCCAGCTCCTCGATCTGCTTGCGCATCCCGTCGAGGTCGAGGACGTCCTGGATGCTCCGGAGCGTGCCCGCGAGCTCGTTGATCTCTTCTGCCGGATCGATGACTGCCACGTCTCCCAAGGGTACGCGACCCTCGCGCGCCCGAATAACATGGCGAGGTGCGTGCATACGGTCGGCTGAAGGCGCTGGCGCTCGCCGGCGGGCTGCTGGCCGGTGCGGTCGCCTGTTCGAGCGGTCCGGCCGCGCCCGTGCCGGCCCTCACGGGCGCGGCGGTCACCTCCTCGGCGTCCGCCGCGCCGGCGCTGCCGCTGCCGGCCGTCACGCCCGCGCAGGCCGGCGAGGTGTTCTCCACGCTGACGGCCACCGACGACGTGCTGCGGGCCGCCGCGCCCAAGCTGCGCGACGGCACGCTGCGCGACGCGCTCGACCTCACCCGCGACGCCGAGGCCCAGCTCACCACCGCCGCCTACCAGTCCACCGGCTTCCGTCCGCGGCGCTACGAATGGGGCTCGCCCGTCCTGTACGTTCCGCGCTTCCCGACCGGCCCCGGAGCGCCGGCGCCGTGGTTCACGGCGCTGGTGACCCGCGACGGCCATCCGACCCTGGTGACCTTCGCCAAGGGCGCCGAGTGGCAGATCAGCGCGGTCACGCGGCTGCTCGACGGGCAGGACCCGCCGCCGGTCCAGCTCGACGCCGAGGGCTACGCGACGGCACTGGCCCTGGGCGACAAGAGCGTCACCATCAGCCCGCAGTACATGGGCCCCCTGCACGCGACCGTGGCCGAGGCGGGCGCCACCGGCGTGACGGCCGGCCTGATCGCGCCCGGCCCCTACACCACTGACCTCGCCGAGGAGATCAGCCATGAGCGCGAGCAGGCCAAGGGGTCCGGCTTGAGCTACGACTCGATCTTCAGCGGCAACGACTACCCGGTCTACGCGCTGCGCACCCGCGACGGCGGCGCGTTGATCCAGTACTCCCTGTCGCGCAACACGACCACGACGACGCGGACGGACGAGAAGGGCCCCGGCATCCCGGTGCCCGACGACGCCGAGTGGGCGGTCGACACCAAGACGGTCCGGCGCACGCTGAAGCTGACCGAGACCCACCAGTACGCCACGGTCGTCCCCCCGGCTTCGGCTCCGGCCGCGGCCCGGGTCATCGCCCATGAGGGCTCACTCACCCGCGCCTCGGGCGAGTGAGCCGGGGCGGTCGAGGCGGTACGGCCCGCCCGCGGCGGGACGGGCCGTACCGGTGAGTCAGGACTCGGCGTGCGGGAGGTTGCTGGTGGCGACCAGCGTGCGGACGGCACGCAGCGCGACCGAGAGCGTGGCCAGGTCGAAGTTGTCGCTCTCCCAGATCTCCGACAGCGTCTGCCTGGCGCGGCTGACGGCGGCCGAGTTGGCCTCCGTCCACAGGGCCAGCCGCTCCTCCGGCGACAGGCCGGACGTGCTGTGGGCCAGGACGTCTCGGGTGAGCGAGGCGTGCGCGGCGTAGAGGTCGTCGCGCAGCGCCGAGCGGGCCATCGCGTTCCACCGGTTGTCACGCGGCAGGGCGATGACGCGCTCCCGGAGCCGGGCGAGCTGGAGCCGGTCGGCCAGGTCGAAGTAGACCTCGGCCACCTCGTTGGCCGGCCGCTCCGTCACCGCCGAGACCTCCACCAGGTCGAACGTGGAGTAGGCGGGCACCATCGCCGCGACCCGCTCGGCCAGGTCCACGGGCACGTCCCGGGCCACGAAGGAGTCGCGGCGCTCCTCGAAGGCCGCCAGGTCGGGGCCGGTGAGCAGCTTGGGGATGTGCGCGAGCAGGCCGTTGACGCCCTTGAGGAAGAAGCCGGCCGAGCCCGCGAGGTCGAGCGGCGGGCGGCGGTTGGTGAGCAGCCAGCGGGTGCCGCGCTCGGCCAGCTTGCGGGCCTCCAGCAGCATGGCGATCTGCGTGCTCGTGTCGACGACGTTGTCCAGCTCCTCCACCTGGCGGTAGAAGCTGGGCAGGTCGAAGACCTCGCGGGCGACCAGGTAGGCGCGCACGATGTCGGGCGTCGAGGCGCCGGTCTCCTCCGCGAAGCGGAACATGAACGTGGTGCCCATGGAGTTGACCAGCTCGTTCACCACGCAGGTCGTGATGATCTCGCGGCGCAGCGGGTGGGCGTCCATGTACTCCCGGAACCGCTCGCGCAGCGCCGACGGGAAGTACGACACGAGCCAGGACGCGAGGTACGGGTCGTCGGGCAGGTCGGAGGCGAGCAGCTCGGCGTCCACCACCAGCTTGGTGTAGGCGAGCAGGACCGAGAACTCGGGCGCGGTGAGCCCGAGCCTGGCCTGGCGGCGCTCGGCCAGCGTCTTGTCCGACGGCAGGAACTCCAGCTCCCGGTTGACCAGCCCTTCGCGTTCGAGCCGCCGCAGGTAGCGGGCGTGGATGTGGAGCATCTCCACGGCCTGGGCGCGGGCGGCGGCGAGCACCACGTTCTGCGCGTGGTTGTCGCGCAGGACGAGGTGCGCGACCTCGTCGGTCATCGAGGTGAAGACCTCGTTGCGCTGCGTGTCGGTGAGCCGGCCGTCGCGGACGACCTGGTCGAGCAGGATCTTGATGTTCACCTCGTGGTCGGAGGTGTCGACGCCCGCGGAGTTGTCGATGAAGTCGGTGTTGACCAGGCCGCCGTTGAGCGCGAACTCGATGCGGGCGAGCTGGGTGAAGCCGAGGTTGCCGCCCTCGCCGATGACCTTGCAGCGCAGGTCGGCGGCGTCGACGCGGAGCGGGTCGTTGGCCTTGTCGCCGACGTCGGCGTTGGACTCGGCGCTCGCCTTGACGTAGGTGCCGATGCCGCCGTTCCACAGCAGGTCGACCGGGGCCTTGAGGATGGCGCTGATCAGGTCGTTGGGCGCCAGGGAGTTGACGCCGGCGGGCAGGGCGAGCGCCTCGCGCATCTGCGGGGTGATGGAGATCGACTTGGCGGTGCGTGGGAAGACGCCGCCGCCGGGGGAGATCAGCTCGGGCGCGTAGTCGGCCCACGAGCTGCGGGGCAGCTCGAACAGGCGCTGCCGCTCGGCGAAGGAGGCGGCGGCGTCGGGCGTGGGGTCGATGAAGATGTGGCGGTGGTCGAACGCGGCGACCAGGCGGATGTGCCGTGACAGCAGCATGCCGTTGCCGAACACGTCCCCGGACATGTCGCCGACGCCCGCCACGGTGAAGTCGGTGCTCTGGACATCCACCCCCATGGTGCGGAAGTGGTACTTGACCGACTCCCAGGCGCCGCGGGCGGTGATGCCCATGACCTTGTGGTCGTAGCCGATGGAGCCGCCGGAGGCGAAGGCGTCGCCCAGCCAGAAGCCGTACTCCTTGGCCACGCCGTTGGCGATGTCGGAGAACGTCGCGGTGCCCTTGTCGGCGGCCACGACCAGGTAGGGGTCGTCGCCGTCGTGCCGGACGACGTCGGCCGGCGGCACGACCTTGCCGTCGACGAGGTTGTCGGTGACGTCGAGCAGGCCGGAGATGAACATCCGGTAGCAGGCCACGCCCTCGGCCAGCACTTCCTCGCGGGAGCCGGACGCCGGGGGCCGCTTGACGACGAACCCGCCCTTGGAGCCGGTCGGCACGATGACGGTGTTCTTCACCATCTGCGCCTTGACCAGGCCGAGGACCTCCGTCCGGAAGTCCTCCATCCGGTCCGACCAGCGCAGGCCGCCCCGGGCCACCTTGCCGAAACGCAGGTGGACGCCCTCGACGCGGGGCGAGTACACGAAGATCTCGTACTTGGGCCGCGGCAGCGGCAGCGCGCTGATCGCCTGCGAGTCGAACTTCAGCGAGATGTACGGCTTGCGACGCCCGTCGACCGTCTGGAAGTAGTTGGTGCGCAGCGTCGCCCGCATCATCTCCAGGTACGCCCGCAGGATCCGGTCCTCGTCGAGCGAGGCGACCTCGTCGAGCGCGCCCAGGATCTCCTCCTCCAGGGCGCCGGCCAGGTCGGCCCGCGCGTCCTCGGAGCGCCGCGGGTCGAGCCGGGCCTCGAACAGCCGCACCAGCAGGCGCGACAGCCGGACGTTGCCGGTCAGCACCCGCTCCATGTACCGCTCGGAGTAGGCGCTGCCCGCCTGGCGCAGGTACTTGGCGTAGACCCGCAGGATCTCGACCTGCTCCCAGGTCAGGCCGGCGCGCAGGATCAGCGCGTTGAAGTTGTCGGCCTGGATCCGGCCGCTCCACAGCGCGACGAGGCCGTCCTCGAACAGGCGCTTGACGTCGTCGCCGGCGGCCTCCTCCGAGGCGGTGAAGCGCAGGCCGAAGTCGTAGATCCAGCAGTTGCGTACGTCCTCGCCGGGCCCCCCGGAGTTCTCCTCCAGGGTGACGCCGGTGGCGGAGTCGGGGACGGCCGTCCGGTACGTGTCGATCTCGTACGGGCGCTCGTCCACGACCTCGACGCCGAGCCGCTGGATGAGCGGCAGCGCCTTGGACAGCGAGATCGGGCGGCCGACCTTGTAGATCTTCAGCCGCCGCTCGCCCTCCTCGGCGTCGTCCGGCACATACAGGTCGATGTCGATGGCGTCGTCGTCGCCGGCGGCCAGCCGCTCCAGCCGGCGCACGTCGGCGACGGCCGTCTCGGGCGAGAAGTCCGCTTTATACCCCTCGGGGAACGCCTGCTGGTAGCGCCTGACCAGGCGGGGCGCCTCCTCCTCGGAGGACGTCTCGGTCAGCGCCACGGCCAGGTCGTCGGGCCAGGAGCGGGTGATCGCGGCCAGCCGCGCCTCCAGCTCCTCGACGTCCACCTCGGGCTGCGGCAGCTGCTTGCCCCGCTCGCCGCGCACGACGACGTGCAGCCGGGCCAGGGCGGACTCGCCGATCATCGCGCTGTAGTCGAGCGACCTGCCGCCGAGCGCCTTCAGCAGCACCTCCTGCATCTTCAGCCGTACCTGCGTGGTGTAGCGGTCGCGCGGCAGGTAGATGAGGCAGGAGATGTAGCGGCCGTAGTCGTCGCGGCGCAGGAACAGCTTGACCTGCTTGCGCTCGCGCAGCCGCAGCACGCCCAGCGCGATCGGCAGGAGCTGGTCGATCGAGGTCTGGAACAGCTCGTCGCGCGGGAACGTCTCCAGGATCTCGATGAGGTCCTTGCCGTCGTGGCTGTCGGCGGCGAGCCCGGCGCGCTCCAGGACCGCGCCCAGCTTGCGCCGCAGCACGGGGATCCGGGAGATCGACTCGTTGTAGGCCACGTGGGTGAACAGGCCGAGGAAGCGGCGCTCGCCGATGACCTCGCCCTCGGGCGAGAACAGCTTCACCCCGATGTAGTCGAGGTAGGCGGCCCGGTGGACGGTGGCGCGGGAGTTGGCCTTGGTGATGATGAGGAGCTGCTTCTCGCGGGCCTTCGCGCGCACCTCGGGCGGCAGCACGGAGAAGCTGGTGGAGCCGATCTTGTCGTCGCGCAGGATGCCGAACGCCGTGCCGGGCAGCGCGCGCAGCGCGTCGCCCTCGTCGGTGCTCTCCAGGCGGTACTCGCGGTAGCCGAGGAACGTGAAGTGCCCGTCGGCGAGCCAGCGCAGCAGGTCGAGGCTGTCCTCGACCTCGGCCGGCTCCAGCGGCGGCGGGTTCATCGACAGGTCCTCGGCGGTCTGCACGGCCAGGGCGCGCATCTTCGAGAAGTCCTCGACCGCGTGCCGGACGTCGGCCAGCACCCGCTGGAGGTCGCCCTCCAGCCGCTTGAGCGCCTCGGGGTCGGCCTGCCGGTCGATCTCCAGGTGCATCCACGACTCGACCATGAGCTGGCCGGTGACGTCCTCCTGGCCGCGGCCGAGCATGCGGCCCGTCATGTCGCGGCGCACCCTCATCTGGGGGTGGACGAGCAGGTGGATGCCGATGTCGTGCCGGTCGAGCTCCATCGTGACGGAGTCGACCAGGAACGGCATGTCGTCGGTGACCACCTCCACCACCGAGCGGCCGGGGTCCCAGCCGTGCTCGGCCACCGTGGGGGTGTAGACCCGGACCGTCGCGCGGCCCTGCGGGCGCACCGCGGCCAGCCGTCGCTGGGACATGGCCGGGCCGTACACCTCGACGGGGCCGCGGTCGAGCAGGTCCTCCGGCGCCACGTGCCGGTAGTACACCCGCAGCAGGGCCAGTGCCTCCTCGGGACTCATGTGGTCGCTCACGGCCGCGTACCTCTGCGCGGCTCGCTGGAGCAACTCGTCCTTGGCCTCGTCGAGCTTGGCCTCGTCGAGCGGCATGTCGCTCTCACTCCTTTGTGAGGGTTTGCCATACATGTTCATAGCCAGGCCTCTGGTTCCCACGGGGGCGGGAAGTAGTACGCGCGCGTCATCGCCCGCGAACGGCAAGGGCCCATCGGACCGCCCGTGCCCGGACCTTCTGTGTCCGGCACGGCGCCGGTCCGCATGCGGGGGCCGCCGCGGTGAAGCGGCAGGCCACGCTGGGAAAAGGCGGTGCCACCAGCATCCCACAAGGCGGGCGCGCCCGCCTTGGAGAAGGGAGTGACGTGCCGACGCGGCGGAGCGCCGCGGGATGGCGGGCCGTCTTCTTCGCCGGCCCATCCGTACGGGAGGATGGGCGCAGCCGTGTCGGGCCCCACCGAACACCTCCCCCAGATCGCCCGGCCTTCGGTCGGCCGGACGCATGCCTTGCCGTACCGATATCACCCGAAAAGGGCGAAGACGTCAACGTGACATCGACATGGGGGGATCGTCCTCGGAGGCGGAGGGGTGGTGCTTCAACTCGTCGAGCTGGTCGGGGAGCGTGGCCAGCTCCTTGAGCTCCTCCTGGCATGACGCGCACGCGTCGAGGTGACGCTCGAACGCCTTCAGCTCCTCTTCGTCGAGGACGCCAAGGACGTAAGCGGCCACCTCTTCGTGCATCAGCCGGCTACCCCCTTGTCCCGCAGAAGCTCGCGCAGAGCGCGGATCCCGTAATACAGCCTTGACTTCACCGTACCCGGTGGGATCCCCAGTATCTCCGCCGCCTCGCTTATCGTACGGTCCCGGAGATAGGTCTGCTCAATGACTTCGCGGTGCTCCTCCGACAGGCTTCGCAGCGCGTCGGCGACGACGATCGCCGACAACGCCCGCTCGGACCCGTCGGGGACCGCCAACATGTCGACTTCGGGGGGTTCGACCTCATGGGGCCGGACGCTCTTGCGCCGGCGACCGTCGATCACGATGCGGCGGGCCACGGTCAGCAGCCACGCCCAGATGAGACTCGGTTCCCATTGCAGTCTTGCCGAGTTACGCCAGGCCCTGACGAGCGTCTCCTGTACGACGTCCTCAGCCCATTGAAGATCGTTACCGGTCGACTTGCGTATGTGGCGCAGCAGAGGGCCGCCGAACTCCTGGTAGAGCACCGCGATGCGATGCTCCGCCTCGGCATCCGCACTCTCGAACCTGCCGTCGAGGTGACTTAGCACGGGGCACATCTTTACACCTTCGTTATGCGTCCGGTAGCCACTCCGATAACTCCAGTCATTTCTGACTATTCGCCGTTATGAGTGAACCGGTCCTGGAGGCTCCGCGTACCTCCGGTCATGCACAGGCTTCTACGCGGTGAGGTCCTCATGTTCGGCGGCTTCGCCGTGGCCGCGGTGGCGACGATTTTCCTGGTCATGCCATCGTCGGCCGCGCCCGTGTCCGCCGAGTGGACGGTGCTGCCCTCCGGCCCGCTGGGGCCGGCCGACCGCGACCTCCTGGTCAAGGTACGGCAGGCAGGGCTCTGGGAGATACCCGTCGGACGGTACGCGCAGGAACGCGCGGGGTCCGATCGGGTCAAGGACGTCGGCATGCATCTGGTGGAGGACCACACCAAGCTGGACGTGGTCACCCGCCGGCTCGCGGCCAAGCTGGGCGTGCCGCTGCCCGACCAGCCCAATCCCGACCAGCAGAGCTGGATGGCTCAACTGGCGGCCGAGAACGGCCCCGCCTTCGACCGGGACTTCGCCAACCTGCTGCGCGCGGCGCACGGGAAGGTCTTCACCGTCGTGGCGGGCGTCCGATCCGGGACCCGGAACGGCGAGGTGCGCAAGTTCACCCAGCAGGCGGTGAACGTGGTCATGAAGCACATGACGCTGCTGGAGTCCACCGGCCTGGTCGACTTCGACGAGCTGCCCGAGCCCCCGACCCCCTCGGCCACTCCACCCGCCCCCGCGGCGGTCGAAACGAGGAGACAACCATGAGTAAGTCGAGACGCATGGCCGCGGCCATGTCCGCCCTGGCCGTGGTGGCCGGCGGTCTGGTGTCCGCGGCCGTCTTCAGCGTCAGCCCGGCGCTCGCCGACCACTGCGACCCCGCAGAGCAGGGCCACCAGGAGCAGACGACGACGAGGGCCCAGCGCCAGGGCCAGCCCACGCAGGCGCCGGACGGCCAGGACCAGGACAACCAGGACCAAGGTCAGCAAGATCAAGGCCAGCAGGACCAGGGCAACCAGGACCAAGGCCGGCAGGACCAGGGTCAGGACCAGAACAACCAGGACCAGAACAACCAGGACCAGGCCAACCAGCCCCCCGACGGTCGGCAGCAGAACACGAACCAGCGCAACGGCGACCAGCAGCAGAACACCGACCAGCAGGGCGACGGCGGCGGTGCGCTCTCCCCGGCGCCCGACCCGAACGGCCAGGACCAAGACCAGCAGGACCAAGGGCAGCAGGACCAGGGCGACCAGCAGGCCGACCAGAACGGCCAGGACCAGGACGACCAGCAGGCGGCCCAGCCCACCCAGTCGGCGAACCCGCTGTTCCGCCGGCGCGGCCGGGGCAACCAGCAGCAGCCGACCCGGCGGCCCACCGCCACGCCGTCCCCCACCGCCACCGGCGGCGGCGAGGCGGAGTGCGCCGACCTGGGCCCGTTCCTGACCGACTTCGTCGACATCCGCCAGGTCCAGCAGACCTCGATCGACCCGCCTCGTGGCGGCCGGGGCGGTTCGCGTGGCACGTTCGTCTCCGCGTGCGGCACCAACCGCAACGGGCACAACAACCCGGACAACTTCATCGTCGCGCCGGGCGTGTCGAACGGCGCCCACCACCTGCACGACTACGTGGGCAACGTGTCCACGAACGGGTTCTCGACCGACGAGAGCCTCTCGGCGGCGGGAACGACGTGCCGGTTCGGCGACAAGTCGACGTACTTCTGGCCGGTGCTCCGCGACCGCAAGGTGGACGTGAACGTCAACGACCCGGACGGCAACGTCGGCCAGGTGCTGCGTGCCCGCTCGGTGACGCTCCAGTTCCGCGGCAACCCGACGTCCCGGGTGACGGCCATGCCGCGGTTCCTGCGGCTGATCACCGGTGACGCCAAGGCGGCCACGAACGGCGGGGCCAACGCCCGCGCGGCCTGGAGCTGCACCGGCTTCCAGAACCGAATCACCACGAAATATCCGCTTTGCCCGCGGGGTAGTCAGGTGCTGCGTATTCTGGACTTCCCGAGTTGCTGGGACGGGCAGAACACCGACAGCGCCAACCACCGCACGCACGTGGTCTTCCCTGACCAGAGCGGTGCCTGCCCCGGAGGTATGAAGGCTGTTCCGCAGCTGCGGATGACCCTCTCCTACAGCGTTCCGCAGGGTCCCTCGTTCGCCGTGGACGCCTTCCCCGAACAGCAGCACAACCCCATCACCGACCACGCGGACTTCGCCAACGTCATGCCCGACCGGCTGATGTCCTTCGTGGTCGACTGCATCAACCGGGGCCGCCGCTGCTGACCTGATCACGCGCCATCCACCGGGTCGCCCGCCGGCCCCGCCACCCGACACCGCCCTCCCGCCGTACCGCGCACGAGCCCGCCTCCCCGGGCCGGGCGCGGCGGCGAGCCGGAGCGGCGGTCACGGGCCGGCGGGCGCCGGACGGGCGATCTGGGTGGACGGCGAAAGATCAGAACGGCCCGGACCCTCCCGAGGCGCACCCTCAACTGACCTTGGAGGGAAAGAATGCTCCACAGACGACACCCTCGGCACGCGCCGGCCAAGCTGGACACCAGGAACGTCCGGCTCGGCTTGAGCGCGGCCATCATGGCGCTGGCCCTGTCGGCCTTCGCCCTGACCAGGACCGACCGCGGCATGTCCGTGTTCGGTCAGGGGGTGAGCTTCCTCGAGTTCTACGCCGGGGTCTTCGCCCTGGTGCTGCTGACCGCCACCGTCGGGCTCGGCCTGCTGACGACCGAGCGCGTCTTCCTCTCCCCGTCGAACCGCGTCAGGGCCCAGTTCGCACACCGGGCCACCGCCGCGATCGGCATGGGTTACATGTTCACCCACATCGGCCTCATGGTCAGCCTCGGCCACGTCCCGCCGGCCGCGGCCGTGATCCCCGTGGCCGGTGTCTGGGTGGGCTTCGGCGCCCTCGCCTCCAACCTCATGATCGCGGTCGTGGTGACGGGCGTCATCCGGGGACGCTTCGCGGTGACGGGCAAGCCGTGGATGTGGCGGACGATGCACGCCGGCGCCTACCTGGCCTGGCCGGTGGCCATCCTGCACGGGCTGACCGCCGGCCGCAACGCCGCGGCCTGGGTCACCTGGTCGTACTCGGCCTGCCTGGCGGCGGTCGGGTCGGCACTGCTCGTCCGGGTGCTGGCCACGGTCCTGCGCCCGGCGGTACGGCCCGAGCTCGTGCCCACTCCCGCGGTCTCCGACGCGCCCGCGGCTCGCCGCCTGAAGGAGGTCGACGCCCCGGTCAGCCTGGCCGCCGCACGGCGGAAGTACAGGGAGGCGGGATGATCCCGCCCCGCGCCTCCCAGGAGACCCCCGCTCCCACGGGGCTCCCCGTCTTTCAGGAGACCCCCGCTCCCGGGGACCTCCGCATCACCAAGGAGATCTCTCTCCTCGCCCCCCAGGAGACGACCATCCAGGAGACGTTGTGATCCCGCACCGAGCACCGGATGTGCTGCGGCTGGGCCCCGCCCGGCTGACCGCCGGGCTGGACCACACCAGGCGGCTCGACCTGCCGGCGCACCGCACGCTGCACGGCGAGCCCGCCCCCCGCGACGTGGAGACCCTCATCGCGGAGGTGAACGAGGTCGACATGCGCGGCCGGGGCGGCGCCGCCTTCCCCTTCGGCCGCAAGCTGCGCGCCGTCGCCGACGCCGCCGGCTCCCGCGAGAGCGTGGTGCTGGTCAACGGCGCCGAGGGCGAGCCGGCCAGCTCGAAGGACGCGATGCTGCTCATCCGCGCCCCTCATCTCGTCCTCGACGGCGCCGTGCTGGCCGCCGAGGCGCTGAACGCCCGCGAGGTGATCGTCGCCACCGTCCGCGGCGAGGTGGCCGAGTCCTCCATCGCCGCCGCCGTGGCCGAGCGGCGCGCCGCCAAGGTCGCGGGCGCGACCGAGAGCCACATCCCGATCCGCGTGGTCGGGATCGAGGAGCGGTTCATCTCCGGCGAGGGCGGGGCACTCGTCCGCGCCGTGAACGGCCTGGAGGGCATCCCGCCGGGCCGCAAGAAGCGGGCCGCGACGAGCGGCGTGGACGGCCTGCCTACCCTGCTGTCCAACACCGAGACCTTCGCCCAGCTCGCCCTGCTCGCCGAGCTTGGCCCGGAGAAGTACGCCGAGGTGGGCACCAGCAAGGAGCCGGGGACCGTGCTGCTCACGGTCAGCGGCGGCGCCGCGACCAACGTGGTCATCGAGGCGCAGACGGGCACGCTGCTGGCCGACGTGCTCGACCTGTGCGACGCCGAGCCGGGCGAGGGCGTGCTGATGGGCGGCTACCACGGCGCCTTCCTGACGCCCCAGGCGGCCGTTTCGGCGGTCATCTCCCGCGAGGGCATGAAGCAGGCCGGCGCCGACCTCGGGGCGGGGATCATCGTGCCGCTGGGCGAGGCGACCTGCCCGCTGGGCGAGGCGGCCCGGGTGGCCGCCTACCTGGCCGCGCAGTCGGCCGGCCAGTGCGGCCCGTGCCGGCTGGGCCTGCCGGACGTCGCCCGGCAGCTCCTCGCGCTGGCGGACGGGACCGGCTCGACCGACGCCGTGCGCCGGGCGGTGCGGGCCGTCGAGCGGCGGGGCGCGTGCTTCCACCCGGACGGCACGGCCAAGTTCGTGCTGTCGGCGCTGGACGCGTTCGAGAGCGACATCGCGCTGCACCTGGAGTTCGGCTCGTGCGGCCGGCCGGTGCTCGGCGTGCTGCCACTGCCGGAGCAGGAGGTGGAGCCGGAGTACCGGCTGGACGTGGACTGGACCCGCTGCCAGGGGCACGGGCTGTGCGCGCACCTGCTGCCGGAGTTCGTGGAGCTGGACGAGTACGGCTTCCCGTCGTTCCGGACCGTGCCGGGCTGGATGGCGAAGGATGCGCGCCGCGCGGTCGACATGTGTCCCGCCCTGGCGCTGCGCCTGGCCGAGTCGTCGATGGCGCGCACAGGCTGAGCGGCCCCGGGCCCGCCGGGAGGGGCTCCGGCGGGCCCGCGGGCTCCCCGCGTGCGCCTGCGACGGGCGTGTCCTGCGCGCATACATCAGATCGTGATGAACCCGCACGTCCACGGCGGCATCTCACCGGATGTACCGACGATGACCGCTGGGAGCCGACCATGGACCGCCGCCACTTCCTCCGCACCGCGGCGCTCGCCCCTGTGCTGGCTCCCGTGCTCTCCACCGAGCACACCCGGGCGCCGGACTGGGCGAAACTGCGGCGCGGCCTGTCGGGCACGCTGGTGCTGCCCGGCGACTCCGGCTACGGCTCGGCCCGCCGCCTGTTCAACCCGGTCTTCGACCGGATCAGGCCGCGCGGCGTCGCCTACTGCGCCGGGCCGGCCGACGTCGCGCGCTGCCTGGCGTTCGTCCGCGCGAACGGGCTGCCGGTCACCGCCCGCTCCGGCGGCCACTCCTACGCGGGCTGGTCCACCGGCACCGGCCTGGTCGTGGACGTCTCCCGGATGAACAAGGTCGGCTACGCGGACGGCCGGGCGACGGTGGGGGCCGGGGCCAAGCTGATCGACGTGTACTCCACGCTGGCCCGGCACAGGGTGGGCGTCCCGGCGGGCACCTGCCCCACGGTCGGGGTGGGCGGCCTCGCGCTGGGCGGCGGCATCGGCGTGCTGTCCAGGAAGTACGGCCTGACCTGCGACACGCTGGAGTCCGTACGGATCGTGACGGCCGACGGCCGGGTGCTGGACTGCGACGAGCGGAACCACCCCGACCTGTTCTGGGCGTGCCGGGGCGGTGGCGGCGGCAACTTCGGCGTCGCCGTGTCGTTCACGTTCCGCACCCACGCGACGAGCGACCTGAACGTGTTCTTCCTGCGCTGGACCTGGGCGAAGGCGGCGGCCGCGCTGGCGGCCTGGCAGGAGTGGGCGCCCGCCGCGCCCGACGAGCTGTGGTCCACGCTGCACCTCACGCGCGACCCGGGCGGGCCGGAGGTGCGGATCACCGGGGTGCACCTGGGCGGCAAGGCCGAGCTGGACCGGCTGCTCGCCCCCGTCGTGGCCCGGATCGGCCGCCCGGCGTCCCGCACCGTCTACCGGACCTCGTACCTCCAGGCGATGAAGGTGATGGGCGGGTGCTCGTCGCTGACCGTGGACCAGTGCCACCCCTCGCCGCACGGGCGGCTGGGCCGGGCCGCCTTCGCCGCCAAGTCACACCTGGCCTACCGGCCGCTCACCCCCGACGGGGTGCGGGCGCTGGTGGCCGAGGTGAGCCGCCCCGGGCCGCACTCGGTGCTGTTCGACGCCATGGGCGGCGCCGTCGCCCGGGTACGGCCCGACGCGACGGCCTTCCCCCACCGGGCGGCGCTGTACAGCGTGCAGTACTACCAGGAGGGCAACGACCGCGCCTGGCTGCGCCGGATCCAGAGCGCCATGGCCCCGCACTTCGGCGAGCACGCCTACGTCAACTACATCGACCCGGACCTGAGGAACTGGCGTACCGCGTACTACGGGGCGAACGCCGCCCGCCTGGCCCAGGTCAAGGCCGCCTACGATCCGTCACGCCTGTTCCGGCTCCCTCAGGGGGTCTAGCCTGAAGTGCTCCAGGACCTCCGGGTTGGCCATGGCGTCGGGGTTGGCGGCCTGCTCGACGGGGGTGCCGAGGAGGATTCTGCGGACCGGCACCTCCAGCTTCTTGCCCGACAGGGTGCGCGGGATCCCGGGGACCGCCCGGATCTCGTTGGGCACGTGCCGGGGCGACAGCTCGTCGCGCAGCGCCATGCACAGGGCGCGCGTCAGCTCGTCGGTCAGCTCGGCCCCCTCGGCCAGGGTCACGTACAGCAGCAGCCTGCCCTCCTGGCCGAGCACGCCGGTGTCGATGACCAGGCTGTCGGCGATGTCCTCGAACCGCTCGACCACCCGGTAGAACTCGCTCGTGCCCATCCGGACGCCGCCCCGGTTGAGGGTGGAGTCGGAGCGGCCGTAGATGACGCAGCTCCCGTCGGCGTCGATCTTGATCCAGTCGCCGTGCCGCCAGACGCCGGGGTAGACGTCGAAGTAGCTCTCGCGGTAGCGCTCGCCCTCGGGGTCGTTCCAGAACATGACCGGCATCGACGGCATCGGCCGGGTGAGCACCAGCTCCCCCACCTCGCCGACGACCGGCCGGCCCTCGGGGTCGTAGGCGTCCACGGCGGCGCCCAGCGAGCGGCACGGGATGACGCCCGCCCGGATGGGGTGCAGCACGGTGGCGCCGACGAAGCCGGTGCACACGTCCGTGCCGCCCGAGAACGAGCCGATCGGCACGCCCGGCAGCTCCTCGTGCACCCAGGCGAAGCCCTCCGGCGGCAGCGGCGAGCCGGTCGAGCCGACGCCGCGCAGCCGCTCCAGCCCCTCGGGGTGGAGACCCGCCTTGAGGGAGGCCATGATGTACGGCGCGCCCACCCCGAAGTAGGTGACGCCCTCCGAGGCGGCGATCCGCCACAGGGTGGCGGGTGAGGGATGCGCGGCCGAGCCGTCGTACAGCACCGGGACGGCCCCCACCAGCAGGGCGCCGACGAGGTAGTTCCACATCATCCAGCCCGTGGTGGTGTACCAGAAGAACACGTCCCCCTCGCCGAGGTCCTGGTGGAAGGAGAGGGACTTCAGGTGCTCCAGCACCACGCCGCCGTGCCCGTGGACGATGGGCTTGGGCAGACCGGTGGTGCCGCTGGAGTAGAGGATCCACAGCGGGTGGCCGAACGGCACCCGCTCGAACTCCAGCGGGCCGCTCTCCGAGCGCAGCCCCTCCCAGCCGATCACCTCGCCGTGCGGGAGCGACCGCGCCGGCCCGGGGGCGGGCTCGGCCTGCTGAGGCGGCAGGCCCTCGGCCGCCGCCGACAGGTACGGGATCCACACGGTGGCGCGCAGCGACGGCAGCGCGGCGGCGATCTCGTTCACCGCGGCCGAGCGGTCGTAGGCCTTGCCGTTGTAGCGGTAGCCGTCGACCGCGATCAGGACCTTGGGCTCGATCTGCTTGAACCGGTCGACGATGCTCGCCACCCCGAAGTCGGGCGAGCCGGCCGACCAGATCGCGCCGAGGGAGGCGGTGGCGAGGAAGGCGACGAGCGCCTGCGGGATGTTCGGCAGGTAGGCGGCTACGCGGTCGCCGCGGCCGACGCCGAGGCGCACCAGGCCGGCCCGGACGCGGGCGACCTCCTCGCGCAGCTCCTCGTGGCCGATCTCCTGGCGGGCGCCGTCCTCCGAGACGAACACCACGGCCGTGCCCCCGGAGTGGCGCAGCGCGTTCTCCGCGTAGTTGAGGCTGCTTCCGGTGAACCATTCGGCGCCCGGCATCGTCCCGGAGACGACGGGCCCGTCACCACGCTCGCCGACGACCTCGAAGTGGTCCCAGATCGACGTCCAGAAGTCCTCCGGACGCTCGACGGACCACCGCCACACCTCCTCGTAGCCCGCCCCCGCCCGGCCGAGCCACTCCAGGTACCGGGTGAGCTTGGCCTGCTTGACGATCTCTTCGGTCGGCTCCCAGAGAAGTGCCCCTTCAACAACCATGTGCCCCATCCTGTCGCCCGTGTGGCCGGAAGTCATACCCGATCC
This sequence comes from Nonomuraea sp. NPDC050383, assembly GCF_044459125.1. NCBI lineage: Bacteria > Bacillati > Actinomycetota > Actinomycetes > Streptosporangiales > Streptosporangiaceae > Nonomuraea > Nonomuraea sp. NPDC050383. The sequence continues at coordinate 26,531 of NZ_JBITIP010000015.1, forward strand.
GCCACACAACTAGCTAGCGCCTCAGGTGGTCCACCGCCATACGCGCGGCCGTGCCGATCACGGCGTCGGCGCGCGGCTGGTTGACCGCGGGGCTGAAGGACCGGGTGAACACCGCCACCGCGTACCGGCCGCCGTCGGGGTACTCGACCACGCCCGCCTCGCTGCGCAGCGTCGGCAGCGTGCCGGTCTTGCCGCTGACGTCCACGTCGTCGTACGGGAAGCCGGAGGCCAGCCGGTGCGGCCACACCTGCTTGTTCAGCACCGCCCGCATCCAGGCGCAGGAGGAGGGGGAGGCGGCCTCGTCCCGCCAGATGAGCCCGAACAGCGTGGCCATCTCGCGCGGCGTGCTGCGGTTGGTGCGCCGCGGGTCGAGCACGCGCAGCCGGTCGATCTCCTCCAGGTCGAGGTACGGCCAGTTGTGGCCGGCGTCCTCGGCCATGCTCGCGTAGAGGTCGGCCGCCTTCTGCCGGACCCGGGTGCCCGTCAGCCCGAACCCGGCCAGCATGGCGTTGATCGCCTCGAACCCCACCTGCTCCGACAGCACGTCCGCGGCGGTGTTGTCGCTGACCGCGATCATCAGGTAGGCGAGGTCCCGCAGCGACATCGTGACGTCGTCCAGCATGGCCGACAGCCCCGTGGGCCCGAAGACCCGCTCGCCCGCCCGCACGGTCACCGGCGCGGCCGGGTCGAGCAGCCCGGCGTCGGCCTGCCGGCAGAAGGCGACCAGCAGCGGCACCTTGAACACCGACGCCGTCGGCACCGGGTCGTCGGAGCCGTGCCCCACCTGCCTGCCGGTGTCGATGTCTGTCGCGTGCAGCCAGCCGGTGACGCCCGCCGCGCGGAACACGCCGCCGAAGTCCGGCCCGCTCATGCCAGCACTCCCGGCCGCCGGCTGACCCGCCGCACGGGCGCCGCGCCCTCGTCCACCATCCCGGCGCGCTCCTTCAGGGTTCGTACGGCCATCGCGGAGAACGCGGCGACCGCTTCGCTCTCGGCCCGCCAGGCTGTGGAGACCCGACCGGCGATCGGCGAGCCTAGCAGCGGGCGCCAGGCCAGCCCCGGCAGCTCCGCCCGCGGCCCGAACGCGACGGCCGCGCCGGCGAGCACGAGGCCCAGCCCGGCGCCCTCGTGGACCTGCGGCGGCACGTACCCCTGGCGGCGGCATTCGGCCAGCACCTCCGCGTGGACGCCCGGCTCGCCCTCGCGGGGCGGCATCAGCAGCTCGCGGCCGGCCAGGTCGGCCAGGTGCAGCTCGCCGCCCCGGGCCAGCGAGTCCTCCTCGGCCAGCAGCACACCCTGCGGCTGCACCAGGGCCGGGCCGAACAGCAGGCCGGGCGCGGTGACGGGGTGGCGCACGATGCCGACGTCGATGGCGCCCTCGGCCAGCGCGGCCACCTGCTCGGCCGTCCAGATCTCGGCGGGCGCGAGCCGTATCCCGGGGTGGCTCTCCCGGAAGCCGGCGACGAGCCCGGCGATCACGGCGGGCGCGAGGTCGGGCGGGACGCCGACGCGCAGCACGGCGCCCTGGCCGTGGCGGGCCAGCTCACGCAGCCGGTCGACCCGGGCGACGATCTCGCGGGCCTCGCCGAGCAGCAGCCTGCCGGGCTCGGTGAGCCGGACCTGCCGGGCGGAGCGGTCGAACAGCCGCACGCCGAGCTCCTCCTCCAGGCGCTTGATCCGCTGGCTGAGCGGCGGCTGTGCCATGCCGAGCCGGATCGCGGCGTTGCCGAAGTGGAGTTCCTCCGCTACCACGATGAAGTAGCGAAGGTGCCGGACGAGGTCCATGAGCAGCAACTATATCTGAACTCATATGACTTCTTCGCCCATATCAGTATTGGACAGGGCGCAGGTCATTCTGGTCTTCTCACCTCATGGCACCACCAACGGGGACAATGTACGCCCATCTCAGAGAGGAGAGCCCACGGCCGCGCAGGCGGCGCAGGTGGCCGTGGATCACCGCGGCACTTCTCGTCCCGGCGCTCGCGGCCGGCGGCACGCTCTGGGCGCTGCGCACCGAGGGCTCGCCGGAGCAGACCGCCGACGCCTACCTGAACGCGTGGTCGGCGCAGGACTACGCGGCGATGCGCCGCCTCGTCGCCGACCCGCCCGCCGACTTCGAGGACTGGCACCGGCGGTTCCTCACCGATCTCCAGGCCGAGCGCGCCTCCTTCCACCGCGACGTACCGAACGGGGTCTTCTCCCAGAGCGTGGGGGACGACGGGACCGTGTCCTTCGACGCCGGGCTCCAAGGAGTGAAGGACTGGGACTACGACGGTGAGCTCAAGCTCGTCGAGCGCGGCGGCACGTGGAAGGTCGCCTGGAGCCCGGCCACCATCCACCGCCTGCTCGGGAAGGGCAGGTCGCTGCGGACGATCACCCGGCCGGGCGAGCCGGCGCACGTCCTGGCCGCCGACGGCGAGCGCATCGACACCCCGGGCACGCCCGGCTCCGTGCAGCAGCTCGTCGAGGGTCTGAAGCAGACGTACCCGGACTGGTTCGCCCCGTACAAGGAGAGCACGATCGAGCTCTACGAGGGTGATGAGCCGGTCGAGACCCTCGTCAAGGCCACGGGGAAGGAGTCGCTGAAGACCACGCTCGACCTCAAGGTGCACCGGGCGGGCGCCCGGGCGCTGGAGGGCGTGGACAAGCCGGCCTCGCTGGTCGCGCTGCGGCCCTCCACCGGCGAGATCCTCGCCGTGGTCAACAAGCCCGGCGGCTTCAACCGGGCGCTGCTCGGCAAGTACCCGCCCGGGTCCACGTTCAAGGTCGTCACCGCCTCCGCATTGGTCGCGGACGGCGCGAAGCCCGACGCGCAGGTGAACTGCCCCGCCGAGCAGAACATCGGCGGCTTCCCCTTCCACAACGCCGGCTTCAAGGACTACGGCACGCTGCCCTTCCGCGACGCCTTCGCCCACTCGTGCAACACCACCTTCGGCGCGATGACGGTGGACCGGCTCGGCGCCGACCGGCTCGCCAAGGTGGCCGCCGACTTCGGGTTCGGCGCGGCGATCACGCCGGGCGTGCCGGCCGTGAAGGCGGAGTTCCCGGCGCCGAAGGACGACACGGACCTCGCCTCCGCCGCCATCGGGCAGGGCCGGGTGCTGGCCAGCCCGCTCAACATGGCCTCCGTCGCCGCGGCCGTCGCCGCCGGCGCCTGGTGGCCGCCCCGGCTGGTCCCGGAGGAACGGATGCCGGACCACACGCTCCGGCCCCGTCCTCTGGAGCAGAACGTCGTGCGGGCGCTGCGCGACCTCATGCCGGCCGTCGTGACCGACGGCACGGCGCACGACGTCAGCTTCCCGGAGGGCACGGCCGGCAAGACCGGCACGGCGGAGTACGGCTCGGGCAAGGAGCCGCCCGCGCACTCGTGGTTCGTCGGCTACCGCGGCGACCTGGCGTTCGCGGTGATCGTGGAGGGCGCCGGAGCGGGGTCGGCCGTCGCCGCCCCGGTCGCGGCCCGCTTCCTCAAGGCGCTCGCCTGAGCGTCACGCCGGGGTGGTGAGGCGGGCGACGGCGGCCACCACCTCGGCGGCGTCGGACAGGTCGGGCAGCACGATGTCGGCCCCGGCCTCGCGCAGCTCGGCCGTGGTCGAGCGGCCCGAGGCCACCGCGATCATCGCCGCGCCGCCGATCCGGGCGGCCTGGACGTCGCGCGCCGAGTCGCCGATGACCACCGTGTTGGCGGCCGTGAACGGCGTGCCGAGCCGCTGCCTGGCCCGCCCCTGCGCGACCTGGAGCAGCGTCGCCTTCGGGTAGGCCTCCTCGCCGTAGCCGCCGAGGTCGAAGTCGATGTGCTTGTCCAGGCCGAACGCCTTCAGCTTCAGGACGGCGTTGCCCTTGATCGTGCCGGTCAGCACGGACTGGACCACGCCGTCGAGCCGGGCCACGGCCTTGAGCGCGTCCTTGGCCCCGGGCATCGCCCGGCCCTCCTTCGGCAGCCGGCCGCGCCGGTCGGCGAAGGCCGAGGCCAGCGCCGCGAGGAACTTGGGCAGGTGGGCGTCCTCGGCCACGACGCCGTTGACGGCGAGGGTCTCGAAGACGATCTCGGAGTCGGGGCGGCCCAGCGCCGGGGCGAGCTTGACGAGCGGGCGGCCGGTCACGGCGCGGAACGCCTCGGCGTAGGCGTCACGGGTGACGATGGCGACGTCGACCAGGGTCAGGTCGATGTTCCAGAGCACTAGGCGGTTGATGGCGGCCTCCTGGGGGGACCCTGCAAGGGTACGGCCGGGGAACCGGCGTGGCTCCCGAACCCGGCGGCCGTCAGATGTGGTCGAGGGCCTGGGCCAGGGTGTCGACGACCGGCAGGCCCGTGGCCTCCAGGTCCGCCCGCGAGGTCATGCCGCCCGTGTAGAGGACGGCCCGCGCCCCCACGTGGCGGGCGGCGATGCCGTCGTCGACGCTGTCGCCGATCACCAGCACCTGGCCTGGCTCCACGTCGAGCGCCTCGATGTGGGCCGCCATGTGCTCGGCCTTCTCGCCGCCGGTGACCCCGACCAGCCCGTCCACCCGGGTGAAGTGACCGGTGATGCCGAACGACTCGACGATCGGCACCAGGTGGGAGTGGGGGGCCATCGAGCACAGCGACTGCGTGCCCGTCCAGCTCGCCAGCGTGGCCAGCGCGCCCTCGGCCAGGCCGCAGGCCACGCTCAGCCGGAAGTAGTGCTCGTGGAAACCGGTGTCGAGCGTCTCCCACTCGCCCTCGGTCAGCGGGCGGCCCAGCAGCCGCTCGTAGGCCAGCCAGATGGGCCGGGTGTAGACGGCGCGGAAGCCGTCGGCGGTGAGAGGGGGCAGCTGGTAGGAGCTGAAGACCTCGTTGGTCGCTCCGACGACGGCGTCGATGTCGTGGAAGAGCGTGCCGTTCCAGTCCCAGATGATGTGCTTCGTCATGGCCGTTCCAGACTAGCGGCCGGCGGTGACATCCCGGTGAACGGACGGGCCGCGGCCCACTGGACCGCGGCTACGCCCGTACGGGGGCAGGCTGCTACTTGCAGGCCTGGCCGGTGCCGCCGGAACCGCGCTGGCCGCCCATGCCGCTGCCCCACTTCACGCTGGCGCTGCCCCAGGCGCAGATGTTGTTGCCGTTCACCATGTTGCCCCAGTGGCGGCCGCCGTTGCCCTTCTTGAACTGGAAGGTGTCCACCGTGCCCCTGGCGTTCTGGACGGTGATCGAGCCGTAGCCGGCGGTGATCGTGCTGATCTCGACCCAGTTGGTCTTGCACCGGAACGAGTACTTGAGCATGACGGTGCCGATCTTGCCGTCAAGCTGGCTGTTGATGTTCCCGGTGCGGACGGTGCGGGCGGAGTTGCCGCACCCGGTCTGGTAGGGGTCCTTGTGGTCGTACCCGCGGGCGGAGGCCGCCTGGGCGGGGGACGTCACGATGAGGGCTGTGGCCAGCGCGCCCACCGCGGTCACCACTGCTCGAAGCTTCACAGAACCGACTCCTTCTGTCACGGACAAGTCCAGCCTGTGATCTTAGCCAGTCCGATCAAGAAAGGGTCAAGGCACTTTACCCGGTATTTAACATGTCCCTAATGATCTTCTCGGAGCAGGTGCGGGATCTCCTGCGTGGCGTACCACATGAGCTCGTGCGCCTCGGCGCCGTCCACGGTGAAGCGGGCGTCGTCGTCGCCCGCGTCGGAGGCGGGCAGCGCTTCGACGGCCGCCCCGATGTCGGGCACGGCGTACAGGTCGTCCACGTGCACCGCGGCGACCTTGGACATCGGCACCGGCCGCGTCAGCCGCACCGTGGCCCGCTCCTCCAGGTCGGCGCCGGCCTTCAGCGTGTCGTCGGGCACCTCGGCGGCCACCACCACCCGCCGCGGCGCCCACGCGTGGCCGTCCTCGTCCTTCTCGGGCCGCGGCTCGTCGCCTGCCGGCGGCTCGTCCCCGGGCTTCACGGGCTCGGCGGGGCGGTCCGCGGCCAGCAGCCTCAGGGAGGCGCGGGCGGCCTCGGTGAGCGCGACGTACTCGAGCTCCTCGGTGTCGCCCGAGGCGTACCACTCGATCAGCGCGGGCGTCACCGCGTAACCGGTCAGCGGGGCCGGGCCCAGCTCGCCCGCCTCCACCGCGCGGGCGAGGGCGGGCAGCGTGCACGGCAGGTAGACGCGCATCAGGAACCTTTCAGAGCGTGCGAAGGCACCGGTCGGCAGGGTGCGAGGGCACCATCATGCCGGTCGGAGGGGGATCTGGAGGAGCGACTCGAGGGACGCGATGGTCGTCTCGGGGTCGCGGTGGTGGATGCCGTGGATGCCGAGGGCGCGGGCCGCGGCGATGTTGGCCTCGATGTCGTCGATGAACACGCACGACTCGCCCGGCAGCGCCAGCAGGTCGAGGGCGTGCCGGAAGATGCGGGGCTCCGGCTTGCGCATGCCGACCTCGCCGGAGATCACGACAGCGTCGAAGATCTCGTCCCAGTCGTCGCGCGGGTAGGTGTTGGACCACGAGTTGGACAGCAGGCACGTGCGCAGCCCGTGCCGCTTGACCGCGCGCAGCATGTCGTACATGGCCTCGGCGCGCTCGAAGCCGACGAACATCCGCTCCAGCAGGCCCTCCGCCTCCGGCGGCACCCCGTCGAGGGTCAGCAGCCGGGCGGCCAGGTCACGCTCGAAGGCGGAGCCGTCCAGCTCGCCGCGCTCCAGCGCGTGGACGACCGTCTCCTCCTCCGCGTCGCCGTACGCCCGGTGCACCATCTCGCTCATGACCGCGTGATAGTGGTCGTGGTCGATGCGGTCGGCCGCGATCCACTTCGCGATGGAGTCGGACATGCTGGTGGTCAGCACCCCGCCCCAGTCGATCAGAACACCCGCTACCACACCGCCTCCTCGGACCGCTCCTGCTCCCGCTCCAAGCGTAGAGCGTCGCACGTGTGGCGATGATGGGCACTATTCCCGGATAAAGGATCACCGAATTACCTGGTTATCGTGAGGTTCCGTTCTGGTCGAACAGAGAAGGGACCGCCGTGCGGACGACGATCCTGATGACCTCCCCTGACGACTTCCACGCCCCCGGACCGGAGCTGTTCGAGTTCGCTCCGATCATCTCCGGCGGCCCCTCGTGGTTCACCAAGCCGGTGCTCGTCGCCGTGCTGAGCGTCCTCACCGTCATCGCCCTCTGCCGGGCCGCCTTCGCCCGGCCGTCGATCGTGCCCAGGGGCTTCCAGGGGGTCGGCGAGCTGGCCTACCACTTCGTCCGCGACCAGATTGCGCGGCCCGCGCTGGGCAAGGACGCCGACCGGTGGATGGGGCTGCTGTTCAGCGTGTTCCTGACCGTGCTGATCTGGAACCTCATGGGCATCGTGCCGCTCGTCCAGTTCCCCGTGACGGCGCGCATCTCGTTCCCGCTCGTGATCGCGGTCAGCGTGTACGCGGTCAAGCTCTACCTCGGTGTGCGGCACCACGGCGTCCGGGGCTACCTGCGGGGCATCGTGCACCTGCCGGGTCTGCCCCGCTGGGCCTACGGCCTGTACGCGCCGCTCATCCTCGCCGAGGTCTTCGTCACCTCGTTGTTCACCCATTTCGTCCGGGTGTTCGCGAACATGTTCGCCGGCCACCTCATCCTGGCCTTCTTCAGCTCGGTGGGCTTCTGGTTCCTGTTCGAGAAACTCACGCCGCTCGGGTCCGGCCTCGGGGTGCTGGCCGTGGCCATGACGATCGTGATGACCGCCTTCGAGATCTTCATCCAGTGCCTGCAGGCTTTCCTGTTCACCCTCCTGGCCGCGATCTTCGTCGCGAGCGGGCTGCACGGCGAGCACTGATCCCTGGGACGGTCACCCGCCCTCGCGGGCGACACGGGCGGCCAGGCGGCGGTGCTCGGCCGAGCGCAGCACGCCGGCCGCCTCGGCCGCCGAGGCCCGCGGCGCCGCGCGCAGGAAGCCACGGGCCTGCCGCAGGGTCAGCAGCCGCGTCACGGACTGGTCGAGCCGGGCGCGGCTGATCCGTCCCGACTTCACGGCGGACAGCACCGCGTCGTACGCCTTGGGCAGGTCGTTGGGCATGAGCAGCAGGTCGGCACCGGCCAGCACGGCGCGCACGGCCACCTCGCCGTCGCCGTACTTCTTGCGCACGCCCTCCATGTTGAGCGCGTCGGTGGAGATCACGCCCTTGAAGCCGAGCTTCTCCCGCAGCAGCCCGGTCAGGATGGGCTTGGACAGCGTCGCGGGGTCGCCCGACGGGTCGAGCTTCGGGAACACGATGTGCGCGCTCATCACCGCGTCCACCCCGGCCGCGATGGCCGCCCTGAACGGCGGCGCGTCGATCCGCTCCCACTGCGCGCGCGTGTGCTTGATCACCGGGAGCCCGGTGTGGCTGTCGACGTCGGTGTCGCCGTGGCCGGGGAAGTGCTTGGCGGTGGCGGCCACCCCGGCGTCGCCGAAGCCCTTGACCGCGGCCGAGACCATCGTGGCGACCTTCGCCGGCTCGTTGCCGTAGGCCCGCCGGCCGATGACGGGGTTGTCCGGGTTGATGTTGACGTCCGCGACGGGGGCGAAGTCCAGGTTGACGCCGACGGCGCGCAGTTCCTCGCCGGTCGCCTTGGCGACGGCCCGCGCCCGCGCCGGGTCCCGGGTGGCGCCCACGGTGGAGGCGCCCGGGAACGTCGTCATCAGCGCGCCCATCCGGGACACCAGGCCGTTCTCCTGGTCGGTGCCGATGATCAGCGGCACGCGCGGGGACGCGGCCTGCAGGCCGTTGGTGAGGGCGACGACCTGCGAGACGCTCTTGATGTTGGCGGGGAAGAGGATGACACCGCCGAGGTGGTACCTGGCGATGACCTTGGCCGGGGTCTGGGCGCCGTACCTGGCCTGGTTCTCGCCGGACACCGTGCCGGCGGCCGTGCCGTACAGGACGGGCATGAAGAGCTGGCCGACCTTCTCCTCCGCGCTCATCCGGGCCAGCACCCGGCGCACGTCGCCGCTCGCGGCGGGGACGCGGCTCGGCGCGGAGGCTTCGGACGTGCTCGCCGGGGTGTCCTCACCGGCCGGGGCGGTGGCCGTGGGGGAGGCCGCAGGGGAGGCGGGCGTGGCGGGTGGGGCGGCGGCGCGGGTGCCCGGTGTCGCCCCCGCCGTGCCACCTCCCCCGCACGCCGTCAACGCGAACACGAGCAGCCCTGCCATGCCGATCCGTCCAGACATGCCTCCAACCGTATCCACGCCACGGCCTCCTCGGCGCCGCGCGCGGCTACCGGCCGCCCGCGGTGGACGGGCCCGGCGCGCCACCGCGAGTCACAAGCCGCAGGTCACGAGGCCGTCCGGTCACAGGCCGAGGGCGGTGAGGGCCGGGAGCTCGGCGCGGGCTGCGGTGCGGGCCCGAGACGGGGTCATGGCCGCGCGGGCCGCCTCGGCCGCCCGCCGGCACTGGTCCAGCGTGTGCTCCCCCAGCCCCGCCCGCACGGCCGGCAGCGCGGCGGCCCCCATGGACAACGACGTGACCCCGAGCCCCACCAGCACACAGGCCAGGGCCGGATCGGCCGCCGCCTCCCCGCAGACGCCGCACGGCCGTCCCGCCCCCGACGCGCCGGCGGCGGTGAGGTGGACGAGGTCGAGGAGGGCGGGCTGCCACGGGTCCTGGAGGTCGCCCAGCGTGCCGAGCTCCCGGTCCGCGGCGAACGCGTACTGCGCGAGGTCGTTGGTGCCGATCGACAGGAAGTCCACCTCGGCGGCCAGACTCGCGGCCCGCAGCGCCGCCGCCGGCACCTCGATCATCACTCCCGCCCGGGGCAGCCCCCTGGCCCGGCACGCCTCCGCGAACCACGCGGCCTCCTCGGCCGTGGCCACCATGGGCGCCATGACCTGGAGCTCGGCCGTCTCGGAGGCGGCGGCCCTGGCGAGCGCCCCGAGCTGGACGTCCAGGACGTCCCCGAACCTGCGCAGCAGCCGCAGGCCGCGCTCCCCCAGCGCCGGGTTCGGCTCCTCGGCGGGAGGCGGCAGGAAGGCCAGCGGCTTGTCGGCGCCGGCGTCGAGCGTCCGGGCCACCACCGTGCGGCCGGGAAAGGCCGCCAGCGCCGCCCGGTAGGCCCGCTCCTGCTCCTCGGCCGGCGGCGCCTGCCTCCTGCCCAGGAAGAGGAACTCGGTCCGGTAGAGACCCACGCCCTCCGCCCCGTGGTGCAGGGCGGCGTCCAGGTCGCCGGGGCCGCCGATGTTGGCGAGCAGCGGCACGGGGTGGCCGTCACGGGTCCGGCCGGCCTCGCCCGCCCGCTCCACGGCCGCCCGGCGGGCCCGGGCGGCGCCCGCGACCCTGGCCAGCTCCTCGCCGGTCGGGTCGGGCCGTACCTCGCCGGAGGTCCCGTCGACCAGAACGGTCGTGCCGGGCGGGATCGCGGTCGCGCCGGCGCAGCCGACGACGGCGGGCACGCCCATCGCGCGGGCGAGGATCGCGGTGTGGCTGGTCGGCCCGCCCTTCTCCGTGACGAACGCGGCGACGACGGCTCTCGACAGCAGCGCGGTGTCGGCGGGGGCGAGGTCGCGCGCGATCAGCACGTACGGCCGGGGCGCTCCGCCGGGCTCGGCGGGCGGGGCCGGCTCGCTGGGCAGGCCCGGCAGGGGGTGTCCGGTGAGCCGGGCGATCGCGCGGTCGCGGACGTCGTCGAGGTCCGCCACCCGCTCTCCCAGGTAGCCTCCGGCGCCCGCCAGCGCCGCCCGGTACTTCGCGAAGGCGGAGAAGATCGCCCGCGGCGCGGCGACCCCCTCGTCGACGAGCGCCTCCACCCCCACGGCCAGCCCGGGATCGGCGGCCATGAGCGCCTGCGCCCGCAGGATGTCGGCACCCTCGCGCCCTGGAGCGTCGGGGTCGGCCTCCAGCCGGTCCGCCCGCGACTCCAGCTCGCCCGCCACCTGGTGGAGGGCCGCCAGGGCGCGCTCCTTCTCGGCGTCCGCGTCGCCCGTGTGGGCGGAGTCCTCGGGGGGTTCCGGGACGGACGCCGTCAGGATGTACGCGGGCCCGTGTCCGGCGCCCGGGCTCACTCCCGCCCCCGCCAGGCTCATGGCGATCCGGCGATCTTCGCGAGCTCGTCCAGGACGGTGTCGGCGCCGTCGCCCTCGGCCTTGATCACGACCACCTCGTCCTGCTGCACGTCCAGCGCGAGGATCTGCAGGATGCTCTTGGCGTTGACCGGGTCGCGGCCCGGCTTGGCGATCGAGACGTCCATGGGCGCCTTGACCGCCGCCCGCACGAACGTGGCCGCCGGGCGGGCGTGCAGTCCCACCTCCGCCACCACGGTGACCTTGCGTTCAGGCATGAAAAACTCCTTCGTCCTGTGCCGGTCCAGACCGTGCTGGACCTCCTACCATCATCGATGCCGGAAAAGGCGCGAAGCCACGCGGGTCATCACCGCCCGGTCAGACCAGACGGGTCAGAGCCAACGGAACAACTCCTCCCCTACCCGGACGGTTCCCGCCGCGACGCCGCTGACCGAGCCGGCGTCCGCGTCGAGGGCGACGACCGGGCAGACCGGCGACCGCCCGCCCGCCTCGATCGCGGCCGGGTCCCAGGCCACGACGGGCTGCCCGGCGCTGACCCGGTCGCCCTCCGCCGCGAGGAGCTCGAACCCCTCGCCCTTGAGCTGCACCGTGTCGATGCCGAGATGTACCAGCACGCCTCTGCCGTCGTCACCGACGATCACGTAGGCGTGCGGGTGCAGTTTCATGATTCTCCCCGATATGGGAGCCACGGCCTTGCCGGGCTCCCTCAGCGGGTCGATCGCCGCTCCGGGACCCACCATCCCAGCGGAGAACACCGGATCGGGGACGGCCGCCAACTCCACCGCCGACCCCTGGACAGGGGCGAGAACAGTCGTCATGGTCTCGCCCTCTAGCCGATGAGGTCCTCGATGTCGCTGGCGATCGTGTCGGCCTCCGGGCCGACGACGACCTGGACCACGTTGCCGGCCGCCATCACGGCGTGGGCGCCCGCCGCCTTGAGGGCGGCTCGGTCGACCTTGGACGCGTCGCGCACCTCGGTCCGCAGCCGGGTGATGCAGGGCTCGATGTCGATGATGTTCCCGGCACCGCCGAGCCCGGCGATGATCGCGCTCGCATCCGCCGCCATCCGTCCTCCTCCTTACCGTCCGACCAAGGCTAGACGACCGTCCGTGACCGCCGTCCCGCTCAGTCGGTCTGCGTCACCTTGTTGAGGCCGCGGGGGGCGTCGGGGTCGACGCCGAGCCGGCGGGCCAGGGCCTCGGTCAGGAGCTGACCGGGGACGATCAGCCCCATCGGCGCGACCCACTCCGGCAGGTCCGGGCCGTTGAGGGAGGCGGTTCCGGCCGCGGCGAGCGCCCGCCCGCCGCCGATCGTGAACGCGGGCGCGCCGGCCGCGACGACCCGCTCGGCCAGGGCGACGGTCCCGGCCAGCGTGGGGCTGTTCTCCGCGGCGAGGAGCAGCGCGGGGGTCTCGGCGTCCACGACCGCGATCGGGCCGTGCAGCAGGTCGGCGTACGACAGGCCCATGGCGTGCAGGTAGCACGCCTCCTTGAGCTTGAGCGCGGTCTCCAGGGCGGTGGAGAAGGCCAGGCCGCGGGCCGAGACGACCGCGCCGTGCTTGTCGGCCAGGCCCTCGACGACGGCGTCCAGGTCGCCGGGCGCGTCGATGAGCCCCTCGACGGCGTCCGGCACCCGCTGGAGGTCCTTCTCGTCCACCTCGGCGCCGAGGCCGAGCGCGAGCACGGCCAGCGCGGCGAGCTGCGTGGTGTAGGTCTTCGTGGCCGGGACGGCCTTCTCCTCCCCGGCGAGCGTGCACAACGCCAGGTCGGCCGCCTGCGCGAGCGGGCTGTCCGGACCGCCGTTGGTGATGCCGACGGTCTTCGCGCCGCAGTCGCTCGCCCAGGCCAGCGTCTCCACGATCTCCTCCGTACGGCCGGACTGGGAGATCGCCACGGCCAGCACGCCGTCCAGGTCCAGCCTGCGGCGGTACGTCGTCGCGATGGACGGCGCGGCGAGCGCGGCCAGCCTCCCCGCGCGCGACTCGATGAGGTAGCGGCCGTAGACTGCGGCGTTGTCCGACGTGCCGCGGGCGATGAACAGCAGCTGGCGGGTCCGCTCACCCAGCGCCCGCACCTCGCCGACCCGGGGGAGCAGGGAGTCGAGCGTGGCCCTCAGCGCCGCGGGTTGCTCGGCGATCTCGCTGCGCATCTTGCTGGTCATCTCACGCTCGCAATCGTTACCGTTCGGACTTGACCCTGTTTTGCGACATGTGGTCTAGTCCGGACTAGACCAGTACGAACCATAGCCCATTGCCCAGGTCAGATCGAGGGGAGGATCCGTGGCCCACATCGATCCGGACAGCCCGGTGCCCAAGTACTTCCAGCTGCGCGAGATCCTGCTGGACCTCATCGACAGCGACGAGCTGAGCATCGGCGCGGCCATCCCGTCCGAGCGGGAGCTCTGCCAGCGCTTCGGCCTGTCCCGCATGACCGTCCGGCAGGCGGTGGACCACCTGGTGTCCGAGGGGCGGCTGCACCGCGTGCCCGGCAAGGGCACGTTCGTCGCCCGCCCCAAGATCGAGCTGGCCCTCCAGCTCACCTCGTTCAGCGACGACATGCGCGCCCGCGGCATGGAGCCCGGCTCCCGCGACCTCGACCGGCGGATCGTGCGCGCCAGCGCCCACCTGGCCAAGGAGCTGGGCATCCAGCCGGGCGAGGAGGTCCACTTCATCGAGCGCCTGCGCACCGCCGACGGCGAGCCGCTGTCCATCGAGCGCGCGCACATCCCCGTCCGCCTCGCCCCCGGCCTCGGCGACCTGGACCTGTCCGGCAAGTCGCTGTACGAGCTCCTGGAGAGCCGCTACGGCCTCGTCATGGACGCGGGCGAGCTGACCATCGACGGGGGCATCGCCGACCCGAGCGACGCCGACCTGCTCAAGCTGCCGCGCGGCGGCGCCGTGCTCCTGCTCCAGCGCAGGTCCTTCGCCGGCGGCGTCTGCGCCGAGCTGGGCGTCTCGACCTACCGCGCCGACCGCTACCAGTTGCGTACCATCCTGGAAATGCCCGCCAGACGGGGCTGAGGGCCCGGCTCCCACCCTCAGGAGGAACGCCCGGTGAACGAGACCACCGCCCGGCCTTCGCCGCCCGCCCGCGCCCTGAGCGCCCTCCGGCCGCGGTTCGCGCGGGTCATGACCGTACTGCAGCGGCTGGGCCGTTCCCTCATGCTGCCCATCGCCGCCCTGCCGGCCGCCGCGCTGCTCATGCGCTTCGGGCAGTCCGACATGCTGGGCTCCAACGGCCCCGCCCCCGGCGGCCTGGCCGACGTGGCCGGGTTCGCGTGGATGGCGCAGATCGCCCAGGTGCTGGAGGCGGCCGGCGACGCCCTGTTCAAGAACCTGCCGCTGCTGTTCGCCGTGGGCGTGGCCATCGGCTTCGCGCGCAAGTCCGACGGGACGACCGCGCTGGCCGCCGTCGTCGGCTACCTGGTGTTCGACCGGGTGTCCAAGGTGATGTTCCTCGGCTCGTCCATCCGCGACACCGTGCTGCTGCGCAAGGTCGAGGACGGCGGGATCAAGGAGGTCGTCGACTACGGGCTGCAGAACCCCACCCAGGTGCTCGGCGGCATCATGATGGGGCTCGTCACCGCCGTGCTGTGGCAGCGCTTCCACCGCATCAAGCTGCCGTCCTGGCTGGCGTTCTTCGGCGGGCGGCGCTTCGTGCCCATCGTCACGGCCATCGCGGCGCTGCTGCTCGGCGTGGTCATCGGCTGGATCTGGCCGTTCCTCGGACAGTGGATCAGCGACGCCGGCCAGGCCCTCACCACGCTGGGACCGCTCGGGACCGGCATCTACGGGCTGATCAACCGGCTGCTCATCCCGCTCGGGCTGCACCACTTCGTCAACTCGATCGTGTGGCACGTGGTGCCGCAGTGCGAGGTGGGCGGGCGGGTCCTCGGGGGTGACTGGAACTGCTACTTCGGCGGGGCCGAGCACTCCGGGCAGTTCATGGCCGGCTTCTTCCCCATCATGATGTTCGCGCTGCCGGCCGCCGCGCTGGCCATGTGGCGGGCCGCGCCGCCGCACCGGCGCCGGGCCGTGGGCGGCATCATGCTGTCGGCCGCGCTCGCGTCCCTGGTCACGGGCATCACCGAGCCGATCGAGTTCGCGTTCATCTTCGTGGCGCCGCTGCTGTTCGTCGTGCACGCCGTGCTGACGGGCGTGGCGGTGGCGGTGACGACGCTGGCCGGGGGGCAGCTCGGGTTCGGCTTCTCGGCCGGGCTCCTCGACATGCTGCTCAACGCCAGCAAGTCCAACACCCGCAACCTGCCGGCGATCCTCGCGATCGGGGTGGTGTACGGGGTCGTGTACTACGTGGTGTTCAGCTTCCTCATCCGCCGGCTGAACATCATGACGCCGGGCCGGGAGCCCGAGCCTGACGTGGACTCCGGCGAGCCCCGCACCCCTCCGGAGGCCCCCGCCTCTACGGAGGCCCCCGCCTCTACGGAACCGGCCACGGAGGGGCCGCCGGAGACGGCGCCGCCAGAGACGCGACCCCTCCCCTAGGACCGTTTCGCTCGCCGCCGTTTCGCCCGGGCCGTCCCCGCCGGCGACCCTTTCACCGGCGTCCTCTTCGCCGGCGTTCTTTTCGCCGGGGCCGTATCGCCGCTCGACGGCGGTCCGGAACGCTTCCGGACGGCCGGATCCACGTCGCCGGCGACCGGAACGCCGCGCGGGACGGCCGGACACCACTCCAACTCCCGGTGATCTTCTCCGCCAACTCCCCCGAACCACCGCCCCCACCCGAGAAGTTGGCGGCCGAGGTATCCGGGGGCCGGGCCGAAAACTCCTTGTAGCGATCGTCTCCCCCGCGATTCTGGAGGGCTCATGCCATCCCTTCCCCGCACGCGCGCCGCGCGCCTCGCCCCGGTCCCCGCCCGCCGCCCCGAAGTGGAGCCGCCCGCGGTGGCGGGGTCACTCGCCCTGGACTCGCTGCCGCTGGTGTGGGGTCCGCCGGGTGCCCCGCCGGACGAGCGGAGCCTGCGCCTGCTCGGTCAGGCGGTGGCCGAGGTCCTCGCCGGGCGCCGCCCGCCCGAGTCGGTCGCGGACCGGCTCACCGACCACGCGTACCGGGGGCTGGTGCGGGCGGGCCGCATGCTGGACACGCGCCGCCCGCCGTTCGCCGCCGTGCCCCACGTGACGGAGCCCGCGGACGGGGTGGTGGAGATGTGCGTGCTACTGCACTGCGGCGAACGCAGCCACGTCCTGGCCATGCGCCTGGAACGACGCGGCGTCCAGTGGCTCGTCACGGACCTCGAAACCGCCTGACCCGGAAGGACGACGCCTCACCCCCGGAAGCCGAGCGGCCCCGCTCCCCTCGCGTGGGCGAGAGGGGCGGGGCCGTGGAGCCTCGGGTCAGGCCGCGTTGCGCGGGTCGCCGTGGCAGCGCTTGTACTTCTTGCCGGAACCGCACGGGCACGGCGCGTTGCGCTCGACGTTGCCGTAGGCCGCCCGCTCCGCCGCACTGGTGCGGACCCGGGTGTGCTCGACGTCGCCCTGCTCGCCCGGCGCGGTGTACTCCAGCTCCGCGGGCCGCTCGGGACCGCGCAGGCCGCGCGCGATGATGGAGCGGGTCTCCGCCATCACCGCGTCCTCTTCCTCCTCGACGATCGGGTTCTGCTGAACCTCGACCTCGATGTTGAACAGGAACCCGACGGAGTCCTCCTTGATGCCCTCGAGCATCGCGGCGAACATCTCGAAGCCCTCGCGCTGGTACTCGATCTGCGGGTCCTTCTGCGCGTAGGCCCGCATGCCGATGCCCTCGCGCAGGTAGTCCATCTCGTACAGGTGCTCGCGCCACTTGCGGTCGAGGACGGACAGGATGACCCGGCGCTCGAACTCGCGCATCGCCTCGGAGCCGAGCTCCTGCTCGCGCCGGTCGTACGCCTCCAGCGCGTCCTTCTTGACCTTCTCGCTGATGAACTCGCCGGTGAGCTCCTCGCGCGAGCCGGCCTCCTTGACCAGGTCGTCGACCGTGATCTGGATCGGGTAGAGCTCGCTGAACGCCTTCCACAGCTTGTCGAGGTCCCACTCCTCGGCGAAGCCCTCGGAGGTGGCGCCCACGACGTAGCCGTCGATCACCTCGCCGACGAAGCCGCGGACCTGCTCGTGCAGGTCGGCGCCCTCCAGCACCCGGTGGCGCTCGGCGTAGATGACCTTGCGCTGGCGGTTCATCACCTCGTCGTACTTGAGAACTTCCTTGCGGATCTCGAAGTTCTGCTGCTCGACCTGGTGCTGCGCGGAGGCGATGGCCTTGGAGACGATGCCGGACTCGATCGGCTGGTCGTCCGGGATGTTGAGCCTGGTCATGATCATCTCGACGCGGGCCGAGTTGAACAGGCGCATCAGGTCGTCGCCGAGCGAGAGGTAGAAGCGCGACTCGCCGGGGTCGCCCTGACGGCCGGAGCGGCCGCGGAGCTGGTTGTCGATGCGGCGCGACTCGTGGCGCTCGGTGCCGAGGACGTAGAGGCCGCCGATCTTGGTGACCTCGTCGTGCTCGGCCTTGACCGCGGCGTTGGCCTTCTCCAGCGCCTCCGGCCAGGCCTTGTCGTACTCGTCGGGCGTCTCGACCGGGTCGAGGCCGCGCTGGCGCAGCTCCAGGTCGGCGCGGAACTCGGGGTTGCCGCCGAGCATGATGTCGGTGCCGCGGCCGGCCATGTTGGTGGCGACGGTGACGGCGCCCTTGCGGCCCGCCTCGGCGATGATCGCGGCCTCACGCGCGTGGTTCTTCGCGTTGAGCACCTCGTGCGGCACGCCCCGGCGCTTGAGCGCCCGCGACAGCCGCTCCGACTTCTCGACCGAGGTGGTGCCGACGAGCACCGGCTGGCCCTGCTCGTAGCGCTGCCTGATGTCCTCGACCACGGCGTCGAACTTGGCGTCCTCGGTCTTGTAGACCACGTCCGCCTGGTCCTTGCGGATCATCGGCCGGTTGGTCGGGATGGGGACCACGCCGAGCTTGTACGTCTTGTGGAACTCGTTGGCCTCGGTGACGGCGGTGCCGGTCATGCCGGACAGCTTCTCGTAGAGGCGGAAGTAGTTCTGGAGCGTGACGGTGGCGAGAGTCTGGTTCTCGTCCTTGATCTTCACGCCTTCCTTGGCCTCGATGGCCTGGTGCATGCCCTCGTTGTAGCGACGGCCGTGCAGGATGCGCCCGGTGAACTCGTCGACGATCAGGACCTCGCCGTCGGAGACGATGTAGTCCTTGTCCTTCTTGAAGAGCTCCTTGGCCTTGAGCGCGTTGTTGAGGAAGCCGACCAGGTGGGTGTGCTCGGGCTTGTAGAGGTTGTCGATGCCGAGCCAGTCCTCGACCTTGGCGACGCCCGCCTCCAGCACGCCGACCGTGCGCTTCTTCTCGTCGACGACGTAGTCGCCGGTGCTCTCCTCGCCGGGGTTCTTCGCCTCGACGCCCTTGCGCAGCCGGGGCACGATCTTGGCGAACTCGGCGTACCACTTGCCGGACTGCTCGCCGGGGCCGGAGATGATCAGCGGCGTGCGCGCCTCGTCGATGAGGATGGAGTCGACCTCGTCGACGATCGCGAAGAAGTGGCCGCGCTGCACGCACTCGTCCAGCGACCAGGCCATGTTGTCGCGCAGGTAGTCGAAGCCGAACTCGTTGTTGGTGCCGTACGTGATGTCGGCCTCGTACTGCTTGCGGCGCTCGTCGGGCTGCTGGCCGGACAGGATCACGCCGACCTCGAGCCCGAGGAAGCGGTGGATGCGGCCCATCTTCTCGGCGTCGCGCTTGGCGAGGTAGTCGTTGACCGTGATCACGTGCACGCCGTTGCCCGCCAGCGCGTTGAGATAGGCGGGCAGGGTGCAGGTCAGGGTCTTGCCCTCACCGGTCTTCATCTCGGAGATGTTGCCCATGTGGAGGTTGGCGCCGCCCATGATCTGGACGTCGTAGGGGCGCTGGCCGAGCACGCGGCGCGCCGCCTCACGCACGGTGGCGAACGCCTCGGGAAGCAGCTCGTCGAGCGATTCGCCGTCGGCGTGGCGCTGCTTGAACTCGTCCGTCAGCGCGCGCAACTCCGCGTCGGACAGGCTCGTGAAGTCGTCCTCAATGGAGTTGACCTGGTCTGCGATCCGCTTGAGCTTGCGGAGGATCTTGCCCTCGCCGGCACGCAGGATCTTGTCGAGAATGGCTGCCACTTTATGTAAAGCTCCTCGCAGGTCTACCCCGGCGGCGCCGCCAGGAGGAGAGGCCGAGACAAACTTCCCCGTTGCCATGGTAGGCGGTTCCGCCAGCGGACACAGCCACCGCGGCAGCGAGGGCGCAGGTGATGTCTGGGAGAATGGGGTCAGGCAGAGGGTATGCCGGTTGACAGCCGGCTCGCACCAAATAGCGGGATATCCGGCAAAGGGAAGGATTTTGTCATGGTTGAAGGCCAGAAGACGGAGCAGACTGAGAATCTCGGCAGTCACGGCGGTCGTGCGTCTTCGTGGCTGGCGGTCACCGTCATGCTGATCGGGTTCATCGTCGGCGGAGTCGGCATGACCATGGCGACCTGGACGCTCATCTGGATCGGCGTCGGCCTGGTGGTCGTGGGCGGCATCCTCGCGCTCGTCTTCGACATCTTCACCGACGTCGTGATCGACGCGCCCCGCGTCGGCATGTCCACCGAAGACCACCGCTGACCCCGTCCGTCCGGGCACCGGAGCGGCGCCACCCAGGGATGCCGCCGCTCCCCCGCCCGGACGAGCCACGGACCCGGACGGCCCGAGGGGCACGGACGGGCGGTCCGGGTCCCCTGGGCGTCCCGGATCGCCGGGCCCGCCGGGGTTTCCGGGGTGCGGGGTCCTTCGTGCGCGTCGGCCACGTGTGACGGCGTGCGCGCGGCCACGGACCGGCCCTACCGCAGCGCCCCCAGACGACCGTGTCGTACCGGTTCAGGTAGGACACTCCCACCTTGGGGGTAAGCCGGTGGACTGGGTGTGGTTTCTCCGCCCTCCACCGCCGACCCGTTCTGTCGGTGGGCGGCGCTAGCATGCGCGGCATGCTTCGCCGTACGGAATCGTTGACATGACGGACCTGACCGCTGACGAGGCGCGCCGGATCATCCTGCGCGCGCAGGGACTGCTCGGCGCCGAGGGGCGCCGGGGCGGCGTGCGGGGCATGCTCCGCAGGCTCGGCGCGGTGCAGCTCGACACGATCTCCGTCCTCGCCCGCTCCCACGAGCTGGTCGCCTACGCGCGCCAGGGAGCGGTCGGCAGGCCGGCGGTCGAGCGGGCCTACTGGGACGACCCCGCCCAGAGCTTCGAGTACTGGTGCCACGCCGCGTGCATCCTGCCGATCGAGCACTGGCCGCTCTACGCCTTCCGCCGCCGGGCCTACCAGGAGCGCAAGTTCCGGTGGCACCAGGTTCCCACCGGCCATGTCGAGGAGCTGCTGGAGCGGGTCCGTGCGGCGGGTCCGGTCACGACGGCCGACGTGGGCGGCGCCCGGGCGGCCAGGCGCTCCGACGGCGACGGGCAGGCCGGCGAGTGGTGGGACTGGTCCGAGTCCAAGATCGCGCTGGAGTGGCTGCTCGACATCGGCGAGCTCGTCTGCACGCGGCGCGTCGGCTGGCGGCGGGTCTACGACCTCGCCGAGCGCGTGGTCCCCGCCGATCTCCTGGCCGAGGACCTCACCGACGAGGAGTGCGTCGTACGGCTCGCGCGTGTCGCGGGGCGGGCGCTGGGCGTGGCGACCCGGGGCGACCTGATCGACTTCCTGCGGCTCAAGGGCAGGTACGCCGCGATGCTGGACGAGTGCCTGCTCAGCGGCGCGGCCGGGCTGGTGCCCGTCACCGTGTCGGGCTGGCCGGCACGGGGGGCGTCCAACGGCGCCACCACCGCGAGCGGCGGCAACGGCAAGGTGGCGGTCGCCGTCAACGGCCAGGGCACGGCCAAGGGGAAGGGGGCGACGGGCAGGGGTGCGGCGGCGTGGGCCGATCCCGAGGCGCTCGCCGCCGAGCCGCGCGGCCGTCACCGCACGACGCTGGTCTCGCCGTTCGACTCGCTCATCTGGCACCGCGGCCGCACCGAGCGGGTCTTCGGCTTCTCGTACACGCTGGAGCTGTACGTGCCGCGCCACAAGCGCGTGCACGGCTACTTCACCATGCCCGTGCTGGCCGGCGGCCGGCTGATCGGGCGGGTCGATCCGGCACGTGAGGGGTCCACCCTGGTGGCGCGTCAGCTCAGCCTGGAGCCCGGCCTGAGCGGCGCGAAGTGGTCCGACGCGCTGCGTGACGCCCTGTGGTCGGCCGCCGAGTGGGTGGGCTGCGACGCCGTGCGGGTCGAGCGCGCCGACCCGGGCCTCGCCGCCCACCTGGAGACGGCCGTCAGGTGATCTCCAGCATGCGCTCGCGCACGGCGTAGACGACCGCCTCCATGCGCGAGTGCAGCTGCAGCTTGTCCAGGATGTTGCGGACGTGGTTCTTCACCGTGTTCTCGCTGATGAAGAGCTGCTTGGCGATCTCCCGGTTGTTCATGCCCTTGGCGACCAGGCGCAGCACTTCCATCTCGCGCTCGGTGAGCCGCGGGACCGGCAGCTGGGGCGGCCGCTCGGCCTCCTTGCGGCTCATGTTCGCGAACTCGGTGATGAGCTTGGCCGCCATGGCCGGGTTGATGAGCGACTGGCCCTCGTGGACGCCGCGCACGGCCGCCGGGACGTCGTTGATCTGGACGTCCTTGAGCAGGTAGCCCGTGGCGCCGGCCTTGATGGCCTCGAAGAGGTCCTCCTCCTCGTCGCTCACCGTGAGCATGATGATGCGGGTGCTCGGCACCGAGGCCTTGATGCCCTTGGTGGCCTCGATGCCGTCCTGCCGGGGCATGCGCACGTCCATCAGCGCCACGTCGGGCATGAGGCGGTCGGCCAGTTCGACCGCCTCATGCCCGTCGCTCGCCTCTCCGACCACGTCGATGTCGGGCTCGGCGGCCAGCGCCAGAGCCAGGCTCCGCCTGATCAGCTCGTGGTCGTCCACGATCAGCACGCGGATCGGCTCGCCGCCGGGCGCGCCGCCCTCACCGGGCTCGGTCACAGGGCCTCCTCGGTCAGCCTCGCGACCTCGCTTCGCTCGCTCACACACACCTGACTGAGCTCGCTCACGTCTCCTCCTCGTCGGGGGGCCAGAGCCGTTGGACCGATGATGACACGAGTGCCCGATCCTCGGTTGGTCGAGAAGATCCTTTAAGACGCTATCAGGGCTCGACGAGCCGCAACACGCCGTAGTTGTACCCGCGCCGGTTGTAGACGACGCACGGCTGGCCGCTCTCCTTGTCACGGAAGAGGTAGAAGTCGTGCCCGACCAGCTCCATCTCCAGGAGGGCCTGGTCGATGGTCATGGGTTCGGCGCGGTGGAACTTCTCCCGGACGATGAGCGGGCCGTCACCTTCCATCTCGATGGGGACGATGTCGTCGTACTGCTGGTCGTCGTACTGGGAGTCCTCGGGCAGGTCGTCGTTCTCGGGCTCGGCCTCGGCGGTGACGAGCGGGGACGGGGTGGGCGCCAGGTCCGCGGCGTCAGGGAGCGTCGCGGTGAGTTCCGCCACGGAGGGCGGGCAGTGGTTGCCGTGGTGGACCTTGCGCCGGTCGGCGAGCCTGCGCAGGCGGCCTTCCAGCTTGTCCAGGGCGATGTCGAGGGCGGAGAAGCGGTCGTCGGCGGAGGCCTCGGCCCTGATGGCGGGTCCCCGGGAATGGATGGTCAGCTCGACGCGCTCGCGTTGTCCGGCGAGGCGCGGATTGCGTTCCTTCGACACCTCCACGTCTACTCTGATCAGCTTGCTGTCGAGACGCTCGATTCTGGCCAGCTTGGTCGTCACTTGGTCTCGGAACCGGTCACTCACTCCTGTGTGCCGGCCCTTGACGATGATGTCCATGCAACAGCCCCCCTTCGCCTAACGACTGAGATAGAGCGCCCGGCGACGCGCCTGCCGAGCGGGGTCCTCTGTTCGCCTCCTGTTCACCGTTCCCCGCTTTTGGCCGTCCATCACCGGGGTTTCGGATGGCACCCGTCCGGCCGACCTGGTCTTCGACCCCACATCCGCCTGCTGAGGGTTTCGCGGCTCTGATGCCACTACTGCCCTTCTCTCCTGACGAGGGACATCTGGACCCTCGGGAAGGCAGGACTTACCCCTAAGCCGCACCGTGATCGGTCGACAAAGAGTCGCCTTACGTGGACCGTTTCGCCTGCGGCTGGCATCGGCTAGCAGAGCCGGGGCTCCCGGCTCTGCGCAACCACGGACCCGAACGGGTGCCATGTCAGAACGCTATCCGGATCGGACCCGAATGTCAGCCGGAGGATTACCTAAATGATCACTTTCTGTGATTTTCGCTTGGGGTGACCTGGGGGAAGGTTGCCCCGGTTTAGGATCTCCCTACCTTTATGTACGGCGAGATGATCTCTCTGAGCTGGTCTCTTGCGGTACACGGGGTAGTCGGATGTGACCCCGCCGTGAGCGCGGCCGGGCACTCAGCGTCACCACGATGACCGTAATCCTTGTTAGAACCTTCGGCGTGTCGCCGCCACGGTCGCGGCGCACACCACCTCCGCGCCCGACCCGCGCAGCGCCCTCGCGGCCTCGGCGAGCGTGGCCCCGGTGGTCACCAGATCGTCCACGACCACCACGGGGCTCCCCAGAGGGCCGGGAGCGGTCCTGTGCGGGCTCCGGGGCGCGGCGGTGACGCGCAGGGAGCCGGCCAGGTTGGCGGCCCGCTCGGCCGCGCCCAGCCCCGCCTGGTCGGCCACCCGCCGCGCCGGGGTCAGCGCGCGGCACAGCACGGCCGGATGGCCCAGCCGCCGCAGCGCGCGCACGGCCCGCTCGGCGAGCCGGTCCATCGGGTCGTGGCCGCGGGCCCGCACGGCGCGGCGGGCGCTCGGCACCGGCACGACCAGGAACGGGCCCTCGACACGGTGAGCCTCGGCGAGGGCCGAGGCGACGGTCAAGGCCAGCAGTGCGGCGAGCGGGGCCGCCAGGCCGGTCTGGGCGCGCTCCTTGTAGGCGATCACGGCCCGCCGCACCGGCCCTTCGTACCGGGCCCCGGACCAGCACCCGGGAAGGCCGGCGGGACACGGGACCGGCATCCGGGGGGCCGGGGCGACGAGGGGCCCGAGGCACTCGCCGCACAACGGCTCGCCGGCCGCGCCGCAGCCCACGCAGGCGCGCGGCAGGAGCACGTCGAGTACGGCGTTCAGCACGCGGCCCAGCATGCAGGACCGCACCGACATTCCCGCCGGGGACAGGTCAGCCGAGGGAGAAGACCGGGTTCTCGGCCTCGCCCGTGGCCTTGGAGACCCACGCCTGCTTGTCCTGGTTGAGCTCCAGGATCTCCTTGCTGTCCGCCGTGGCCGCCAGCACCCGCACCCCCAGGGCGCTGATCGAGGAGAGCCGCTTGACCGGCGGGAGCTGCGTGGTCTGCCCGTCGCCGACGTAGATCTCCCTGACGCTCTGCACGTTGTTGCTCTGCACCAGCACCAGCAGCCGCTCGCCGTCGCGCCAGGCGATGTCCTTGATCTCCTCCTCGTCGGCCACCGTCGTCAGCGTCTGGAAGTTGCCCAGCATGGGCGCCCCGCCGCCCCCGGTGATCGCGCCCACCCGGACCTCGTTCTTGCCGATCGTCACCGCGACCCGCACGCCGTCGCGGGAGATGCGCAGCCGCGTGACGTCGAGCCCGTCGAGGCCGGGCGCGGCGACCCGCTCGGCGCCGCGGCCGGCGCCCGGGTCGCAGCGCAGCACGGCGTCGTTGGCCCGGTCGTAGGTCCACAGGGTGCCGTCGCGGTGCCAGGAGGGCGGAGTCAGGTCCGCCTCGCGGCCCTCGATCCAGCGCTGCCACCGGCCGTCGGGGGCGATCCGGGCGACCCAGATGCCGCCTCCGGCCGCCTCCGTTCCGCGCCCGGCGACCATGGCGCCGCCGTCGGCCATCGCCAGGCTGCGGTACAGGTCGTTCGGCTGGCCCGCCGGGCCCTGGACGGCGTTGCCGGGCCGCTCGTCGCCGAGGGAGCGCACCGCGCCCCGGCTGACGTAGTAGGCGGGGCTGACGTTGCTGCCCAGCCAGTCCTCGCGCATGTCGTCGGCCCGGATGACCAGCGGGTCGGAGGAGTAGAACGGCTCGCCGTCGATCTGCACCTCGATGGTGCGGCCGTTGGCCATGTCGTTGTTGTTGAGCGTCCACTTGAGCTGCGCCTTCAGCCCGTCGGTGTAGAGCTCGTCGGGCTCGATGGGGCCGTGCAGGTCGACCACGACGCGGTCGTCGTCGGACCTGACCGAGCGGACGCTCATGCCCTGCGGGAAGACGCTGCCGACCGCGCCGTGCAGCGCCTTGCTCGGCCCCTCCAGGAGGCGGCGGACGATGGTCTGCGCGAAGTTCTCGGCGGGCTTGATGCGCAGCCAGACCCGGTCGACGATGAGCCGCCGCTCGGCGAACGCCTGGCTGACCCCGGGCGGCCCGGCCAGGTAGTACAGCTTGGTCGGCCGGTAGGCACGGGCCACGTCGTCCATGGTGAGCAGCAGCCCGGCGCCCCGCTCGATCGACTGGACGTGGTAGGCGCCCTGCGCGTCCTTGACCAGCGTGAAGTCGACGGAGATGTCGCCCGCCGAGGCCGCGAACGGCATGTACGTGTCGTCGGACTCGATGCGGGCGACGGGGGTGCCGGTGAGCCGGATGACGACCTGGTCGCCGTCGCTCTTGCCGACGTAGTCGTACTTGGGACGGTTGGCGATGACGGTGACGGGCCCGTCCGGTTTCCAGGTCTTCGCGGTCGCGGGCGTGAGGTAGGTGAGCAGCACGTCCGGCTCGTCGGCGTACGCCGCCATCGCCGCCTGGAGTCCCTGGACGACCTGGAGGGGCGCCCACGCCGGCTGCGGCCTGACGGCGATCATGCGCTGGAACGGCTTGCTCATCGGGTCGCCGCCGCCGGCCTCGTCCACGGGGAACGGCCCGCCGACCGGGATCACCGCGCAGCCGCCGCCCGCCCACGCCGCGACGGCGACGGCCAGGACGGCGGCGAGCCGCCTATGCCTCCTCATGCACGGCCCCGTCTCCCGACGCCGGCAGCAGCACCGGAGTCATCTGGCCTCGCCAGGTGCGGCGCATCTCGATCTCCGGGGGCACCAGCGGCAGCGGGGACCCCTTGAGGTCGGCCCCCGCCGTCCTGGGCAGCGTGAGCCTGAACTGGGAGCCCTCCCCCGGCTGCCCCCACGCCTGGAGCCAGCCGCCGTGCAGCGTGGCGTCCTCGCGGGAGATGGCCAGGCCGAGCCCGGTGCCGCCGATGGTGCGCGCCCGCGAGGGGTCGGCGCGCCAGAACCGGTCGAACACCATCGTCTCCTCGCCGGCCTTCAGGCCGATGCCGTGGTCGCGTACGGCGACGGCGACGGCGTCGCGGTCGGCGCCCACGGTGACCACCACGTCACGGCCCTCGCCGTGCTCGATCGCGTTGAACAGCAGGTTGCGCAGGATCCGCTCGACCCGCCGGTTGTCCATCTCGGCCATGCACGGCTCGTTGGGCAGCCGGAGCTCGAAGCGGGTGGCGTGGCGCTCGGCCAGCGCCTCGGAGTCGGCGATGGCGCGCAGCACGACGTCGCGCACGTCTACGGAGTCGAGGTCGAGGGTGGCGGCGCCGGCGTCGTAGCGGCTGATCTCCAGCAGGTCGGCCAGCATCGACTCGAAGCGTTCGAGCTGGGCCTGCATGAGCTCGGCCGAGCGGGCGGCCATCGGCTCGAAGTCCTCGCGGGCGTCGTAGAGCAGGTCGGCGGCCATCCGCACAGTGGTCAGCGGCGTGCGCAGCTCGTGGGAGACGTCCGAGACGAACTGGCGCTGCACCTGGGAGAGCTCCTCCAACTGGTGGATCTTGAGCGCGAGGTTGCCCGCCATCTCGTTGAACGAGGTCGCCAGGCGGGCCAGGTCGTCCTCGCCGCGTACCTTGAGCCGCTCGTCGAGCTTGCCGGCGGCCAGCCGCTCAGCGGCCTGGCGCGCCAGCCGGACGGGAGTGACGACCTGGCGTGCCACGAGGTAGGCGATCGCGGCGAGCAGCAGCACCAGGCCGAAGCCCACCACGACGATGGCGAGCCGGACGTTGGAGAGCATCTGCTCTTCGTCGTTGAGCGGGAAGAAGTGGTAGACCTCGTAGGCCGGCTGGGCCTCGGGCGGGACGAGGCCGCCGATGACCAGCGTCAGCCGGGGCTGGCTGTCACCGCTGAAGCGGATGAGCGCCTGGTGCCGCAGCGGCTTGTCGTAGCGCATCTTCTGGGCCTGGCGTTCGAGGCCCTGCCGGAGCGCGACCGGCACGTCCTGCGGCGACACCTTGCCGGAGGCGCGCGAGGCGCCGGGGGTGGTGGTGTTGAGGACGAGCACCTCGTAGCGCTTCTTGGAGCCGTTCTCGCCGGAGCCGGTGATGGTGTTCATCACGGCGTCGAGCGGGTCGGCGGGCGCGCTCTTGCCCGTCTCGGAGGGTTTGGCCTGGTCGTCGGGCTCCTGGCTGAGCGCGGCGGCGATCTGGACGCGGTCGGCGAACGCCTCGCTGGCGGCGGACGCCTGGCTGCTCGCGATGACCGACTTGTTGATCTGGTCGGAGAGGAAAACGCCGAGCACGACCACGACCGTCACGGAGATGACCAGCGTGCTGGTGACGACCTGGAGCTGGAGCGAGCGCCGCCAGGCCCGGCGGACCGCCCCCACCGCACGCCGCGCCCGCCGGCGGACCCCGCCCAGGATCTGGCGGAGCGTCCGTCGACGGAGACCGTTCCTCGTCGGGGGCATGGCGTGGGGGAAGGAACCGCGCTAGGCGGGTCCGGCCTTGTACCCCACGCCGCGGACGGTGACCACGATCTCGGGGTGCTCCGGGTCCTTCTCGATCTTGGCCCTGAGACGCTGCACGTGCACGTTGACCAGGCGCGTGTCGGCGGCGTGCCGGTAGCCCCAGACCTGCTCCAGCAGCACCTCACGGGTGAACACCTGCCGCGGCTTGCGGGCGAGCGCGACGAGCAGGTCGAACTCGAGCGGCGTGAGGTTGATGGTCTCCTCGCCCCGCTTGACGGAGTGGCCCGCGACGTCGATCGTGATGTCGCCGATCTGCAGGATCTCCGGGGTCGGCTCGTCGGTGCGGCGCAGCCGCGCCCGCACGCGCGCCACCAGCTCCTTCGGCTTGAACGGCTTGACGATGTAGTCGTCGGCGCCGGACTCCAGCCCCAGAACGATGTCGATCGTGTCGCTCTTGGCCGTGAGCATGACGATCGGGACCCCTGACTCGGCCCTGATCCTGCGCGCCACGTCGATGCCGTCGGCCCCCGGCAGCATCAGGTCGAGCAGCACGAGATCCGGGCGCGTGTCCCGGAACGCGTCAAGCGCCTTGTCGCCGTCGGAGACAAAGGATGGTTCGAAGCCTTCCCCGCGCAACACGATGCCCAGCATCTCGGCGAGAGCGGCATCGTCGTCGACGACCAGCACGCGACCTTTCATGGCCCCTCATTCGTTCTACGCATTCTGGGACATACCAGCACGATCGCTGAAGGTTACCCTTGGTCGGCTCATGTGTGGGACACGAGACCTTCAAATGACGAATTTTAGACTCGCACCACGATCGCCGTCTCAGTCTGCGGTAACCGACCGCCTTTCTGCCATCCCCCGGCGAGATCACCCCGCTTGAATCACCCGCGAATGCGGGCAAGTACGCACCGAAAGCCCTCCCCGACACCACGGCGTCCCCCAGCGTGCCAGGATTGGGATATGTCTGACGGTCACGGCCCCTCACCCGAGACGCCACCAGGCTGGGCGGCCGAGCAGCCCCCACCCTACGGCGCTCCGCAGCCTTCGCCGTGGACCGCCCCCGGCTCCGCCCCGGGAGCTCCGCACGGCGACGGCCCGGAGACTCCCCACCAGCAGGCCGCTCACTCTCCGTACACGGCCCATCCCCAGCAGCCGCCGGACGGCCGGCCCCACGGGTACGGGCCCCAGGGCTACGGGCCGCAGGGATACGGGCCCCAGGGCTACGGCTACGCGCCGCCGGCGGCCCCGCGGCCCGGCATCATCCCGCTGCGCCCGCTGCGGCTCGGCGACATCCTCGACGGCGCCATCAAGCTGGTCCGCTCCAACCCCAAGGCGGTTCTCGGGCTGTCCGCCGTCGCCGCGCTGCTGGCCTCCGTGCCGGTCGCCGTGGGCCAGGCGTTCCTGCTCGGCTCGATGCGCACGACCATCCGCGACTCGTTCACCGACCCGACGGCCGTCGGCACGACCGGCCTGTACGACGACTTCCTCGCCCAGTACGGCGGCACGCTCGCCTCGCTGGCCATCAGCTTCGTGGCCGTGACCATCCTGACCGGCGTGCTGACGCGCATCCTCGGCCGGGCCGTCTTCGGCGGCTCCATCACCGCGGGCGAGGCGTGGCGGCTGACCCGGGGGCGGCTGCCCGCGCTCTTCGGCATGGTGGGCCTGCTGGCGGTCGTCATGGTCGTCCCCGTCCTCGTCTTCGCCCTGATCCTCTGGGCGCTGGCCGGCACCGGGTCCCTGTCCGAGGGCGGCCTGGTCGGCGTCGTGCTGCTGATGGCCCTCCTGTACCTGGCGTACGCGTTGTACTTCCGCACCGTCTTCGGGCTGGCGTCCCCGGCCGTCGTCCTGGAGGGCCTGGGCCCGGTCGCCGCCCTGCGGCGCTCCTGGGAGCTCGTCCGCGGCGACTTCTGGCGCGTGTTCGGCATCCTGCTGCTCACCTCGCTGATCGTGGGCGTGGTCGCGAGCATCCTGCAGGTGCCGTTCACCATGGTCGGCACGGTGCTGGGCGTCCTCGGCAGCGGCACGGGCTCGGCGATCGTGGCGGCGGTGCTCATCGCCGTCGGCGGCACGCTGGGCGCGATGATCAGCTACCCGATCGAGGCCGGCGTCGCGGGCCTGCTCTACGCCGACCGCCGCATGCGCAGCGAGGCGTTCGACCTCGTCCTGCAGACCGCGGCCGTCGAGCAGCAGCGGCAGGGCTGGGTGCACGCGTCGGCGGACGACCTCTGGCGGCCCACCGGCACGCCGCGGCCGTGAGCCTCGCGCCCGTGATCCCGCACGTGATCCTTTCCGCGAGCCCGATCGGCAGGGACGAGGCGGCCCGCCGGGCCGCCGAGGAGCTCTCCGGGCCCGCGTACGCCCACGAGTCGCTGATCGACCTGGTCTATCGCCGCTTCCTCCAGTTCGTGGAGGACCTCATGGACGCGGTGACCGGCGGCGGCACCACCGGGGGCGTCGTCGCGGCCGTCCTCATCACGCTGGTCCTCGTCGGGCTGGTCGCGCTGGGCGCCTGGCGGCTGCGGCGCGCCGCACGCGAGAACGCGCGGGCCCTGCCGGGCGTGTTCGGCGAGCGGGTGATGACCGCCGCCGAGCACCGGCAGGCGGCCGAGCGCGCCGCCGCCGAGGGGCGCCACGGCGAGGCGATCCGGGAGCGGCTGCGCGCGATCGCCCGCGACCTGGAGGCGCGCGCGCTGGTCGACGGGCAGCCCGGCCGCACGGCCGACGAGCTGGCGGAGGAGGCGGGCCGGGCGCTGCCGGGCTTCGCCGCCGACCTGGCCGCCGCCGCGCGCTCGTTCGACGACGTGACGTACGGCGGCGTGAGCGGCACCCCCGAGGCCTACGCGGCCATGCGCGACCTCGACGAGCGCCTCCGCCAGGCCAGGCCCGCCGCGCTGGGAGCACCGGCATGAGCGCCCGCCTCGACCTCCGGGCACCGCTCGACCGGCGCGGGGAGGGCCCGGCATGAGCCTCGCGACCGGTTCCGGCATGGGGCCCGCCCAGGCCGGGGAGTCGTCGTCCACCTCGCCGACCGTCCGCTCCGCCTGGCGCGCGAGCCGGTGGGCCGCGCTGCTCGGCCTGATCATCGTGGCGGCGGCGGTCCTGAGCGTGGTCATCGGCGGCGGCGGAGAACCGTCGCGCCGGCTCGACCCCGGCGACACCTCCCTCGACGGCTCCAAGGCGCTGGCCGAGCTGCTGCGCGAGCGCGGCGTGACTGTGGACCGGGTGGACTCGGTGACGCGGGCCCGGGAGCTGGCGCAGCAGGGCGACCGGCTGCTGCTGGTCACCAGCACGAGCCTCGTCCTCGACCCGGCCGCGCTGGCGGCGATCCGCGGCGACCGCGTCGTGGTCGGCGACGTCTACCGCGTCGACCTGCTCGCCCCCGGCGTCCGCGTCGCCTCGGAGGCCCCGCGCGAACGCTCGCGGGAGCCGGAGTGCTCGCTGCCCGCCGCGACGGCCGCGGGCAGCGCCTTCATGGGCGGCTCGGCCTTCACCGCCCCGCGCGGCGCCACCGGCTGCTACCCGGTCGCCGGCGGCGCGGGCTGGACACTCGTCAGCCTGCCCAACGCGGGCGGCACGACCACGGTCGTCGGCGGCGGCGAGTTCATGACCAACCGGCGCCTGGCCGAGGACGGCAACGCGGCGCTCGCGCTCAACCTGCTGGGCTCGGCCAAGGCCGTGACCTGGCTGGTCGAGCCGCCGCAGGACGAGACACTGGCCGGCCCCGCCGGCGAGTCGGTCTACGACCTGATGCCGCCCGGCGTCCCGTGGGCCGTGGGCATGGCGGTGGTGGCCGTGCTGGTCACCGCGTTGTGGCGGGGCAGGCGGCTCGGCCCGGTGGTGACCGAGCGGCTGCCGGTCGTCGTGCGGGCCGCCGAGACGGTCGAGGGGCGCGGACGGCTCTACCGGGCCAGGCGCGCCCGGGGCCGGGCGGCCGACGTGCTGCGGGCCGGCGCGATCGACCGGCTCGTGCCCCGGCTCGGGCTGACGGCCGACGCGGGCCGGCACGAGGTCGTCGCGGCCGTCGCCGTACGGACCGGGCACGATCCGCGGCAGGTCGGGGCGGCGCTGTACGGGCCGGAGCCCGCCGACGACGCCGGGCTCGTCGCCCTGGCCCAGTACCTGGACTCCATCGAAAGGACGGTCGGTGAACACTGAGGAGACCACCCGCGTGGCGGACCGCGGTGAGGCGGCCCGCGAGGCGCTGGCGGCGCTGCGGGCGGAGGTGTCCAAGGCCGTGGTCGGCCAGGACGCGGTGGTGACCGGGCTGGTGATCGCGCTGCTGTGCCGGGGGCACGTGCTGCTCGAAGGCGTGCCGGGCGTCGCCAAGACGCTCATGGTCCGCACGCTGGCCGCGGCCCTGGACCTGGAGTTCAAGCGGGTGCAGTTCACGCCCGACCTGATGCCGGGCGACGTGACCGGGTCGCTGGTGTACGACGCGAGGACGGCGGAGTTCGAGTTCCGCGAGGGGCCGGTGTTCACCAACCTGCTGCTCGCCGACGAGATCAACCGCACCCCGCCGAAGACCCAGGCGGCGCTGCTGGAGGCCATGGAGGAGCGGCAGGTCAGCGTCGAGGGCGACGCCCGCCCGCTGCCCGACCCGTTCGTGGTGTGCGCCACCCAGAACCCCGTCGAGTACGAGGGCACCTACCAGCTCCCCGAGGCCCAGCTCGACCGGTTCCTGGTCAAGCTGACCGTGCCGCTGCCGCCGCGCGAGCAGGAGATCGCGGTGCTGGAGCGGCACGCGCACGGCTTCGACCCGCGCGACCTGTCGCACGTGCGCCCCGTGGCGACGGCCGCCGACCTGGCCGCCGGGCGCCAGGCGGTGGCGGGTGTGCACGTCGCCCCCGAGGTGCTCGGCTACATCGTCGACGTGTCCCGCGCCACCCGTAACTCCCCGTCGCTCCAGCTCGGCGTCTCGCCGCGCGGCGCGACCGCGCTGCTGGCCGCCTCACGCGCCTGGGCGTGGCTGTCGGGCCGCGCGTACGTCACGCCGGACGACGTCAAGGCGCTGGCCCGGCCGGCGCTGCGGCACCGGGTGCAGCTGCGGCCCGAGGCGGAGCTGGAGGGGGCGACCGCCGACGGGCTGCTCGACGGCATCCTGGCCTCGGTCCCGGTCCCGCGCTGATGGCTCTGACGGGACGCGCCGCGCTGGTCGCCGCGCTCGGCGTCGTGGTGGTGCTGGTGGCGCCGCGGCCGGGGGCGGCGCTGGCCGGGGTCTGCCTCGTGCTGGCCGCGGCGATCCTCGTGGACCTGGCGCTGGCCGGCTCCGTGCGCCCCCTGCGCCTCCACCGCTCCGGCGAGACGCTGGTGCGGCTCGGGCAGCGGGCCACGGTCGAGCTGGTCGTGGAGAACCCGGGCTCCCGGCGGGTCCGCGGCGTGCTGCGCGACGCCTGGCCGCCCTCGGCGGGGGCGTCCCCCCGCGTGATGAAGCTGGACGTGCCGCCCGGCGAGCGCCGCCGGCTCATCGTGACGCTCACCCCCACCAGGCGCGGCGACCGCGCGTCCGTGGCGGTGACCGTGCGCTCCGTCGGCCCCCTCGGACTGGCCGCGCGCCAGGGACGGCACCGCTCGCCGTGGGCGGTGCGGGTGCTGCCGCCGTTCCTGTCGCGCAAGCACCTGCCGGCGCGGCTGGCCCGGCTGCGCGAGCTGGAGGGCCGGCACCCGGCGCTGGTGCGCGGGCAGGGCACGGAGTTCGACTCGCTGCGCGAGTACGTGGTGGGCGACGACGTGCGCTCGATCGACTGGCGGGCCACCGCGCGCCGCCATGACGTCGTGGTACGCACCTGGCGCCCCGAGCGGGACCGGCGGGTGCTGATCGTCCTCGACACCGGCCGCACCTCGGCCGGCCGGGTGGGCGAGGCGCCGATACCGCTGGCCGGGGCCGCCGCGAACGGCGGCGGGCCGCTGGTCCGGTCCGGCACGCGACCGGTGCCGGGCTGGCCGCGGCTCGACTGGTCGATGGACGCGGCGCTGCTCCTCGCCGCGCTGGCCGCCCGCGCCGGCGACCGGGTCGACTTCCTCGCCCACGACCGGGCCGTGCGCGCCTGGGTGTCCGGCTCCTCCCGCACCGAGCTGCTGTCGTCGCTGGTCAACGCGATGGCGCCGATCGAGGCCGAGCTGGTCGAGGCCGACTCGCAGGGCATGGTGGCCGCGATCCTGGCGCGGGCCAAGCGGCGCTGCCTGGTCGTGCTGCTGACCGACCTCAACGCGGCCGCGCTGGACGAAGGGCTGATGCCGGTGTTGCCGCAGCTCTCCTCGCGCCACCTGGTGCTCGTCGCGGCCGTCTCCGACCCTCGGGTGGCGGCCATGGCGGAGAGCAAGGGCACGGCCGAGGAGGTGTACGACGCCGCGGCGGCCGAGCGCACCCGGCTGGACCGGCGGCGCATCACCGCGCGGCTGCGCCGGCACGGGGTCGAGGTGGTGGACGCGCCGCCGGACGACATCGCGCCCGCGCTGGCGGACGCCTACCTCGCGCTCAAGGCAGCCGGCCGCCTGTAACCGCCCGTTCCGCGTGCCGGCCCGTCGTGCCTCCCGTCAAGCGCTGGGGGCGACGTCGGGGGCGTGCTCGATGTCGCCCGTCTCGTCGCGGCGGGCGGCCCGCCGCCCGAACACCAGCACGTACGCCAGGAACGCGACCTCCGCGAGCACCCCGATGGCGATCCGCCCCCACGTCGGCAGCCCGGACGGGGTGACGAACGCCTCGATCAGCCCCGACACGAACAGCACCACGACCAGCCCGAGCGCCACGGCCATCACCGCGCGCCCCTGCTCGGCCAGCGCCTCGGCGCGCCTGCGCGGCCCCGGGTCGACGACCGTCCAGCCCAGCCGCATGCCGACGGCCGCCGCGAGGAACACCGCGGTCAGCTCCAGCAGCCCGTGCGGCATGATCAGCCCGAAGAACACGTCGAGCTTGCCGCGCGAGGCCATGAGGCCGCCGGAGACGGCGACGTTGGCCGCGTTGGTCCACAGCACGTACGGGATGGGCAGCCCGAGGAAGATGGCGTAGACGATGACCTGCGCCGACACCCACGCGTTGTTGATCCACACCCGGCCGGCGAACGACGCGGCCGGGTTCTCGGAGTAGTAGTCGGCGAAGTCGTGCTCGACGAGCCGCCGGATCTCGTCCGGGGACGCGATCGCCGTCTGCACCTGCGGGTCGCCGGCCACCCACGCGCCCATCACCCACGCCACGGCCACGAACGCCACGGCGGTGGCCAGCCACCACCACCGCGCCCGGTAGGCCACCACGGGGAACGACACCGTGAAGAACCTCACCAGCTCCCGCCACGCCGGGGCGTGCGCCCCGGTGACCGCCGACCGGGCGCGGGCGACCAGCGCCGACAGGCGGCCCGCCAGGATCGCGTCGGCCGAGGAAGAGCGGACGATCGACAGGTGGGTGGACACCCGCTGGTAGAGGTCGACCAGCTCGTCCACCTCGGCACCGGTCAGGGACGAGCGGTGCTTGGCGAGGTGCTCGAGCCGGTCCCAGGCGGGGTGGTGCGCCGTGACGAACGCGTCGATGTCCACCCGACCATTGTGGCCGGTCGATCAGCGGGCCATTGCCGTTAGGCTCCACATATGTCTGAGGTCGTGACCGGGGACGCCGTCGTCGTCGAGGTACGGGTGGCGCAGCTTCCGACCCGTGCGGTGGCGCTCGTCATCGACATGGTCGTGCAGGTGACGCTGCTCGTCGCCGCTCTCGTCGCGGTGCAGGCGTTCGCGCTGGTCAGCGATCCGGCGATGATCGCCGCCGTCATGATCGTGTTCATGGTGCTGGTGATGGTCGGCTATCCGGTGATCTTCGAGTCGGTCACGCGGGGGCGCAGCCTCGGCAAGCTGGCCATGGGCCTGCGGGTGGTGGGCGACGACGGCGGGCCCGAGCGGTTCCGCCAGGCGCTGTTCCGCGGGCTGGCGGGGATGGTGGAGATCTGGGCGTTCACCGGGGCGCCGGCGCTGATCTCCTCGCTGATCTCGCAGCGGGGCAAGCGGCTGGGCGACGTCTTCGCGGGCACGATCGTGATCGCCGAGCGGGGGCCGCGCGACCAGGGGCACCTCATCGTCATGCCGCCGCCGCTGGCGTCCTGGGCCGCGCGGCTGGAGCTGTCGCAGCTGCCCGAGGAGGCGGCCACGGCTGCCCGGCAGTACCTCCTGCGCTGGCACGACCTCTCGCCCGCCGTACGGCACGAGATGGGGGTGCGCATCGCGACGCAGGTGGCGGCGTACGTGTCGCCCGCGGCGCCCGCGGGGGTGCCGCCGCACGCGTACCTGAGCGCCGTGCTGGCCGAGCGGCGGCGGCGCGACGCGGCCCGGCTCGCCCGCCAGGCGAGCGTCCGGGCGGGCGGTGTCCAGGCGGGCGGCATGCAGGCGGGCGGGCCGGTCCCCCCGCCATGGACCGACGCGCGTCCCGGCCCGGTCGCCCCGCCCTGGCCCGGCGCGCCCGCCGAGCCGCCCGCGGGTGACCGGCCCGCGTACGGTCGGCCGGGGCCGTCGTCCGCGGGCTCGTGGGAGGCGCGGCCGCCGGTCGCGCCCGCCGAGCCGCCGCGGCCGACGCCGGGCGGGTTCGCGCCTCCCCAGTGAGCGGCGCGCCTACTGCGTCTGCGGGTTGAGCGCCTTGAGCCGCTTCCCGGCCGCGGACGCCGTGCGCGGGTCCTTGATGCGCAGCACGTCCAGGCCCTTGCGGATGTCGCTGCTGTAGATGTGGCCGTTGTAGTAGTACGCCGACCAGGAGCCGCCGAAGTCACGCGGCGAGACCGGGCCCCGGTCGAAGTAGGCGATCTCCTGGGGCTTGGCGGCGTCGGTGAAGTCGAAGACCGACACGCCGCCCTGGTACCACGCCTGGACCATGATGTCGCGGCCCTTGACCGGGATCAGCGAGCCGTTGTGGGCGACGCAGTTCTCGCCGGTGCCCTGGTGGCGCGGGATCTTGTAGTAGCCCTGCTTGACGAGCTGCCCGTTCTCGACGGTGTAGATGGCGTCCGCGCCGCGCTGCGGGCCGACCGCCTTGGTGCAGACGGCGCCGAGGCCGCCGCCGAGCTCGTCGGTGAAGACCACCTTGTCGCCCCTGGCGTTGAACGTGGCCGAGTGCCAGAAGGCGAAGTTCTCGTCGGTCACCCGTGCGGTGACCTTCGGGTGCTCCCGGTCCGAGATGTCCATCAGGACGCCGTCGCCCATGCAGGCGCCCGCGGCCAGGTTCTTCCTGGCGTACACCGTGATGTCGTGGCAGCCGCTGGTCGGCGCGAGGAGCGTCTCCTGCTGCTCGTTGCCGCCGTCGGGGAAGAGCACCGGCCTGGAGACCACCTTGGCGGCCTTCGGGCGGTCCAGCGGCACCTTGACCACCGAGATGCCGTCGTGGGGCGGCTTGCAGCCGGGGAAGTCGCTCGACGGGCCGTACGAGGACACGTACAGGTAGACCGCCTTGCCCGTCTTGTCCGGCACGAGCGTGTGCGTGTGCGAGCCGCACGCGGTCCTGATGGCCTTGATGTACTTCGGACGGGACTTGTCGGAGATGTCGAAGACGCGGATGCCCTCCCAGGCGGACTTGAACGCCGCCGACGTCGGCTCCGCGTCGCACGAGTCGCCCTTGAGCGGCTCGTCCACGGACAGGAAGAGCAGGTCGCCGTGGACCGACACGTCGTTCTGCGCGGCGGGGCAGGAGACGCGGCTCACCACGGCCGGCTTGGCCGGGTTCCGGATGTCGTAGACGGTGAAGCCGTAGTAGTTGCCCTGGTAGGCGTAGTTCCCCTGGAAGGCCAGGTCCGTGCTGAAGGCGTCGGACGCGGCGAACGGGCCCTTCTTGGGGACGGTGGCCACGTGCTCGATGTTCGAGCCGGCCTTGACACCGTCGTCGCGGGCCTGGGCCGGGCCTGTCACGAGAGCCAGCACCGCTCCCGTCAGCACGAGGACGCGGCCGATTCTGGACGCCACTGAGGACCTCCTGGTCGGGGATGAAGTCAGCGCGCCCCACTATGGCAGGAAATATCATCCTTCGCGGCGTACCCGCCGGAAGATCGCGAGGGCCGGCCCGTGGAGGAGACGGGCCGGCCCAGCGCGTGGGGGGATGGTCAGTCGTGGCCCCAGCCGCCGCCGCGGTAGGACTCCTGGGTCTGGACGTTCAGCCGGTCCGTGCGGACCCGCTGGGCGCCGTCGGTGAGCGGGTCACTGATCTTGAGGACGTCGAGCCCCTGGTGGAAGTCGGCCGCGTAGATGTGGCCGTTGTAGTAGTACGCCGACCAGACGCCGCCGCCGCTGCCGTCGGCGCGCGGGCCGCGCTCGAAGTAGCCGATCTCCTTGGGCTTGGTGGAGTCGGTGAAGTCCCAGATCGAGACGCCGCCCATGTACCAGGCCTGGACCATGATGTCCTTGCCCTTGACCGGGATCAGCGAGCCGTTGTGGGCCACGCAGTTCTCGCTGTCGGCCTGGTAGCGGGGGATCTTGAAGTAGCTCTTGAAGACCAGCCGGCCCCGGGTGATGTCGTAGATGGCGTCGGCGCCCCGGTTCGGGCCGGTGGCCTCGTTGCAGGTGGCCGCGCCGCCGCCGCCGAGCTCGTCGGTGAAGACGACCTTCCTGGCGTCGTTGCTGAACGTCGCCGAGTGCCAGAAGGCGAAGTTCGGGTCGCTCACCCGGGCGGTGACCTTCGGGTTCAGCCGGTCGGAGATGTCGAACAGCACGCCGTCACCCATGCAGGCGCCCGCCGCGATGTCCTTCTCGGGGTACGCGGTGATGTCGTGGCAGCCGCTGGTCGGCAGGAGCAGGCCGGGCTGGGTCTCGTTGCCGCCGTCGGGGAAGACGACCGGCGTGGCCGCGACCGCCGCCGCGGTCGGGTCGTCCAGCGGCACCTTGATGATGGAGATCTTGTCGTGCGGCGGCTGGCAGTCGGGGAAGGTCGCCGACGGGTTGTACGACGAGACGTACACGTAGACGTTGCGGTTGCGGTCACGGCCCTTGCCCGGGACGAGGGTCAGGGTGTGGGAGCCGCAGTTCGTCTCGACCGACTTGACGTACTTGGGCGCGGACTTGTCGCTGATGTCGAAGATCCGGACGCCCTCCCATGCCTCCTTGTGGTCGGCCGAGAGCCCGGTGCTGTTGCAGGAGTCGTCGCTGCGCGAGCTGTCCACGGCGGCGAAGAGCAGGTTGCCGTGGACGCTGACGTCCATCTGGCTGCCGGGGCAGACGACCGAGCTGACCGGCTTGGCCTGCTTCGGGTCGCGGACGTCGTAGATGGAGAAACCACCGTAGTTGCCGACGTACGCGTAACCGCCCTGGAACGCGATGTCGGTGTTGATGGTCCCGGCGATGGGCGCCGGCTTCGGGATGTTGAGCACGTGGGACACGTTGGGGCTGGTCACCACGGTGTCAACCGGAGGGATGTCCGCGGCCGACGCGGGCAGCGCCATCGCGCCTAAGGCGACGGCGGCCGCCGCGGCGACGAGACTCCTTCGCAGGGTGAGCACTCGGGCTCCTCTCGGAGGATAAAGCCTATATAAAGAGAACATTCTGACTTGTGTTGTCATATGTCGCCAAGCGAGCAGTGTGTCAAGAAATTTGATGGCATGAGGTGTTTACGACGTGTGCCCGAACCGTCTACAGTGCAACGTCGCAACATCCCGCGGTCAAGCCCTGGGTCAAGGAGGTCGGGTGCGCAGCGCACTCATCGTCGGCGCCTGCGCCTTCCTGCTCGTCGCCGGCTGCACGGGGGCCCCTGCGGCCGCTCCCCCGGCTGCCACGGCCACCGAGACGGCGCCCGTCATCGCGCCCGGCCGGCCGGGCGAGGAGGCCCGCACGCTGTCGCCCAGCGAGGCCGCCACTGCCGTGCCGCCCCAGAAGGCCAACGCGGCCGACGTCCGCTACCTGCAGAACATGATCGTGCACCACCGCCAGGCGCTGGACATGAGCCTGCTGGCCGGCTCCCGGGCCGCGAGCGACGCGGTCAAGCGGCTGGCCTCCCGGATCAACGACGTCCAGGGCCCCGAGATCGCGATGATGACGGACTGGCTGAAGACGGAGGGCCAGCAGGTCCCGGACCACCACGCCGCGCACGAGGGCATGCCCGGGATGGCCACGCCCGAGCAGATGGAGTCGCTGAAGGCCGCCCGGGGCGCCGCCTTCGACCGGCTGTTCGTCCAGCTGATGACCGCCCACCACCAGGGGGCCATCACGATGTCGACGGAGGTCCTGAAGCAGGGCTCGCACCTGCGCGTCCAGGAGATCGCCGAGGACATCTCCGTCAGCCAGGCCGCCGAGATCCGCCGCATGTCCGCCATGCGCTGACCACCCGGAGCCGCCGGCGGCCGGGAAGGGGTGGGTCAGGAGCCGGCGCGCCAGGAGTGGAGGTAGGACTCCTGCTCCTCCGTGAGCGCGTCGATGCCGATGCCCGTGGCCGCCAGCTTGAGCCGCGCCACCTCCTGGTCGATCGACTCCGGCACGTCGTACACCCCGGGCGCGAGCCCGGCCCGCTCCCCCGCCAGCCACGCGACCGCCAGGGCCTGCGCGGAGAACGACATGTCCATGACCGCCGCGGGATGCCCCTCCGCGGCCGTCAGATTCACCAGACGGCCCTCCGCCAGCAGCAGCAGCCTCCTGCCGTCCGGAAGGACGTACTCGTCGGTGTTGGGCCGTACGCCGCGGTGCACCTCGACGGCCAGCTCGTCCAGCGCCCGCACGTCGATCTCGACGTCGAAGTGCCCGGCGTTGGCCAGGATGGCGCCGTCCTTCATGACGGCCAGGTGCTCGCCCCGGATCACGTCGCGGTTGCCCGTGACCGTGATGAACAGGTCGCCCGTCCGCGCCGCCTCCGCCATCGGCCGCACCTCGTAGCCCTGCAGGGTCGCGTCGAGCGCCTTGACCGCGTCGATCTCGGTCACCACGACCCGCGCGCCGAACCCCTTGGCCCGCTCCGCGACGCCCCGCCCGCAGAACCCGAACCCCGCCACCACCACCGTCCGCCCCGCCAGCATGGTGTTGGTGGCCCGCATGATGCCGTCGAGCGTGGACTGCCCGGTGCCGTAGCGGTTGTCGAACATCCGCTTCGTCCGCGTGTCGTTCACCGCCACGACCGGAAAGCGCAGCGCGTCCTCCGAGGCCATCTGCCGCAGCCGGATGATCCCCGTGGTCGTCTCCTCGCACCCGCCGCTCACCCCGCCGAGCAGGTCGGTGCGCTCGGTGTGCAGCGTGTTGACCAGGTCGCAGCCGTCGTCCAGCACCAGGTCGGGCGCGATGTCGAGCGCCTGGTGGATGTGCCCGTAGTAGGTGGCCCGGTCCACGCCGGCCCGCGCGTGGACCGCGATCCCGTAGCCGCGCAGCGCCTCGGCCACGTCGTCCTGCGTGGACAGCGGGTTGGAGGCGGC
Source organism: Nonomuraea sp. NPDC050383 (assembly GCF_044459125.1). Lineage (NCBI taxonomy): Bacteria > Bacillati > Actinomycetota > Actinomycetes > Streptosporangiales > Streptosporangiaceae > Nonomuraea > Nonomuraea sp. NPDC050383. Next base: position 67,580 of record NZ_JBITIP010000015.1, read on the forward strand.
CAGCGCGATCTCGGCGCCGCCCGCCTTGAGCGCGCCCAGGAGGACCGCGGTCTCGGCCGTCACGTGCAGGCACGCCGCGATCCTCAACCCGTCAAGCGGCCGTTCGAGCGCGAACCGCTCACCGATCGCGGTCAACACCGGCATCGAACGAGCGGCCCAGGAGATCTGCCGCTCGCCGCTTTCACTGACGTCCATGGGATGCCTTCAACCGAAGAACACGGCCGGGAACGCGCTCGTCACGGCGAGTGCGCCGTGAGCCTTCACGACCGGCCATGACAGACGGAAGCGACGTCGGCGAGTGCGGGTGACCTGGCCTGCCGTAAAAGATCATGAAACGGATCGGCTCCGAAGGGAGAGACACCCTCCGGAGCCTCACATGGAAGGATCAGTACCGGTAGTGGTCGGACTTGTACGGGCCCTCGACGTGGACGCCGATGTAGGCGGCCTGCTCCTTGGTCAGCTCGGTCAGCTTGACGCCCAGGGCGTCGAGGTGGAGCCGGGCGACCTTCTCGTCCAGGTGCTTGGGCAGCGTGTACACGCCGATCGGGTACTCGTCCGTCTTGGTGAACAGCTCGATCTGCGCGATCACCTGGTTGGTGAACGAGTTGGACATCACGAAGCTCGGGTGGCCGGTGGCGCAGCCGAGGTTCATCAGGCGGCCCTCGGCGAGCACGATGATCGAGTGCCCGTCGGCGAAGACCCACTCGTCGACCTGCGGCTTGATGTTGTTCTTCACGATGCCGGGCAGCTTGGCCAGGCCCGCCATGTCGATCTCGTTGTCGAAGTGCCCGATGTTGGACACGATCGCCTGGTGCTTCATCTTCGCCATGTGCTCGGCGGTGATGATGTTGAAGTTGCCCGTGGCGCTGACGAAGATGTCGGCGATCCCGACGACCTCGTCCAGCGTGGTGACCTGGAAGCCGTCCATGGCCGCCTGCAGGGCGCAGATCGGGTCGATCTCGGTGACGATGACACGGGCGCCCTGGCCGCGCAGCGCGTCGGCACAGCCCTTGCCGACGTCGCCGTAGCCGCAGACCACGGCCACCTTGCCGCCGATGAGCACGTCGGTGGCCCGGTTGAGGCCGTCGATGACGGAGTGGCGGCAGCCGTACTTGTTGTCGAACTTCGACTTGGTGACCGAGTCGTTGACGTTGATCGCCGGGAACAGCAGCTGGCCGTTCTTGTGCATCTCGTACAGGCGGTGGACGCCCGTGGTGGTCTCCTCGGTGACGCCCATGATGCTCTCGGCGATCCGGGTCCACCGCTTCTCCTCGCCGACCGTGCGGGTCAGCAGGTCGACGATGACGTGCCACTCCTCCGGGTCCTCGGCGGTGGCGGCGGGCACGGCGCCGGCCTTCTCGTACTCGGCGCCCTTGTGGACGAGCAGGGTGGCGTCGCCGCCGTCGTCGAGGATCATGTTGGGGGCGTCACCGCCGGGCCAGGTCAGGGCCTGCTCGGTGCACCACCAGTACTCCTCCAGCGTCTCGCCCTTCCAGGCGAAGACCGGCACGCCCTTGGGCTCGTCGACCGTGCCCTCGGGGCCGACGACGACCGCGGCGGCGGCGTGGTCCTGGGTGGAGAAGATGTTGCAGCTCACCCAGCGCACCTCGGCGCCGAGCGCGACGAGGGTCTCGATGAGGACCGCCGTCTGGATGGTCATGTGCAGGGAGCCCATGATCTTCGCACCGCGGAGGGGCTGCGCGGCCGCGTATTCCTTACGGATCGCCATGAGCCCGGGCATCTCGTGCTCGGCGAGCCTGATCTCCTTGCGGCCGAAGTCGGCAAGTGAAAGGTCGGCGACCTTGAAGTCCATCTGTTACCCCTCGCGTCGGGACGGTGTCGCCGACGAGTTTAGGCGCCCCGCGGGAGAGGTCGCATCCCGGCGCCCCCGAAATTGACGTAAGAATGTAAGGATGCGTATCACGGAGGCCGCGCGGCGGCTCGGCATGTCCCCGCGGATGCTGCGGTACCGGGAGGCGCTCGGCCTGCTGCCCCCGGTCCGCGAGCAGGGCGCCCACCGGCGCTTCGGGCCGGAGGAGCTCGCGGCCGTGGCCCAGGGCGTGGAGCTGGAGAAGCAGTTCGACGTCTCCCCCGCCGAGCTGGCGTTCGCGCTACGCGTGCTCAGCGAGCCGACGGTCGCCGCGGCCGTGCGCGACCTCGGGGTGCGGATCGGGCGCATCCCGGTGCCACGGCGGGCGCTCGACTTCGAGAAGGAGAAGGCGCTGCGGCTGCTTCGAACCAGCGCCCCCGTCCATACGTCAAAGAAATCATGAAAGAGCTCTTGATGGCCTCCGTGCTCGCGCTCTCCCCGGCGCAGGCCGCCTCCCCGGCGGCGCACGCGCCGGACTTCGCGGCCCAGGCGGCCCAGGCGGCCCAGGCCGCCCAGGCCGGCGCGGCCGGTGAGCCCCGCGAGGTCAAGGTGTACTTCTCCAAGGGACACGGCATCCCGGGCAAGGTCGTGGCCGTGACCCGCAAGGCCCCGGACCAGGGGGTGGCCAGGTTCGCCGTCCGGCAGCTGATCACCGGCCCCACCAAGGCCGAGCGCGGGCGCGGCCTGCACTCGGAGCTCACGGGCAAGCTGCGCGGCCGCTCCGACTGCGGCAGCGACTTCGCCATCAAGATCAAGAACGGCACGGCGACGCTGCGCTTCTGCCGCACCGTCGTGGGCGACGGCATCGGCAGCGACGCCCGGGCCCTGCGCACGATCGACAAGACGCTCAAGCAGTTCGGCGGCGTGCGCAAGGTGGTCACCCTCGACAAGAAGGGCCGCTGCCTGTTCGACCAGAGCGAGAGCGGCAGGTCCTGCCTGACGGCCCACGAGTAGGACATCCCGTGCGGTGGCACCCCCGGGCAGGGTGTCACCCGGGGGTGGCGGTCGCGGCCGGAGCCGCGCCGCCGGGGGCGTGCAGCTGCTGAGCCAGCCACGGCAGGGCCTGCGGCAGCTCCCTGTTCCAGGTGTTGAAGTTGTGACCTCCGCTGGGCAGGATCAGTGAGGACGCCTGCATGGGCGGCTTGACCGCGGCCAGGAAGGCGCGCGTGGAGCGGTAGTCGCTCTCCCCCTTCCTGCTGCTGGTGACCAGCACCTTGACCGCGGGCGCGGGCAGCGTCGCCAGCCGCCACATCAGGTCGTTGTCGTGCTCGACCGCCTGCTGCCCGCCGAACAGGTCGCCCGTGGTGCCGTCGATGATCGTCTCGTAGTAGCCCGACAGCGACACCGCCGCCGAGAACGCCTGTGGATGCGTCATGGCGAGCTTGAGCGCGCAGTACCCGCCGGTCGAGCCGCCGATGATCCCCCAGGACTCCACGCCCGGCGCCACCCGGTACGCGGTCGTCATGTCCCGCCGCACGTCGTCGGCGAAGTACTTCTGGACCTGCGGCCCGCCCGGGACGTCGACGCACTCGGTGTCGCGCGGCAGCACCACACTCGGCCGCATCATCACCAGGACCGCCGGGGGGACCTGGTGGCGGCTGATGGCGGTCGCGAGCCGGCCGGGCAGGTCGAGCCTGGTCATCAGGTTGCGCGGGTCACCCGGGTAGCCGGTCAGCGCGAGGATCGCGGGAAAACGCCGCCGCTGGTCCTTGAGGTAGGCGGCAGGCAGGAACACGTACGCCTGCTCGCTGAGGTGCGTGGTGGGGCCGGGCATGATGACCTGCTCGATCCGCCCGCCGCGCACCGCGTGGCTGTCCAGCACCTGGAGGCCCTGCCCGGCGATCGTGATGGCCGCCGTGCCGGGGTCGGCGCCGAGCAGGTCGTCCCACGAGCCGTAGAAGCCGAAGTAGTTGTTGACGAGCAGTCCGAGCGCCGCCAGGGTCAGGAGCTGGTCGCCCGCCAGCACCCCGGTCCGCGCCAGCACCGCGGTCCAGCGCCGTCCGCCCGGTCGCCCGGCCAGGCGCGGCCACATCCAGACCGTGGCCGTCAACGCGCCGATCGCCAGCACGGCGGCCATGAGCTGGAGGGGCAGCGAGGTGAGTCCCATCCTCCAGATGATTACCCGCCACGCTGTAAGACCGTGGTTAACGCGCGGATTACCACGACGGGCGTTGAATCCGAAGGGTGAAGCAGATCTCGCGCTCCTGGGTGCCCGCTGTCGCGGGCTACGCGGCCCTGATGGTCGGGCTCCTCGACATCGTCAAGGCCGTGGCCCCGCGCCTCGGCCGCAGCGGGGTGACCGCGTGGTCGGAGGCGCTGCCCGGGATCGTGACGACGGTCGCCCGGGCGACCTCCCTGGTGGTGGGCATCCTGCTCATCATGCTCGCGCACGCCCTGCGCCGCAGGAAGGTGCGCGCCTGGCGGGCGGTCGTGGCGCTGCTTCCGGTCAGCGCGATCCTGTCCCTCGTTCATCTCCGCCACCCCGTCACAGCGGTCACCAGCCTGCTCTTCCTCGTGGCGCTGCTGGCGAACCGCCGCGAGTTCTACGCGCTGTCCGATCCGCGCAGCCGGTGGCGGGCGCTGTGGAATCTGCTCGGGTTGGGCGCCCTCGACCTCGTCCTGGGCTATGTGATCGTCGGCCTGCGTCCCCACGCCCTCGCGGGTGACCCCGGCGTCCTCGACCGGCTCGAACACGTGGTCCTCGGCCTGGTCGGCATCGAGGGCCCCGTGACCTTCACCGCGCCGCGCGTGGGTGACCTGGTCTACTTCTCGCTGCTCGCGCTCGGCACCGTGACCGCCGTCACCACGGTCTACCTGGCCCTGCGCCCCGAACGCCCGGTCGCCGAGCTGACGGAGCAGGACGAGAACCGCCTGCGCGAGCTGCTCGACAGGCACGGCGCCCGCGACTCGCTCGGCTATTTCGCGCTCCGCCGCGACAAGAGCGTGATCTTCTCCCCCTCCGGCAAGGCGGCGATCGCCTACCGGGTGGTCGCCGGCGTCATGCTGGCCAGCGGCGACCCCATCGGCGACCGGGAGGCGTGGCCGGCGGCGATCAGGGTGTTCATGGCCGAGGCGAAGCGGCACGCCTGGGTGCCGGCCGTGATCGGCTGCGGCGAGACGGGCGGCGAGGTGTGGACTCGCCAGGCCGGGCTGTCGGCGCTGGAGATCGGGGACGAGGCGGTGGTCGAGGTCGCCGACTTCACCTTGGAGGGACGGGCGATGCGTAACGTCCGCCAGATGGCCAACCGCACGGAACGGGCGGGTTACACCTGCATGGTGCGCAGGGTCGGCGAACTCACGGAGGACGAGAAGGAACGGATCAGGGCGGCCTCCGCCTCCTGGCGCGGCACGGAGACCGAGCGCGGCTTCTCGATGGCGCTCGGCCGCTTCGGCGACCCCGTAGACGGCCGCTGCGTGGTGGTCACCGCGCACAAGGACGGCGAGATCAGGGCCGTGCTGCACTTCGTGCCGTGGGGGCCGCACGGCATCTCGCTCGACCTGATGCGCCGCGACCGCGACGCCGATCCCGGCCTCAACGAGCTGCTGATCGTCAAGACCCTGCAGGCGGCGCCCGCGATGGGCATCGCGCAGGTCTCGCTCAACTTCGCGATGTTCCGGGCGGCCCTGGCCCGCGGTGAGCGGCTCGGCGCCGGACCGGTGCTGCGAGCCTGGCGCGGCCTGCTGCTCTTCCTGTCGCACTGGTTCCAGATCGAGTCGCTCTACCGATTCAACGCGAAGTTCCGCCCGATCTGGGAGCCGCGTTTCCTCGTCTACCCGAACGCCCGCGACCTGCCACGCATCGGCGCGTCAGCGCTGCAGGCCGAGGCGTTCATCACCCTCGGCCGGCCCCGCCTCAGGCGCGCGAGCGCGCGCCTGATCGGCAACAGGGCGGCGCCGCTCACCTGAGCCCCGGCGCCCGAGCCGCCGGAGCCGGATGCTGAGTCCCAGGGGGTTCAGGCCGTGGTGGTGCGGGAACGGTCGAGGTCGGGCTCCAGGTAGATGACCCGGGCGATCGGCACGGCCGCGCGGATGCGCCGCTCGGCCTCGTCGATGCCCCTGGCCACCTCCGACGCCGTGTCGTTGTGGGCCACCGCGATCTTGGCGGCCACCAGCAGCTCCTCCGGCCCGAGGTGCAGCGTCCGCATGTGGATGACCCGCTCGACCTCGTCCGCGGCTTCCAGTGCCTCGCAGATCTGGCGCTCCATCTCAGGGGTGGCGCTCTCGCCCAGCAGCAGCGACTTCGTCTCGATCGCCAGGATGATCGCGATCACCGCGAGCAGCAGCCCGATCATGATCGTGCCGATGGCGTCCCAGACCGGATTGCCCGTGATGACCGCCATCGCCACGCCGAACAGCGCGAACAGCAGGCCGAGCAGCGCGCCGAGGTCCTCCAGGAGGATGACCGGCAGCTCGGGCGACTTGGACCGGCGGATGAAGGTGAACCACGACTGCTTCCCGCGCTGCGGGTTGGCCTCCTTGACGGCCGTGCGGAAGGAGAAGCCCTCCGCCACGATCGCGAAGATCAGCACGGCGAACGCCCAGATGGGCGACTCCACCCCCTCGTCGGAGGAGAGCTTGTGGATGCCCTCGTAGAGCGAGAACACCGCGCCGATCGTGAACAGCACCACCGCGACCACGAAGGCGTAGAAGTAGCGCTCGCGGCCGTAGCCGAACGGGTGCTCCCTGGTCTGCCCGCGCTGGGCCCGCTTGCCGCCGATCAGCAGCAGCAACTGGTTGCCCGAGTCGGCGACCGAGTGGATGCCCTCGGCCAGCATCGACGACGAGCCTGTGAAGAACGCGGCCACGAACTTGGACACGGCGATGGCCAGGTTGGCCGCCAAGGCCGCGATGATTGCCTTCGTACCGCCGCTCGCGCTCACCGGTCTGCTCCGCTCATAAAGATCATGTACTCATTTGCCCTGGGGAGGGGTGCTTACTCCGCAATCCTGGCCTTCAGCTCCGTGATGGCCGACACCGGGGTGGGGTCGATGCCGTACCCGAGAGCGAGGTAGACACTCGCGTAGTCGGCGAGCCCGATGAGCGAGGCCATCCGCACCAGCGGATGCTCGCCCTCGGCGGCGAGCTCGCTGACCGGCACGCCGCGCTCGTGGGCGAGCCGCGCCGACGCGTCGCGGCGGCGCGTCACCTGAGGATGCTCCTCGGCGTCGCGCACCAGCACCAGGCGCAGGCCGTGGCCGGGGTCGTCGGCGAACACGTCGCGCTGGGCCAGCGGCCCGTCGAGGGCGACGACCTGGTTGTGGTTGGCCTCCGGCAGCTCGCCGAAGACCGCCGGGTACTTCGCGTTCTCGTTGAGCTGGCAGGCCAGCCGGTAGGCGGCGACGGCCGACAGCGGCGAGGTGCCCCAGATCATCGGCACGGTCTCGGCCAGCTCCATGGCCAGCGTCTTGCCCGGGTTGATGAACGACTCGCTGGAGGGCCGGCACCGGTGGGAGATGGCCTCCAGCTCCTTGGCCACCTCCTCGAACAGCTCCGCCTCGGCCTGGACCAGGCCGAGCGCGGCGGCGGCCACGATCAGCGGGACGGTCAGCAGCCAGACGTTCGCCCGGGGCTGCCCGGTGGCGGGGACCGCCACGAACGGCGCCGACGCCTGCCTGGCGATCGCCTCCAGCGGCGAGTCCGCGCCGCCCACGGCGAGCAGCTGGCAGCCGCGCCGCACGGCCTCCGTGGCCACGGACAGCGTCTCCTCGGTACGGCCCGAGCAGGAGACGGCGATGACCAGGTCGGCCGCGCCGACCCAGCCGGGAAGCTGGTAGGAGCGCACGGTGACGATCGGCAGCGGGACGCCCCGGCCGCAGACCGCGGCGAGGATGTCGCCCGCGATGGCCGAGCCGCCCATCCCCGCGATCACGACGGCGCGGGGCCGGGACTGGCCGGCGAGGCCCGGCAGGCCCGCCTCGACGGCGACGCGGTAACCGGTGCGCACCTGGGCCGCCGACGCGGCGACCGCGAGCAGCATGCCGCCCGGGTCGGCCTCGGTGAGGTGGTGCTGGTCGTCGAGCCGCTCGGGCTCCCAGATCACGGCTTCCTGGCCTCGTCGACGAGCAACACCGGGATGTCGTCGCGGACGGGGTAGACGAGCCCGCAGCCGGTGCAGGCGAGCTCCCCGCCCTCACCGCCGGCCTCGCCCTCGACCCGCAGGGATGACTTGCACGCCGGACAGGCCAGGATCTCCAGCAGCCAGTCGTCGATCTTCACTCTCACACCCTTCTCACGATGGCGAGCACCTCGTCGGTGACCGCCTTCATCATGGTCTCGTCGGCCGCCTCGGCGTTGAGCCTGAGCAGCGGCTCGGTGTTGGACGCGCGCAGGTTGAACCACCAGCCGGAGCCGGTGACGGTCAGCCCGTCGAGCTCGTCGAACTCACCCCTGCCCGTGAATTCCTCGCGCACCCGGCGCAGCGCGGCGGCCTGGTCTCCGACCGTGCTGTTGATCTCGCCGGAGGCGTGGTAGCGGGAGTAGGACTCGACCACCTCGGACAGCGGCCGGTCCTGCTCGCCGAGCGCGGCGAGCACGTGCAGCGCGGCCAGCATGCCGGAGTCGGCGTACCAGAAGTCGCGGAAGTAGTAGTGGGCGGAGTGCTCGCCGCCGAAGACCGCGCCGGTGCGGGCCATCTCGGCCTTGATGAACGAGTGGCCCACGCGGGTGCGCACCGGCCGCCCGCCGTGCTCACGGACGATCTCGGGGACGCCGAGCGAGGTGATGAGGTTGTGGATGACCACGGAGCCGGGGTGCTTGGCGAGCTCCCGCGTGGCGACCAGCGCGGTCACCGCCGACGGGGAGACGGACTCGCCGCGCTCGTCGACGACCCAGCAGCGGTCGGCGTCGCCGTCGAAGGCCAGACCGAGGTCGGCGCCGCTGTCGACGACCGCGCGCTGCAGGTCGACCAGGTTGGCGGGCTCCAGCGGGTTGGCCTCGTGGTTGGGGAAGGAGCCGTCGAGCTCGAAGTAGAGCGGCACCGCCTCGATCGGCAGGCCGTCGAGGACGGCGGGCACCGTGTGGCCGCCCATGCCGTTGCCCGCGTCGACGGCCACCTTGAGCGGCCGGATCCCGGACAGGTCGACGAGGGTGCGCAGGTGGCCGGCGTAGCCCTGGAGGAGGTCCTTCTCGATGAGCGACCCGCTCGCCCCGCCGCCGGCGAGCGCGCCGCCGGGCCGGGCGAGCAGGTCGGCGGCCCGGTCGCGGATCTCGGTCAGGCCCGTGTCGCCGCCGATCGGCACCGCGCCCGCGCGGCACATCTTCATGCCGTTGTAGCGGGCCGGGTTGTGGCTGGCGGTGAACATCACACCGGGCAGGCCGAGGCTGCCGCTGGCGTAGTAGAGCAGGTCGGTGGACCCGAGGCCCGCGTAGACCACGTCGACGCCGCGCGATCGCGCGCCCCGCACGAACGCCATGCTCAGCGGCACGGAGGAGTCGCGCATGTCATGGGCGACCACGGCCGACCCCGCCCCGGTCACCTCCGCGAACGCCGCTCCCACGGCCTCCGCCGCCGGCTCGTCCAGCTCGTCGGGCACCACTCCGCGTACGTCGTAAGCCTTGAAGATCTTGGCGAGGTCGCCCACTCTCCAGCTCCGCCCCTAGGTCTGCTACGTCTGGACGAGCCTACCGGTCACGGTGCTGCTGGGCGGAACGAAGAACGCGCAGATGCCCGCGGCGGCCGACCTCGACGCCCTGTCCGACCGGCTCGCCACCGGCGGGAGTGGGCCGGGCGGCCTCACGGACGGCGTTGGCCAGCGCCTCAAGGTCGTCGGAGCTCGGCGAGGCGCCGTCCGTCGGCAGGCGCACCACCTCCCAGCCGCGGGGAGCGGTCAGCCGCTCGGCGTGTTCGGCGCACAGGTCGTAACAGTGTGGCTCCGCGTACGTCGCCAGAGGGCCGAGAACAGCGGTCGAGTCGGCGTATACGTACGTGAGCGTGAAGACGGCAGGCTGGCTGCAGGCGGTGCGGGAACAGCGGCGGACGGGGCTCACGGAGGGACCGTATCCGGTAAGGGGGCGGGGCGCCACTATCTGAGCGCTCTTAAAGAGCGTGTCGCCACAATTCGGACAGCTGTCGCAGCCTTTCCACCCACATGCACCGATGCCTGCCATCCTCTGCCCCCGCGCCGTGTCCCCTTAGACTTGCCGTGTGACACATGAGCCGGGCCCGAGGCGGCGCGAACGGCGGAGGGATCGGCACGGTCGCGGTCTGCGCGGACCGCTGGCGCCGTCCCACGTGCCCATCGCCCGCTCGCGCAGCGAGCGGTTCGACGACCTGGTGCTCGACGCGGTGGACCGGCTGCGCCCGCAGTGGGGCAAGCAGCTGTCGGCGGTGGAGTTCGCGGTGGAGGACGTGCCGCCGCTCAGCGAGCTGGGCGACGGTCCGGCGATGGGCGCCGAGCCGGTCCCGTTCGGCCGGGCCGAGCCGGCCAAGGGCGCCGACCCCGCGGCGATCGTGCTCTACCGGCGCCCCCTGGAGGCGCGCGCCCGCGACCGCGACACGCTCGGGGCGCTCGTCCACGACACGGTCGTGGAGCAGGTGGCCACGCTGCTCGGCCTGTCGCCGGAGACGGTCGACCCGGGCTACGACGACCGGCGCTGAGCGGGGAGAAGACGGGCATGAGAAAGGGTCACGCGGTGTTCCGCGTGACCCTTTCGACAGATATCCCTAAACGGCCTGGCGCTTGATCCTTCTGCGCTCCCGCTCGGACAGCCCACCCCAGATGCCGAATCGCTCGTCATGCTCAAGTGCATATTCCAGGCACTCTGCACGTACTTCACACGACCGGCAGACCTTCTTGGCCTCTCGGGTGGAGCCGCCTTTCTCCGGGAAGAACGCCTCAGGATCAGTCTGCGCGCACAGGGCACGCTCCTGCCATCCGAGTTCTTCAGCGTCAAGCTGATCCTGTGCGATGACCAGATCGGTCACTGCACACCTCCCTGCCGCCCGCCCGCAATGGAGCCCCCCATGAACGCCTCCCTATTACCCACCCACGGAGAGGCGTAACAACATGGTTGTAATTACACGCGGGTGCTGTGCGTGACGTCAAGCGGCATGCCGGTATCCGGGGAAAGGCCAGCTCTCGCCCCGGTGTGCATGGCATGTGATGTTCGTACCTGACCTATCACCACGGGTTCCATGGCGTTGGCCTGGCGTGTTCAACGCTGTCAGCGGTCGGAACCGTACCAGGGCGGTATAGAGCCCCGCCCGTGGCCCACCTACTCTCTGGCCTTTGCTTTGCTGCTTTCTTACCTGCGTGGCTCGTTGGGCGTGTAGATCGCCGTGGGGTCGATCGGGTCGTCGCCGTCGCGCGGCTGGTCGGCGCCGCCCGGCGCGTAGTGCTGGTGCTGGCCGAGCCGCACCGTCGACTCCGGGCTCGCCTGCTCCCAGCCCTGCGCGGGGGGCTGCTGCTGGTAGGGCTGCGGCTCGTAGTGCGACGGCTGGGGCTCGTAGCCCTGCGGGGCGGGCTGCCCGTACCCCTGCTGCGGGCCGGCGTGGTGCGCGCCGGTCTGCTGCTGGGGCTGTTGCGGCTGCTGGGGGTGGCCGAACAGGTCGTCGTACGGCTGCCGGGGCTGCTGCCCTGAGTGCTGACCCGGGTGCTGGCCGGTCGGCCGGCCCGGCTGCTGGCCCGTGTGCTGGTACGTCTCGGCCTGCTGGTAGGCGTCGAGGAGCTGCTGGGAGCGCGGGTCCACGGGCGGGTCGGGCTCCTGGTAGGCGGGTTGGGCCACGTACTCGTGGCCGGAGTAGCCGGTGAACGGCTGGCCGCCCTGCTGCTCGTACGCCGGGCGCTGCTCCTGGCCCGCCGGGGGGTACGGCACGCTCGGGGAGGTCTCGCCGGCGGCGTAGACGGGGTCGGCGGGGGCGTTGAAGGCGTTCGGCTGCTGGACCGGGGCCTGCGGCTGAGCCTGGGACGGGGCCTGGGGCTGGTACGCGGCGCCGGTGTCGTGGGCCGGAGGGTACGGGGCGGCGGGCTGGACGCCGCTCGGGGGCTGCGCGCCGTAGGACCCGTACGGGGTGCCGGCCTGGGGGTCCGTGGCATAGGGGTTCGCCGGGGAGTCGGGGGCCGGGGCGTAGACGTCGGGCTGCGAGTGGGCGGGGGTGTAGCCGCCGGGCCGGGTGTCGGCCGGCGGGTAGCCGCCCGGCTGGGAGTCCGCGGGGGTGTAGCCGCCGGGCTGGGAGTCGGCCGGCGGGTACGGGGTGAGCGGGGTGTCCAGGGTCGGGTACGTGCCGGAGCCGGAGTCGGCCGTGGAGTAGACGTCCGGCGAGGAGTCCAGGGACGAGTAGGGACTCGACTGGCCGTAGGCGCCGGGGTGGGTGTCGGCCGGGACGTACGGGGCCGGCTGGTACTCGGACGGCTGCTGGTGACCGCCGGGCGCGGTGTCGGCCGGGGTGTACGAGGACGGGGCCTGCCCCGGCTGGCCGTAGGTCTGCTGGCCGGACTGCGGGGGGAACGCCTGGGTGGGGCTGGTCTGGCCGAAGCCCTCCTGCTCGGCCGCCTGGCCGTAGGGCGCCTGCTGCCCGCTCTGGCCCGCCTGCCCGTAGAGGTGCTGGTCCTGGCCGTACGCGGGCTGCTGGTCCTGGCCGTACGCGGGCTGCTGGTCGGGCTGGCCGAACGGTGCCTGCTGCCCGTGCCGGCTTCCGAACGCGGCGGGCTGCTCCGGCTGACCGTAGAGGGGCAGCTGCTCCGTCTGGTTGGCGAAGGGAGCCTGGTGGTCCGGCTGAGCGCCGTAGGCGGGCTGCTGGTCCGGCCGGCTCCCGAACGGCGACTGCTGGTCCGCCTGACCCGGGAACGGAGGCTGCTGGTCGGAGGGGCCGTAGCCCGGCCGGCCATGGGGCGGCTGCTGGGCGTCGCCCTGGCCGAAGGGCCCGCCAGGCTGGGCGTACGGCTGCTGCTGGTCGCCATGCGCGTACGCGGGCTGCTGGTCCTGGCCCGCCTGACCGTAGGCGGGCTGCTGGTCGCTCTGGCCGTAGGCGGGCTGCTGGTCCGGCTGGGAGAAGCGCTCGTCCTGCTGGGGGTAGCCCGGGTCCGGCTGGGAGAAGCCCGGGTCGGGCTGGGGGAAGCCCGGCTCGGGGTGGCCGTGCGGCGGGGTGTCCTGGGCGGCGTCCGCCCGGCTGTCGCCCGGCGCGGCGGGGAGCGCGGCCCGGGGCTGCGGAGCGTGCTGCTGCGGGCCCCCCGGCTGCTGGTAGGGGTCCTGCGGGCCGTACGGGGCGCCGTCGCCGGGACCGCCGAAGTCCTGCTGCTGCCCGTAGCCGGGCTGGTGCCCGTAGTCGGGCTGCCGGCCGTACGGGCCGGGCCCCTGACCGGGCCGGCCCTGGTGGTCGTACCCGGGGCCGAACGCGTCCGAGCCGCTGCCGTGCGCCGCGTTGCCGTACGACTGCGGCGCGAAGCCGGGCCGCCCGCCCTGGCCGCCCGAGGTCGCGGCCAGCGCCTGCGGGAGCAGGTAGACCAGCGCGATGGCCGTCAGGCCGAGCAGCGGCAGGCCGGAGAGCAGGAACTCCACCGTCGAGCGGGGCCCATTGCCCGAGAGCAGGCCCAGCAGCAGCGCGAGCGCGCCGAACAGCGTCGCGAGGCCGAGCGCGCCCGCCGCGCCGAGCGTGACGAACCGGGCCTTGGGCGACGGCGGCCCGAACCGGGTGACCAGCAGCACGGAGCCGATGAGCAGGGCCGCGGTGACGGGGCTGGTGAGGCTGGAGAAGTGCATGAAGGCGCGGTCCATCAGGGACGAGCCGCCGCCGTACGCCGTCGTCGTGCCGATCAGCAGCCTGCCGATGGACAGCAGGACGTTGATCGCGCCCGCGGCCAGCATCAGCCAGGCGGCCGGCTCTCTCAGCCGAGCTGCGTCAAGTTTGCTCACAACTACTCCCATCGGACCCTTTAGCCCGAAGGGAGTTTGCCACATGACCGCCATGGATGACGGGAGTCCCGGCAACCACTTATCCCTCAAAAGCCCCAGATGGCCTTCTATGACGTGATTTTCGGAGGATTGCGGATCGGCAACGCCCAGCCCGGCTCGGGCGTGTCACAGGCCGGTGGAAGACTGGTCCGCATGCACATCGTGTCCCTCGCCGGCGGCATCGGCGGCGCGCGCTTCCTGCGCGGACTGCGCGAGACCGCGCCCGACGCCCGGATCACCGTGATCGGCAACACAGGCGACGACATCACCCTCTTCGGCCTGCGGGTCTGCCCCGACCTCGACACGGTCATGTACACCCTCGGCGGCGGCATCGACGAGGAGCAGGGCTGGGGCCGGGCCAAGGAGACCCACGTCGTCAAGGAGGAGCTGGCCGCGTACGGCGTCGAGCCGCAGTGGTTCGGGCTGGGCGACCGCGACTTCGCCACCCACATCGTCCGCTCCCAGATGCTGGAGGCGGGCTACCCGCTCTCCCAGATCACGCGGGCGCTGTGCGCGCGCTGGCAGCCGGGTGTGGAGCTGCTGCCGATGAGCGACGACCGCTGCGAGACGCACGTCGTCGTCACCGACGAGCGCGGCCGGCGCGCCGTCCACTTCCAGGAGTGGTGGGTACGGCTGCGCGCCTCGGTGCCGGCCGAGTCGATCGCGCTGATCGGCGTCGACAGCGCCAAGCCCGCCCCCGGCGTGCTGGAGGCGATCGAGGAGGCCGACGTGGTGATCCTGCCGCCGTCGAACCCGGTGGTCAGCATCGGCACGATCCTCCAGGTGCCCGGCATCCGCGAGGCGTTGCTGCCCAAGACCGTCGTGGGCGTCTCCCCCATCATCGGCGGCGCCCCCGTGCGGGGCATGGCCGACGCCTGCCTCACGGCGATCGGCGTCGAGACGTCGGCTCAGGCGGTGCTCGACCTGTACGGGCCGGAGCTCGTCGACGGCTGGCTGGTGGCGCCGGAGGACTCCGGCGTCCGGCTCGACGGCGTGCGCGTGGTGGCCCGGCCCATCCTCATGCGCGACCCCGGCACGGGGGCCGACGTGGCGGCCGACATCGCCCGCGCCGCGCTCGACCTGGCCCTGGAGCTGGCCCGATGAGCGCCGGACGGGTCGAGGTCATCCCCGTCACCGGCCTCGGCGAGGTGCGGCCAGGGGACGACCTCGCGCTTCTCCTGCGGGACTCCGGTCTGCGCGACGGCGACATCGTCGTCATCACCTCCAAGATCGTCAGCAAGGCGGAGGGCCGGGTGCGGCGGGCGCCCGACCGCACGGCCGCCATCGAGGAGGAGACGGTCCGGGTCGTCGCCAGACGCGGCGACACCGTGATCTCCCAGACCCGCCACGGGTTCGTGATGGCCGCGGCCGGCGTCGACGCCTCCAACACCGAGCCGGGCACCGTCCTGCTCCTGCCCGAGGACTCCGACGCCTCCGCCCGCCGCGTCCGGGCCGGGCTCGCCGCGCTGCTCGGGGTGCGGACCGGGGTGATCGTCTCCGACACGTTCGGCCGTCCCTGGCGCAACGGGCTGACCGACGTGGCCATCGGCGCGGCCGGGGTCCTCCCACTGGAGGACTTCCGCGGCGGGACCGACACCCACGGCAATCCGCTGAACGCGACGGTCACCGCGCTCGCCGACGAGATCGCCGCGGCCGCCGAGCTGGTCAAGGGCAAGCTGGCGGGTGTTCCCGTCGCCCTGGTGCGCGGCCTCGCGCACCTGGTCACGGACGAGGACGGACCGGGCGTCCGCCCGCTGATCCGGCCGGCCGACGACGACCTGTTCCGGTACGGGTCGCGGGACGTGGTGTTCGCCCGCCGGACGATCCGCTCGTTCTCGGACGAGCCCGTGGACCCGGAGGCGGTGCGGCGAGCGGTCGGTGCGGGCATCGCCGCCCCGGCGCCGCACCACACGACCCCATGGCGGTTCGTGCTGGTGGAGTCGGCCGCGACGCGGCTGAAGCTGCTCGACGCCATGCGTGAGGCGTGGATCGCCGACCTGCGCGGCGACGGCTTCGGCGAGGAGTCGATCGCCAAGCGGGTCCGGCGCGGCGACGTGCTGCGCGACGCGCCGTACCTCGTGGTGCCGTGCCTGGTGATGGAGGGCTCCCACACCTACCGCGACGACCGGCGCAACGCCTCGGAGCGGGAGATGTTCGTGGTCGCGATGGGCGCGGGGGTGGAGAACCTCCTCATCCAGCTCGCGGTCGAGGGGCTGGGGTCGGCGTGGGTGTCGTCCACGATGTTCTGCCGTCCCGTGGTGCGCGAGGTGCTGGACCTGCCGGACTCGTGGGACCCCATGGGGTGCGTGGCCGTGGGCCACGCCGCCGCCCCGCCCCGTGACCGCGCCCCCCGCGATCCGGCCGACTTCATCGTGACCCGCTGAGGTCTGACAGGGGATGTCAGCAGGCATTTACCGATAGGAAAGTTTCCTTTACATTTGGGGCAACCCCCCACGTAAAGGAGCACTTTCATGCGAAGGACGCTCACGTTACTGGCCGTGGCGGTGATCACGATCGCCGCCACGGTGTTCGTGGCCGAGCCCGCCCTGGCCCACGGGTACGTCAACTCGCCACCGAGCCGCCAGGCGTTCTGCGCCCGCGGTCAGGTGCCGAACTGCGGCGACATCATCTACGAGCCGCAGAGCGTCGAAGGCCCCAAGGGCCTGCGCAACTGCCACGCCAACGTCGCCCGCTTCGCCCAGCTCAGCGACGAGAGCAAGCCGTGGCCCGCCACCTCCGTCGGCACCAGCGTGACGTTCAACTGGACGTTCACCGCCCGGCACGCCACCAGCACGTACGAGTACTACATCGGCAACACCAGGGTGGCGGTCTTCAACGGCAACGGGCAGCAGCCGCCCGCGACGGTCTCCCACACGGTGAACCTCTCGGGCTGGTCCGGCCGGCAGAGGGTCCTGGCGATCTGGAACATCTCCGACACCGCCAACGCCTTCTACTCCTGCATCGACCTGCAGATCGGCGGCGGAGGCGGCAACCCGACGCCCACGCCCACACCCACGCCGACCGTCACGCCGACCCCCACCCCGCCGCCGACCTCGAACCCCGGCGGCACGTGGAAGGCCGGCACCGCCTACTCCGTGGGCGCCGTGGTGACCTACGGCGGCGCCTCCTACCGCTGCCTCCAGGCCCACACCGCGATCGCCGGGTGGGAGCCGCCCAACGTCCCGGCGCTCTGGCAGCGCGTCTGATCCAGCGGTCCCTCCCATGACGAGGCGCCGCCCCGCGCACGCGGGGCGGCGCCTTCCTCACGAACGGCCCGACATGTACGCCCCCTCAGGAACGACTCGGCGGGAACCACCCGGTCAGGGCGTCGGCTTGCAGGTGGGGTGGCACAGGCGGCGGGCCAGGGCGGCGAGGAAGACGTCGATGATCTCCCCCGGCTGCTGCGCCACGTGCAGGGAGCCGTTCGTCGCGGCCGTGATCCGGCCCAGGCTGTCGCGGTCCGCGCCCGCCCCGAACGCGATGATGACGATCTGCACCGGCTTGTCCGGCCGCCACGCGTCGTGCAGCTCGTCCACCAGGTTCTGGAGCGACGTGCCGTGCCCGTCGTCCTTGCCGGAGGTGATCACGAGGAGCGTGTTGTTCATCTCCTCGCGGTACTCCCCGGTCAGCGTGCGGAAGCCGCCGAGGATCGCGTCGTAGAGCGAGCTGTCACGGTCGGGGTGCGCGGTGATGGTGCTGGTCAGCTCGTCGAGGACGCTGCGCCGGATCACCTGGCCGGTGTCGGGCCGGGTGATCGGCCCGAGCCCCACCCGCTCCTGGTACCCCTTGGGCCCGCCCAGCCCGTCGGCGAACTCCCACATGCCCATGTGCGTGGAGTCGGGGAACAGCCGCAGCCCGATCTTGGCGGCCTGGAGGGCGATGGCGACCCGGGTGGTGCCCTTCACCCGCTCGGCCATGTGCCGGGAGGTGTCGGCCAGCACCAGGATGTTGGTCGGCGGGGCGAGCCTGCTCCACGCCTGGAGCGCGTCGTCGATGTCCTCGGGCGACACCGAGGGACGCGCCACCGGCGTCTCCGCCGGCAGTTGCGGCCCCGGCGAGACCGGGCCCCGGGCGCCGTCGCCCGACCAGAACCCGGCCCGCCGCACGAGGTCCTGCGCCTCCTCGCCGCGCAGCCAGTCGGCGAAGGCCCGCGACGCCTCCGCCACGTCCGGGTCGGTGGCGGTCACGACGTACGGGTAGTCGAGGATGATCGTGCCCTCGCGCGGGCGCAGCGCGACGACCGGGTCCGGCGAGGGCTGCTGGTTGTGGCTCCACACCGACTGCTCGGGCACGATGACGACCGGCCGCTTCCAGAACGAGCGGTCGTCCACGGCGGCCATCATCGTGCGGTAGTCGGGCGCGGAGCCGGCCTGCGCCCAGCGCACGAACGCCGTGAGTGCCTTGTCCGCCTCCGGGCCGGTACCGACGACGTCGCGGGCCGCGGCGACGGTGGCGATGCCCGCGCCGGCCAGGGACGGATCGGGCACCCGGACGACGTCGGGCTCCTGGTCGGTCGGCAGCAACCGCCCCCGCACGGTCGCGGGGAAGACCATGCGCCAGTTCATCTGCGTGCCGCCGACGGAGAACGTCCGCGCGAGCGAGGAGCGGGTGGCGAACACCAGCGGCGAGGTCGCCACCACGCTCTCCCCGGCGGGCAGCGCGCTCGCGCCCTGCTTGCGGGCCAGCCGGATCCAGGCGGAGGAGTCGGCGATCCAGCCGTCCGGCCGCTGGCGCAGCACGCCCGCCTTGTCACCGATCAGCGTGCGCAGCACCGTGGCCGGCGGCTGCTCGGTGACCTGGACGAGCACGCAGCGGCCGCCCGAGGAGGTCCTGGTCTCGTTGAAGCGGGAGGCCGCCCGCATCGCCACGGGGGCCACGTCGACCGCCGCCGCGACATTGACCAGAACAGGCTCTCGCGTAGCGCACAGCGCCCCGCCCCCGCCGAAGAGCACCACGAGGGTGCCCGCGACCAGAGCCACGGCGGTGATCCCGGCCAGCGAACCTCGCTGGAGTGCCTTCCTCCGCCGCAGCTCAGCGCTTAACGCGGCGCGGTGTCGACCCAACCGCACGGTGAACCTCTCTCCACAGGAGTGACGATTCTCCCAGCGCCTCCGGGGCGAGACGCAAGTGCAATCTAGAACATGTTATATCTCCGCCATCGGCAAGACCCTTCGCACGCTCTGGCAGACGCCGTCGCTCGCCGCCGAGGCGGCCAGACGCTCCTCGCCCGGCCGGCCGTACTCGGTGGTGCGCTGCCGGACCGGCCGCCCGGTGGCGCCCGCCATCGCGCGCAGCTCGCTGATGGTCTTGTACGAGCCGTTCTCCGACCCGGCCATGCGGCTGATCGTCTCCTCCATGAGGGTGCCGCCGAGGTCGTTCACGCCGCCGTCGAGCACCTGGCGGCACAGGTCGCCGCCGAGCTTGACCCACGAGCACTGGATGTTGGAGATGGCGCCGTGCAGCAGGATTCTGGCCAGCGCGTGGACGGCGCGGTTCTCCTGCGCGGTGGGACCGGGCCGGGCGATCCCGGCCAGGTAGATGGGCGCGCTGGTGTGCACGAACGGCAGCAGCACGAACTCCGAGAAGCCGCCGGTCTCCTCCTGCAGCCGCCTGATCAGCTTGATGTGCCTGACCCAGTGCCGGTGGGTGTCCACGTGGCCGTACATCATCGTGGAGGTCGTCGGGAGGCCCACCCGGTGGGCCGTGGTGACCACGTCGATCCACTCGGCGGTGGGCAGCTTGCCCTTGGTGAGCACCCAGCGGACGTCGTCGTCGAGGATCTCGGCGGCGGTCCCGGGCAGCGAGTCCACCCCGGCCTCCTTGGCGGCGTGCAACCACTCCTCGATCGACAGGTCGGCCCGGCTGGCGCCGTTGACCACCTCCATGGGGGAGAACGCGTGGACGTGCATGTCCGGCGTCCGCTCCTTGACCGCCCTGGCGATGTCGAAGTACGCCGTGCCGGGCATGTCGGGGTGGATGCCGCCCTGCATGCACACCTCGGTGGCGCCCGCCAGCCACGCCTCCTCCGCCCGGTCGGCGACCTGGGCCAGGCTCAGGGTGTACGCGTCGGCGTCGGTGCGGCGCTGGGCGAACGCGCAGAAGCGGCAGCCGGTGTAGCAGACGTTGGTGAAGTTGATGTTCCTGTTGACGACGTACGTGACGTCGTCACCGGCGCTCCGGCGGCGCAGGTCGTCGGCGATGGCGGCCAGCTCGTCCAGGGCCGGCCCGTCGGCCGACAGCAGCGCCACGGCCTCGTCCTCGCTCAGCCCGGCCGGGTCGCGCTCGGCCTGCCGCAGCGCCTGCCGGAGGCCGGCGGGCGTGGCGCCGCCGCCGGAACCCGCACCGGTTCCGGCTCCGGCCGTCGCCGCGGGTCCGGTCGCGGCGTCCGGGTCCAGGCGGTCGCGCAGGGCGTCCCAGTCCCCGTAGACGTGGTCGAAGTCGTCGCGCCGGTCGTGGGTGCGGCCCGTGGTGTCCACCTCGACGTGCAGGTCCACCCGGCCCGAGGCGGTGAAGCCGCCGTCCGGCTCCTGCCACGGCAGTCCGCGCGGCGTCACGTCCTCGCGGGCCAGGCCGGTCTCCGGGTCCGCCAGCGCCTGGACGTGGGCGAACAGGCGGGGGTCCAGCCACGGCTCCCCCGCCAGCACGTACTCGGGATAGATGGTCAGCCGCTCGCGCAGCCGGAAGCCCGCCTCGGCCGTGCGGTCCGCGAGCGCGTCGATCTGCGGCCACGGCCGCTCCGGGTTGACGTGGTCGGGGGTCAGCGGCGACACGCCGCCCCAGTCGTCGATGCCGGCGCGGATCATCAGCTCGTACTCGGCGTCGACCAGGTTCGGCGGCGCCTGGACGCGCATGCGCGGTCCGAGCACCAGCCGCGTGACCGCGATCGTGGCGGCCAGCTCCTCCAGGTCGGCGTCCGGCATGCCGCGCATCGCCGTGTCCGGCTTGGCGCGGAAGTTCTGCACGATGACCTCCTGGACGCCGCCGTACTCGCGCGCCACCCGCCGGATCGCGAAGATCGACTCGGCCCGGTCCTCGACGGTCTCACCGATGCCGATGAGGATGCCCGTGGTGAACGGCACGTTGGAGCGGCCGGCGTCCTCCAGCACGCGCAGCCGCACGGCCGGGTCCTTGTCGGGCGAGCCGTAGTGGGCCTGCCCCTTCTCCTCGAACAGGCGGCGCGAGGTGGTCTCCAGCATCATGCCCATGGACGGGGCCACCGGCTTGAGCCGCTGGAGGTCGCGCCAGCCGAGCACGCCGGGGTTGAGGTGCGGGAGCAGCCCGGTCTCCTCCAGGACGCGGACGGCCATGGCCCGCACGTACGACAGCGTGTCGTCGTAGCCGTGCGCGTCCAGCCACTCCCGCGCCTGCCGCCAGCGATCCTCGGGCCGGTCGCCCAGGGTGAACAGCGCTTCCTTGCACCCCATCGCCGCGCCCTGCCGGGCGATCTCCAGCACCTCGTCGGGGCTGAGGAAGGCCGACGGCACCTTGTGCGGCGCGGTCGCGAACGTGCAATAACCACATTTGTCGCGGCAGAGCCTGGTCAACGGGATGAATACCTTGCGGCTGTAGGTGATCACGCCTGGCCTGCCCACCGCCGCCAGCCCGGCGTCCCGTACCCGGGAGGCGTGCTCCAGCAGCGTGTTCAGGTGGTCGCCGCGCGCGTGCAGCAGCACGGCGGCCTCGGTGAGGTCGAGGGCCTTGCCGTCGCGGGCGCGGGCGAGCGCGCGGCGGAGCGCGCTGTCACTGACGAGAGTCATACGAGGCACACTACGTCGGCCTGAGTTCGCGCCCCGCACCCAGGGGCATGTACGCGCAGGTCAGAAGGACCGGTAGTCGCGGGCGGGCATCCTGGGGCCGCGCGCGGGCGGGCGCAGGCCCGTGAGCATGACGAGGACCGCGGCCCGGTGCCGGTGGCCGGCGTACGGCTCCAGCAGGCGCAGCATCCCGGGGTCGTCGGTCTTCTCGCCCGTCAGCGCGTAGCCGACGAGCTTGGCCAGGTGGAAGTCGCCCACGCTGACCGCGTCGGGGTCGCCGAGGGCGCGCTGGCGCACCTCCGCCGACGTCCACACGCCGATCCCGGGCAGCGCCCGCAGCAGCCGGTCCAGCTCCTCGGTGGTGGCGGCGGCCTCCAGCTTGGCGGCGTGCCAGGCGGCCGTGGCGATGGTCCGGGCGCGTACGGCCTCGGCCCCCGCGCGGTGCCAGTGCCACGACGGGATCTGCCGCCACACCTCGGCCTCGGGCACGACCCGCATGCCCTCGGGGGCGGGGCCGGGCGCGGGCTCGCCGTAGCGGTGCAGCAGCCATCGCCAGGCCCGCCACGCCTCGCGGCCGACGACCTTCTGCTCCAGGACGGCCGGCACCAGGGCCTCCATGACGCGGCCGGTGCGCCCGATGCGCAGCCCGGCGTGCCGGCGGGCGGCCTCGGCCAGCACCTCGTGCCGCGCCGCGAACCCGGACGCGTCGTCATCGGCCCCGAGCCAGGCCGGGAGCATCTCCAGCAGCCATCCGGCCCCGGGGCCCCACGCCCGGCCGAGCACGACGCCGTCGGCGGCACTCATCCGCAGGGTGCCGGGACCGTCGGGGGTCCTGGAGGTACGCCACACGGCCCCGTCGGGGGTGCGCCGCCAGGCGGGGTCTCCGGAGCCGCGCCGGTGCGGGGCCAGCGCCAGCCCCACGTCCAGCGGCCCACCGGGCTCCCACCTGCGCTCCATCACCCGTCCAGTGTGCCGCGCCGCGACACGCGCCCGCGCCCGGGGGCGCCGGTGGGCGGCCGGTCGGACGCCGGTGGAGCAGCAGGGGGTCGGACGCCGATGGAGCAGCGGGGGTCGGACGCCGGTGGGCGGCCGGTCGGACGCCGGCGGAGCGGCGGCGAGGTCAGACGTCGGTGGAGTAGCGGACGGCCCGTTCGGGGAGCTCGACGCCCGGCCACACGCGCACGCCGTGCTGGAGCTCGTTGCCCGCGCCCACCACGGCCCCGTCGCCGATCACCGCGTCACGCACCACGGCGCCCGCGCACACCCGGGCGCCCTGCCCGACGGCGGAGTCGATCACCGTCGCGCCGGAGTGCACCACGCAGCCGTCGCTGAGCACGCTGCCCGACACCACCGCGCCGGCCTCGACGACCGTGCCGGCGCCGATCGCGGAGCCGCCGTTGACCTTGGCCTCCGGCGAGACGCGGGCGCCGTCGAGGGCGAGGTACTCGCCGGGCGGGCCCGGCAGCGCGGGCGAGGCCAGGCGGCCGAGCACCAGGTCACGAGAGCCCCGCACGAACGCGGCCGGGGTGCCGACGTCGAGCCAGTAGGTGCGGTCGGCGTAGCCGAGGACCAGCTCGCCCGACTCGATGAGCCCGGGGAACGTCTCGCGCTCGACGGAGACGACCTCGTCGCGCGGGATCCGGTCGATGACCGAGCGGGTGAAGACGTAGCAGCCGGCGTTGATCCGGTTGGTGACGGGATTGGGGGTCTTCTCCAGGAACGCGGTGACCCGTCCGTCGTCGTCGGTGGGGACGCAGCCGAACCGGGTCGGGTCGTCCACCTCCGTCAGATGGAGCGTTACAGAGGCGCCCCTGGAGGTGTGGGTGCGCACCTGGTCGCCGATGTCGTGGCCGGAGAGGATGTCGCCGTTGAGCACCAGCACGGGATCGGAGGGGCCGCTGGTGAGGGCCTCGGCGGCGTTGCGGATGGCGCCCCCCGTGCCGAGCGGCGTCTCCTCCGTCATGTACTCCAGGGAGAGCCCGAAGGCCGAGCCGTCGCCGAAGGCGGGCTCGAACATCGACGCCTTGTAGGAGGTCGCGAAGACGATCCGGCGTACTCCGAACGAGCGGGCGCGGGCGAGCTGGTGCGCCAGGAAAGGCACGCCGGCGGTCGGCAGCAACGGCTTCGGCGTGCCGAGTGTCAGCGGACGCAGGCGCGTGCCCTGGCCGCCGACCAGGAGGATCGCCTCGAGGTCTGGCAAAGAGCTCTCCATCACTCCGCGAGGTTACCGAACTATTCGACCGCGCGTTGATAGGAGGCGAGATGCGCCTGCGCCGATGTCTTCCACGTGAACTCGCGGGCCCGCGCGAGGCCTGCCTCCTGGAGCGCCCGGCGCCGCTCGGGCGAGTCGAGGAGCCGGCCGAGGGCCAGGGCGATGCTGTCGGCGTCCGGCTCGGTGTAGGCGACGGCGTCGCCGCCCACCTCCGGCAGCGACGCGCGGTGCGTGGTGAGCACGGGCGCGCCGCACGCCATGGCCTCCAGCACCGGCAGCCCGAACCCCTCGCCGCGCGACGGGAACGCCACCACGAGCGCGCCCCCGAGGAACCCCGCCAGGTCCGGCATGCGCAGGAACCCGGGCCGCACCACCTTCACCGTGGCCTCGACCTCCCGGCAGGCGGTGTCGACGTCGTCCTCGTGGACGCCGCCGCCGAGCACCAGCGCGGGCGGCTCGTCGAGGTTCTTGACGGCGGCGGCGAAGCCGCGGATGAGGTTGGGAACGTTCTTGCGGGGATCGAGCGCGCCCAGGAAGGCGACGTACGGCCGGCCGTGCAGGCCGAACCGCTCGGCCGCCCGCCTGCGCTCCACCTCGCTCGGCGGGTGGAACAGGTCCTGGTCGACGCCGTGGTAGGCGACGTCGATGCGGGTGGGGTCGGCGGCCAGCACGCGGACCAGCTCGTCACGGGTGGCCTTGGACGGCACGATGAGGCGGGTGGCGTGGCGCACGGCCGTGCGGGTGGCCGAGCGGAAGAACGCCGCCTTGCTGGGACTGTCGTGCTCCGGCTCGGTGAACCAGGTGACGTCGTGGACGGTCGCGACCGTGGGCAGGCCCGCGCCCAGCGGGATCGTGTAGTAGGGCGCGTGGATGACCTCGGCTCCCGCCTGGCGGGCGACCAGCGGCAGGCCGGTCTGCTCCCAGGTGAGCCGGGCGGCGCGGTTGGTGAGCGAGACGGGACCCGGCCGGATGTCGGCCGAGGGCGCGAGCCGGCGGTACCGGTCCGCGTCGGGCCGCTGGCAGACCACCACGAGGTCGGCCCCCGCGGCGTCGAGCCCGGCCACCAGTCCGTCCACGTAACGAATGAGGGCGCCGCGGTCCGTGGGGACGGCCGCCGCGTCGACGAGCACTCGAGGCATTACGAAGATCTTCTCCCCTCAAGATCGTCGTGGGAGCCCTGGCGTCCCCCTCTGGGTTCAGCTTATGACCAGCCTCCCCCAAATCGAGGCTCAAATCACACGCCGCCACGCCGTGCAGCTATTCCCGCCAAACCCGCGCAGATCAGGTCCCCGATCACGATGATCATCCGGGAGCAGAGGGCCATCGCGATGGCCGGTCCCTGGGCCAGCACCGGGGACAGCACGGCCACCATCGCCACCTCGCGCACCCCCGCCCCGGCGGGCACGACGAAGGTCAGGATGCCGAGGCACCATGACAGCGCGAACGCCCCGACGGCGAACAGCAGGCCGCCCTGCGGGACGAGGAAGTACAGGTGCAGGCCGTAACACGTCCAGCCGGCCAGCGCCCAGCCGAGCGCGGTGAGCATGCCGCGGCGGGTGAGCGGCCGCTCCAGCGGCTCCTTCTTGAGCCTGCGCAGCCCGAAGCCGATCAGGGCGTTGATCACCTTCGGCTCCAGCAGCACCAGCAGCACCGGCACCAGCAGGAGCAGCCAGCCGAACCGGTCCCAGCCGAGCGTCACCAGGGTGACGAGCAGGCCGGTGGCGAGCTGGATCGGCATCGTCAGGAAGAACGCGGCGGCGCTGCGCGCCCGGGGCACGCCGAGGTCGCGGCCCATCTCCATCTGGGCGAGCACCGGCCAGACCGTGCCGGGGATGTACTTGCCGAGCTGGCCGACGAAGAACACCTTGGCGGCCGGTCGGAACGGCAGCGGCGAGCCGAGGTCGGCCAGCAGGGTGCGCCAGGTGAGCATGCCCCCGAGCAGCGCGGCGACCACGCCGGCCAGCGAGGCGGCGAGCATCGGCCAGCTCAGCGTGGACAGCCCGGCCACGACGTCGTCCCACCGCGAGGCCACGGCCCAGCCGCCGAAGCCGAGGGCGATCAGCAGGAACCCGAGGCGGACCACCCGCCGGGCGACCGGCCGCCGCCCCACACCGGCCTCGGTGCTCACAGCGGCTGCGGGGGTTGCGGGAGCGCGGCGCCCGCGGGGCGGCGCGGCGTCTTGGTGGCCACCCACAGGTACGTGGGCACGAGCGGCAGCGTCAGCCGCAGCACCCCGCGCGGCGTGCGCGCGAGCACGGCCTGCGCCGCCCGCCCCACCGCGCCGGGGAACAGCTCCGAGCCGGCGAAGCGGGTGGGGGTGGCCAGCACCGGGAGCGTGTAGTCCCACACGTGGAAGGCCCGCAGCATCCGGCGCAGCCCCCGCCGGGTGCGGTAGCGCTCGTAGTAGTGGTCGGCCCGGCCGAAGGCGCGCACGTAGCGGTCGGCCAGCGCGGGCGGCAGGTAGGACAGGAACGGCAGCTTGTAGTGGGGCTCCATGATGCCGAGCCGGTTGCCCAGGCCGAGGTACAGGACGCCCTTGTCGGACAGCACCCGGCGCATCTCGGCCACCACCGCGTCGGGGTCGACCACGTGCTCGTAGATGTGGTTGAACACCAGCACGTCGATCGACCCGTCGGGGAACGGCAGAGCGGTGCCGTCGCCGCAGACGAACGCCACCCGCCCGCCGAACCGGTCGGCCGCCCTGCGCAGCCCCGGCACGTCGATGTCCACCCCGAGGGTGTGCCCCGCGCCCGCGCCCGCCAGCTCGTCGGCGATGAACCCGGCCGAGCATCCCACGTCGCCCACGACCAGGCCGTCGAGCGAGCCCTGGAAGTGCTCCAGCACCGCGATGATCTTCGCGGCCTTGCGCCTGCGCTTGGCCTCGTCGAGCATGGCCGACTGGAACTCGGAGTACTCCAGCTGCGCGACCCGTTGCTTTCCCACGGCTTGCTTTCCCACGGGGCCCAACAGTACCCGCGACCGGGCCGCCGTTCGCCCGGCCGAGCGTGCCCCCTACCCGGTCCGGCTGATCACGCGTACCCTTGGCGGATGCTCCGCCGCCTGCTGCGCGTCGTGCTCGCGCTGGTCGCGCTCGGTTTCCTCGGCTACGGCCTGGCGCGCAACTGGGACGAGACCACGACGGCCGTGGCGCGGCTGTCGCCCTGGGCGCTGCCCGGCGCGTTCGCCGCGGTGCTGGCCGGTCAGCTCTGCAGCCTGCTCGCCTGGCGCCGGGTGCTGGCCGGGCTCGGATCGCCGCTGCCGCTGCGGGTCGCCGGCCGCATCATGTTCGTGGGCCAGCTCGGCAAGTACATCCCGGGCTCGGTCTGGGCGTACGCCGCGACGATGGAGCTGGGCCGCGACCACGGCAGCCCGCCGCGCCGGACGTTCGCCTGCATCTCGCTGTCGCTGGTGATCAACCTCGGGGTGGCGCTGTCGATCGCCGCCGCCACGCTCGCCACCCAGCAGGTCCTGCGCCAGGCGTGGTACCTTCTGCTGCTGGTCCCGGTGATCATCGTGTGCCTGCACCCGAAGGTGCTCACCTGGGGTCTCAACCTGGCGCTGCGCCTGGCCCGCAAGGAACCGCTGGAGAGCGTGCTGCCCGGCCGCGCGGTCGTGGCCGCGGTGGGCTGGACGGCGCTCGGCTGGTTCGTGTACGGCATCCACACCTGGCTGCTCGTCGGCCGCTGGGACCTGTACGTGATCGCCACCGGGGCCTACGCGTTCGCCTGGGCCACGGGGCTGCTCGCGTTCTTCGTGCCCGCCGGGGTCGGGGTGCGCGAGGGCGCGATGGTGCTGGTGTTCACGCCCATCATCGGCACCGGGCCCGCCCTGGCCGCGGCGGTCGCGTCGCGGCTGGTGTTCACGCTGTCGGACGTGGCCGCCGCGGGGGTCGCGTTCCTGCTGGGCCGTCAGAGCGCCAGCAGCTCCGAGGCGTACGCCGACCAGAACGGCTCGGGGTCGACCGCCTTGACGCCCGACCGCAACCTCTCCGGCTCGCCCAAGGCGTAGAAGCGCTCGATCGCCGCGCGCAGCGCCGCCACGTCGCCCGGTTCCACCAGCAGCCCGTCCACCCCGTCGGTGACGTGGTCGGCCAGCGCCCCCACCCGGGTCGCGATGACCGGCACGCCGTGCTCGTGGCCGAGCCACACGTTCTGGCTCGCGGTCGCGCTGCGGTACGGCAGGACCAGCGCGTCGGCGCGGGCGAACAGCCCGGGAACGTCCTCGGCCGCCACGTAGCCGGGCCGCAGCTCCACCCGGTCGGCGACGCCCAGCTCGTCGATCAGCGCCCTGGTCTCGTCCAGCCCGCCCCAGAACTCTCCGGCCACGGTCAGCGCCACCCCCTCGGGCAGCGCGCGCAGCAGCAGGTCCAGCCCCTTGTACGGCCGCACGAGGCCGAAGAACAGCAGCCGCCGGTGAACCCCCGAGGACGGCTCGGCCCGGGTGGAGGGCAGGTGCGGCGGCAGCCCGGCCACGCGCACCGGTGTGGCGGCCAGCGTCCTGGCCAGGTCCGCCTGCTGCCCGGAGTGGGCCAGCACGCCGTCCACCCGCCGCAGCAGCGCCCGCATCAGCGGCCGGTCGTACGGCTTCGGCTCGTGGGGCAGCACGTTGTGGCACAGGGCGACGACACGGGCTCGGCGGCGCAGGCCGTACAGGATGCCGAGGTAGGCGGGCACCTGCACGGGGCTCAGCACGGCGAGGACGACCAGGTCGGCGGAGCGGAGCCGGCGGCCGGCGGCGACCCACCCGTCGGGGCGGCGCCAGTCGAGCCGGCGCTCGGTCCGGGGGTACGGCGTGCCCTCGGGGGCGTCGATCGTCTGGCGGCCCGGGTAGAGGAACGACGGGTACTGAGCCCGCCAGGACTCGATGACCACGTCGTGGCCGAGCGCGGCCAGCCGGTGCGCCAGCTCGGTGGTGTGCTGGGCGCCGCCCCCCTTGTACGGATAGGTGGGGCCGACGATCGCGACGCGCACGCTACTCGCCCCGCGACCGCACGATCAGGTCGGCCAGCAGCGCGACCGAGCCGATCAGCAGGCCCGACAGGAAGATCATCACGGTGTTGGCCGGGAAGTAGAAGGGGTGCTGGATCATGTCCCACACGCCCTTGACCAGGCCGATCGCCACCAGCCAGAGCGCCGGCGGCATGAGCACCTTGAGCGGGTTGAAGTACATGATCATCCGCAGCACCTGCAGGATGTAGCGGTAGGCGTCGGAGACGAAGCTGAACTTCGACGTGCCGGCCCGCTTGGCGTACTCGATCGGCAGGTAGTGGACGTCGTGCTGGTTCATCAGGAACGACAGCGTGATCGTCGTGACGCAGGAGAAGCCGGGGGGCAGCAGCCGCAGGTAGGGCCTGGCCACCGACTTGCGGAAGGCCCGCAGCCCCGAGTTCAGGTCCGGGATCTTCTGGCTCGCGAGCATCTCGGCCACCTTGCGGATCACCCACTTGGCCGGCACGCGCAGCACCTTGTGGGAGCCCTCCTCGGTGGTGCGGGCGCCGACGACCTGGTCGATCGTGGCGTCCTTCTCCAGGAGCTGCACCAGCTCGGGGATGCGCTCGTTGGGGTAGGTCATGTCCGCGTCGGTCCAGACGACGATCTCGCCGCGCGCCTCCTGGGTGCCGATGCGGCGCACGGTGCCCGAGCCGCCGTTGCGGTGGAAGGCGCGGATCCTCAGGTGCGGGAAGCGGGGCGCCGCCTCCTCCAGCCGGGCCAGCGTGCCGTCGGTGGAGCAGTCGTCGACCGCCACCAGCTCGTAGGTGTAGCCGCTCGTGTCCATCGCCCGCGTGATGCGCTCGACCTCGTCGATGACGTGGTCCTGCTCGTTGTAGCAGGGCAGGACGATCGTGACGTAGGGCGCTTCATCCACGGTGGTTCCACTCTGGGCGATCTCAGGCGTGCTCACGTGCGTCGAGGGTACTCTGCCCCGCGACGGCCCGGGTCCACATCGGCTCGCCCCGCCGCTGCTCCACGCGCCCGCGGCCGTCCTGCGGAGGTCAGCCGGCGGCCATCCACGCCGTGATCCGCAGCGTCCACGTGGCGTCGGGCGGGCCGGTCAGCGAGCGCTCGTCCTGGCGTGTCTCCAGGCCCATGACCTGCCTCGGCGTGCCGTACGGCGCGACCTGGGCCGCGTCGGCGGCCAGCACGACCGGCACGCGCCCGGCCGCCCGGATTCTCGCCGTGAGCCGCCGCACCTCGTCCGCGGGCGCGACGTCCCCGTCCGTCCGGCGGGCCTCCGCGACCGGCACGCCGCAGGAGCCCCGCACCGCCTGCGTGAGCCGGTCGCCGGTGACGCGCTCGACGATCAGCACCGACGCGTTCGCCGGGAACCGCGCGCACATGGCGGCCACGGCCGCCCGCTCGCCCCGCTCCACCGGGCTGAACGCCGTGCCGATGGACGTCACGACCGGCGGCACCAGCAGCAGCGCCACGCCCGCGGCGCTCACCCATCGAGGGCCGCGGGCGCCGTACCGGCGCCACACGGGCCTGTCGCGCACCCACCGGACGCCCCAGACCGCGAGCAGGACCATCCCGGGGATCACGACGGGCACGAGGCGGCGCGACGCCCACGGGTGGTCGGGGGTGATCTCGGGACGCAGCAGCGTGGTGACCGTGGTCCAGCCGATCACCGCCAGCGGCAGCAGCCAGGGGAACGGCCTGCCGTCGCGCAGCAGCCGGCGCACCAGGACGGCGGCGGCCAGCGTCGCCAGCAGCACGGCCGGCACGCCCACGTACCACACGACCCAGTGCAGCGACTGCTCGAAGTAGAGGTGCTCGCCGTCCAGCGGCAGGCCGTTGGCGCGCTGCGTCTCCTCGATGAACCGCGCGGTGAGCCGGTCCTCCGGTGTCAGGGGCACGCGCCGCACCGTCTGGAACAACGGCCGTGCCGCCAGCCCCGCCATGACGAGGACGGTCAGCGCGGCGCCCGCCGTCGGCAGCCACCGCGCCAGGCGTCGCGGGCGCGGCAGGCGCGCCACCCACGGCGCCACCGCCGTGCCCAGCACGGTCAGCGCCAGCACGGCCGCGCAGATGAGCAGCAACGGCTGGACGGACCGCGACAGGTACGCCAGGTACGGCCGGGCCAGCTCGTACGCCGCGTACAGCCCCAGCCCGGCGCCCACGGCGACACCGGCCAGGAGCGGCGGCCCCGCCACGCCCTCCGGCCGGCCGGAGCGGCGCATCGCCACCAGCAGCCCGGCGAACGCGAGCACCGGCAGCACGTCACGCAGCCCGTCCACCCGCACCAGCACGGCCAGCCCGAACACCAGCCCGGCCACCGCCGCCTCCGCCCACCTCCGGCCCGGCGCGCCCGGCGCGGCCACGGCCCGCGACAGCGTGTCGTGCAGCAGGGCCAGGCCGCCGAGCAGCAGGATCAGCGACGGGATCTCGCTCAGCGTGGTGCGCGAGGTGTAGAGCACCGGCTGGCACACCGCGAACGCCAGCGCGGCCGGGGCCGCCCACCGCGCCCCCACCAGCCGCGCGGCCACCCCCGCCACCGTGAGCACCGCGAGCGCCCCCAGCACGGCAGGGGTCACCAGCAGCCCGCCCGCCCACTGACCGGCGGCGAACAGCAGCGGCGGGCCGGGCATGAACTGCGGCACGACCGCGCCGCCGACCTCGTAGAAGCCCACGCTCTTGAAGACCAGGGACGGGTCCGGCCCGCCGAACGCCGCCACCTGCGAGGGGATCGGGAGCGAGCCGTGGCCGGCCAGCCAGACGGCGTACTGGGCGTAGGTGGCGGGGTCGCGCCGGACCACGAGCTGCTCGGAGTGCAGGACGGCGTTGAACACGCCGGAGGCGAGGGCCACCCCGGCGACCCCGGCCACCTGCCACCGTCCCGCCCTCAGCCCCTCGGCCTCGGGCTTTTCGGGGTCGCCCGCCGACACGCGGAGGGCGGCCAGGCACAGCAGCGCGATCACGGGCAGGCCGAGCGCCAGCGCGGGCAGCGGCCGGTACACACCGGCGAGCAGCAGCGGGAGACCGGCCAGCAGCCAGCCCGCCACGACGAGGGCGGGCAGCACCGAGGCCACGGCGAGCACCCTGCCCGCCGACGGCCTTCGCACCTGGTCGGGCCCGCCGGATCCCATCGTGATCGCGAGGGTATCCGACCTGCGGGTACGACCGGGCCGGGTAGCGTACGCGACGTGCGTCATCGTCCAGCGTCCCACCGGCTCTCCCGCCCAGCCGGGCGCACGGCCCCGGCGGCCCGTCGTACCCCCAGGACGATCCTGGCGGCGGTGCGGCGGCACGGGTGGTTCCTCGGGGTGCTGGCCCTCGGTGCGGGGCTGCGGGTGCTGACCATGCTGGGCTACCGGCCGGTCCTGTGGTTCCCCGACTCCTACACCTACATCGTCACCGTCTTCCGCCCCCGCCCCGACCTGGTGCGCCCCGCGGGCTACTCGGCGTTCCTCAAGCTGCTGGAGCCGTTCCACTCCTTCGCGGTGGTGGCGGCGGCGCAGCACCTGCTCGGGCTGGCGACGGGCGTGCTCGTGTACGCGGTCGCGCGCCGGGCGGTGCCCCGGTGGGGGGCCGCCCTGGCGGCCGCGCCGGTGCTGCTCGACGCCTACCAGGTCGAGCTGGAGCACCTGCTGGTCTCCGACACGCTGTTCATGTTCCTTCTGGTCGCGGCGGTGGCGCTGGCCATGGGAGGAAGGCGGCGGGCCGTGGCGATCGGGCTGCTGCTGGCCGCGGCGACGCTGACCAGGACCGTGGGCCAGCCGCTCATCCTGGTCCTCGCGGTGTGGTTCGTGCTGGCCGGGCGACTGCGGCGGGCCGCGGTGGTGCTCGCCGCCGCGTTGATCCCGCTCGCCGCGTACGGCGCCTGGTTCTACGGCACGTACCAGCGCACGGGCCTGGTCGGCGCCAACGGCGCGTTCCTGTACGCGCGGACGATGTCGTTCGCCGACTGCGCCAGGATGGATCCGCCCGCCGACCTGCGGGTGCTGTGCGACCCGCGCCCGCCGGAGCGCCGGCCCCCCTCGCAGGAGTACCTCTGGGCCGCCGACTCCCCGCTGGTCGAGCTGCCCGGCATCACCTTCACCAAGGCCAACGACGACCTGGCCGCGCGCTTCGCGACGCTGGCGATCCGCTCGCAGCCGCTCGACTACGCCGGCTCGGTGCTGTCGGAGCTGGGCCGCACGTTCGTGTGGGGCCGGCCGGTCTACCCCGACCAGGAGGTCTACGGCTACTACGAGCTGCCGTCGGCCTCCCCTCCTCCGCCGGGGCGCTGGGCGGCGCAGCTCGGTGTGGACATGGGCAAGAGGTACGAGCAGGGACCGATCGGCACGGAAGTGGTCGAGCCGTACGCCGGGTGGATGCGCGCCTACCAGGGGACGGTCCGCCTGCCCGGCGCCGTGCTGCTGGTGATCCTGCTGGCGCCGCCCGCCCTCGGCGCCGTGCGGGCGGCGAGACGCCGGAGGAGCGCGACCGGGAGCCCGGTGGCGGGACGGCCGAGGCGGTTGCCGCTCTGGGTGCTGCCCTGGTCGGCGGCCGTGGTGCTGCTGGTCGTGCCGCCCGCCGTGGCCGAGTTCGACTACCGGTACGTGCTGCCCGCCGTGCCGCTGGCCTGTCTGGCGGCCGCTGTCTCTACCCGAGCTGAGCTGGCCAAACCCTAAGAGTTTGAAGATGATATTCCACGAATTGTCTAGCTCTGAGTATGCTCTTGGCCGATAACATCACGCCCGGGTCACGGCGAATTCCGCCGGTCATGGCTACGGGTACGCCGTACGTGACCTAGTCTCGTGGCGCAGAACGACCATGCCGACGCGTGAGGCGCGCGCAGACCAGGCGAGGGGGCGTATGAGTGACTACAGGAGCGTGTCCGTGCAGGACCGCAGGGTCGCCCCGGCAGAACCCGGCCACCGGATGTCCCGCCGAGCGGCGGCGGCCCCCCCGCCTCCCCCTCCGCCGGGTGACGAGCCCCCGCGCGGCGGCCGCCGGGCCGCTCCGGGCAAGGGCGGCGGCGGCGTCAACAAGATGCGCGTTCTGGCCTGGATCAGCATCGGCGCCACGACGGTGATGGTCGCGGGCGCGCTGACCGGCTACACGGTCTACCGCGACGCCTTCGGCAACATCCACCAGAAGCCCGTCAAGATCCTCACCCCGCGGCCGCCCAGCACCGGCGCGCTCAACGTGCTCCTGGTCGGCTCCGACACCCGCGCGGGCGAGGGCAACGCGAAGTACGGCCAGAAACTGGCCCGCACCGCCGACGCGGGCGGCAAGCGCACCGACACGATCATCCTGTTGCACCTGTCGCCCAACCGCGACAAGGCCCAGCTCATCAGCTTCCCCCGTGACTCGATGGTGCAGATCCCCACCTGCCAGAACGAGACCACCAAGCAGCCGATGCCGGGCTACCGCGGCCAGATCAACGCCGCCTACAGCTCCGGCGGCATCTCCTGCACGATGTCCACGCTGGAGACCCTCACGGGCATCCGCATCGACCACTTCGTCGAGGTCGACTTCAGCGGGTTCAAGAACATCGTCAACGCCCTCGGCGGCATCCAGATCTGCCTCAAGTCCGGCGTCGACGACAAGTTCTCCAAGCTCAAGCTGCCCCCGGGCAAGAGCCTGCTGAACGGCGAGCAGGCCCTCGGCTACGTGCGGCTGCGCCACTACGGCGACGGCAGCGACATCCAGCGCATCAAGCGCCAGCAGATCTTCCTCAGCAAGGTCGTGGCGAAGGCGACCAGCGGCGAGCTGCTCACCAACCCCGCCAAGCTGACCGGCTTCATCAAGGCCGCCGCCCAGTCCGTGACCATGGACCCCGCGCTGGCCGCCGACACCGGGAAGCTCCTGGAGATCGCCCGGAGCGCCGAGAAGCTCACCGCGAACGGCGTCAAGTTCACCACGATCCCGTGGGTTCCCGACCCCGAGGACAAGAACCGGGTCGTGTGGAAGGAGCCCGACTCCACCGAGCTGTTCAACGCCATCAAGAGCGACATCGAGGTGGCCAAGCCGGAGCCGTCGACCAGCACCGGCACCGCGCCCAAGGTCGCGCTCAAGCCCGAGCAGGTGCAGGTCCAGGTGCTCAACGGCACCACCACGTCAGGCCGGGCCCGCACCGTCGCCGACCAGCTCAGCAAGCAGGGCTTCAAGGTCGTCGGCCTGGGCAACTACCAGGCCCCCGACGGCAAGTCCCTGGCCAAGACCGAGGTCCGCTACGCCAAGAAGGCCGCCGACGGCGGCGACTACGCCGGCGTGCTGGCCGGGATGGTCGTCCCCAAGCCCGCCCCCACGGCCGGCAAGATCAGGCCCACGACCACGGACGTCTACACCTCGCCGGTCGCGCTGCCCTCGGGCGGCGCCAAGGCCGCGGGCACGCCGGTGATCCAGCTGATCGTCGGCGAGGACTTCCAGACGGTCAAGGTCGAGAAGCTTCCCGACAGCGTCAAGAACAGCACCATCGTCGCCGCGGACCAGAAGAACGTCTGCACGTGACCTCCGAGTTCCCTGTGTAAGCGGGGTTTCGGATGCGTCTCGAGAGACAGGACCGTCCTGGCCGGGATATCGTGGTGCGGGTCGGCGACACCGCTCGTCCTCCGCCGTCAGGGCGTCTGTAAGGCGTGGCGGCCGTCGCGTTCCCCCGGCCCCGAGCGAAGCTGAGCGACTCCGTAGTGTCTGAGACCAAGCCGTCCGCCCCGGTCACCACTCCCCCGGCTCCCGGGGGCCCCGGCGAGGCCGCCGGCCCCGCGAGCACGGGAGCCGGCTGGCCGCTGCCGGAGGAGACGTTCTGGAGCGAGCGGACCGACCCCCACGGTGTCCGCCCCGGCCCGCCGGCCCTCGGCGCCGCGCCGCCCGCCACGGACGCCCCGAGGACGGCCCCCAGGACCCCGAGCGCTCCTCCCAGCGCCCCGAAGGCGGCTCCGGGTGACAAGGCGGCGCCGGTGACGGCGGTGGCCGAGGCTCCCCAGGCGCAGGCCGCGCCGGAGCAGCAGCCCGAGCCGCCCCGCCGCAAGCGCGACCCTTACCTCGACAACGTCAAGTTCCTCCTGATCGCCCTCGTGCCCATCGGCCACTCGCTGGTGCCGACGCTCGACGCCGACTCCTCACGCGCCGCGTACATCTTCATCTACGTCTTCCACATGCCGCTGTTCGTGGTCATCAGCGGCTACCTGTCCCGCAACTTCTGGAACTCCAACGCGAAGACGAACAAGCTCGTCGACACGTTCGTCGTGCCGTACGTCATCGTGGAGGTCGGCTACGCGGTGCTGCGGTCCGCGCTGGGCCAGAAGTGGTCGCTGACGATCATCGACCCGGCCTGGCTCAACTGGTACCTCCTGGCGCTGCTGTTCTGGCGGCTGTCCACTCCGGTGTGGAAGCGGATGAAGTACCCGGTGCCGGTGGCCATCGCCATCTACCTGTTCGCCGGGTTCTCGCAGATCTCCGGCGACTTCAGCATGGACCGCTTCTTCGGCCTCATGCCGTTCTTCGTCATCGGCCTGGTCATGCAGCCCGAGCACTTCGAGCTGCTCAACCGGCGCTGGATCAAGATCGTCTCCGTGGGCGTGCTGGCCGCCGCCGCCGCGGTCGCCATCTACATCGCACCCAAGGCGACGCTCAAGCCGTTCTACTTCAAGCACAGCTACGCGGACATGGACCTGTCCTGGTGGATGGGCCTCGGCGTGCGCACGGGTCTGCTCGTCTGCTCGCTCGCCGTCTGCCTCGCGGTGCTCGCGCTCGTGCCCCGGCGCGAGACGTGGTACTCCGACCTGGGCACCCGCACCCTGTACTGCTACCTGCTGCACGGCATCCCGGTGCTCATCGCCAAGGAGATGGGCTGGCTGGAGCTGCCCTGGCTGCACGGCCCGCTCGGCGTGCTGGCGATCAGTTCGAGCTGCTTCGCGCTGGCCATCGTGCTGTGCCTGCCGGAGACCCGCACGGTGTTCAAGTGGGTGCTGGAGCCGCGCCTGACCTGGTTGTATCGGCGCCCATCTGGAAGTTAAGCGGTAGTTCGACCCGCATTAACGTCATCGACCTGGTCAGCACCGAGCATCTACGCATGCGGGTATGCGTAGCCACCACCGTCCACCATCCCGAGGACGCCCGGATCATGCACCGGCAGATCAGGGCGCTGCTCGACGCGGGCCACAAGGTGACCTACGTCGCGCCGTTCACCTATTTCAACGTCACGCCGCCGATGGGCCTCGACCCCGTCGACGTGCCGTACGGCGGGCACTTCGGCCGGGCCGCCGCCGCGCTCAGGCGCGGCCTGCGCGGCGCGGACCTGCTGCTGGTCCACGACCACGCGCTGCTGCGCCTGCTGCCGCACCGCCGCCCACCGGTCGTGTGGGACGTGCGTGAGCCCGTCGCCCCCCGGCGGCTGGCACGGGCGGAGCGGCGGTACCACGTCTGCTCCTCCTCCGTGGTGCCGGAGGCGACCGTGGTGTCCCCGACCCCGCCCGCTCCCGGCGACACCCGGGTGGTCCACCTCGGCCGGCTGTCGGCCGAGCGCGGCCTGGCGGAGCTCATCCGGTTGGCCGAGCGGCTGGCGCCGCACGGCATCCGGATGGAGCTGATCGGCGCCGCCGAGCCGGGCGTCCGCCCGCTGCTGCGCGACGCCCAGCGGGTCGGGCTGCTCGACTGGTACGGCCACGTCCCGAACCGGCACGCCCTGCGGATGGCCGAGGGCGCCCTCGCCGGCCTCTCCCTGGCCGCCGAGACGGTCACGGGGGTCCCCACCAAGGTCCTCGACTACATGGGCCGCGGGTTGCCCGTGATCACCACGCCGCAGGCGGCACCGCTGGTGGAGGGAGTCGGCTGCGGGATCGTGGTGCCGCTGAGCGTGGACGCGGTCGTGGACGCCGTGCTGGACCTCAAGGAGGACCCGGCACGGCGGGTCGCGCACGGCGCGCGCGGTCACGCGGAGGCCCGGCTGCGGCACCACTGGCCGGACCAGGCGCCGGCGTTCGTGGCCCGGATGGAGGGGTGGGCCGGGCTCACCGCCCCGGTCCGGCACCGCGCCGTCAAGACTCCCCTGTCGCGAACGGCCTAGCGCGGACGGTCGAGGTCGAAGGCCACATCGGCCAGCCGGACGGTGCGCACCCTCGGGTCGTCGAGGAGCTTGCGCAGGTCCCCGACCGAGGCCAGGTCATCCACGTAGGCGTACACGAGACCGTCCTTCGCGGCCTTGCGCAGCCGGGCCAGCGACAGGTCGAAGCGGCGGAGATTGGCCTCGTCGTAGTCGCGCAGCATGCCGACCCAGCGGCGGAAGATCTCCAGGTTCTGCTCGGGCTCCTTGCCGCACGGAGGGCCCAGTTCCAGGTCCGGGTAGGCCCGGTCGTAGGTGGTGTTGTCCCAGGTGATCGGGACCGAGCCGGGCCGCCGCTCGTAGACGGCCGGCCCGCCGCACCCCTGGCCGAACTTCGCGAACTCGGCCGGTGTGAGCGGCTCGGCGAACTCGACGACGGCCATCGCGTTGAGCGCTTCGGGCAGCCTCGCCAGCACCCGGCGCACGTCCTCCTTCCGCTGGAGGTCCGTGCCGACGTCGGCCAGAGAGGCGGTGAGCCGCGTGTTGGCGTAGTTGCCGAGGGGCAGCCGGCCGACCCGGCCGAAGAAGTCCTGGGTGATGGTGTAGAAGCCCGTGGCGCCGCCCTCGAAGCCCCCGGCGGCGCGCCGCTGGCGGGCGCCGACGGTGAACGACATCGACAGCGGCGTGGTCTGGCAGCAGTCCTGGACGTCGATGGCGTACGCCGGGTTGTAGATCTTGAAAGCGGTGGCCAGCACGTCCGTCATGCGCCGCTCACGGTCGCCGCGCTGCTGCACCGCCGCCGACCCGAGCGTCGCGACGAGCACGACCGCCACCAGCACGGCCAGCACCACCGTCGCCGTCCTGACGATCCCCCGGCGCACCGACCGGCGGGTCGCCCTGGGGTCGAAGTCCGGCAGCTCCAGCACCGGCTCGTCCTCGTTCATCGCACTCCTCCGCTTTTCTCGGCTCCGTACGTCTCGGCGAACGCGGCCCGCGCGCGCCACACCGCGGTCTTGATCGTCGCGTGCTTCGTGCCGGTCATCGCGGCCACCTCCACCAGCGAGAAGCCTTCGAGGTAGACCAGCGTGAGCAGCCTGCGGTGCCGCTCCGGCAGCCGGTCGAGGGCGTCGCGCACCTCCAGGGCGTCGACGTGCAACGGCGGCGCGCCGAGCTCGTCGGCGTCGGGTAAGGCGAGCTCCCGGCGGGAGCGCCGGACGTGGTCGATGAGCACGTTGCGGGCGATCGTGAGCAGCCAGGCGGCCGGGTTCTCGCCGCGCCAGCCGAGCAGGGCTCGGGTCGCCTTGACGAACGTCTCCTGGGCGAGATCCTCGGCGAGATGGGGATCGCGGGTGCGGCGCAGCAGGAACCCGCACACGAGCGCCCAGTGCTCGCGGTAGAGCTCCTCGATGACAGCCTCCGCGTGGTCAGAATGGTCACATCAGCACAGACGGGGGCCGCCCGGGAATGGTCACATCGCTTTCCGGTTGATGTACTGGACGCATGGCATCGCATGTGATCCAAGGGCGTACGGTCAGCATGCCTGTCGAGGTGAGAGACGCGACCGTCTGCAGCGCGATGTTCCCCGTGCGGGCCGACGCGGCCCGGGCGGTGATCGCCTATTCCGGGCTGGACGTGGCCGAGGTGTTCCCGGGCAAGGCCGTCTGCGTGCTGACGTTCGTCGACTACCGCGACGGCGACCTCGATCAGTACCACGAGTTCGGCATGGCCTTCATGGTCAGGCCGCCGGGCGTGGCAGGGTCGGCCGGGCTGGCCGACCTGAGGCAGGCGGGCGTGTTCATCCACTGGCTGCCGGTGGACCAGCGATTCACGCTGGAGGCCGGGCGGTCGATCTGGGGGTTCCCGAAGGAGCTGGCGGACATCGAGCTGCGGCTGTCGTCGCCGTACAAGCGCTGCATCGTGCGCAAGGACGGCCGGCTGGTGCTCGACCTGCTGCTCCGCCCGGGCCTGCCCGTGCCCGGTTCGGGGCCCATGACGCCGCTCGACGCCTACACGCACCGCGACGGGCTGACGCGGCGCGTGCCCTGGTCGGTGCGTCCGCGAGGGGTCAGGGTACGGCCGGGCGGGGCGCTGATCCGGCTCGGCAACCACCCCATCGCCAAGGAGCTGAGCGAGCTGGGCCTGCCCAAGCGGGCCCTGACCTCGACCACGGTGGCGCGGGTGGAGATGACCTTCGGCGAGGCGCTCAACCCCTAGACGGACCGTGCCTCCGGACGGGCCGGAGGGCTGGTCAGACGATCGGGGGGCGGCCGAGCTTCACCATGCGCCAGGCGGTCCGCCACGCCATCGGACGGCGCTCGCCGGCGGACGTGCGCAGCCCTTCGAGGAAGCCGGCGAACCACGCCTTCAGCGCCTCGGAGGAGCCGCGCTCGCGGATCACGGTCAGCACGATCCAGTCGAGCAGGTAGAGGACCGCCAGCGGCCACGGCAGGTTGCGGCGGGCCAGCCAGACCCGGTTGCGGGCGTTGAGCCGGTGGAAGTCGGAGTGCCGGGTCGGCGGGACCTGCGGGTGGTACATGACCGTCTCGGCGTCGTACTCGATCCGGTAGCCCTCGCCGAGCAGCCGCCAGGCCAGGTCGGTCTCCTCGTGGGCGTAGAAGAACCGCTCGGGCAGCCCGCCCACCTGGAGGAAGGCCGAGCGCCTGATGGCCGAAGCGCCGCCGAGGAACGTGGTGACCGGCGAGGACCGCTCGGGATCGCCCGCGCGCAGCCGGGGAACGTGGCGGCGCTGGCCGGTGCCGCCCTCCGGGTCCATCACGCGGAACGAGATGACGGCGAGGTCGGGCTCCGTGGCGAACCGGTCGCGGACGTGCGAGACGACCTTCTGGTTGGCGTACCAGCCGTCGTCGTCGAGGAACAGCACGACGTCACCGGAGCACTCCTCGACGCCGCGGTTGCGGCCGGCCGGGATGCCGGTGTTGCGGTCGAGCCGGATCGTCTTGACGATCGCGGCCGAGCCCTCGGGTGGCGTCGCCGACACCTCGGGCACGTCGGCGCCGTTGCCGACGATCACCACTTCGACGTCGCCGTCGATCTGGTTGAGCGCGGACTCGACCGCCCGGTTCAGCTCCGCGACCCGGTTGCCCATGGTGAGGATGACGCACGAGATCTTCAACGAATCATCGTCCTGACGCGTTGAGAGCACGAGCGGAGCATTCTTTCATGATCACCGAGTCTGCTGGTCGCATGGTCCTGATGTTGGTGGAGCTAAGCGTATCGGAACCGATCGTGAACCCCCGCCGAACGACGGAGGTCCGATCTATACGACGGCCGAGACGGGCAACCGGTTCCGGGCTTCTGATCAAGCAAGCCGCCTCGACGCCATGATGCTGACCAGATGGAGCACGACCTGGAGGCAGGCCGCCACGAAGCAGGCGACGAGCAGCACCCGGGTGGCCGTGAAGCCGCCGATCACCATGTCGATCACCGTGGTCACCACGACGAGCAGCGAAAGCTCGATCGGCTGCACGATGCGGTGGAACTTCGTGGCCCCCAGCACCCGCCGGCCCAGCCCCAGCACCCCGGAGCGGAACTGCGCCCCGGACGCCTCGGTGGCGGCCGGCAGGCCGCCCTTGGCCCGCGCCACGTCCACGAGGTCGGTCTCGGCCTTGATGAGGATCGCGCCGAGCGCGGCGGCGACCCCCAGCACGGTGTACCAGTCGGGCAGGACGGCCGAGACCCGCCAGCCGAGGCCGACGAGCACCGCGGCCTCGGTGAAGTAGGCGCCGACGCGGTCCAGGTAGACGCCGGTCAGCGAGGTCTTGCCGGTCCAGCGGGCCAGCTCGCCGTCGGAGCAGTCGAGCAGCAGGTAGACCTGCACGAGCAGGGCGGCGACCACGACGGCCCAGAACCCCGGCAGCGCCAGCACGACCCCGGCCGCGACCCCCGCCAGCGTCATCACCCAGGTGAGCTGGTTGGGCGTGACGGGCGTCTTGGTCATCAGCCAGGTGACGTAGATGGACATCCGGCGCATGTAGAGCACGCCTGCCCAGTGCTCGCCGTTCCTGCGCTCCAGGTGGCCCGCGGGCTGGGCCACCCGCCGCAGCTCAGCTACCGAAGGCCCGGACATAGTCCTCCACCCGATCGCGGATCTCGGACTCCCCCATGCGAAGGTGCTCCAGGATCGTGTAGCGGCCGGGACGCGTGGCGGGGGCCAGCGCGACGGCCTCGGCGAACTGCTCCGTGCTCAGCCCGATCTCGGCCGGCGACACGGGCAGCTGGTGCCGGCGCAGGCAGCCCGTCACCTGCGCGAGCCGGGCGTCGTCCTCCCTGAGGAAGAAGCAGAAGGCGGCACCGATGCCGGCGAGCTCGCCGTGGTTGGAGGTGCCCGGGAAGAGTTGGTCCACGGCATGAAGGATCTCATGGTCGCCGCCGCTCGAAGGACGTGAGGACCCGGCGATCACCATCGACATCCCCGACAGGATCAGGGATTCGGCGAGGACCGTCAGGAACGCGTCGGACTCGATCGAGTCGGGGCGGCCGATCAGCGCCTCGGCGGAGGTGCGCGCCATCGAGCAGGCCAGGCCGTCGATCGGCTCGCCGCGCTCGACGTTGCTGAGGATCCAGTCGTCGATGGCCGACAGGTTGCTCACCACGTCGCCCACGCCCGAGCGGACCAGCGACTCCGGCGCGTTGTGCACGAAGTCGAGGTCCACCAGGATCGCCAGCGGCATCGGCACGCCGAAGGAGCCCTTGCCGCCCTCGTACGTCAGCGAGGCCGTCGGGGAGCAGATGCCGTCGTGGGACAGGTTGGTGGCCACGGCGACCATCGGGATGCCCGCCAGGGAGGCGGCGTACTTCGTCGCGTCGATCGTGCGCCCGCCGCCGACGCCCACGACCACCTCGTAGGCGCCCTTACGCAGGTCGGCGCCGAGCGAGACGGCGGCCTCGACCGACCCGTCGGCGACCCGGAACACCTCGGCCTCGTCGAGCGTGGGCGCGATCAGGCCCTCGATGTGGTCGCCCTGGCCCGGCCCGACCGCCACCGCGACACGGCCGGAGGTCGCCACCCGGCTGTCGGCGAGCAGTGCGCCGAGCTGCGCCACCGCGCCCCGTCTGACCTCCATGGTCAGCGGCGCCGGCAGCATCCGCGCTAGCAGCGGCATGCGGCCCCCTCAGGAGCGGCTGGAAGCGGCATCCGGGCCCCCTCAGTAGCGGACGGCGATGGTGCGGGCCTTGGCCAGGTCGTCGTGGTTGTCCACCTCGACCCAGTCGACCTCGCCGATCGGCGCGACGTGGATGCCCTCGCCGCGCTCGATCATCTCCTGGTAGCCGTCCTCGTAGTAGAGCTGCGGGTCGCGCTCGAACGTGGCGCGCAGCGCGTCGGCGAGCCGTTCGGCGGCGGCCGGCCGGATCAGCGTCGCCCCGATGTACTCGCCGTACGCCTCGGCCGGGTCCATGAGCTTGGTGATCCGCTTGACCGCGCCGCCGTCGAGGGTGACCTTCATCTCCTCGTCGGCCAGCTTCTTCACGTCGTCGACCGCGAGCAGGATGTCGCTGGTCTCGGGAGCCGACAGGAGCGTCTTCTCGACCGAGACGGGGTGGACGGTGTCGCCGTTGACGAGCAGCGCGCCCTGCGCGAAGTAATCGCGGGCGCACCACAGGGAGTAGGCGTTGTTCCACTCCTCGGCCTTGTCGTTGTGCACGAGGGTGAGCTTGACGCCGTGGCGCCGCTCCAGCTCCTCCTTGCGCTCGTGCACCGCCTGGGCGGCGTATCCCACGACGACCACGACCTCGCGCAGGTCCACCTCGGCGAGGTTGCGCAGCGCGATGTCCATGATCGTCGTCTCGCCGTCGACCGGCACGAGAGCCTTGGGCAGCGTGTCGGTGTACGGCCGCAGACGTCTTCCGGCTCC
The DNA here is from genome assembly GCF_044459125.1 of Nonomuraea sp. NPDC050383. NCBI lineage: Bacteria > Bacillati > Actinomycetota > Actinomycetes > Streptosporangiales > Streptosporangiaceae > Nonomuraea > Nonomuraea sp. NPDC050383. Next base: position 111,143 of record NZ_JBITIP010000015.1, read on the forward strand.
AGCGGCCAGCACCATTCCCAGCAACGTGCACTCCTCAGTCGAGCATGACTCCGTACGGACGGACCCCGTCCCGGCGGCGGATCGCTGAACGCGCCCCACCGTACGCACGGACTCCGTCACGTGGTGGGTCGCCGGACGCGCACCACCGTAGGCCCAAAGGTTAGTTGGCTTTGGGCCCTGTGCGGGTAATCCGGCGTCAGTCTTGTGTTCCCATGTCGGCCACCTCGGGCGCGGGCTCCGGTTCGGAGCGGGGCGCGGCGAGCCAGCAGGTGAGGCTCTCCCACGCGAACAGGCCCCACAGGTAGAGCGCGAGGAGCGCGTAACCGAACGTCATCACGCCGGCGACGCCCGCCAGCGCGATCACCAGCATCCGCCCCTCCCACCCGAGCCCGAACTTGGACAGCCACGGCGGCGGGTAGACCCGCTGCCGCAGCCGGTACACCAGGTCGTAGTGGTGGAAGGCGAGCGCGCCCAGCAGCACCACGATCAGCACCGGATGGACGCCGTGGGCGAACCCGCAGGCGGCGACGAAGGAGTACTCGATCACCCGCAGGATCGGCGGCACGAGCCAGTCGAAGCGCCCGTCGTGCGGGTGGGAGCTGCCCGGCCCGGCCAGCAGCAGCGTCACGGCCGGCGCGAAGAGCGCCAGCCCGTCGCTGCCGGCCACGCCCAGCATCAGCAGCACGCCGGTGACGAACGCGCCCGCGACGACCGGCGGCAGCGGCGGGAGCTGGCCCGCCACGAGCGCGCCCATGCCGCGCGAGAGCGACCCGTCGTCGCGGTAGGCGACGACCGTGCTCCTCGGCACCGGTGTCATGTGCACGGTGATCATCGCGTCGACCTCGCGATCCGCCCGGTGAGCTGGTAGAGGGCCGCGACGCTGCCCCAGGTGATGAGCGCCGCGAACGTCACGCGGGCGTTGAACAGCGCGGCGGTCACGGCGATCAGCGCCATCCGCTCGCCGATGGGCAGGACGATCATCTTCTTCGCCCAGCGGACGATCGAGTCGCGCTCCAGCCGGTGGGCGAGGCCCAGCACTCCCGGCGCGGGAGCGCCGGCCCGCCCGTCGGTCTCCTCCAGCAGCGAGCGCACCGGCTTGGCCCACATCGCGCCGATGCGGTTGGCGTCCGCCACCGATCCCCCGAACGCGAAGTCGATCGCGTGCCGGACGACCTGGAGGATCATCGCGGCGATGGCGAGGTACCAGATGCCGTCGGGTCCGCCGTTCTGCCACGGCAGGCCGTCGGCGTAGCCGAGGGCCAGACCGGCGTAGACGACGTACTCCTTCAGCCGGTCGGCCATCCCGTCCGCCCACGCCCCGAGCGGGGTGAACGCGCGGGTGTAGCGGGCGAGCTGGCCGTCCAGGCAGTCGAGCACGAACGACAGGTAGACCAGCGCGGCCCCCGCCACCTGCCCACCGCGCGTGCCGGCCGAGAACCAGACCGCCGCGAGGACGGCCAGGGCGACGGAGCAGCCCGTGACGGTGTTGGGCGTGAGCTTGAGCCGGGCCGCCGGGCGCACCAGATGGCGTGACCAGGTGGAGACGAAGAACGTGGTGAAGAAGCCGTCTCGGTCCTTGATCGCGGTGTCGAGGCGTACCTGGTCCTCGTCCACCTCCGCGAGGCGGGCCATCGCGCCGTCGCAGGTGGACTGCCCGGTCACCCGGTCGGCGTGCAACCGGCCGAGCCGGGCGGCGCGGACCCGCGCGCCGGCCCTGACCATGCCCACCAGGAGCAGGTCCACGGCCTCGATGGTGCTGACCGGGCCGAGCCGCCCGCTCTCGGCGAGGTCGGCCAGCTCCTCCGCGACGTCGGCGAGCGAGGCGAGGTCGCCCTCGCCCGCCTGCAGCACACCGCGGAAGGTGGCGTTGGCCTGCGGAACCGTGTGGAAGGAGCTGCCCGCGGCGACCACCCGGCCGCCCTCCACCCGCACGGGCGGGCGCCGCGGCCCGCCGTCCGCGTCGGACGAGACGAGCGCGGCGGAGCCGCGCGCGGGGTGCTGGAGCAGCAGCCCCAGCGCGTCGGTGTGGGCGACGAGGTCGGCGGGCAGCACGACGACGGCGCCGGTCGAGCCGCGGGCCAGCTTGGCCACGGCCCGCAGGTCGGCGCCGAGCCCTCCGGCGTTTTCGGCATGCTCCGCGTCGGGCTGCTCTCCGTGCGTGAGCAGCGCACCGCCTGGCGTCAGCACCTGTACGTCGCGGACGGAGAGCGTCGCGAGCTGGTCGCCGAGCCGGTCGAGCAGTGTGCCGTCCGCGCAGGAGAGCCTGCATGCCGGAGTCGTGGCGAGCAGGACCACCGAGGCGGCCGAGCTCGCGCGGGTCAAGGAGTCGGTCAAAGCGCAGGTCCTCCCGGTAGTGAGGGAGTGCGTGGACTCAGCGTAGCGACAGGGCGACGGGATATCACGGACCCAGACCGTTACGCTCCGGGTATGGATTCTGGGTTGCGCGCCGTCGGGGTCGTTCTGGCGGGCGGAGTGGGGCAGCGGATGGGGCTCGGGCGGCCCAAGCAGCTCGCCACGATCGCCGGGCGGACGATCCTGGAGCACACGATCGCCCTGTTCGACGGCTCCCCCGACATCGACGAGGTCGTGGTGCTGATGACGCCGGGCCTCGCGGACGAGGCGAGGGAGCTGGTCGGGCGCGCCGGGTTCCGTAAGGTCAGCCAGGTCGTCGAGGGCGGGGCGAGCCGCACGGAGAGCACCTGGCGGGCGCTCCAGGCGATCGGCACGGAGGAGTGCGACGTGCTGCTGCACGACGCCGTCCGGCCCTTGCTGGAGCCCCGGATCATCACGGACTGTGTGCGGGCCCTGCGGACCCACCGGGCCGTCGAGGTGGCGATCCCCAGCTCCGACACCATCTTCACGGTCGACCCGGGCCCGGCCGGGGAGACCATTGCGGAGGTTCTGGACCGGTCGCGGCTGCGGCGCGCGCAGACGCCGCAGTGCTTCCGGCTGTCGGTCATCAGGGAGGCGTACGAGCGGGCGCTGGCGGACCCGGACTTTGGCAGCCGGCCGGCGACGGACGACTGCGGGGTGGTGCTGCGGTACCTGCCGGACGTGCCCATCCACATCGTGCCGGGCAGCGAGCGCAACCTGAAGATCACTCATCCGGTGGACGCGCGGATCGCGGCCGGCCTCCTCGCGACGTCGCCGGTGCCGGTGGTGCCGGAGGCGGGCCTGCGGGCGGCGCTGGCGGGGCGGACCGTGGTGGTGCTCGACGCGGGGGCGGGTCCGGGGGGAACGGGTCCTGAAGGCGCGGACGCGCGGGTGGCGGCGGAGCTGGCCGAGCTGGCCGCCGGGCACGGCGCGGTGGTGCGGGTCCTGTCCCGCGAGCGGGACGGGCTGCGGCTGGACGACCATGCCGCCGTGGCCAAGGCCCTGGCCGGGGTGGGGCGGATCGACCACCTGGTCCTGGCCGTGTCCCCGGGACGGGCGGGGAGCCTCGTGGACGCCACGGACGAGAGCGTGGCGGAGGCGGCGGTGTCCGGCTACCTGGGGCCGGTCAACGTGGCGCGGGCGGCGTACCCGCGCCTGCGGGAGAGCGGCGGGGGGCTGCTCCTGTGGGCCCCGGCGCCGCCGGACGCCCCCGGCATGGTGGACGCGGCTGGGGCTTTGCCGGGCCCGGGGGACGCGCTGCGGGCGCCGGCCGGGGCGGCGGTGACCGCGCTCGCCCGGTCCCTGGCCGCCGAGTGGGCCGTCGAGGGCGTGCGGGTCAACTGCGTCACCGCCGGCGGGACGGCGGGCGAAGCGGCGCGGGCGTCGCTGGCCGTGCTGGCGTCGGGCCTCACGGGCCAGGTCGTGGACCCGTCACTCGGCGACGGCTGACGCCCTCGCACTCGGCTACGGCTGACGCCCTCGCACTCGGCGACGGCTGACGCTCTCCGCGAGCGCCCGCCACCCGTACGGCACGGACCGGCTCGTACGGGGGCGCGGACGGCCCCGTACGGGCGCGTGTCACCTCGTGGTGCGCGCGCCCGTGGCGGTCGTCAGTGCAGCGCCAGGTGGCCCTGCTGGGGCGACGGGCGGGCCAGCTTGCGCGGGCTGGTCAGGAAGCCCCAGCCCCACGAGAGGTGCATGGTGGCGTACACCAGCGGCAGTTTCGCCTTGACCGCCGCCGGATGGCCGCTGCCCGTCAGCACCGAGCCGACCACGATGGCCAGCGCGTACCCGCCCGGGATCACCAGCCCGAGCGGGAAGAACGGCGAGACGACCAGCCCGAGCGCGATGGCCAGCACGGCGGCGGGCGGCGCGAGGTAGCGCAGGTTGATCGTGCCCTCGTGGGTGCGCGAGACGACGCGGCGCCAGCGGCCGTAGTGGAAGTACTGCTTGGCCAGCGCCTTGACGTTGGGCCGGGGCCGGTAGGACACCCGCATGCGCGGCTGGAACCACACCAGGCCGCCGCTCTGGCGGATGCGGTGGTTCATCTCCCAGTCCTGGGCGCGCTGGAAGTGCTCGTCGTAGCCGCCGACACGGTCGAGCGCGGAGCGACGGAACACGCCCAGGTAGACCGTGTCGGCCGGGCCGGCCGTGCCGCCGACGTGGAAGGCCGCGGCGCCGACGCCGATCTTGGACGTCATGGCGCAGGCGACGGCCTGCTCGAAGGCGGTCACGCCCTCGGCCGCCATGACGCCGCCCACGTTGTCGGCGCCGGTCTCCTCCAGCGTCTCGACCGCCACCCGCAGGTAGTCGGACGGCAGCATGGCGTGCCCGTCGACCCGGGCGACGATGCCGTTGCGCGAGGCCGCGATGGCGGCGTTGAGCGCGTTGGGCGTGCGGCCCGTCGGGTTGGGCACCACGACGACCCGCCGGTCGGCCGCCGCGATGGCGTCGGCGACCTCCTGGGTGCGGTCTTGTGAGGGTCCCACGGCGAGGATGACCTCGATCTCGCCCGGATAGCTCTGGGCGAGGATCTGGTGGACGGCCTCGCGAAGATGCCGCTCCTCGTTGAGGACCGGCATGACGACGGAGATGGGCGGCCAGCTTCGGGTCTCCGCTGGCGCGTGCGGCGAGTCGGGGAACTGCTTCATGGCGGGGCTCACGCTACTGTACGGGCAGGGGAGGAGGGCAATCGAAGGCCCGATCCTCGCGGCGGCACATGAGGGGGACGGGATGCGCGACCCGGGCGAGGAGGACGCTGGGGTGCATGTGGGCGGAGACGCCTACGGCGGCGTCAGGCTCGCGCCAGGTCGTAAGCGCAGGCAAGGACGCGGCGCTCGGGCGCGTCGGCGCAACCTGATCCTGTCCGGCCTGTTGTCGGCCGGGGTGCTGGTCGGCACCGGCGTGGTGTGGGCGACCCCCAGGCAGATCGGCACGGTCGACGCGGGCGTGACCGAGCCGGTGTCCCGGGGCGCGATGAACGTCCTGCTCGTCGGCGTCGACAAGCGCGACGACCTCACCCGTAAGCAGCAGAACCAGCTCAAGCTGGGCCGTGAGGTCGGGCAGCGGACCGACACGATGATGGTCATCCACCTGTCCGAGGACCACAGCAAGGTGACCGTCGTGAGCCTCCCCCGCGACACCTGGACGACCATCCCCGGCAAGGGCCAGCACAAGATCAACTCCGCGTACCAGTTCGGCGGGCCGAAGCTCGCCAAGCAGACCGTGGAGCAGGTCACGGGGCTGTCCATCAACCGCTACATCGAGGTGAACGTCCTCGGCTTCATCGACGTCGTGGACGCGCTCGGCGGCGTCACGGTGTGCACCCCGGTCGCCATCAACGACCCCAAGGCGGGGCTCACGCTCACCGCGGGGACCCACGAGCTGCACGGCGCTCAGGCGCTCGGCTACGCCCGCACCCGCGCCACGGCCCGCTCCGACCTCGACCGCATCGACCGGCAGCAGCAGGTCATCTCCGCGCTGCTGAACCGCGCCCTCAGCGCCGGCACGCTGGCCAACCCGGCCAAGCTGGCCGCGTTCGTCGACTCCACGCTGCGCACGATCAAGGTCGATCCCGACGACGGGCTGATGGGGCTGGCCACGCAGATGCGCGACGTCTCGCTGGACGACGTCGCGTTCGCGGACGTGCCGTTGAAGAACGTGGACTTCAAGGCGCCGACCGGCGAGTCGGCGGTGCTGTGGGACGAGACGGCGGCGCGCGAGCTGTTCCGGCGGATCGGCGCCGACGAGGACCTGGTCAAGCCCAGCCCCTCGCCCTCCGCCTCCTCCTCGGCGAGCGCCACCGCCAAGCCCGCCGGCGAGGCGATCCCGCCAGAGCGCATCGCGGTCACGGTCAAGAACGGCACGCTCGTCACGGGTCTGGGCGCCCGGACGAAGGAGGCGCTGGTGGCGGCCGGGTTCCGCGTGCCGGACCAGCCGGGCAACACCCCGCGCAAGGACTACAAGAAGACGGTCATCCGCTACGCCGCCGACCGCGAGGACTCCGCCCGCACCGTCGCCGCCGCGATCCCCGGGGCGGAGCTGCGCGAGGCGGCGGATGTCAAGGGTGTCGAGGTCATCGTGGGCAGCGACCAGCCGAAGATCTCGAAACCGGCCCAGACGGCTACCCCAGGGGTGAAGCCCACGTCAACCGCTACACCGACTGCGAAAACGGCAACTCAGAACATATGCAAGAAATAGGTATAAGTATCCTAACTTCGGGCACTGGACCGTCATGGTGGTCAAATACTGGCGGGAGGACCTCTGCACGGTTGTGCGCGTTGTCGGTGATCTCGACGTGGCCGGAGCCCCGCGTCTGCGGGCGGAGCTGGACCACATCCTCACCAGGACCGACTCAAGCAACGTGGTCATCGACCTGACAGCGGTCCCGTTCTGCGATTCGGTAGGGCTCGGCGTTCTGGTGAGCGCGTTCAACCATGTTCACCACGTGCATGGCAGACTCATCCTCGTGCTGGCGGACGGCATGATCAGCCACCTCCTCACCATCACCAACCTCGACCGTCACTTCGAGACGGCGTCGTCGGTCGAGGAGGCGTGCTCGGCGGTGTCGGCGGCGGCCTGACTCCCGGCGGCGACCTGAGGCCGGACGACCGCGGCCTGCCGACGTACTGGATACTCGGATGCCGATCGGCCGCTGCCCTCTACCGGCAGGCGGCCCATGGAGGCGATCATTCCTGGGAGGCGTGGCACGCCGCCGGGGATGGTCGTGCCGCCCGACGGTGACGACACAGGAGGCCGCTGTGAGGCTCGGAGTGATGTTCGACCGCGACCTGGCGCCGGAGTTGCTGGTGCCCTTCGCGCGGGAGCTGGACGGCCTGGAGGTGGCCGACCTGTGGGTCGTGGAGGACCTGGGGTGGACCGGCGCCGTGTCCGCGGCCGCGACCGCGCTGGCCGTGACCGAACGCCTGCGGGTCGGCATCGGCATCACCCCCGCTCCCCTGCGCAACCCCGCGCTGCTGGCGATGGAGCTGGCCAACCTGGCCCGCCTGCACCCCGGCCGGCTCGCCGCCGGCATCGGGCACGGGGTACAGGACTGGATGCGCCAGGTCGGCGCCGCCGTACCGTCGCCGCTGGCGCTGCTGGAGGAGACGATCACCTCCGTACGGGCCCTGCTGCGCGGTGAGACCGTGACCCTGCACGGCCGGGCGGTGCACCTGGACGGCGTCTCGCTCGTCCACCCGCCCGCCGAGCCGCCGCCGGTGCTGGCCGGGGTGGTCAGCCCGCGCTCGCTCGCGCTGTCGGGCCGCGTGGCCCAGGGCACGATCGTCCCCGAGGGGCTGCGGCCCGACCGGTTGCCCGCCATCCTGGAGCAGATCGGCGCGCCGGAGGGGCACGAGCTGGTGGCGTTCACGTTCCTGTGCGTCGGCGACGACGCCCGTGAGGTGATGCGGCCGGCGGCGGAGGGCCAGGCGGCGTTCCTCGACGTGACGCCCGAGGAGGTCGTCATGGCCGTGGGCTCGCCGGAGGAGGCCGCCGCGCAGGTGCGCGAGCTGTGGGAGGCGGGGGCGACGACGGTCGCGGTACGGCCGATGGGCGCCGAGCCGCTGTCCCACGTTCGCAAGCTCCTCGCCGCCCTCTGACCCGGCCGGCGGGAAGGCCCTTCTGACCCGTTTCGCCGGTGAGGCCCTTCTGACCCGTACGCCGGTGAGGCTCTTCTGACCCGTACGCCGGTGAGGCCCTTCTGACTCGTTCGGCGGTGAGGAGCGCGGCATTGTCCGGTCACGGAGGGAAATGCGGCCGAACGGCGGAGCAGGACTCGGCCGGATGGCCGATGGCGGTGCGGCGCCGCCGGACGACGATCTTCCCATGAGACGCATCACGGGGACGATGGCGGCGGTGGCGGTGACCGTGCTCGCAGTGGCGACGGCCGGCTGCGGGATCGAGCTGGACGCCAAGGAGGTGCACGGCAGCCGCGCGTTCACGCACTCGGGCGGGCAGCTCACCATCCGCAGCTCGACGGGCGGCCTGCGCATCCTGCCCGGCGACCCGGGCGGGGTACGCGTGGACCGGTGGGTGCGCGGCAAGGCCGCCGGCGACGGCAACGCGTCCTGGTCGCTCAAGGACGGGGTGCTGCGGCTGGGCGCCGACTGCACGACGGTGTTCGGTGACTGCGGCGCCCGCTACCACGTACGGGTGCCGCCCGGCGTACGGATCGTGGTGCAGGCGGCGGACGAAGGCGTGATCCTCGACGACCTCGCCCAGGACGTCGACGTGTCGACGCACGGGCCGATCACGGCGCACCGCACGTCGGGACGGCTGCGGCTGCTGGGCGCCGACGGGGTGGTCGCGGGCGAGGGGCTGAAGTCGGCGAGCGTACGGGTGCGGACGAGCTCAGGGGCCGTCCGGCTGACGTTCGCCGCGCCGCCGACGGAGGTGGACGTCATGTCGCGTGACGGCTACGTCAGGACAACGGTGCCCCGGGGGGCGTACGCCGTGACGGCGCAGAGCCAGTACGGCGACGAGCGGTCGCAGGTCAAGGACGTCCGGAGCGACCGGACCATCGTCGCGAAGAGCACCTCCGGCGACATCCGAATCCTCACCCGCTGACCGCATTCTCACGGGGGAAATTTCAGGCGACGTCGAGCCCGAGGCGGCGGACGACGAGTCTCTTGGTCCCGGGCGCGTGCCTGCGGAAGATCTCCGCGAACACCTCGGGCTCCGGCCGGGACCGCGCGATGACCGCGGAGCCGGCCGGGCTCGTTTCCGGCATGCTCTGACCTCTCGGCTCACGGGTGGGACACCCGTCCTTGCCCGCCCGGTTCCCGCCCTCCCGGACGTCGCGTAGGCCATCGTCCGGCAGGACCTGATCCCGGGTGGCCGGACCGATCAGTTTTGGAGAAGCACAGGTCACCGGGCCCCGGATACCGTGACAGCCATGGACATCACCATTCACACGACCTCCCTCCCGCATGACGACCCGGACGCCGCTGTGGCCTTCTACCGCGACACCCTCGGCTTCGAGGTACGCAGCGACGTCGGGCACGGCAAGATGCGCTGGATCACGGTCGGCCCTGTCGACCAGCCCGGGACGTCCATTCTCCTGGCGCCGCCGGCCGCCGACCCCGGTATCACCGAGGACGAGCGCCGCACGATCATCGAGATGATGGCCAAGGGCACCTACGGCTGGATCCTGCTGGCCACCCGGGACCTGGACGGCACCTTCGAGAAGCTGCAGGCCGGCGACGCCGAGGTGGTCCAGGAGCCGACGGAACAGCCGTACGGCGTTCGTGACTGCGCCTTCCGCGACCCCGCGGGCAACCTGGTCCGCATCCAGCAGCTTCGCTGAGCCCCGCTCCACCCTCACCGGCGAGCGCCTCGCCATGCGGCCCGGATGCTCGCACACATCGACGAAAGGAGTTCTCTCATGTGTCATCCCGCATGGGGACGCGCGCTCACCGCGGCACAGCACCTGAACGACCTCGCGCGACTGCGCCGCGTCCGCGATCGGATCGACCGCGAGTACGCGCAGCCGCTGAACGTCGAGGCGCTGGCCCGCAGCGTGCACGTGTCGGCCGGGCACCTCAGCCGGCAGTTCCGGCTCGCCTACGGCGAGTCGCCGTACGCCTACCTGATGACCCGGCGCATCGAACGCGCGATGGCGCTGCTACGTCGTGGCGACCTCAGCGTCACCGACGTCTGCTTCGCGGTCGGCTGCTCGTCGCTGGGCACCTTCAGCACCCGCTTCACCGAGCTGGTCGGCATGCCGCCCAGCGTCTACCAGCGCCGCACCGCGGGCGCCGGGGCGGGGATGCCGTCGTGCGTGGCCAAGCAGGTGACGAGACCAGTCAGGAACCGAGAAGCGCCGGTCAGCGAGCCGCAGCCGGCGTGACGGACATGACGTCGATCGCGTCCCTCGCACTTGAGGGCGCGTCGACCGCGACGGCGTCCCATGGACGGCACCGGCTCCTGCTCGGCAGGGGACGCCGGGCCCTTCACTGACCCGGACGGGTCCGCGTGGGTGGCCGCGTCGCCGGCGACCACGCCGTGACCTGCCGCTGTCGTCACCCGGGCGGCAACCGATCAGTTTTCGAGAAGCCTTCACCGGCGGCGGATCTCTAGCATCAGATTGTCCGGATCAACCCTTTAAGACTTGTATGAGAGGAATACCTGCCATGGAGAGCACGCAGACGTCCGCCGAGAGCACCGGCGCAGCGGCAGAGAAGTACGACGGATTCACGGAGGAGGAGCGGAGCGCGATGAAGGAGCGCGCCCGGGAGCTGAAGGCGTCCGCGCGGCGCGGCTCCGGCGCGGCCAAGCCGGACCCGGAGAGCGAAGTGCTCGCGAAGATCGCCGAGCTGGAGGAGGCGGACCGCGTCCTCGCCGAGCGCATCCACGAGATCGTCAAGGCCAGCGCGCCGGCCCTCTCGCCGAAGCTCTGGTACGGGATGCCGGCGTATGCCAGGGACGGCAAGGTCGTCTGCTTCTTCCAGAGCGCCCAGAAGTTCAAGGCGAGGTACGCCACGCTCGGCTTCAACGACCCGGCGAACCTCGACGAGGGCACCATGTGGCCGACCGCGTTCGCTCTGACGCAGCTGACCCCCGCCGACGAGGCACGGATCGGCGAGCTCATCAAGAAGGCCGCGAGCTGAGCCGGGCGTTCGGACGCGCCTCCTGCCTGACGCGCGATCCGTCGGCCACCTGGCACGGCTGACCCGCTCCGCCGCCCGTAGGCCACGACGATTCGAGACACGGATCGGGCCGGGGTTCGGGGGCCGCGCCCCCCGATGTGACTGCCGGAGCCCGGGCGCGCGAAGCGCGTGAAGACGAGGACCGCCGGTCAGATCATCGCCGAGGTCGCCCGCACACCGCGGTGGCGCCACACCGCCATCTCGGAATCCACAGAAGTATACTTCCGTGAAGTACAGTTCTGTGGATTGCCACATACCGCGAGGGGCACGTAATGATCACCAAGCCTGAGCGTGTCTTCGGTCGCGCCCGTGAGTGGGAGGGGCTGTCCCGGTTCGTGGTGGGCAAGGGGCCGGCGACCGCCCAGGGCGGGGCGGCTCTCGGCGTGGTCTCGGGACGCCGCCGCCAGGGGAAGAGCTTTCTCCTCCAGGCCCTCGCCGAAGCGGCCGGCGGCATGTACTTCGCCGCGACGGAGGCCACGGAGGCGGAGTCGCTGCGGCTGTTCACCGAGGCGCTGACGCGCTACACGCGCGAAACCATCGAGATCCCGCCGAGAGACTGGAACGACGCGATCACCTACCTGTTCAGGGCGTTCCGCGACCGGCACATGCCGGTGGTCATGGACGAGTTCCCGTTCATGACCAGAAGTTCGCCCGAACTGCCGTCGATCATCCAGCGCGAGCTGGGCCCCGGGGGCAGTGGGCGGGAGAGCGGTGCGCGGCTCGTGCTCTGCGGCTCAGCCATGTCCGTGATGGGGAGCTTGCTGGCGGGCCAGGCTCCATTGCGTGGGCGGGCCGGGCTCGAGCTGGTCATCCGTCCGTTCCGCTATCAGGAGGCAGCGAACTTCTGGGGCATCACGGATCCGAGACTCGCCGTGCTGGTCCATGCCGTACTCGGTGGAACTCCGGCGTACCGGTACGAGTTCACGCAAGGCGACGTGCCCGCGGACCTGGCCGACTTCGACCCATGGGTGATCCGCACTGTCCTCAACCCCCAGACCCCGCTGTTCCGCGAGGCGCGCTACCTGCTGGCGGAGGAGTCCGAGATCCGGGACCCGGCGCTCTACCACTCGGTGCTCGCCGCCATCGCCAGCGGCAACACCACCAACGGCGGCATCGCGAACTATGTCGGGCGGAGATCCGATCAGATCACCCACCCTCTCAACGTCCTGGAGGATTGCGCGCTCGTCACGCGCGAGCCTGACTTGTTCCGTTCCGGACGCGCCCGTTACCGCATCGTGGAGCCATTGATCACCTTCTACGAGGCCATCATGCGGCGACGATGGCCCGAGCTGGAGATCCACCGGGCGGAGAGCGTCTGGGGGTCTGTCCGGCAGAGCTTCCTGGCGCAGGTCGTCGGTCCGCACTTCGAGGCGCTGTGCCGCGATTTCGCCGCGGACGCGGACGAGAGCTTGTACGGCGACTTTCCGGCGGAAGTGGGATCGGGGATCGTGCCCGATCCGGCGAACCGGACCCAGATCGAGATCGACGTGGCCGTCCTCGCCGCCCAGGAGCCGGGCAGACCGCGCCGCGTCCTGTCTCTGGGCGAGGCGAAGTGGGGCGAGCTGATGGGACGGCCGCACCTGGAGCGGCTGGGCCGGGCGCGGAAACTGCTGGAAGGCAAGGGCTACGACACCCGTGACACCGTGCTGGCCTGTTACGGGGGGTCGGGCTTCACCCCGGAATTGAATGCCGCCGCCGAGACCGACTCGAAGATCCTCCTTGTCGGCCTCGATCGCCTCTATGGGCACGTGTGAACGTTGAACGTCTCCATGGACCCATCATGTGTCATCGACCGGGTTCCTCGTGCTCACTGACGCTGTCCGCACGGGCCGGCAGGAGCAGGGCGGTGACGACCACAGCCAAGGACAGCACCGCGCCGATGATGAAAGCCAGCCGCATGCCGTCGAGGTTGGCGAGTGCCTCACTGACGCCTGCGGATCTCAGGGCATCGGCTCGCGCGCTCATCACGGTGATCACGAGCGCGGTGCCGAAGGCCGCGGCGACCTGCTGCAGCGTGCTCAGGATCGAGCTGCCGTGAGAGTAGAGGTGTGAGGGAACCGCTCCGAGCCCGAGCGTGAACACCGGGGTGAACGTCGCGGCCAGACTCACCATCAGCAGCGCGTGCAGGCCGAGGAGCTGCCAGTACGGCATGGTCATCGTGACCTGGGTGAAGCCGGCGAGCGCGAGCGTGATGCCGATCGCGCCGGGGATGACCAGGACCCGGCCACCGAACTGGTCGAACAGGCGGCCGACGGCCGGACCGAGCAGGCCCATCGCGAGGCCGCCCGGCATCACGAGGAGTCCGGTCTCCAGAGGGCTGAGCTCGCGGACGTTCTGCAGGTACAGCGGCAGCATGATCATCGAGCCGAGCATCGCCATGAAGGCCACCGACATCAGGATCAGCGCGACGGTGAAGGTGCGGTGACGCAGGGTACGCAGGTCCATCAGCGGCGCACCGCGCTTCTGCAACGCCAGCTGGCGGACGACGAAGACGGCGATGGCGACCAGACCGGCTGCCACGATCGCGGCGGCAAGACGGACGTCACCGCCCTCGAACCGGCTGAGCCCGTAGACCAGGCCGCCGAAGCCGGCGGCGGCGGTCACCACGCTCAACCAGTCGATGGTGCTGAGCTCGGGCTCTCCGACGTTCTCGAGCTGCTTCAGGCCGCGCCAGGTGATCACGGCGGCGATGGGGAGCACCACGGCGAACAGCAACCGCCAGGACCCGAATTGGAGGATCACCCCTGAGACCGCCGGGCCCATCGCGGGCGCGACCGAGATGGCCAGGGTGACATTGCCCATCACCCGGCCCCGCTCCGCCTCGGGCACCACCTGCATCAGCGTGGTCATCAGCAGCGGCATCATCACCGCCGTCCCGGACGCCTGGATGATGCGGGCGCCCAGCAACACCTCGAACGTCGGCGCGACGGCGGCCAACGCCGTCCCGATCAGGAACAGACCCATCGCGGTGGTGTACGCGCGGCGGGTGGACACCCGCTGCAGGAACCAACCGCTGATCGGGATGACGGCTGCCATGGTCAGCATGAACGCGGTCGAGAGCCACTGCGCGGTCTGCTCGGTGATGTGCAACGCGCCCATGAGCCGCGGGATCGCATTGATCATGATCGTCTCGTTGAGGATGACCACGAAGGTGGCCAGCACCAGCAGCCGAACCACGGCCGGGGTGCGACCTGGAACGGCGGTCGCTGATGTGGCGGGTGAGTCGAGCTGTGGGCTGGACACGGCACCTCGATCGGGATCGTCGGACATGACGTGATCATGGCTGGCGTCCCAGCCGTGGGTCTCACGAGAAGTAGTGGTCATCAGCAAAGACTGACCTGCACCACCGACAAAACTCATCGCTCATGCCCAGCATCCCGGCGTGCGATGCGAAATTCCACCCGGTTTTCACCGGTGGACAACGATCTGAAGACCATGAGAAGGAGCGCCCGCCGAGCCCGCCGACTCGGCGCAGGAGGGGAGCGACCAGGAGCGTCTCAGGCGCCGGTAGCGGGACGAGCGGCCGCACACTCCGCCGGGATGGCTGATCGGTTAGAGTTGCCCGACCGCCTGCTGCGAATCATGGGGTTGAAGAGACATCGCCGCCGACGATCTGTCCCTTGCGGGGGCAGCGCAGTTCGACCCGGAGATCTGCGTCAGCGCGGGGAGAGGCGTCCGGGAGGTCGCCGACGATCTGGCCCGGGGCGTGGACACGTTCTGCCGGGCGATGGATGAGCGGCCCTTCGGTCAGGACGATCTGGGCCGGGCGCTGTTCGAGGGCCATCCCGAGGCGGACAGGCCGGGGTTCGCCCGGCTACGTGACGACCTGCTGAACGACCTCGTCCTGGCGGTGAACCTGTTACGCGGGATGGCGGCCGGGTTGGTCGTCGCCGGCGACACGTACGCCGCGGCCGAGGCGGCCAACCTCGGGATTCCGTACGCGCGGCGGTGCCCGGGATGGCTGACGGATCCTGAGGAGTACAAGCCTGAGCTGGGCCCGAGCGGCCTGCCGACGACCACGCCACCACCTGGCTTGGTGCGCCAGGCGATCTGGTTCCTCGAATCTGTGGGCTTCGGCTCCGCGTGGCCGGATGCCGATCTCGACGGTGTGGCGCGGCTCCGCGATGCCGCGACGGCGCTGGGACGCGTGGTCGGCGACGTTCAGGAGCAGATCGCCGGGCAGGCCGGGCGCGTGACCAGGGCCGGGTTCGGGCCGGCCACGGCCGCGTTCGGGCGGGTCGCGCGAGTGGTGCACGGCGAGAAGGGGCCGCTGGCGGACCTGCGGCGGCGGTGCGAGCATCTCGCCTACTGCGGCCAGATCGCCTATGACGCGATCGTCAAGGCCAGACGGCACTTCGTGGCATCCGCGGCGTTCGTGGTGACACTGATGCTCCTCGCGAGGCTGCTGGCCCCCCGGCTCGGCCCGCTCCTCGACGTTGTGGTGCGAAGGCTTCTCCGAGCGGAGGGCTTGGCACTGCGGATCATCTTGCTGGTCATCCGGCAGGCCGCGCTGGGTGCGATGTACTCCGGCGGACTGAGCGCGATCGATCAGTTGTTCGCCACCGGCGACGTCGATGCGGCGGAGCTGGTTCGGGACATGTTCCACGGAGCGCTCGCCGGCGGGTTGATGGCCGGTGCGCACGCCGCGCTGCCCGTGCTCCTGCGCCGAGGCGGACCCGCGCTCACCGGCCTGGCCGAGGCCATGGAGTCGGCCACCTGGGAGCGGGCATTCTCCCGGATCATGACCGGCGGGGCGGTGAGCACAACCGTGCTGGCGACCGCGGGATGGGCCAGCGGTGCCGGTTGGAACTGGAAGCACGCCGCCGAGATGGGATTCGGCATGGCCGTTCTCAGCACCGGCGCGGCACTCGCCTCCCGGACCTGGGCCGCTCCCAGCTATGCGAGCCTGAGGGGCAGAGCCTGGAAGCAGAGCCCGGCCAAGCGGTGGCATGACGTCAAGTGGGCCTCGGCGATTCTCCTCGTAACCGCTCCCGCGGTCGCCGTCTTCGCGCTCGCGAAGTTCGCCGAGGACAGACGGAACCCCTTCTTCCTGCAGAAACGAGTCGGCCAGTTCGGCCGCGAGTTCGACCTCGCCAAGGGCCGTTCGATGAGCACGACCGACGGCAAGGACAGCAGTCTCGGCTCGTCGGATTCGCGGCGCACGAGGGTCGGCGAACTCTGGGCGAGAACCAGTCTCGACGAGTTCGTCCAACTCGCCTACAACGTCCTCTACAAGAGTGACATGTCAGTCATCAACGACCGGCCGCTCCTGAGTTCCACCAGACAGGAGACGATAGAGGCCCTCGGCCCCACCTTGGGACCTCGTTGGAACGAGGCGGATCTGGCCGGAAAACCCGGGCTGTTCGGCCCGTTCCCCAACAAGATCGTCGAGCTCGGCCTCAAGCCCAAGACAGAGGCGTTCGACCTTCAACGAGGCTACGCAGGCATCTGGCACGACAGAACCGCGAGCCTGCATTCGGACCGGGATATCCTCTGGGAGTTCATCTCCACTTACGTGAAGCGCATTTCCTGACTCGATCTTCCGCATGCCTCGATGACTTCTATAGGCATATCTGAGCACCTCTCATGGCCATCACCTCGCCCGCCGTGCCTCGGGGCATCGGGTTCCTGGGCCTGCGCGTCGTTAGTCGTTGTGGCCCACGGGCGGCGCAGCGGGTTGTGGGCCGGGGGTTCGGGGGGCCGCGCCCCCCGACGTGACTGCCCGAGCCCCCGGCGCGCGAAGCGCGTGAAGGCGAGGACCGCGCCTCTCGCGCCCGTGACACCCGAACGAGCTACTTCAGCAACTGCCGGGCCATCACCATGCGCTGGATCTGGTTCGTCCCCTCGTAGATCTGGGTGATCTCCGCTGTGCTCATGGGCGACCCGGGCTAACTCCTCGGTCTAGTCGCTGAGCTGGGCGTACAACTCTGGGCACCTGTCATAGTTTCTCGCTGGCTTACAAACTCTCACGGAACAGCCACGGAACAAGATCGCGACCCTTGGCACGTACACCGCCCCTGCTTGATCGACTGAGCGGTGACTTCAGGTAACCAAACCGGTGGACCGGCGCGATGTCTTTCTCGTCTCGGTAAACGCCGCCAATGCCATCGCGGCGCCGGGGTATCGCCATGCAATGCGTTCACTCTTCGCGACGAGGTGACTGCCCTACAGTGTCGGCTATGACACGTGTGCCATGGGCAGCCCTAAGCGGCAACGACGTGGAAGACCTGGCTGCCCTCCTCCTCTTCAGCGACTCCCCTGTGGGCGCCCAACGCGTCACGCCCTCACAGGGGGATGGCGGCATGGACGTCAGGATCTGGACCCCGGAGGGCTGGGACGTCTACCAGATCAAGAAGTTCTATGAGGCCCTGAATGCTGGCCAGAAGAGTCAGGTGCTGCACTCCTTCGCCTCGTTCCGCGCTGAGGTAGCCAGCACTGAGATGAAGGTTAGACGCTGGACAGTCCTCATACCGTGGGATCCAACCCGTGAACAGCGGGCATGGTTCGAGCAAGCGACTGCCAACGACATGTTCCCAACCGCTTGGGAGGGGCTGACTCGTCTCGAAGTCCTGGCGTCACGTCATCCGGCCGCGGTCGATTACTTCGTCGGCAACGGTAAGGAACGTGCGTTTGCCCTGATCGAACAGGCGATGCGCATTGGTTCTTCGCTGCCTGACGCCGCCTCAGGTAGGTCTCTTGCTTCTGCGGCTCTAGCGAAAGTAACTGCGATCGAGGATCTTCTTGAGAAGACTGACCCGTTCTATCGCTACACCATCACTGCCGAGCCAGCACCGGATCTCAGCGACAGACAGGCAAACTTGGTCCAGCCGGCCGGATTTGCGTACGCCAAGTACCACTTCATCGATACCGCACGTTGCGTAGTCATACGCGCCTTTCCCCGTACAGAGGGCATGGCTCAGCTCCGGCCGATTCGGGCGCACTTCCACCTGCAACCGCAAGAAGGGTCGCCAGCAGCCGAGGCGGTCCGCGAGTTCTGGGAGTACGGGACCAGGCTGGAGGACATCCCCGGCACCGTGACCATACTCGACGATCCCACCGGTCTGGCTGACGAAGGGCCGGGGCTGATCTCTTTCATTGCGGGCGTGGATACCGAACTGCCTGATCTTGAAGTCCGTCTCTTGGATCGAGGTGGCAATGCGCTGCATCGCATCCCTCTCCTCAACCCGGCTCGATCGGCAGGCCAGGCCGAAGGAGGGTATAGCCTCACGGCTCAAGATCCAGCTGGATCCTTCACGGTGGTGGTCAAGGTTAACCTGTTAACTGGCCGCTACGGCTTCCACCTCGCGCTCAACGACCTCACTGGGAAGACGCCTATACAAGTGCTGCCGGCACTGCGGTTCATCCGAGATCTCGTTCCCGGCAACGCCACCGTGCTCGCCGTGCAAGGCGCTGGCGAAGTAGGGAATCGAGTCTTCGTGACCGACGACGTTTCCCCGATCACCCTGCGTGCCGCCGACCTTATGGAGTTGGCAAAAGCGCTGCTCATCTTCCAGCAGTACACCATGATGCGGGTCACGTTCCCGCCTCTCGCTGACCTCACCCGTGAGCACATGCAACGCATAGGAACTGTGGCTGACCTATTGCTTGGCCAGGTCTATTCATCGGATTGGACCAGCATCTCAATAACGGCAGCGGGAGCACGCTTAATAGATTCAGCCGAGCCCGCCGCGAACGGCGCCATCGTCCAAACTCGGCCTCTTGTGGTGGACCTGGGAAATTACACCATCGAGTTCGATATTGACGAGCAATTCATCTTCCAACGGCCGACGTGCCCCATCCCTGCTGAACAGCTACAGACCCTGCCTGATAACCAAATCGTTAAGCTTGTACCAAGCGATGGCGGAAAGCTGATCCACAGGTTGCCAGTGGAACACTTGCCACAAATGGTTGATATTGACTGAGGCGGTGGCCTTCTCTACACGCTCAGGAATATTTCTATCCTGTTCCAGGGTTTGCCTTCCTGCCATTGCGAAGGGGCACTGTAAGTCGCCCCAGAGTAGGCAGATCAGGTGGTCGCAGGAGAACTTCTATTTACAAGGGCAGGGCAGACAGCACGTCGCCGGCCCTCACCCGGAGCTGACCAGCAGATCTAGACGGTCGCCGTGCGGTTAGGCGAGTCGGCGTTGCTGTACTGGTTGCTGTATAGCAGACCTCAGCCCTTGGGCTCGGTGGCAAGGGCCGACGAAGTCGGTCCGCGGCAGCCGATCGCCCCAGCCACAACGACGAGTGCCGAAGTGAGCGATCGTCACGGCCTGGAACAGTGACAGCGAAGCAACTACATGCCCTGAAAGGGCCGGGCCTTCCAAGTCACGAGCCTGATCTACGCACATCGGTGCCGCCATCGTAGACCCTTGCAATCAGCCGATTAAGCTCTCGGTCAGTATCATCTCGCTGTAGACACTTGTCACGGAACGGCGGGTACTGGAAGAGCAGCCACATCGCATGCCCTTTGGAAAGCCCTGGTTCCATACAGCGACAAGCAACCCGAAACACTTGCGCAGATCGATCGTTGGCTGGTTCGTCATTAAGACACTCTCGAAGCTCCGGATAGGCAGCAAGGTCGAATGAAATTGCAGTGACGGAATCCATCTGCGTTGCGCAGTCAGCCTCCCTTGGCTGAATGCCCTGTTTGAGTTGATCGATTCTTCGCAGTGTTTCGGCCCGTTCTAGCTCGCCACCTGGAGACGGGACGGGAAGCCAGACAATACCTCGCTGATCACAAAGCCTTTGCACCAGAATCTCGGCTCGCTTTGTTTCCAGCGGCCGCACCACCTTCCCCGACTCAGTGACCCAGTAGATAGCACGCCTCCTGGGCTGATAATATTCCCATTGCCAAACCAACAGTTCGAGAGTTGCCAGATAGTCGAGCATCTCCCCCAAGTGCTCTTGGCGCGCTATGCGGTACGGCGCTCTAGCCATCCTGACTCTCCAATTCAGCCTTGATCAATGCCTCTGCCGTTAAGGACCTATCTGACTGGAACGCAATTTATTGCGCTTCACTTCAGCGATGATTTCATCGGGCGTCTTCGCTGCCGTAAAGATCGATTGATGCTCTTGAGTAAGCGCTTCAAACAGCTCTCTAACCGCCCCTCTCGTAACATCTAACGCACGCTTCTTCACATCGGGCTCAGAGGCCACAAGAAGGAGTTCGATCATAGAAAGTTCCCATTCGCTCAGAATAGAACTCACCGCAACTTCTTGTCCGGTGTAAACTCCACGATTCGGGCTCCACGCAAAAAATGCACTCAACGCAGATGAGACTGCGACAATTACACTTACGCTCGCAAGCAATGGCGTGTTGTCCTGAGTCTGCGGATAGATGAACAAAAGGGGAAGCGTAACCCCGAGCACGATCTCGATTCCCCCGAACAGCCGAAACCATACTGTAGAATACTTAGCAAGCCATCTAGATCTCTTTTGATGATGAACAAGTAGTCTAGCTATGACCTGGCTACACTCAGGAAAATTCTTGTCGATCTCCTCATCCCAGATCGATTTCTTGCGCTTCTTCCGCAGCCTTAGGGACATGGGACTCCAGGAGAGGTGTAGCGGAAAGCCCTAGATTACGCGACAACGTTGAAGATCACAGCCGGAGTTGCTCAGCTGAGTAGGTTGATACCTCATGGTGCCTAAAGCCACCTAGGGCTCCTGATCAGCCTGCGACGTGCCGACGTACTGACCATGGCCATCCAGCACGCGACCAAGGCCGTCTCCGCCAAAGCCCCCGCCTACGCCGACCGGCCCGAACACGTCCTGCGCTGGGGCGACCAGCTCGACATCCGCCCCATCACCCTCGACGGCGACCTCACCGACCAGGCCGTCGCCGGCTACATCGCCAAGTACGCCACCAAAGCGGCCGAATGCGTCGGCACCCTCGACCGCCGCATCAACCCCCTCGACGACCTGACCCTGTACAACCTCCGCGACCACGCCCGCCGCCTCATCGCCACCTGCATGCGTCTCGGCAGCGAACCCGACCTGGCCGAACTCCGTCTCGCCGACTGGCCCACATGCTCGGCTTCCGCGGCCACTTCTCCACCCGCTCCCGCCGCTACTCCACCACCCTCGGCGAACTCCGAGCAGCCAGAGAACACCACGCCCGCGACACCGACATCACCACCGGCCGCCTACCGCTCTTCGACGAAGACACCGTCCTCGTGATCAGCGAATGGGAGTACGCCGGCAAGGGCCACTCCCTCGGCGACCAACTCCTCATCGCCGCCATCACCGGAGGGTGCATATGAGCACCCTCACCAAGCTCTGGACCGTGGAGGACGTAGCCACCTTCCTCGGCGTCCCGGTCGCGACGCTCTACCAATGGCGCCACCACCGCACCGGCCCTAAAGGCCGGAAGATCGGCCGGCACCTGCGCTACGTGCCCGAGGACGTCATGTCCTGGGTCCAGGACCAGGAGTAGCCATGGCCTTCGTGAAAGACCTGTGGACCAAGACAGTCCGGGACCAGGACGGCAAGCCACGAAAGGTCAAGACCGCACGCCATGGCACGGGCAAGCGCTGGCTCGCCGTCTGGGTGGACCCCGACGGTAAGGAATGCTCGACCGCCTACGCCCGCAAGGCCGACGCCGAGCGCAAGATCGCGACCATGGGCGCCGATGTCGCCCGTGGCAACTACATAGACCCAAACGCCGGCAAGGTGCTCTTCGGCGATTTCGCAGAACGCTGGCTTGCATCCCGCCTCGTAGACCCATCAACCAAGATCCGATACGAGTACGTTCACCGCCTCCACGTCGCGCCGACCTTCGCCAAGCGCCAGGTGAAGAGCATCAAGCCGTCACAGATCCAGGCGTGGATCAGCGGTCTAAGCAGCCGTTTCGAGACCTCGACCGTACAGACGGCCTTTCTGGTTCTTCAGGGCATCCTCGACCTGGCGGTGGCCGACGAGGCGATCAAGCGCAGCCCCGCCAAGTCACCGATCGTCCAGGTGCCGAAGCGGACCACCGAAGAGATCACAGCGTGGTCGGATGAACGAGTTCACGCCCTGATCGACGCTCACCCCGCCCTCTTCCGTCTCCTGCCCATGCTCGGGGCCGCGTGTGGGCTTCGTCAGGGCGAGTTGTTCGGCCTGGCCCTCGAAGACATCGACTTCAAGGAGCGCGTCCTCCGCGTACGGCGGCAAATTAAGAAGCTCGGGCCCGACCACGTCTTCGCTCTACCGAAGAACGACCGTGAGCGGATCGTGCCGTTGCCTGACTGGGCGGCCGGGGCCGTCAGGCGGCACGTCTCGCCCTATCCCCCGCTGGCCTGCTCCCTGCCGTGGGAGAGGGTGGACGGCAAGCTCCGTACACACAACTTGCTGTTCCGCTGGACGGACGACCGGTTCATCAAGGCCAGGAGCTACAGCGAAACCGTCTGGAAGCCCGCTCTCGTGGTAGCAGGCGTGATCCCGGCACCGGACAAGGACACACGCCGGCGAAGCCGCTACGCCACCTCCCGCAAGGAGGGACTGCACCAGCTCCGCCACTACTACGCCAGTGTCATGCTGGCCGGCGGCGTCTCGGTCAAGGAACTTGCCGAATACCTCGGACACGCTGACCCAGGCTTCACCCTCCGTGTCTACGCCCACATGATGCCCGGCTCCCACGACCGCGCTCGCAAGGCCATCGATGACCGCATGCCTCGTCCTCATGCTCAAGGTCAGGGTGACCTCGATTAGGCGTCGTCACGCGGAAGCGTCTCCGTCGCCAGCTGTAAGCCAATCGCCTGAGCCTGCGCCATCAATACCGCATAACGCTCCAAAAGCGCATCTCGCTGCGAACGTAGATGCTTGCGCTGGAGACTCTCGGCCGTGTTCTGAAGCGCCGTCGCAAGCTGAAGGTGATCAGGGTTTACACAGGCTCGGCGGGCACAGGTGTGATGAAGCTGCACCCCTTCCGGGATTGACCCTTTGGCTCGCTCGTAAGCGAATCTGTGAGCGAGTTGCCGCAGTGTTCGGCCATCTTCGTCCCAAGTCCACATGCCATATCGTTCTTCGGCAGGGAGCTTAGGATCCGGCAACTTCGCACCATCCCATAACTGGCACCCGTCCGGCCCCGGCTTCACCTTCTTCCAAAATCGCTCCTCCACGTTTCCCGTGTCCACATGATGACGCACGACAAGCGGGTCGCCGTTCTTCTGAAAGCGATACAGGTGCTTCTTACAGTAGCCATGGCCTGCATGCTTCCCTTCACACCCAGAGACAACACACCTGCGGGTCTCACGGTCCTTAGGCCATCGAGGCATCCCCTACCGCCCCCTTTCGCGAACTAGCCTCGTTGAGTGCCGCTTCGAGCGACGCGATCGCAACCTTGAGCGCCGCAATCTCTCGCTGAAGGCTGATCCGCTCTTTCATCTCCAAGTGGTTCGCAACAGCGTCCACCGCCTGAAGATGCTCAGGATTGGAGCAGAGCCTTAGCCCGCACGTGTGGTGGACGACGCGGCCCTCAGGAAGAGCCCCGTAGGCCCACCGGTAAGCAACATGGTGCGCATATTCCGTCGTCTGCCTACCGTCGAGTGTCACGCCCAACTTCGGATACGGACACCCCTTAGGCGCCTCGGGCCACAGCCAGTGCCCATCTGGGGTTGGGACGACCTTCGCAAGCCATCGTTCCTCCACAGTCCCTCGCACGACCTTCCTCGCCGCCACTGGTTCACCGGTGCGTTGAAGATTGGCGTAGTGGACACTGCAGTAGCCCTTGGCTTGATGGGGACGGTCACAGCCCTCAACCTCACAGCCGACACGCCCATGGATCTGTACTCGTTCGATCTCCCCGTTCCGGTACGCCCGACTTAGACATGGATTGCATCGTCCACGAGCCCTTTGCGGTCGATCACAGCCGGGTTCTTCACAGATCCGGTCCCTCGCACGTCCGGCCAACCTGTCATCTCCTCCCGAGGATCTCGGATCAAGATACGGATGGCCACCGACAAAAGCAGCGGCGAGGAAGGCGGACCCACGGCGAAGGCCCAGACCTCAGAAGCGGTCCAGGCGGCAAACCAGCTGCTGCCACGGAACGAGGACGGAACAGTGATCCTCTGAGAGCCATCTCTAAACACGAGAAACCCCGCCTACCCGATACGGAAGGCGGCGTTTCTGCATGTCAGGGACTACTTGAGGAGCTGCCTGGCCATCACCATGCGCTGGATCTGGTTGGTGCCCTCGTAGATCTGGGTGATCTTGGCGTCGCGCATCATGCGTTCCACCGGGAAGTCCTTCGTGTACCCGTACCCGCCCAGCAGCTGCACCGCGTCCGTGGTGATCTCCATGGCGGCGTCCGAGGCGGCGCACTTGGCGGCGCTCGACAGGAACGTGAGGTCCTTCTGCGGTCGGCCGTGCATGGCGAGCTCCGACTTGGCCGCCGCGTGGTAGGTGAGCTGCCGCGCCGCCTCCAGTTTCATGGCCATGTCGGCCAGCATGAACTGCACGCCCTGGAAGTCGGCGACCGCGCGGCCGAACTGCTTGCGCTCCTTGACGTACCCGATCGCGAAGTCCAGCGCCCCCTGGGCGATGCCGAGGGCCTGGGCGGCGATGGTGACGCGGGTGTGGTCGAGCGTGGCCAGGGCGGTCTTGAAGCCTGAGCCGGGGTCGCCGATCATGCGGGAGGCGGGGATGCGGACGTTGTCCATGATGACCTGGCGGGTCGGCGACGCCTTGATGCCGAGCTTGCGCTCCTTCGGCCCGAAGGAGACGCCCTCGTCCGACTTTTCCACGACGAACGCGGAGATGCCGCGCGCCCCGGCCGACGGGTCCGTGACGGCCATGACCGTGTAGTACTCCGACACACCGGCGTTGGTGATCCACATCTTGGTGCCGTTGAGGACGTAGTGGTCGCCGTCGAGCACGGCGCGGGTCTTCATGGCCGCCGCGTCCGAGCCGGCCTCGGGCTCCGACAGGGCGTACGAGAACATCGCGTCCCCCCGCGCGACCGGCGCGAGGTAGTGGGCCTTGAGCTCCTCGGAGGCCGACAGGAGCAGCGGCACGGTGCCGAGCTTGTTGACGGCCGGGATGAGCGAGGACGAGGCGCAGGCGCGCGCCACCTCCTCGATGACGATGACCGTGGCGAGCGCGTCCGCCCCCGCGCCGCCGTACTGCTCGGGGACGTGGACGGCGTGCAGGTCCGCCGCGACGAGGGCCTTGTAGACGTCCCAGGGGAACTCGCCGGCCTCGTCAGCCGCGGCGGCTTGAGGGGCGATCTTCTCGTCGGCGAGGGCCCGGACCGTCTCCCTGAGCATGTCGTGCTCTTCGGCGGGCGCGTAGAGAGGGAAGCTCATACCCAGATACTAGGATGTCCGACCAGTTTGTTACTAGTCAGTACGGTTTGTGAAATGGCACAGGTGGCACAGAACGAGATAACGCGGGCCGGTAACATGCCTGGCGATCGAAAGGAGCTCACACGTGCCATATCGCCTCACGGTGATCGGGACCGGATACCTGGGCATCACCCATGCGGCCTGCATGGCGGACCTCGGATTCGACGTCCTGGGCCTCGACATCGACGCCGACAAGATCAATCGGCTCAACAGCGGTGAGCTGCCGATCCACGAGCCCGGCCTGGAATCCGTCCTGCGCCGCGGCCTCGACTCGGGCCGTCTGCGCTTCACCACCTCGTACGAGGAGGTGGCCGAGTTCGGGGACGTCCACTTCATCTGCGTCGGAACTCCCCAGAAACACGGCGAGTATGCGGCCGACGTCTCCTACATGGACGCCGCCGTGGACTCCCTCGCCCCGCACCTGAACCGCGAGTGCCTGGTCGTCGGCAAGTCCACCGTGCCCGTCGGCACCGCCGGGCGGCTGGCCGACAGGCTGGCCCGGCTCGCCCCGGCGGGTGTCCTGGCGGAGCTGGCCTGGAACCCCGAGTTCCTGCGCGAGGGCTACGCCGTCGAGGACACGCTCAAGCCGGACCGCATCGTCATCGGTGTCCGCTCCGAGCGCGCCGAGAAGATGCTGCGGGAGGTGTACGAGCCGCTGGGCGAGGTGCCCATGGTCGTCACCGACTTCGCGACCGCCGAGCTGGTCAAGACCGCCGCCAACGCCTTCCTCGCCACGAAGATCTCCTTCATCAACGCCATGGCCGAGGTCTGCGAGGCCGCCCACGCCGACGTCAAGCAGCTCTCCGAGGCGCTGTCGTACGACGACCGCATCGGCGGCCGGTTCCTCAACGCCGGGCTCGGCTTCGGCGGCGGCTGCCTGCCCAAGGACATCCGGGCGTTCATGGCCCGGGCCGGCGAGCTGGGCGCCGACCAGGCGCTGACGTTCCTCCGCGAGGTGGACGCGATCAACATGCGCCGCCGCGCCCGCATGGTGGACCTGGCCCGCGAGCTGGCGGGCGGCTCGTTCCACGGCTGCACGGTCGGCGTCCTGGGCGCCGCCTTCAAGCCGAACTCCGACGACATCCGCGACTCCCCCGCGCTCGACGTGGCGGTCACGATCGGCCACCAGGGCGGCCGGGTCACGGTGTACGACCCGATCGCGCTGGGCAACGCCCGCAAGGCGCACCCGGAGCTCAAGTACGGCGAGTCGGCCCTGGAGGCGGTCCGCGGCGCCCACGTGGTGCTGCTGCTGACCGAGTGGCAGGAGTTCGTGGAGCTGGACCCGGAGGAGCTGGGCGCCGCCGTGGCGACCCGCCGGATCGTCGACGGCCGCAACGCGCTCAACGCGGAGGCGTGGCGCTCCGCCGGCTGGCACTACCGCGCCCTCGGCCGCCCCTAGCCCAGGAGAAGTCGCTCCCGGCCCACGAGAAGTCGCTCCCCGCCCACGAGAAGCCGCTCCCGGCCCGCAAGAAGCACCGGAGGTCCCCACGTACGAGCAGGGGCCTCCGGAGGTGAGGTCAGCGGAGCTCCGCCGCCTCCTGGCGGAGCTTCTCGCCCTTGGCGTAAGCCTGCTCCTTCAGCCTGCCCTGGAACTCCTCCATGCGCCGCCGGAGCTCCGGGTCCGAGGCCCCCAGGATGCGTACGGCCAGCAGCCCCGCGTTGCGCGCCCCGCCGACGGCGACCGTCGCCACCGGCACCCCGGCGGGCATCTGCACGATCGACAGCAGCGAGTCCATCCCGTCGAGGTACTTCAGCGGCACCGGCACCCCGATCACCGGCAGCGGCGTCACCGAGGCGAGCATGCCGGGCAGGTGGGCCGCGCCGCCCGCCCCGGCGATGATGACCTTGAGCCCGCGCCCGGCCGCCTGCCGGCCGTAGTCGATCATCTCGGCCGGCATCCGGTGCGCGGACACCACGTCGGCCTCGAACGGCACGCCGAACTCGGCCACGGCCTCGGCCGCCGCCCGCATGACGGGCCAGTCGGAGTCACTGCCCATGACGATGCCGATGGTGCCGGCAGTGCCGACCGTGCCGATGGTCACGTGTACTCCCCCGTGGTCAGGTAGACGGCGGCGTGCCGGGCGCGGGCGCGGACCTCGTCGAGGTCGTCGCCCAGCGCGGTCACGTGGCCGATCTTGCGGCCGGGCCGGACCTGCTTGCCGTAGAAGTGCACCTTGACGCCCGGGTCGTGGGCCATCACGTGCTCGTACCGCTTGAACAGGTCGGGGTCGTCGCCGCCGAGCAGGTTGGCCATGACGACGACCGGCGCGGTCGTGGCCGGCGAGCCGAGCGGCAGGTCGAGCACGGCCCGCAGGTGCTGCTCGAACTGGGACGTGCGCGCGCCCTCGATGGTCCAGTGGCCGCTGTTGTGGGGGCGCATGGCCAGCTCGTTGACCACCAGCCCGTCCCCCGAGTCGAACAGCTCCACGGCTAGCAGCCCGGTCACGTCCAGCTCCTGGGCGATGCGCAGCGCGATGTTCTGCGCCTGCGCGGCCCGCTCCGGGTCCAGGCCGGGCGCGGGGGCGAGCACCTCGACGCAGATGCCGTCCTGCTGGACGGTCTCCACGACGGGGTAGCTGACGCCCTGGCCGTGCGGCGAGCGGGCCACGAGGACGGCCAGCTCCCGCTGGAACGGCACGAACGCCTCGGCCATCAGCGGCACGCCGCCGGCGAACGCCTCGGCGGCGTCCTCGGCCGAGCGGCACACCCACACGCCCCGGCCGTCGTAGCCGCCTCTGACCGCCTTGAGCACCACCGGCCAGCTGTGCTCCCCGGCGAAGCGGGTGACGTCCTCGACATCGGAGACACGGGCCCAGGCGGGGCAGGGCGCGCCGATGGCGGTCAGCCGCTCCCGCATGACGGCCTTGTCCTGCGCGTGGACGAGCGCGTCGGCGCCGGGGTGGACGGTGACGCCGTCGGCGGCGAGCGCCCTGATGTGCTCGGTCGGCACGTGCTCGTGGTCGAAGGTGATCGCGTCGCAGCCCTTGGCGAAGTCGCGCAGGTCGGACAGGTCGCGGTAGTCGCCGATCCGCGTGTCGACGATCACCCGGGCGGCGCTCTCGTCGGCCGAGTTGGCCAGCACCCGCAGCTCCACTCCGAGCGCGATGGCGGGCTGCTGGGTCATCCGGGCGAGCTGGCCGGCGCCGACCACGCCGACGACCGGGCCGATGGGGCGGTAGGAACTCACGTGTCGTGAGCTTACCCGGCCTTTCCAAGCTCGGCCCGGCCCGGGTCAGCCCGCCGGGCCGCGGCGCACGCCGACGGTCGTGAGGCCGTCGGCGGCGGTGAGCACGCTGGCCAGCTCCACCAGCTCCGTCCCCTCCGGCGACAGCCCCTTCAGAGGGTGCCTGAGCGCCGCCCTCCCGGCCTTGGGCCGCTGCCGATAGGTGAGCCGTACGACGTCGAAGACCAGCATGGACTCGGCCGACAGCGCGACGGCGCGCGGCGGGCCCTCGACCAGCTCGACGTCGATGGCCAGCCGGTCCGGCCTGACCTGGGCGGGCCGGCTGACGATCTCGTCCAGCAGCCCGCGCACGGGGTCGCCGGAGGGGAAGCGCACGCCGTTCACGCCGGCCGGGTCGGTCAGGTACGTGAGGTGGCGCTGCGACACGAGCCGCGCCTCGGTGGCCAGGTCCGGCCCGGCCGTGACGCCGGCGTCGCCGGGACGGACGGGCTTGCCGCGCGCGGGGATCGGGCCCGCGCCGAGCCGCCAGCGACCGTCCTCGAACACGAACACGAAGTACGCGGGCGACGGCTTCCTCGCCAGCGCCGCGAACCAGCCCCCTTCCTCCGGCAGGAAGAACTCCGGCTCGCTGTAGAGAGCTGGGCGGCCGTTCCGGGTGCCCTTGCAGGCACGGCCGCCCAGCGGCTTCTCGGCCCACGTGGTGAGCCCGGCGACGGCGGCGCAGTCACGCCGTTTCCACGCCTCGTCGAGCTCGGTGAGCACACCGAACGCCGGCTCGGCCGTGGACGGGTCCACCCGCGGCGGCGGGGACTCCTGGGCCGGGAGCGGCTGCTGCTCGGCCGCCACGGTGCCACCGGTGTCGGCGGGGGCCGTACCCGCGCATCCCGCCGCGCATACGGACAGAACGGCGAGCAGCACGAGCGGTCGTAACGGCACGGTGGGGTCCCGAAGGTCATGGCCGTGGGAACGGCGGTCCGTCTGAGCCCGACACCGGCGCGCGTGGCCCGCCGGCGGTCTGCCTCCGCAGCGTAATACTCATGATCTGCATTTGTCCGGGCATAAGCCGATTTTCAGGGGGGTGTTGGTAGGGGTCCCGATCTTCACCGCTCCGGCCCGTGCGTGGGGCCACGGCCAGTACGCTGGTGTGGTCAGCCCGGCCGTGGGCAAGTTGTCACATACGCGGACACCAGGCGGTCAGGACGCGGAGCAGGAGAGGACCGAGCCGGAGACGTGGATTTCATCAGGGTCCTTTACCAGCGGTTCTCGTCCTTGCTGCACGAGCTGACCAAGTTCGGGCTGATCGGCATCGCGGCGTTCGTCATCGACACGGGGATCTACAACGCCCTTCTCGTCCTTGACTGGGGGCCGATGACGTCCAAGGTGCTGGCCACGGCCATCTCGGCCACCTTCGCGTACGCGGGCAACCGGTTCTGGACGTTCCGCCACCGGGAGCAGAGCGGCCTGCGCCGCGAGTACTTCCTGTTCTTCCTGCTCAACGGCATCGCGCTGCTGTTCGGTGTGCTGGTGATCGGCTTCACCAAGTACACCCTGCACCTGCACGACCTGTTCAGCCTCAACGTCGCCAACATCGTCGGCGTCGGGCTCGGCACGCTGTTCCGCTACTGGTCGTACAAGCGGTGGGTGTTCCTGGAGGCCACCGACCCGATCCCGGCCGAGCTGCCCGACACCGAGGTCCGCCAGGAGCGCTGACGCCAGGCACGGTCAGGCAGGAGGCACGGTCAGGCGGGCCCGCTGACCACCCGCGTCCGGTTGTTCTCCTCCACCGGCCGCAGGAAGATCGCGAACGTCGCCGGGCGGCGGCGCACCAGCTCCAGCCGGCCCCCGTCGGCGGCGGCCAGCGCGCGGGCCAGCGTCAGGCCGAGACCCGTGCCGCCTCCCCCGCTCACGTTCCGCTCGAAGACCTTGGGCGCGATGTCATCGGCGATGCCGGGCCCCTCGTCGGCCACCTCGATCACGATGTAGCTGTCACCCTGCGTGGTCGTGACGACGACGGTGCCCCCGCCGTGACGCAGTGAGTTCTCCAGCAGGGTGGCGATGACCTGCCCGAAGCCGCCGGTGGTGGCCAGCGCCTTGAGCCCGCGGGTGCCCTCCAGCAGCAGCGTGCGGTCGCAGCCGCGGAACACCGGCTCCCACTCGGTGATCTGCTGGATCAGCACCTCGTCGATGGAGACGGGCTCCGCCTGGGCGTGCCGCTGGCGGCGGGCCGCGGCGAGCAGCTCGTCGATGACGGCCGTGAGCCGTTCGGCCTGGACGATGGCGGCCTCGCCCTCCTCACGGACCACCGTGGGCTGGTCGGAGGCGGCGACGATCTCCTCCAGGCGCATGGTCAGCCCCGTCAGCGGGGTGCGCAGCTGGTGGGAGGCGTCGGTGGCGAACTCCCGCTCCCGGGTGAGCAGGTCCGAGATGCGGGTGGCACTGCGGTCGAGCACCTCCGCGACCTGGTCGAGCTCGGGTATGCCGTAGCGGTGTCTGCTCGGCCGGGCGTCGCCGGAGCCGAGCCGCTCGGCTATCTTCGCCAGGTCCAGCAGCGGCAGCGTCAACCGGCGAGACTGCACGATGGCCAGGCCGACGGCCACGGCCAGAGCCGCGACGGCGAGGGCCACGATCAGCAGCAGGCGCGCCCGGACATCCTGCTCGACCTGGTCCCGGTCGCGGCTCACCCGCACATAGATGCCGTTCTCGGACTGGGCGTCCTCGGCCATCTGGTGGCCCGGCGGCGATGCCGTGCCGACGATGGTCGCCTTGGGAGGGTTCGCTCGTTCGTAGATCTGGATGTAGCGGCCGGGATACTTCTGTTCGAGCTGCTGAGGGTCCAGCGGCGTCTCCTGGATGCGGGAGTACTCCACCTCCCCCACCAGTCGCGTCGCCTCCGCCCTGAGCTCCTGGGCCGCCTCGTCCACGATCAGGCGGCTGACCACGATGCCCAGGGGGACCCCCAGCAGCAGGACCGCGATGACCGCGACGACCAGAGTGGAAGTGAGCAGGCGGCGGCGCATCGCCTACTCGCGTTCGAAGCGGAAGCCGACTCCCCGGACGGTGGTGATGTAGCGGGGCTTCGCCGCGTCGTCGCCGAGCTTGCGGCGCAGCCACGAGATGTGCATGTCGAGCGTCTTGGTCGAGCCCCACCAGTTGGTGTCCCACACCTCGCGCATGATCTGCTCGCGGGTGACCACCTTGCCGGCGTCGCGGACCAGCACGCGCAGCAGGTCGAACTCCTTGGTCGTCAGATGCAGCTCCTTCTCCCCCATCCAGGCGCGGCGGGAGTCCGCGTCGATGCGCACGCCCTGGACCACCGGAGTCTCGGACGTGCCTCGGCGCAGCAGCGCGCGCACCCGGGCGAGCAGTTCGGCCAGGCGGAACGGCTTGGTGACGTAGTCGTCGGCGCCGGCGTCGAGGCCGACGACCGTGTCGACCTCGTCGACGCGGGCGGTGAGTATGAGAACCGGAGTGCCGTGTCCTTCGGCGCGGATCCGGCGGGCGACCTCCAGCCCGTCCATCTCTGGCAGGCCGAGGTCAAGAACGATCAGGTCGATGCCCCCCGACAGAGCCCTTTCCAGGGCCTGCGGGCCGTCGGGGCTCACCTCAACCTGATAGCCCTCACGGCGAAGCGCGCGCGCGAGCGGCTCGGAAATCGAGGTGTCATCCTCGGCGAGAAGTACGCAGGTCATGAAGCGATCGTAGGACCTTAAGCGATCGTTTCCCGGGCACAGCGCACGGTTTGACTTGTCGTTGACCTATCCATTGACCTGGGCAAACGCTGATAAATATCGGTTAGCCGGGCTTAAATTACCGCGATTAGCGGCCGGGACGGCGAATGAGCGCGTCCAGCGGCGCGAAATGCCGTACCGCGCCGGGCGTGTCGCACTCGGGCGTGTCGTTCATAAAATCCGTCCGGGAATGTACGGCCGTGTCCTGTGCCTCCGGCGGCGCGCACCCCGCCCGGAGACGGCGACGCCCGCCGGAGGGGGCCCCGGCGGGCGTGTCGCGCGAACGGACGTCAGACGGACGACGGCTCCGTGTAGCGGGCGAGGTAGAGCTGCTCGCCCAGGCTGTGGATGAGCGCCAGCTCCGTCTCCAGGTAGTCGATGTGGTGCTCCTCGTCGGCCAGGATCTCCTCGAAGATGCGGGCCGAGGTGACATCACCCTTCTCGCGCATGAGCTGGATGGCCGGGCGCAGCCGCTGCACCACCGACAGCTCGATCTCCAGGTCGGCCTTGAGCTGCTCCTCGACGGTCTGCCCGATGTGCAGCGTGCCGAGCCGCTGGTAATTGGGCAGCCCTTCGAGGAAGAGGATGCGGTCCGTCAGGCGCTCGGCGTGCCGCATCTCCTCGAACGACTCGTCGCGGGTGTGCTTGGCCAGCTTCGTGTAGCCCCAGTTCTCCTGCATCTTGGCGTGCAAAAAGTACTGGTTGATGGCGGTCAGCTCCGCCGTCAGCTGCTCGTTGAGCAACTCGATGATCTGCTTGTCGCCCTGCATGTACGGGCCCCTCGTGCTATGCGGTCGTCAGTTCCTCAGACCGTTTCAGCATCGCACAGATTTTCCGGACACAAGAGGCACAGTCCCCACCGGCACCAGTGGTGTCGCGCACCTGCCGGGCGCTGCGCGCGCCGGCGGCGATGCAGTCGTGCACCTCGTTCTCGGTCACGGCACGACAGACGCACACGTACATGCGGGGGAAGCCTCACTCTCTGGACGGTCCGTAGGTTAGGCATGCCTAATGTAACCCAGTTTGGTAAGGCTTGCCTACGTTACCTCCGCCACACCGAGGTAAGGGTTCAGTGTCCTCTGGCCAGCCATTCCTCCAGGTGGGGGGCCTCGGCGCGGATGGAGGTGGACTCGCCGTGGCCGGTGTGGACGACGGTCTCGGGCGGCAGCGTCAGCAGCCGGTCGCGGATCGAGGCGATGATCGTGTCGAACGAGGAGTAGGACCGGCCGGTCGCGCCGGGGCCGCCCTTGAACAGGGTGTCGCCGCTGAACAGCACGCCCAGGTCGGGCGCGTGCAGGCACACCGCGCCCGGGGAGTGGCCGGGGGTGTGCAGCACCTCCAGCGTGACGCCGCCGGCCTCCAGCTTCTCGCCGTCGGCCAGCGGCTCGTACGGCACCGCGTCGCCGTACACCTGCTCCCAGAGCACCTGGTCGGCGGGGTGCAGCCGGATCGGCGCGCCGGTCAGCTCGGCCAGCTCGCGGGCGGCGTTGATGTGGTCGTTGTGCGCGTGCGTGCAGACGATGGCGGTGACGGTGCGCCCGCCGACGCGCTCGGCGATGGCGCGGGCGTCGTGGGCGGCGTCGATGACGAGCACCCGGCGCGCGTCGCCGGCCAGCCAGACGTTGTTGTCGACGTCCCAGGTACCGCCGTCGAGCGTGAACGTCCCCGAAGTGATGACCTTGTCGAGCATTTAGAGGACCACCACCGATCGCAGCACCTCGCCGCGGCCCATCTTGGCGAACGCCTCCTCGACCTCGTCGAGCGCGATGGTCTCGGTGACGAACTTGTCGAGCGGCAGCCGGCCCTGCAGGTAGAGGTCGATGAGCATGGGGAAGTCGCGGCTCGGCAGGCAGTCGCCGTACCAGGAGGACTTCAGCGCCCCGCCGCGGCCGAAGACGTCGAGCAGCGGCAGCTCCAGCGTCATCTCCGGGGTGGGCACCCCGACGAGCACGACCGTGCCGGCCAGGTCGCGGGCGTAGAAGGCCTGCTTGTACGTCTCGGGCCGGCCGACCGCCTCGATGACCACGTCGGCCCCGAACCCGCCCGTGAGGTCGCGCACGGCCTCGACCGGGTCGCTCTCGCGGGAGTTGACCGTGTGGGTGGCCCCGAAGTCGCGGGCCCAGCCCAGCTTGCGGTCGTCCACGTCGATGGCGATGATCTTCGACGCGCCGGCCAGCGAGGCGCCCAGGACGGCCGCCCCGCCGACCCCGCCGCATCCGATGACCGCGACCGAGTCGCCGCGCGTGACGCCGCCGGTGTTGATCGCGGCGCCGAGCCCCGCCATGACGCCGCAGCCCAGCAGGCCGGCGACGGCCGCCGGCGCTTCGGGCGAGACCTTGGTGCACTGGCCCGCCGCCACGAGGGTCTTGCCGAGGAACGCGCCGATGCCGAGCGCGGGCGACAGCTCGGTGCCGTCCTCCAGCGTCATCTTCTGGGTGGCGTTGTGGGTGGCGAAGCAGTACCACGGCCGGCCGCGCAGGCAGGCGCGGCACTGGCCGCACACCGCCCGCCAGTTGAGGATGACGAAGTCGCCCGGCTCGATCCCGGTCACGCCCTCGCCGACGGCCTCCACGACGCCCGCCGCCTCGTGGCCGAGCAGGAACGGGAAGTCGTCGCTGATGCCGCCCTCCCGGTAGTGGAGGTCGGTGTGGCACACCCCGCACGCCTGCACGGCGACGACGGCCTCCCCCGGCCCGGGATCGGGCACGATCACGTTCTCGACGGAGACTTCCCGGCCTTTACCTCGGGCGATGACGCCCCGCACTTCGTACGGCATGGCAGCCATCCTGCGTCAGGAGGATGATCGCCGCAAGAGATGGGGGCGCACCACGCCGAGACCCCGGGCGGTCCTGCGCCGCATGCCGCGCACCTCGAACCCCGGCTCGCCCGCCAGTCCCTCGGCCAGGCCGGAGTCGACGACGACCGTGCCGGGCCTGGCGATGGCGGTGAGGCGGGCCGCCAGGTTGACCGTGGTGCCGTAGACGTCGCCCATCATCGGCACCACCGGCCCGTACGCCATCCCGATGCGCAGCTCGGCCGTGCCGGCCAGGTCGAGCGCGATGGCGGCGGCCCGCGCCGGGGTGGGGGCGGTGAAGAGCACCTCGTCGCCGAGGGTCTTGACCAGCCGGGCGCCGTGGGCGGCCACGATGTCGGCCGCCCGCGCCTCGAACCCCTCCACCAGGTCGGCCAGCTCCCGCTCGTCCAGCTCCCTGGCCCGCCTGGTGAACGCCACGAGGTCGGCGAACCCCACGGCCATCGCCACCCGGCCCGGCGCGGCCTCGGGCGTCGCCACGCGGCCCGGTGCGGTCTCGGAGCGCGGGTCGGGTGTGGTCTCGGGGCGCAGGTCGGCCATGGCCAGCAGGCGCGTGCCCGCGGCGGCGAGCTGGGCCCGCCAGACGTGCACCAGGAGGTGCTCGAAGTCGGGCAGCAGCGCGCGGGCCGTGTCGAACACGCGCGCCACGTCGTCGTCGGACGGCTCGCCCTCCGCGGGCAGCAGGTGGCCGATGATGATCTCGGCCTGCCACTGGGCCAGCCGGGCCGTGGTCTGGCCGAGGGCACGGGCCATGCGGACGACCGTGGGCTCGTCCAGCAGGCCGCGGTCGAGCATCGTCCGCACCCGCGTCAGGGCGGCCACGTCGGCCTCGGAGAACGCGACGGCGTCGTCGGCGTGGGTGGGGAAGCCCAGGGCGCGCCAGACCCGCTCGGCCAGCTCCTGGGGCACCCCGGCGCCGGCCGCCACCTCGGTGCGGGTGCGGCTGGCGGGCGCACCGGCCAGCAGCAGGCCGATCTCCTCAGCTGTGGGCCTGCGCGGCCCCTCCCGGCTCAACGGCCCTCCTCGCTCAACGGCCCTCCTCGCTCAACCGCCCTCCCGGCTCAACGGCCGTCGAGCTCGCCGTCGGTGGCGTCCTCCAGGAGCCGGAACAGGTCGGCCCGGACGTCCTGGAGGTGGGGGATGTCGCGGAGCACGATCTGGCCGCGGTCGCCCGCCGACTCCACGGTGAGCGTGCCGCAGCCGAGCAGCCGCTCGACGAACGTCTGGTCGGAGCTGACGGTGTTGACCTTGGCCATCGGGATCTCGTCGGTCGACTTGTTGAGCACCCCGGAGCTGATCGTGAAGCGGTGGGTGGTGAGCACGTAGCCGGTGTTCTTCCACTGGAGGTAGGGGACGAACGACCAGACGGTCAGCAGGACGAGGGCGACGGCGCAGACGGCGATCCTGGCGTAGGAGGCGTACTCCCAGTCGCCCGGGACGAAGTACACCGCCGCGCCCGAGGCCGCGGCGATGAGCACGAGCGCGGCGACGGGGCCGACGAGGCGCTTCCAGTGGGGGTGGAAGGACCTGACGCGGCGCTCACCCTGGGTGAGGTGATGGTCCGGGATGGTCATGCGCACATGCTGCCACCTACCGGGACGCGCGGCTACGCCCGTGGACGTAGGGGGGCCGTCACGCGGACGGGCGTAGGTGGACGACATCGCCGGCGCTGAGCGTGTGCTGCTCGCCGCCGGCGGTGAGCTGGAGGCGGCCGGCCTCGTCGACGCCGGTGGCGCGGCCCGTCAGGAAGCGGCCGCCGGGCAGCTCCACCCGCACCTCACGCCCGATGGTGGCGCTGGAGGCCTGGTAGGCGGCGCGCAGCCCGGCCATGTCGGCGTCGCCGCCGGCCTCGGCCCAGTCGGCGTAGTGGCTCTCGACCTCGCGCAGCACGGCCCGCAACAACGGGTCGCGGTCGAGGCAGGCGGCCTCCTGGATGGCCAGCGACGTGGCGGTCTGCACGGGCAGCTCGTCGGCCCGCAGCGACACGTTGAGGCCCATGCCGACGACCACCGCGTCCTCCACGCGCTCGGCCAGCACCCCGGCCAGCTTGCGGTCGCCGACGAGCAGGTCGTTCGGCCACTTGAGGCGCACGTCCACCTCGGCCAGCCGGCGCACGGCCGAGGCGGCGGCCACCCCGAACAGCAGCGGCAGCCAGCCGTGCGTGGTGGCCGGCGGCGCCGGCCTGAGCAGCACGGACACGGCCAGGCCGGAACGGGCGGGAGCGGTCCAGGTGCGGCCGAGCCGGCCCCGGCCCGCCACCTGCTCCTCGGCGACCAGCACCGTGCCCTCCACGGCGCCCTCCCGGGCCTGGCCGGCGAGGTCGGCGTTGGTGGAGCCGGTGCTCTCGACCACGGTCACGCCCGTCCACAGGCCGCCCGGCCGGACGAGGGCGCGGTTGAGCGCCGCCTCGGAGAGGGGCGGGCGGTTGAGGTCGGAGTAGCGCGAGTCGGGCACCTGTCCATCTTGGCTGACGCGCGGCACCGCCCGGACGCCGCCCCTGTCCTCCCGCGGGAGAGCCGATGCGCCGGGCTTCGCGCGGCCGGGAAGCGAGCAAGATGGAGGGGTGAGCAAGCTTCTCGATCCACGCAACTGGGCGTCCTGGCGGCCGTTCGGCCTCGGTCTGCGCAAGCCGAACAACTACCTTGAGCTGTTGAAGGCGTTCCGGGCGGTCAAGGGTCGCAGGCGTTACGCCTGGCGGGTCCTCACGCAGGGCACGTGCGACGGCTGCGCGCTCGGCACCAAGGGCATGCGCGACTGGACGATGCGGGAAGTCCATCTGTGCAACATCAGGTTGCGCCTGCTGCCGCTCAACACGATGCCGGCGCTGGACGTCTCGGTGCTGCGTGACGTGTCGGGGCTGGAGGGCCGGCGCAGCGCGGAGCTGCGCGAGCTGGGGCGCCTGCCGTACCCGATGCTGCGCCGCGCGGGCGAGCCCGGCTTCACGCGCGTCCCGTGGGACGAGGCGCTCTCGATCGCCGCGGCCGGGCTGCGCGACGCGCGCTTCGGCGCGTACCTGACCAGCAGGGGCGTGCCGAACGAGAACTACTACGCCGCGCAGAAGGCGATGCGGGCGCTCGGCACCAACAACATCGACAACGCGGCGCGCATCTGCCACTCCCCCTCGACGGTCGCGCTCAAGCAGACGATCGGCGCGGCGGCCACCACCTGCTCCTACACCGACTGGATCGGCTCCGACCTGATCGTCTTCATGGGCTCCAACCCGTCGAACAACCAGCCGGTGGCGATGAAGTACCTCTACCACGCCAAGAAGGCCGGCACTCGGGTGGCGATGGTCAACGCCTACCGCGAGCCGGGCATGGAGCGCTACTGGGTGCCGTCCAACGCGGAGTCGGCCGTGTTCGGCACGAAGATCACCGACGAGTTCTTCGGCGTGAACGTGGGCGGCGACATCGGCTTCCTCAACGGGGTGCTCAAGCACCTGGTCGAGCGGGGGTGGGTGGACGAGAAGTTCGTGGCGCTCCGTACGACGGGCTTCGAGCGGGCGCGCGAGGCGGTCGAGGCGCAGTCGTGGGAGGAGCTGGAGGCGCTGTCGGGGGCCTCGCGCGACGAGATGCTGCGGCTGGCGCGGCTGCTCGCGGAGGCCAGGTCGGCGGTGCTGGTGTGGTCGATGGGCATCACGCAGCACACCTTCGGCGAGGACAACGTGCGGGCCATCGTCAACCTGGCGCTCGCGCGCGGGTTCGTGGGGCGCGAGCACTGCGGGCTGATGCCGATCCGCGGGCACAGCGGGGTGCAGGGCGGCGCGGAGATGGGCGCGTACGCCACGGGGCTGCCGGGCGGGCTGCCGATCACCCCGGAGAACGCCGGGAGGTTCGCGGACCTGTGGGGCTTCGAGGTGCCGGCCACCCCCGGCCTGACCGCCACCGACATGATCGACGCCGCCCACGCGGGCGAGCTGGACGCGCTGATCTCCAGCGGCGGCAACTTCCTGGAGGTGCTCCCCGACCCCGGTTACTGCCGCGAGGCGCTGCGCCGGCCACGCCTGCGCGTCCACATCGACATCGTGCTGTCGTCCCAGATGCTCGTGCCGTCCGAGGGCGACGTGCTGCTGCTGCCCGCACAGACCCGGTACGAGATGACGGGCGGCGTGACGGAGACCTCGACCGAGCGGCGGATCATCTTCTCGCCGGAGGTGGAGGGGCCACGGGTGGCGGAGGCGTGGCCGGAGTGGAAGATCTTCACCGAGCTGGCCGCCCGCAGCCGTCCCGCGCTGGCGTCGAAGGTCCGTTTCACCGGCACGCCCGCGATCCGCGAGGAGATCGAGCGGGCCGTGCCGTTCTACGCGGGCATCGCGGGGCTGAGCGCGTTCGGCGACAACGTCCAGTACGGCGGGCGGCACCTGTTCGCCGACGGCGGCTTCCAGACCCCCGACGGTCTGGCGAGGTTCTCGGCCGTGCCGCTGCCCGCGCTGGAGCGGCCGGACGGGTCGTTCATGGTCGCCACCCGGCGCGGCAAGCAGTTCAACAGCATGGTCCACGAGCGGCTCGACGGCTTCAACGGCGCCACGCGCGAGGCGGTGCTGATGAGCGCCTACGACGCCGACCGGCTCGGCCTGCCCGACGGCACCCCGATCGAGCTGCGCTCCGGCGAGCGCTCCTACCGGGGCAAGGTGCTGCGGGCGCCCGTCATGCCGGGCAACCTGCAGATCCACTGGCCGGAGGGCAACGTCCTGCTCGACGAGTCGCGCCGCTCACCCGACGCCCGGATCCCCGACTACAACGCGACGGTGACGGTGCGCCGCGCATGAGCGAGCGCCCCGGGCCCACGACCCGCGTCCGCATCCGGCGGCTGACCGGCCCGGCCGCCACGGAGCGCCGTGACGACCTGGCCACCGAGGAGCCGCTGGAGATCCGGCTCGCCTCGCTCGACGGCGGACGCCGCACGGTGGCGATCACCATGCGCACACCGGGCCACGACTTCGAGCTGGCGGCCGGGTTCCTGCACGCGGAGGGCCTGGTGCGGGCCGGCGGCAT
The DNA here is from genome assembly GCF_044459125.1 of Nonomuraea sp. NPDC050383. Classification (NCBI taxonomy): domain Bacteria; kingdom Bacillati; phylum Actinomycetota; class Actinomycetes; order Streptosporangiales; family Streptosporangiaceae; genus Nonomuraea; species Nonomuraea sp. NPDC050383. Next base: position 151,209 of record NZ_JBITIP010000015.1, read on the forward strand.
CGCCTCCATCGGCTACTGCACCGACGAGGACGTGCCGGTCGAGGCCCGTTACAACACGGTCACCGTACGGCTGCGCGGCCCGATCCCCGAGCTGCCGGCGCTGGAGCGCCACTTCCTGACCTCCAGCGCGTGCGGCGTGTGCGGCTCGGCCAGCCTCGACGCGCTGCGCGACCGCTGCCGTCCGGCGCCGCCCGGCGCCGTCGAGCTCACCCCCGAGGTCCTGTACGGCCTGCCGGACCGGCTGCGCGCGGCGCAGGGCGTCTTCGGCAAGACGGGCGGGCTGCACGCGGCCGGGCTGTTCACGGCGGAGGGCGAGCTGCTGGCCGTACGGGAGGACGTGGGCCGGCACAACGCGGTGGACAAGCTGACCGGCTGGGCGGCGCTGGCGGAGCGGCTGCCGCTGGACCGGCACGTGCTCATGGTCAGCGGCCGGGCCAGCTACGAGATCATGCAGAAGGCGCTGGCGGCCGGGATTCCGGTGGTGTGCGCGGTGTCGGCGCCGTCGTCGCTGGCCGTGGACGTGGCCAGGGAGTTCGGCATGACGCTGGTGGGCTTCCTGCGGGGCGAGCGCTGCAACGTCTACGCGGGCCACGACCGCGTCCGCGTCTGACGACATGGGTGCCGGCGTAGGCCGTATCCCGCCACAACAGTGGAACAAATCATTCCGTTCTGCTATTCTGGAGACAGAACAAAGCATTCCGTTCCTTTCCGAAGAGGTGTCAGCATGACCGCCATCAGCGCCGAGATCCGTCCCTTCCGCGTCGAGATCCCCCAGGCCGAGCTCGACGACCTGCAGACCCGCCTCGCGCTGACCCGCTTCGTCGACGAGATCCCGGGCGCCGACCAGGGCGTCAGCGTCGAGCGGGTCAGGCGGCTCGTCACCCACTGGCGCGCCGGCTTCGACTGGCGCGCCCAGGAGGCCCGCCTCAACGCCCACCCGCAGTTCACCACCGAGATCGACGGGCAGAACATCCACTTCATCCACGTCCGCTCCGACGACCCCGACGCCCTGCCGCTGCTCCTCACCCACGGCTGGCCCGGCTCGATCGCCGAGTACCTCGACGCCATCGAGCCGCTGTCGCGCCACCACCACCTGGTCATCCCGTCGCTGCCCGGCTACGGCTTCTCCGGCCCGACCACCGAGACCGGCTGGGACAACCTCCGCATCGCCCGCGCGTGGGCCGAGCTCATGTCCCGCCTCGGCTACGACCGCTACGGCGCGGTGGGCAACGACGCCGGGTCCATGATCTCCCCCGAGCTGGCCCGCGTCGCCCCGGACCACGTCGTCGGCGTCCACGTGACCCAGCTCTTCTCCTTCCCCTCCGGCGACCCGGCCGAGTTCGCCGGCCTCACCGAGGAGGACCAGGCCGGGCTGGCCGTGCTCGACTGGTTCTGGAAGGAGAAGGGCGCGTTCAACGTCCTGCAGTCGCAGCAGCCGCAGACGCTGGCGCACGCCATCACCGACTCCCCCGCCGGCTTGGTCGGCTGGCTGGCCCAGCTCTTCGACGAGGACCTCGACGACGACTTCATGCTGCTGAACGCCGCTATCCACTGGTTCACCGGCACGTCCGGCTCGGCGCTGCGCCTGTACTGGGAGAACGCCCGCGCCCAGCAGAGCGCTCAGCAGGCCGCCAAGGAGCCGACGACGGTGCCGATGGCGCTGGCCATGGCCGAGGGAGACTTCAGGTCCATCCGCCGCTTCGCCGAGCGCGACCACGCCGGGATCGTCTCCTGGAAGACGCTCCCGGCCCCGGCCCGCGGCCACTACACGGCCCACACCGCCACGGAGGCCCTCACCTCCGACATCCACACCTTCTTCGCCGCCCTGCGCTGAGCCCCCGGGGTGTCAGCCGGTGTTCTGGAGGCCGGCGGCGACGCCGTTGACCGAGAGCAGGAGGAGCGTGGACAGGCGCTCGCGCTCGTGGTCGGACGGGGTGCCGGTGCGCAGGGCGCGCAGGGCGCGGAGCTGGAGGTGCGACAGCGCGTCCACGTACGGGTCGCGGAGCTGGACGGCGCGCGAGAGGACCTTGCGGTTCTCCAGCAGCCGCGTGTGCCCCGTGACCTCCAGCACCAGGCGCCGCGTCCGGTCGTACTCCTCCAGGACCTGGCGCGCGAAGTCGGGCCGGCCGCCCAGCTCCAGGTAGTGCTCGGCGATCGAGCGGTCGGTCTTGGCCAGCGACATCTCGGCGTTGTCGAGCAGGGCGTTGAACAGCGGCCACTCCTGGTACGCGGCCCGCAGCTCCTCCAGCGAGCCGACCGCGGCCAGACCGGCGCCCAGGCCGTACCAACCGGGCAGGTTGACCCGGGTCTGCGCCCAGGCGAACACCCACGGGATGGCGCGCAGGTCGTCCAGGGAGCGCGGAGCGCCGAGGCCGCGGCGCGCCGGGCGTGAGCCGAGCCGCAGGGAGCCCAGCTCCTCCAGCGGGCTGACCAGGCTGAACCACTCGGGGAAGCCGGGCGCCTCCGTGAGGGACCGGTAGGCGCTCTCGGAGGCCGTCGCCACCCGCTCGGCCAGCGGGCGGAAGCGCTCGGCCGCGGCGGCCGTGCGCGCGCCGACCGTGACCGAGGAGGCGAGCAGCACGGCGTTGGCCACCTGCTCCATGTGGCGGCGGGCGATCGCCAGGTGGCCGTAGCGGGCGAAGATGACCTCGCCCTGCTCGGTGACCTTGAAGCTGCCCGCGACCGAGCCGGGGGCCTGGGCCAGCACGGCGCGGTTGGCGGGACCGCCGCCCCGGCCCAGCGCGCCGCCGCGGCCGTGGAACATGCGCAGCCGCACGTCGTGCTCGGCCGCCCAGGCGGTCAGCCGCTCCTGGGCCTCGTACAGCCGCAGCGTGGCCGCGGCCGGGCCGAGCTCCTTGGCCGAGTCGGAGTAGCCGAGCATGACCTCCATGCGCCGGCCGGTGGCGGCGAGCCGCTCGCGCACCTGCGGGATGTCGAGCATGCCGGACAGCACGTCCGGCGAGTTGGCGAGGTCCTGACCCGACTCGAACAGCGGCACCACGTCGAGCACCGGCGCCCGCGTCCCGAGGGCGTGCCGGGCCAGCTCGTAGACGGCGGCCACGTCGGCCGCGCCCCGGGTGAAGGACACCACGTAACGGGAGCAGGCGCGCACGCCGAACCGCTCCTGGATCCAGCCGATCACCCGGATCGTCGACAGCACCTCCTCGGTGCGCTCCGACAGCTCGCCGCCGGCCCTGATCTCCTCCAGCGCCGCGGCGTGAACCTGGGAGTGCTGGCGCACCTCCAGCTCGGCCAGGTGGAAGCCGAACGTCTCCACCTGCCAGATGAGGTGCTGCAGCTCCCCGTACGCCTGGCGGGCGGCGTCGCGGGCCAGCGAGTCCTGGGCCAGGCGCAGGTCGGCGAGCAGGTCGCCGGGCGACAGGTAGGCGAGGTCGAGGTCGCGGCGGCGGGTGGCGGCGATGCGGGCCGCGACGAACAGCAGCCACTGCCGGTGCGGCTCGCGCGGGGACCGGGTGGCCAGCTCGGAGACCAGCTCCGGGTGGGCGTCCTCGGCCGCGTCGATGGCGCTCTTCAGCTCGGGCGACGGCGGCGCGAACTCGGCGGTGGCGGTGAGGGTGCGGCCGATGCGGGTGGTGGCGTTCTCCAGCGCGGTCAGCACGTGCTCGGCCTGGATCTGCACGGCCTCGCGGGTGACCTTGGCGGTGACGTTGGGGTTGCCGTCGCGGTCGCCGCCGATCCAGCTTCCGTAGCGGATGAACGGCCGCGCCAGCGGCGCCCGGGTGCCCGTGCCGTCGGCCAGCGCGGCGTCGAGCGAGCGGTAGACCTGCGGGACGACGCGGAACAGGGTCTCGTCGAAGGCGGCCATGGCGGTGCGCACCTCGTCGAGCGGGTCGAGCTTGCTCGGGCGCAGGTGGGCGGTGCGCCACAGGAGGTCGATCTCCTCCAGCAGCCGCCGCCGGCTCTCGGCCCGCTCGGAGGCGCCCCGGCCGGGGGTGTTGTACTCGGTGAGCCGGCCGCTGATCCGCTGGATCGCGGTGACGACGGCCCGCCTGCGCGCCTCGGTCGGGTGGGCGGTGAGCACCGGGTGCAGCTCCAGGCGCTCGACCAGCTCGGCGACGCGGTCGGCGCCCAGCTCGTGCACGGCGTGCGCCAGCGACTCGCGCTGTACGCCGCCCTCGGTGTCGCGCTCGCGCAACGTACGGATGCGGTAGTGCTCCTCGGCCAGGTTGGCCAGATGGAAGTAGCACGTGAACGCGCGAGCGATCTGGACGGCCCGGTCGATCTCCCACGCCTCCACCATGGCGGTGATCTCGTCGGCCGACGCCTCGCCCCTGCGGGCGGCGATGACCGCCTTGCGCAGTCTCTCGACGTCGGCCAGGAGGTCTTCGCCCCCCTGCTCGGCAATGACCTGTCCGAGCAGCTTGCCGAGCAGCCGCACATCGTGCCGGAGCTCGTCGGGCATCTCGGTGACGGCGGCGCTACGACGCTCGATCCCCTGGTCAATCATGTGTCGAAGGGTATCCAGTCGCCGACGGAGGCCGTAGCCCGGTCTCACCTAATGGACTAGACCACTGCTCACGTGGGACGGGACACGGCCGCCACGAGCTCGGGCATGCGGGAGAAACCGATCGTCGCGCCGAGCCGGCGGCCGAGCGTCTCGATCAGCAGACCGTAGACCGGGGCGACGACGCAGAGCCAGACGAGCCCGAACGCGATCGGCACCGCGAGCGGCAGCGTCAGGGCGGCGATCCCGGCGAAGGCCCCCATCGAGGACACGAACGCCTGGCCGCCCTGCCCGGGGGCGGCTCCGGTGAAGGCGTTCATGCGCTCGGGCACCGTGTACGGGATCGCCACGCTGGTCACGGCGCCGACGCCGAGCCCGACGCCGAGCGCGCCCCAGCCGGCCAGGACGGCGAACGGGATGGCCGTCGGCCGGCCGGTCAGCAGCGAGCCGGCCACGGCGATGGCGACCAGCAGCGGCGTCGCGGCGATGGCGTTGGCCAGGTGGCGGCCGGCCAGGTCGGTGCGGAAGCCGTCCTCCGAGCCGATGGCCACGACGTTCATCCAGAGGGACGCGCCGTCGATGCCGTAGAGGTTGCCGGACTGGAGCGCGATCATGATGGCGGCCATCGAGGTGGTCGCGATGGGCAGCCACGGGCCGGCCCCGCCCGGGATGTTGGAGCTGAGCGAGAGGGCGAGCACGGCGCTGACCACGACCGAGGTGAACCAGAGCACCCGGAACCGGGGCTCCCGCCGCAGGTACTTGAGCTCCTTGGCGACCACGGCCGCCAGCGGCCCGTCGGGCAGGAACCGGTCGGCCAGCCCGCTCCCCTCGCGCACGGAGGAGCCCTGGGTGGAGGCGTCGGGGGTGACCAGCGCCCGGCTCAGCGCCTTGATCCACAGCCAGGCGGCCAGCACCACGACGAGCGCCACGACGGCGACCTCGGCCAGGCCGATGAGCCCGCCGTCGGCGATCGCGTGGGCCAGCATGCCCGGCGGCGTCCACCGCAGGACTCCCGCCGTGCCGCGCAGCATCGCGGCGGGGTCGCCGAGGTTGGTGTTGAGGAGCAGGTTGGGCAGCTGGGCCAGCACCACGACGAACAGCGCGGCCACGGCCAGCACGTCGCGCCCGCGCCGGGTGCGCAGCGCGCCCGACAACGACGTGGTGACGAGCCGGGAGAGCACCAGGCAGAGGGCGAACTGCAGGAGCACCGCCACCGCCCCGACGAGCACGCCGCCGGGGCTCGTCGCGAGGCCGGCCAGCCCGCCGGCGACGACCACGAGCGTGGCGACCGGCCAGACGCCGGTGGCCGACGCGGTGAACATGCCGACCGCCAGCTCACGCGTGCGGAGGGGGAACAGCGACAGCCGGGCGGGGTCGAGCGTGTCGTCCAGCCCGAACGCGAGCAGCGGCACGACCATCCAGCCCACGAGGATGGCGGTGTAGGCGACGACGACGATGTCGGCGGCCACGTCGTGCGGCGCGAGGCGCACCAGCGCCATGAGCGCGAAGCCGAGCACGGCGAGGCCGGCGGCCACGACGAGGGAGAAGACGAAGCCGAGCTTGCGCTGGAGGTCGCCGCGCAGGTTGCCGGCGAGCAGGCGCAGCTTGAGCTGCGCGAACAGCGCGACCGTGCCGCTCACGACTCCTCCTGGCGGGCACCCAGCTCCTGGCGGGCGCCAGGCTCCTGGCGGGCGCCGGGCTCCTGGCGGGCGCCGGGCTCCTGGTGGGCGCCGAGCCAGGTCAGGCCCGCGTCGCCGCCCGTGCGGGGCCCGCCGACGAGCTGGAGGAACGCCTCGTTGAGGCTGCGGCCGCCGCGTACCTCGGCGAGCGGCCCCTGGGCCACGATGTGGCCGCCGCTCATCACCGACACCCAGTCGCACAGCCGCTCGACCAGGTCCATGACGTGGCTGGAGAAGATGACGGTCGAGCCGGAGGCGGTGAAGCGGCGCAGCACCTCGGTGAGAGTGCTGGCGCTGACCGGGTCGACCCCCTCGAACGGCTCGTCGAGGAACAGCACGGCCGGGTTGTGCAGCAGCGCCGCCGCCAGCCCGATCTTCTTGCGCATGCCGGTGGAGTAGTCGACGACGAGCTTACCGGCGGCCTCCTCCAGGTCCATGACCCGCAGCAGCTCGGTGGCGCGCCGCTCGACGTCGGCCTTGGGGATGCCGCGCAGCCGGCCGTTGTAGAGGAGCAGCTCCCGGCCCGAGAGCCGCTCGAACAGCCGCAGCCCTTCGGGCAGTACGCCGATGCGCGCCTTGACCTGGAGCTGGTCGCGCCAGACGTCGAGGCCGCCCACCTCGGCTCGGCCGCCGTCGGGGCGCAGTAATCCGGTGACCATGCTGAGCGTCGTCGTCTTGCCCGCGCCGTTGGGGCCGACGAGGCCGGCGAAGCTGCCCGCCGGGACGACGAGGTCGACACCCGCGACCGCCACCTGCGGTCCGTAGCGCTTGAAAAGGCCGTGCGTGCGAACCGCGTCCGTCATGGATCCACTCTAGGAGGAGGGATTACCCTTGCGCGCATGACAGCGGACGCCATACCAGAAAAGCCGGACACCCACACCACGGACAACCACACGGACGTCCACACCACGGGCGGGAAGATCGCGGACCTGGAGCGGCGGCTGGACGAGGCGGTCCACGCCGGCTCGGCCGCGGCGGTGGACAAGCAGCACGCCCGGGGCAAGATGACGGCCCGGGAGCGGGTGCTGGCGCTGCTGGACGAGGGCTCGTTCGTGGAGTTCGACGCGCTGGCCCGGCACCGGTCGACGATGTTCGGGCTGGAGCGGCGCAGGCCGTACGGCGACGGCGTGATCACCGGCCACGGCACCGTGGACGGGCGGCAGGTGTGCGTGTTCTCGCAGGACGTGACGGTGTTCGGCGGCTCGCTGGGCGAGGTGTACGGCGAGAAGATCGTCAAGGTGCTGGACATGGCGCTGAAGACGGGCTGTCCCATCATCGGCATCAACGAGGGCGGCGGCGCGCGCATCCAGGAGGGCGTGGTCGCGCTCGGCCTGTACGCGGAGATCTTCAAGCGCAACGTGCACGCGTCGGGCGTGATCCCGCAGATCTCGCTCATCATGGGTGCCGCGGCGGGCGGTCACGTGTACTCGCCCGCGCTGACGGACTTCGTCGTCATGGTGGACCAGACCTCGCAGATGTTCATCACCGGGCCGGACGTGATCAAGACGGTGACGGGTGAGGAGGTCACGTTCGAGGAGCTGGGCGGGGCGCACACGCACAACACCAAGTCGGGCGTGGCGCACTACCAGGCCGCCGACGAGAACGACGCGCTGGAGTACGTCAAGGAGTTGCTGTCCTACCTGCCCTCCAACAATCTGGACGAGGCGCCGGCCTACGACACGGCGGCCGACCTGGAGCCCGATCCGGAGCTGGACGAGCTGATCCCGGACTCGTCGAACCAGCCGTACGACATACACCGGGTGATCGAACGGGTGCTCGACGACGGTGAGTTCCTGGAGGTCCACGCGCTGTTCGCGCCCAACATCGTGGTCGGGTACGGCCGGCTGGACGGGCAGTCGGTCGGCGTGGTCGCCAACCAGCCCATGCATTTCGCCGGATGTCTTGATATCAACGCATCCGAGAAGGCTGCCCGTTTCATACGAACATGTGATGCTTTCAATATCCCAATCCTGACATTTGTTGATGTTCCGGGATTCCTGCCGGGTACAGATCAGGAATGGAACGGAATCATCCGGCGCGGGGCGAAGCTCCTCTACGCCTACGCCGAGGCCACCGTCCCGCTCGTCACGGTGATCACCCGCAAGGCGTACGGCGGGGCGTACGACGTCATGGGCTCCAAGCACCTAGGCGCGGACGTCAACCTGGCCTGGCCGACCGCGCAGATCGCGGTGATGGGCGCCCAGGGCGCGGTCAACATCCTGTACCGGCGCGAGCTGGCGGCGGCCAACGACCCGGACGCCGAGCGCGCCCGGCTGGTGACGGAGTACGAGGACACGCTGGCCAACCCGTACATCGCGGCCGAGCGGGGCTACGTGGACGCGGTGATCAAGCCGTCGGAGACCCGGGCCCAGGTCGTACGGGCGCTGCGCGCGCTGCGCAACAAGCGTGCCTCGCTACCGGCGAAGAAGCATGGGAACATCCCGCTATGAAGCCGCACCTCAGGATCGTCCGGGGCGACGCCACGCCGGAGGAGATCGCCGCACTCGTGGCCGTCCTCGCCACCCGCGCCGCCCCGCCGCGACCGTCCGCCGCGCCCTCTCCACAAATGTGGCGAAACCCGGCTAGAAGGATGCGTAAGCCCCTCTCTCCGGGGAAGGCGGCTTGGCGGATGAGCGCCCTGCCCTAGAGAGATCCCAGGAAACGGGTGTCAACTTCCCAGGGAGTTGGGACTATCTAGAAAAAAGCAGGAGTATATAGTCGGCCGATCAACTAACGCTGCGGCCTGGAGGACATCATGGCCATCCCAGACCTCATGCCGCATCCTGTGGCGGCCAAGTACGCCGTCCTCGTGGATGTCGGATACCTGTACGCCGCCGCGGGTGAAGTCCTGCTGGGGGCCAAGGAACGTAAAGAATACCGGGTGGCCGCGGATGAGCTGATCCAAAGTCTCCAGAAGCATGCGATGGAACGTATTTCCGGTGAGCTGCTGCGGATCTATTGGTATGACGCCGCCCGCGACCGCGTGCCCACCGTGGACCAGCGGGTCATCGCCCAGCTGCCCTGGGTCAAGGTACGGCTTGGCAACCTCAACGCCCGCGGCCAGCAGAAGGGCGTCGACGCGCAGATCAGGAGCGACCTGGAGGCGCTGGCCCGCCACCACGCGGTGACCGACACGATACTGCTGGCCGGGGACGAGGACATGGTGCCCGCCGTGGAGGCCGCCCAGGCGTACGGGGTGCGCATCCACCTGTGGGGCGTCGAGCCGCCGTACGGGACCAACCAGGCCGAGCGGCTGGTGTGGGAGTCCGACACCGTCGAAGTGATCTCCGCTGATTTCCTGAGGCCCTTTTTCAGCCGTGCCCCGCAGCCCGTGCCGGTCGCGCCGCCCGTGGCCGCGCCGTCGCCCGCGCAGGTGTTCGCCGGGCGCGCGCCCGTCAAGCCGCAGGTCAAGCCGGGCCAGGTGGCCAAGCTTGGCCCCAGCCGCCCGCGGGTGGAGGACGTCGGCGAGCACGTGGCGCAGAAGTGGATCCTCACGCGTGGCCGCGACAACATCCGCGACCTGCTTCCCGGCCCGATCCTGCCCACGGTCATCGACACGGAGCTGCTGATCGAGGCCGAGAAGGAGCTGGGTCACTCGCTGCGGCCGTTCCCGGAGGCCAGGGTGTGGCTGCGCGACGGGTTCTGGGCCCGGGTCTACCGGGAGTTCGACCTGGGCGTGGGCGTCTCGTCCAAGTGACCGGCGGGGAGCGGGCCCCGCCACGCCCGCTCCCCGAGGATCGCCATGGCGGCGGGCAGCAGCACGCCGCGCACCACGGTGGCGTCGAGCAGGATGGCCAGGGCCATGCCCAGGCCCAGCATCTTGTACTCGATGGCCGACAGCGTCACGAACACCGTGAAGACACCCGTCATGATCAGGGCCGCGCTGCTGACCACACCCGCGCTCGCCGCGATGCCCCCGGCCACCGCCTCGCGGGGAGAGGCGCCGCCGGCCCGGCGCTCCCTGATCCGGCTGAGGACGAAGATGTGGTAGTCCATGCTGAGCCCGAACAGCACGATGAACATGAACAGCGGCAGCCAGCTCACCACGCCGCCGTACGAGGTGAACCCGAGCAGCGACTCCAGATGACCGTCCTGGAAGACCCAGACGAGCACCCCGTACGAGGCCCCGATCGACAGCAGGTTGAGCGCGATCGACATCAGCGGGATGGCCCACGACCGGAACGTCACCGCCAGCAGCACGAACGCCAGCACGAGCACGAACCCGAAGACGGCCGGGGTGCGGCCGTTGACCTGCTGCGCGAAGTCGTACGGCATGGCGGTCTTCCCGCCCACGGCGTAGGTCACGCCGTCCACGGAGCCCAGCGTCGCGGGCAGGGCGCGCTCGCGCAGCACGGCCAGCGCGCGGTTGGCCACCGGGTCCGTGACGGCGCCCGCCAGCGGCACCCGCACCACCATCGCCCGGCCGACCGGCACCGCGGTGATCGGCTCCCGCAGAAGTCCTCCGCTCCCGGCGGCCTGCCGGTGCAGCGCGCCGATCGCCTCACGCACCGCTGACGTGTCGGCGGGCGCCCCGTCCGTACGGGCGACCACCACCCGCGCCGCGGTCGCCACGCCCGGGAACACCGGTTGCATCGCCGAGGCGGCGTCCACGGCCGCGGACGCGCCGGGCGGCAGGCTGGCCGTCACCGCCGCGTCCTGCAGCCGGATGCCCAGCACGGGCAGGGCCATGGCGAGCAGGACCGCGGCCGTCGCCACGCCGGTCACCACGGGGCGGCGGACGACCGCACGCGCGATCCCGCCCCACAGGCGCGACTCCACGGCCGTCACCCGCCGCCGGCCCAGCCAGGGGATGCGCGCGACATCCACCCGGTCGCCGAGCGTGGCGAGCAGCGCCGGGAGCACGGTGACCGAGCCGAGCACGGACAGGCCGACGACCAGCAGCGTTCCGGCCGTGAGCCCCTTGAAGACGTCCACCCCGGTCAGCAGGAGCCCCACCGCGCACACCATCACGGTGACGCCGGAGGCCACGATGGCGTGCCCCGAGGTCCGCGCCGTGGTCCGCAGCGCCTCGCGCGCCCCCTTCCCCGCGGCCCGCTCCTCACGGAGCCGGCGCAGGTAGAACAGGGAGTAGTCGATGCCGACGGCCATCCCGATCAGCAGCACGATGGCCGAGGCCGCGCTGTTGAACGGCACCCACAGGCTGACGAGCTCCAGCAGCCCGAACGCGCCCGCCAGCGAGGTCGCCGCCAGCAACAGCGGTATGCCCGCCGCCACCAGGGAGCCGAAGACGGCCAGCAGCACGAGGACGGTGAGCGGCAGCGAGGTCCGCTCGGCCCGCGAGAAGTCGTCCTTGATCCCCTCGTTGACGGCCGCCGACAGGCTGCGGTCGCCCGCCTGGAGGAGTCGCACGCCCGGATGCCGTTCCCTGACCTCCTGCACCGCACGAACGGCCGCCGCGTAGTTGTCCTCGAACCGTTCGTCCGGACCGGCCACCTCGAAGGTGACCAGCCCCGAGCCGCCGTCTAGCGACGTCCAGCGCTCGCCGTGCGGGCTCGACGGCGAGCCGACGTCCCGAACCGCCGCGCCCGTCCGACGTAGCCGGCTCACCAGGTCGGCGGCGGCCGCGCGCAGCTCCGGGTCCTCCGCGAAGCGCCGGCCGCCGCCCGCCTGCCCGGACCGGATCAGCACGTTCTCCCGGATGGAGCCGACGTCGTGCTGGGCGTCGATCATCTCCTGGGCGCGGCCGGCCTCGCCGGGATCGACGGCCCGCGCGGACTCGCCGCCGCTCAGCGCCCCCGCCAGGGTCGCGAGCACGACCAGCGCGAACCAGCCTCCGATCGCCATGGCACGGTGCCGCGCCGACCAGTTCGCGACGGTCTCGGCGAACCCGGGACGTGCCCGGGACCGCGCGGGCGCCCCGGGACCGGCCGATGAGGAGTGGAGGGATTTGCTCTCGGGCAGCATCGGCTGCTCTCCTGTCCTTGGTGGAACGTGCCTGTGGAAACTCGCCCTGGGCGAGGTGGTTCGTCTCCCCGTGCCTGGGCCGCCGAGTTGCAGCTCGGCGGCCCAGGGTTGGTCACGGGGTCACTCGACGTCCTTGAGGATCCGTTCGATCGAGTCGGTACGGCCGCTCAGCTCCGAGACCTGCCGGCCGATCTCGGCCAGCCGCTGCTCGACGGCCTGCTGTCCCGAGACCGCGGCCTCGGCCAGCTTCCTGTACTCGCTCTCGCGCGCGAGCCGCGCCTTGGCCCGCCAGGTGACGGCCACCTGGCAGACGACCGTGATGATCACGGCGGTGAGAAGGACGAAGACGCCGATGGTGCCGATGACCTCCTGCCACTCGTGCTCGTTCACTGCGGCGATCCCTTCTCGTCGGTCAGCATCTCCACCGCGTCCGCGATGGACTCCGGCGTCAGGTGGATCGAGAAGGGTCTCGTCTCGTAGAACTTCATCGCTTTTCCGTCTTCCGACAGTTCGAGCTGGGAGCTGACCAGGCCGGCCGCCTCCAGCTTCTTCAGGTGGACCTGGAGGAGTGCCCTGCTGATGCCCAGCTCGCGCGCCAGCCGGCTCACGTAGTTGCGTCCGCGCATGAGGGCCGCGACGACCCGCAACCGGTGCGGGTTGGACAGGGTGGCCAGCACCCGTACCAGGTCGTCTCCCGTCGGCGCGGGATCACTCATGCAAACGTCCAACGGCACATGCCAAGAAAAGTTAGCAGGTCTTCTTCAGGTGCGGTGCCCGAGGAGCGCCTCGGCCACCGCGGTGCGCGCGTACAGGACGTACCTCCCGGTGCGGTGCGACGTGCACAGGCCGGCGTCGCGCAGCGCCGTGAGGTGCCGGCTCACGCCCGGCTCGGCCAGCTCCAGGCGCCGGGCCAGGTCCTGCGTGGAGGCGGGCTGGTCCAGCTCGGCCAGCAGCCGGGCGCGGGTGCGGCCGAGCACCGTGGCCAGCGCGGAGGGCATGTCCGCCGCGCGGCTCTCCCACAGCGTGGCCACGCCGCGCGGCGGGTAGCGGACCGTCGGTTGGTACGGCGGCGTCGTGACGGAGAAGACCCTCGGCCAGGCGAACACGCACGGCACCAGCAGCAGCCCCAGCCCGCGCAGTGAGCGGACGCCCGACACGTAGCGGTTCCGCACGTGCAGCCTGCCGTCCTCCCAGGTGACGCCGTCGTCGAGGTCGGCCAGCATGCGGTCCGCGCCGCCCTCGGCGAGCACCCTGGCGCGGCGCAGGATCTCGCCGTCGAGCAGCGACCTGATCCTCGGCCAGTACGGGGCGATGGCCGCCTCCCAGTACCCGCCGACCTCTTCCGCCAGGCGTTCCAGCCCCTTGTCCGGGTCGTCGTACAGGGCCTGGACGCGTTCGGTGCGGGGGCCGCCCACGTTGTCGAGGTCGGCGCGGACGCGGCCGGCGGCGGCGCGCATCGTGGCGAGCTCCACCTCCAGGTCGGGCGTCGAGGTGGACGGCGGAGTGCAGGTGAAGCCGGCGATCGAGACCGTGGGGACGGGCACGAGGTCGGACAGCAGGCGGAAGTCGACGTCCGCCAGGCGGCGCCGTACCTGCTCGGCCCAGGGGCGCAGGGCGGAATGGGCGGCGGGGTCCTTGACCACGCGGACGCTGGCCACGACCTCGCCCAGGGGTGAGACGGCGAAGCGGATGTTGGCCATGTCCTGGGCCGTGAACGCCAGGGTGAGGGGCATGTGGATTAACGCCTCGCTTCATCAATAGCCCTATAGGCCGATATTTCAGCATCGTCGGTGGCATGACTTCCACCTCCTCCCCCGCCACCCCTGTTCCGGCCGCCGCCGCGACCCCGCTGCTGCGGCACCGCGGCTTCCGCAGCCTGTACGTCGCCGGAGCGGTCAGCGGGCTCGGCAGCCAGGTCAGCCAGGTCGCCCTCCCCCTGCTCGCGGTCACCGCGCTCGGCGCGGGTCCCGGGGAGGTCGGGCTGCTCAGCGCGCTGGGCACGCTCACGGTGCTGCTGCTCGGGCTGCCGGCGGGCGTCTGGGTCGACCGCTCACGGCGGCGCAGCCTGATGATCCTCGCCGATGTCGCGCGGGCGGCCGTGCTGCTGTCCGTGCCGGTCGCGTGGTGGATGGGAGGGCTCGGCATGGGCCAGCTCTACGCCGTGGCGGTGCTGATGGGGGCCGGGACGATGGTGTTCGACCTGGCGGCCGTGAGCGTGCTGCCGGGGCTCGTCGGACGGGATCGGCTGATGGCGGCCAACTCGCTGCTCGTGGGCACCCAGGCCGGGATGGACGTCACCGGCAAGAGCCTGGGCGGCGTGCTGGTGCAGGCCGTGGGGGCGCCGGTGGCGCTGCTGCTCGACGCGCTCAGCCACCTGTGGTCGGCCGCCTGGCTGCGCCACGTCCCCGAGCCGGCTCCCCCGGACCGCCCGGCGACGGCCGAGGGGGTGGGACGGCAGATCGCCGAGGGGGTGGGCTTCCTGCTCGGCAACACCGTCCTCGTCGCGCTGTGCGTGATGGGGGCCATGGCGAACCTGGCCTTCCCCCTGCTCTCGGTGCTGCTGCCCGTGCTCCTGGTCCGGCAGCTCGGCTATCCGGAGTGGGTGCTCGGGGCGTACCTCGCGGCGGGCGGGCTGGGCACGCTCGCCGGGTCGGCCACCGCGCACCTGTTCGGCCGCCGGCTCGGCGCCGGGCGGACGACCCTGCTGCTCAGCCTCGCCACGGCGCCCCCGGCGTTCGTGATCCCGTTCCTGGACCGCGGCCCGTGGCTGTGGGCCGCGGCCGGGGCGTGGTTCGTGCTGACGTTCCGCACGGGGGTGAACAACGTGCTGCTGGTCAGCGTGCGGCAGCGGATCATCCCGGACGGCATGCTGGGCCGGGCGAACGCCACGATCCGCCTCGTCCTCATCGGTGCCGTCGGCCTCGGCGGGCTGCTCGCGGGCGTTCTGGGCGAGGTGTGGGGCGCGCGGGCGTCGCTCTGGGCGGGTGCGGTGATCATGGCGTTGAGCTGGCTGCCGGTCGTGCTCTCGCCACTGCGCCGTCAGCGTTGATCTCGCCCTGCGACAGGGTCCGATTTCCGCCACTCACCCCGTACGACCTGCTGACCTGCGGTTTCACGTTGAGGTCCGATTTCCGCCGGTCCCACCGCCCCGACAGCGCATAACGTCGGAGGCATGTCACCACTGGAGCTCGACTTCGAGTCCTGCTACCGGGCGGTCTCCTCCAGGGACGCCCGGTTCGACGGGCGTTTCTACACGGCGGTGACGACCACGCGCATCTACTGCCGCCCGATCTGCCCGGCACGCACCCCCTCTTCCAGGAACGTGCGCTTCTACCGGCACGCCGCCTCCGCCGAGGCCGCCGGCTTCCGGCCGTGCAAGAGGTGCCGGCCCGAGCTGTCGCCCGGCGACCCCGGCTGGGACGTGCGCGGCGACCTCGTCGGGCGGGCGCTGCGCCTGATCGACGACGGGGCGGCCGACGAGCGCGGCATCGCCGGGCTGGCGGGACGGCTGCACAT
The DNA here is from genome assembly GCF_044459125.1 of Nonomuraea sp. NPDC050383. Classification (NCBI taxonomy): domain Bacteria; kingdom Bacillati; phylum Actinomycetota; class Actinomycetes; order Streptosporangiales; family Streptosporangiaceae; genus Nonomuraea; species Nonomuraea sp. NPDC050383. The sequence continues at coordinate 166,794 of NZ_JBITIP010000015.1, forward strand.
CACCGAGCGCCATCTGCACCGGCTGTTCGTCGCCGAGCTGGGCGTGGGGCCGCTGGCCGTGGCCAGGACCAAGCGGCTGCTGCTGGCCAAGCAGCTCCTCACGGAGACGGCCCTGCCGGTCACGGACGTGGGGTTCGCCGCCGGGTTCGGCAGCGTGCGGCAGTTCAACGCCGCCATGCGGGAGACGTACGGCTTCACGCCGAGCGAGCTGCGCGCCACGGCCGGTGGTCCGGCGCGGGCCGCCGGGGCACAGGCGCCCCGCGTGGGGACGCCGCTGCGGCTGCGGCTGCACCGGCGCGAGCCGTACGACGTGGAGGGCGTCTTCGCCTTTCTCGCCGCCCGCGCGATCCCGGGGCTGGAGGTGGCGACCACCGCCTCCTACAGCCGGGCCGTGCCCGGGGGCGTCATCACGCTCACGCCGCTGCCGGGGCACATCGCCCTGGACGTGGCGGTGGACGACACACGGCAGCTCGCCCGGCTCGTGGCCCGCTGCCGACGCCTGCTTGACCTCGACGCGGACCCCGGCGCGATCGCCGAGGCGCTCGGGCAGACCTCGCTGCGTCCCCTGGTGGAGGCGCGGCCGGGGCTGCGGGTGCCGGGGACGTTCGACGGGTTCGAGCTGGCGGTGCGGGCCGTGGTGGGGCAGCAGATCTCCGTCGCCGGCGCCCGCACCCTGCTGGGCCGGATCGTCGCCCGTGCGGGCCGCCCGGCCGCGGGCGCGGACGCCACGACGCCGGCGCTGCTGTTCCCCTCGCCCGAGCAGGTGCTGGAGGCCGACCTCCAGCACCTCGGGCTGACCGGACGCCGCGTCCTCACCCTCAAGGAGCTGGCCGCGCGGGTGGCGGACGGCCGGCTCGACCTCGACGGCGGCCAGGAGCCCGCCGAGGCCGTCGAGGCGCTGCTCGACGTGCCCGGCATCGGCCCGTGGACCGCCAGCTACATCGCGCTGCGGGCGCTCCGCGACCCCGACGCGTGGCCCACCGGCGACCTGGTGCTGACCAAGCGCATGGCCGCCCTGGGCATCACCGACGACCACATCGAGCGGTGGCGGCCCTGGCGGGCCTACGCCGCCCTGCATCTCTGGAGCTCATCATGATCGACACTATGGTCCTGCCCACCCCGATCGCCCCTCTCTCCCTGCTCGTACGGCAGGGCGTGCTGATCGCGGGCGGGTTCACCGGCGAGCCCGGCGAGCTGTTCGCCCGGCTGTCGCCGGAGCTGCGGGCCGAGGGCATGTCCGTCGCCGCCGACCTGGGCCCGGTGACCCAGGCGGTCCGCGACTACTTCGACGGCGACCTCGACGCGCTCGACGCGATCCCGGTCCAGCAGCCGGGCAGCGAGACCCGCAGACGCCTCCACCAGGCGCTTCGGGAGGTCCGGGCCGGCACCACGGTGTCGTACGCGGAGCTGGCCGAGCGGGCGGGGCTGCCGAGGACGGCGGCGCGCGCGGCGGGCTCGGCCTGCTCGCAGAACCTCATCGCGCCGTTCGTGCCGTGCCACCGGGTGCTGCCCAGCACCGGCGGCTACGGCGGCTACCTCTACGGCGTGCCCGTCAAGGAGTGGCTGCTGACGCACGAGTCCACCGGCCGCCCCGCCTGATCGCGGGTGCGCAGGGCGTGGAATCCCGCCAGGCCCGCCACCGCCAGCCCGGCGACCCCGAGCAGCGCGGCGGTCCAGGCGGGAGCCACGTACCCGAGTCCGGCCTCGATCGTGAGGCCGGCCGCGAACGAGCCGATGGCGTTGCCCACGTTGAAGGCGCCGATGTTGGCGGCCGAAGCCAGCGTGGGCGCGCCCGCCGCGGCGTCCAGCACGCGGGTCTGCAGCGGCGGCACCGTGGCGAACCCCGCCAGGCCGAACAGCGTGATCACCACCATGAAGGCGATCTGGTTCCGCGCGACCAGCGCGAGCGCCACGGCCAGCACCGTGAGCAGCGCGACCGAGCCGTAGATGGCCGGCATCACCGCCCGGTCGGCGAGCCGGCCGCCGACGAGGTTGCCCACGACGAGCCCCACGCCGAACAGCGCCATCACCACGGGCACGGCCCCGGCGGAGAACCCGCCCACACCGGTCATCATGGGCGCCACGAAGGTGATGACGGCGAACACCGGCGCGAACCCGAACACGGTCATCGCCAGCGCCAGCCACACACCGCCCGAGCGGAACGTGGCCAGCTCCCGCAGCACGCCGCCCTCCGGGCGCGGCCGGCGCGGCACCAGGGCCAGCACGCCGGCGAGCCCGGCCACGCCGATCGCGACCACCAGCCAGAACGTGGCGCGCCAGCCGAACCCCTGGCCGATCCAGGTGCCGAGCGGCACGCCGGCCACGTTGGCCAGGGTCAGGCCGGTGAACATGAGCGCGATGGCGCTGGCCCGCTTCTGCGGCGCGACGAGCTCCGCGGCCACCACGGAGCCGACGCCGAAGTAGGCGCCGTGCGCGAAGGCGGCCAGCACACGGCCGATCATGAGCACGCCGTACGAGGGCGCGAGCGCCGAGAGCAGGTTCCCGGCGATGAACAGCACCATCAGTGCCAGCAGCATGGTCTTGCGCGGCAGCCGCCCGCCGAGCATGGTCAGAGGCGGCCCGCCGACCGCCACGCCCAGGGCGTACCCCGAGACGAGCAGCCCGGCGGTGGGGATCGTGACACCGAAGTCCGTCGCCAGGTCGGGCAGCAGCCCGTTGATGATGAACTCCGTGGTGCCGATGCCGAAGGCGCTGATCGCGAGGGCGAACAGGGCGAGAGGCATAGAATACTCCTCAGACGACGTTAGTAAGCGTAGACATTATTTGCACACGCCGACTAACTCACCATACAACGATGTCTGGAGGGGTGTCACATGCCGCTGCCCGACGACGCCGCGGAGGCCCGCGCCCAGGGCTGGCGCCGGCTCGCCGCGCTGCACGCGCGGATCGAGGACAGGCTGGAGAGAGCCCTGCAGAAGGAGCACGAGCTGAGCGTGAGCGAGTACACCGTGCTCGACGCGCTCGGCAGGCAGGACGGCTGGCACATGCGCATGCAGCAGCTCGCCCGCGCGGTCGTGCTCAGCCAGAGCGCCACGACCAGGCTCGTCACCCGCTTGGAGAACCGCGGCCTGCTCCACCGCTACCTGTGCGAGGACGACCGGCGCGGCATCTACTCCGAGGTGACGCCCGAGGGCCGCGCGCTGCTCGCCGCCGCCGAGCCCACGCACGACGCCGTGCTCAAGGAGGTGCTGGCGGAGGCGGCCGAGGTGCCGGAGCTGGCCCCCCTGGCCGCCGTCATCGCCTGACCGCCTCCGGGCTTTCCCGAGGCTTCATCCCCTGCCGTCGTGCTGCTGGGGCGGTCACTCCGTGCCGTCGTCCTGCTGGGGCGTTCACTCCGTGCCGTCGTCGCGTACGCTGCTCTGCACCTCGCCGACCGGCACATCCCGGGTGGCGCTCATCCGGACGGGCTGGTACTGCACCTGCACCCCCGGGTCGGCCACCTCCACCGGCCACACCGTCGTCACCGTCAGCTGGTACACCTCGCGCGGCTGGTCGATCGACGCGCGCAGGTAGCTCACCCCGCAGGTGTACGTGCCGCCCTTCGTGTACGGCTTGCCGGCCGGACCGCAGTCGGCCGACACCTTCGCCCGGTCGTCGCCGGTGCCCGGGTCGATGTCGATGCTCTTCAGCGTGGCCACCACGGTCGCGCTCATGATGCCGGGCAGCGTCGCCGTGGCCGTCCGCCTCGTCTCGCCGGCGTCGTCCAGCCAGACCCAGGTCGGCAGGTTCACGAAGCTCTTGGCGTCGGGGTTCAGCCGGATCCTGGGCTCGGGCACGGTCAGCGCGGCCCGGGCGATGTCGGTCAGCTCGCGGATCGTGATGCCCTGGGGCGGCGTGGTGTTCGGCGGCACGAAGACGAACATCTCCAGCCCGGTCCAGCACGAGATGCCCCGCGGATCGCTCTCGCTGTAGGCGGGCGTCCACCAGCGGCCCGGCTTGCCGACCTTGTCCTTGAACTGCTCAAGGAAACGCAGGAAGCTCTCCTCGTCGGCCTTGATCCGGGCGAAGTGGTCCGGCGAGCTCTCCTGCTGCTTCAGCATCTCCTCCGGCGTGGGGCCCGGCTCGTACCAGCAGGGGCTGGTCAGGCGGTAGCCGTCACGCTTGCCGCCCTTGACGCCGTTGCCGCTGATGATGATGCGCGAGCCCTTGAGGGTCAGGACGCTGGTGTTGTTGTTCTGGGTCGCCTCGGCGGAGACTCCGCCCAGGTCCTTCGGCGGCTTGCCCTGGACACCCGCGTTCTGGACGCCCGCGGCGGTCACCATCAGGCTCGCCACCAGCAGAGGGATCAGCGGCTTCATCGGTCACACCCTTTCTCGCCCTCGACGAACGTCCGGATGCGCCACGTACCGTCGTCGTAGCGGTGCGCGGCCACGCCCTGCACGTACGGGGCGCGCGTCCAGGCGGGCTGCTCGGCGACCGCCTTGCCGGTGCGCGTGGACACCAGCCGCACCCCCGTCTCGTCGAAGCACGCGTTGACCTGCGCGCCCTTGCCCATGACGGACTGGACCCGCAGGTTGTACACGCGGGCGACGCCACGCAGGCTCCGCTCCCGGTCGGCGAACGCGTCCACCCACCGGCCGGCCACGCCCACGGCGTCGTACTCCAGGTTGTCGAGGTAGCCGTCGTCGCCGGTGACCACGGCCCGCCGGGTGTCCACGTAGTAGTCGGCGACCAGCCGCACCAGCGGGTCGGCGTCGGGCGGCCACTCGATGCGGACCCGCAGCGCGTCACCGATCCGCACGGTCTGGGTGCCTTCGGGGATCGCCGACTTCGCCGTCGCCGGCCGCCCCGTGCTCCCGTCCGGGACGGATGGCGTGGTGGCGTCCGAGGACGCGGTCCCGCTCGGCGGCGCGCTCACGGCGGTCGGCGGCGCGCTCGTGGCGGGCGCCGGGGCGCCACCCGGCGTGTACGGCCGCGCACTCTCCCCACCACACCCGGCCGCCGCCACGCTCCCGGCCACCACCAGCACCACAACCGGGCCGACCCGCCTCATACGGCCTATCCCGCCGATTCCCGCACCCCACCGGCCTCTTCCGGAGCCCCGCGTACCTTCGGCTCCCGCAGGCCGCCGAACCCATCGCGTTGATCTCATGCCGTCGACTCCCTCACCACGTGGATGCGCCAGGCGGGCAGCAGCTCGTCGATCAGCGCCTCGGTCTCCGGCGCCAGCCCGCCCGTGTAGGAGTGCGCCCCCGATCTCCTGGTCAGCGCGTCGACCACCGCGCGCAGCCGGACGAAGTCGCGGGTCGCGTGCGTCGCGCGCAGCAGGTCGCGCCACAGCCCCTCGTCGTCGGCCGCGAGCAGCAGCGCCGCCCGTACGGCCGCCACCGCGGACTCCGGCTCGCCGTGCGCGAGTCGCAGCTCGCACAGCCGGTGGGCCGCGTCCGCCACCGCCGCCGTGACGTCATACTCCAGGTCGTCGGCCGCTAGCCACGCGTACCGGCCCGACGGCCGCCCGCTCAGCAGCGGTCCGCGAACCAGCCCCAGCGCCCGTTCGAGCAGCACGGCCCGCGCCGCCGGATCCCGGTGCGACCGGCGCACCAGCTCCCGGAACAGCGCCCAGTCCGTGCGCACGCCCGGACCGAGACTCAGCCGGCCCGCCTCGTCCACCCGCAGGTGCTCCTCGCCGAGCCAGCCGGCGACCCGGGCGATCGTGGCGTCGCGCACCATGCCCTGCACCCCGCGCGGCCACAGCACACCCCCGAGGACGACCGGGTGAACACCGCCGGGATGCGTGGCCAGGTACACCAGCATCTCCGCGGCCAGCGCCATCCGGCCCTCCTCCAGCGGGTCGAGGCCGACGATCTCGATCGGGCCGAGCATCCTGACCTCCACCTCGGCGGGCCGGAGGTCCTCCAGCGGCTCGGCCTCGGCGATCGGCTCGCCGTCGTACCGGCCGGCCGTACGGAACAGCTCGACGAGCGCCTGGTAGTGGCGGCGCGGCAGGAGCTGGGCGGTCACCTCGAAGCCCAGCTCGGCGATCCGCGCCTTGCCCTCGGAGGTGATCTCCAGGGTCCAGGTGGCATGCGGGACGTCGCCGGTCACCACGTAGCCGGCGGTGTCGTTGCGGGCCAGCAGCGCCAGCCGGCGGGCCTCCTCCTGGGTGGGGGTGACGGCCGACAGCAGGTAGTGGGCGTCGCGCGGGCGGCCCGTGATCCGCCCGGTCAGCACCTCCTGGCGCGGCGCGGCGGCCGCCTCCAGCTCCGGCAGCACCTCGGCCAGGCTGCCCACCGCCCGCACGCGTTCGGGGGCGATGGCGGTCAGCTCCTGGCCGAACCCGACCAGCGTGATGCTCATGCGGTCGGACCAGCGGTTGGTGGCCAGCTCGACGGCCAGCGCGGCGAGCGCGGCGGTGGTCTGCGGGCCACGGATGTTGATCAGGCCCTGGGCGGCCTCCAGGTCCACGAGTACCCGGCCGCCCGCGTCGGTGCCGAGCGACACCAGCCCCGGGTACGGCGCTCCGCCGGGGCCTCCGCCCGCACCGGCGTCCCAGCGCTCGGCCAGCAGGCGGCCCTCGTGGGCCGGCAGCCGCCACACCTGGCCGCCGTCCTGCACGGTCCAGGGTGCGGGCGCGTCGCCGTCCGGCGGGTGGATCCACAGGTCGAGGGTGCGCGCGGACAGGTGCGCCGCGTACACGGTCGGCGGCGTGCGGCCCTGCGCGGCGAGCTCGGCGCCCAGCACCCGCAGGCCGATGTCGAGCAGGCGCGTGCCGGGGGCGTCGGCGCCGATCCGCAGCGCCACCTCGGCGCTGGCGGCGTCGCCACGCGGGCGCGCGATCCGGCGGCCGAACGCGCGCCGCCACAGCTGCTCGCGCCGCCGCCGGCCGAGCAGCGCCAGCAGGCCCGCGGCGGCCAGCGAGGCCCCGGCCAGGTAGTCGACGAGATCCAGCCCCTGCCCCTGTCCCTGCTCCTGCCCCTGCCCCTGTCCCTGCTTTTCCTGCCGCTCGGTGCCCTGCTGATGCGGGGCTCGCTGCTCGGGGCTGTGGTTCTTGGGGCTCTGGTGCCTGGCCTCCTGGCGGACCTCGTCGGCGACGCGGCCCGGCGTGACGGTCGCCCGGCCGGGGTGCTCGCGCAGAGTCTGCGCCCGCGCCTGCTCGGCGGGGACGACGTGGGCGTGGCGGGCGTCGTCGGGCATGTCGAGGACCCAGCCGGGCCTGATCAGGTCGGCCATGCGCAGGCGGGCGCCGTCGGGCTGCTCCTTGTGCTGGTTCAGCTCGAAGATCTCGGGATAGCGACGGCCGTCGCCGAGGCACTTCTCGGCGATCTCCCACAGGCTCTCGTGGTGGCGGCCGTGCGGCGGCTGCACCACGTACACCTTCTTCGCCCGGTGCTGGACCGTGTGCGGCGTCTCGGCCGGCTGCTCGGCGACGGGCGCGGTGAACGCGACGGCCGCCACCACCGGCGCGGCGGGCGGAGTCATGCCGAGGCGCGCGATCGGCACGGCCACGGCCCCGGCGGTGAACAGCAGCAGCACCGCCGAGACGAGCCGGTTGGCCAGCGCCTGGGTGCCGCCGGAGAACGGGACGCGGGCGGGCATGCCGACCCTGCGCACCCCCGCGTACACCTCCACCATGACGCACGCCACGAGCTGCAACCAGGCGAGCCACACCAGCAGGAGGAGCACGGCGACGATCGTGGACGGCCCGACGCTGCTGGTGAGAAGGTCGAGGTCGAGCAGCTCGGGCGCGATGGGCGGTCCGGCGAACCTCAGCAGCGCGTACGGCACACCGCCGACGAGCCCGACCAGGACGACGAGCGCGCCCAGCCCGGCGACCACGTCACCGGGCCCCCGCCGCGCCACGACCCGCGCATGCCCAGGCCCTGCTCCGGCCGCACGCCTCTGCCCGGCTTCCCGAGCGATCGGCCGACCGGCCGCCCGCGTCCCCTCCCGCCCGGCCCCGGACTCCCGTCCAGCCCCGGAATCCCAGGAATCGCCCCGACCCCTGTCTTCACGCCGGGAATCCCAGGCACCTCCACGGCCGCCGTCACGTCCCCGTCCAGCCTCATGCTGTGAGTCCCACGCACTCGCGCGACCAGCATCACGTCCCTGCCCAGCGTCGCGTCCCTGCCCAGCGTCGCGTCCCTGCCCAGCGTCGCGTCCCTGCCCAGCGTCACGCCCGGACTCCCACGCGCCTCCGCGACCGCCGTCGCGCCCGGATTCACGACCCCGGCGTTCGTCGGACCGTTCGCGCCCGCGACTCTGCCACGCCCCCCGGACCCGCTCCTGCGCGGACTCCCGCATCGGTTCCCGCACGGATCCGCGGCCCCGCTCGCGCCCGTACCGGGGCAGCCGTTCCTCCTCGGTCGCCGGCCGCGCCCCGGGCCGCCGCGGCACCCCGTCGTCGTCGGCCCCTCGGTCCTGCCGCGCAGCCGGTTCCTTAGGCCCCGGCCCGCCCGCGTCGGACCGGTCACGCCCTGAGAGCTCCTGTTCGGAACGGTCCTTTCCTGATCGTGCGTCCCCCTGGCTCCCGGCACGCCAGTCACCCGAGAACACAGACGGCCGGGGAGCCTGCCACGGCCCGGCCGCCGGCCGACCACTCGCAGGCGGAACCGGCGAACCAGGCGGAACCGGGGGGACCGGCCGGCCGGGGAGGCGTGGCCGGTCGCCGGAGGGCTCGCGCCTTGGCGGTGGCTCTGGCGTCGGCATCGCCTCTCCTTTCTCACATCAAGCGTGGGTGCTCATCGCCCCCACATCCATCGACTGACGGGAATCGGTCTGGCTCATCTCGCCTCTGGGCCGGCCGACGCCTCCCCTCGCATCTCGCCGCCCTGAAACCCGAGCGCGCCGAGGAAGAACGCCTGCCAGGCGACGTTGACGCCGACCGTCACCACGGTCTGGTCCCCGCCCACCTCACAGGAGGCGGCGCCCACCCCGTCGCCCCCCTGCGCGGTGATCAGCTCCTGGGCGCGGGCGCAGACCTCACCCTGGTCGAGCAGCCTGGTCTCGCCGGTCTCGCGCAGATGGTCGATGTCGATCTTGTCGGCGCCGGCGCGGGCGGCCTGCTCGGCGATGTCGGCGGCCCGGAGCCGCGCGTTGATGGCCGCGCCGCCGTCGACCAGCAGCCCCGCCAGCATGAACACCACCACGGAGAACAGCACGGTGAACACCGACATGGACCCGCGTTCCCGGCGCCGTGTCATCCCCTGCGGCCACTCGTGGCGAAGCGCCGCGGCGGCGGTGCCGTGGCGGACGCGCGGCCCCCGGCCGGGGTGACGCGCGCTCACTCCACTCTCCTGAGCTGCTCCAGCGGGACCACCGCGGTCCCCGTCATGTCGTGGGTCGCTCCGAAGCCGAGGAATCCGAGGTCGAGCTCGCACGTGACCTCGGCCGTGGCCTGTCCCCCAGCCCGGAAATCAGACTTGTCGAGAGAGACCGACGGCTTCCCGCAGCTGCCCTGGAGCGCGGCGGTGGTGGCCTGCTCGGCAGCCTGTCCCGCCGCGTCGAGATCGCGCTGGACGGAGGCGGCGCGGGCCGCGTCGCGGGCGGCGCCGTTGACCTCGCCCTGCGCCTCCACCACCCGCCCGGCCCCGGCCAGGAACATGAGGAAAAGCAGGAAGACCGGCGCGAGCATGACGGTCTCCACCGCCATCGACCCATGCTCTCCCCGCCCACGCCTGCCGCGCCCGTGCGCGCTCACCCGGTTCGTGGTCATTGGCAGTCGTCGCCCCCGTTGTCGGGCCGGAAGCACTCCACCGGACCGCCCGACGTGGCGGTGATCGTGAACGTGAGCTGCGGCAGCAGCGGTATGACCTGTACGGCGCTGCCCGTCACGGTGACCCACCGCTGGTCGGGTTCGCGTTCGGAGGTCGTGGCCGTGGCGCCGGCCAGCAGGCGCGGCCCGATGGCGCGCACCACGTCCGTGGCCTTCGCCGTGGCCGCCGTCTCCCAGCCGCCCGAGTCGAACGGCGCCGAGCGCGCCACCCGGGCGCCCTCGCGAGCCGCCGCCTCTGCCACCTGCCGGCCGTGGAACCAGAGCGCCACCTGCACGATGAGCAGGACGACGGCGAGCACGACCGGCATCAGCAGCGCCAGCTCGATCACGGTGGCGCCACGCTCACCCCGGGGTCGTTCCCGGGAACGCGGGCGAGGAAGGAGCCGGGGGGAGGCGGCGATCATTGGTTGCCGCTGTCCCCGCCGCCGAAGCTGGTCTGGATGTCGTTCTGCTTCTGCTCCACGAGCGTCTTGATGAGCGTGGCCAGGCCGAGCGCGACGCCGGCGATGATCGCGGTGATGATCACCCATTCGACGGCCGAGGCGCCGCGGCTGGGCGCGGTGCGGGCGCGGTGGATGCGCACGCCGAGGTACGCTCGCAGGTAGACGATCCAGGGATGGTTCATCAGGACCCCAACATCTTCATAGCGGCCGGAAAACTGAGAAAGATCACGAACCCGGCGCAGAGCAGGAGCTGCGCCACGAGCATCGACTGGGAGCGCTCGCCCGCCCGGCCCTCGATCTCGGCCAGCTCGCGGCGGCGCAGCGTGGCGGCCCGGGCCGTCAGCGAGGCGCGTACCTTGGCCCCGTCGTCGGCGACGAGTCCCAGCGCGGCGGACAGGTCACGCAGCTCGTCGACGTTGATCTCCTCGCCGAGCTGGCCGAGCGCCTGCCACGGGGTGATGCCGACGATCCGGGCGCCGCTCAGCGCGTCGCGGATGCGTGACATGGCCCAGTTGGGCTGGTCGCCGCTGATGCTGACCGCCATCATGAGCGCCTCGGGCACGCCGCGCCCGCCCGCGAGGTTCATCGAGACGAGGTCGAGGAACGCGCCCACGACGTGCCGGAAGTCGCGCCGTTTGGCCGCCGCGTCCCGCTTGACCTGGAGGTCGGGCAGGAAGAAGAACACCGCGGCCATCGCCAGAGCCGCCCAGAACGGGATCGTCAGTGACGCGCCCCAGCCCATGAGGAACAACCACGCGAGCAGTACGGGAAACGCGAGCAGCCCCGCCGCGGCGAGCAACGCCTTGGTGGCCAGGTAGCCCTCGAACGACCGCCCCACCAGCGCCAGGTCGGCCTTGGTGGAGCGGACCTCCCAGCCGCGCGCGCCGTACACCTGTGCGAGCCGGACGCCGAGACCGCGCCGGAAGGCGCTGACCTCCTCCTCGGACGTCACGAGCTGGATGCGCGGCGCGCCCGCGTCCTCCCGCACGGCCTCGATCGCGAGCAGCCGCGCCACCAGGCCGGGCCGGGCCGGGATCAGCGCCCGTACCAGCAGGAACAGCCCGAGGCCGAGCACGCCGCCCGCGAGCACTCCCTCAACCACGGCCGCCTCCCCGGACGCCGGGCGCCTGGACCGTCGTGGTCAGGCCGTCAGCCATGGCCACCTCCGACGAGCAGTCGCGTGGGTTTGTCGAAACGCGCCAGCCGCCGCATCCAGGCGAAGCCGGCGCCGAACAGCCCGGCCACGACCACCAGCACCGCCTGGCCGAGCAGGCTGCCGTACTCGCTGACGTACGACGGGTTGAAGACGACCAGCAGCCCCGCGAACACCAGCGCCGTGATCACCACGATCTGCACGCTGCGGCGGGTGGATCGGCGTTCGGCCTCCACGCGTCGGCGCATGTCGAGCTCCTCGCGGGCCGACACGGCCAGGGCGCCCAGCACGTCGCGCAGGCCGGGGCCGCGCAGCCGGGAGTTGAGGATGAGCGCCGCCACGACCAGGTCGGCGGAGGGGTCGTCGAGCTCGTCGGCGAAGAGGGCGAGCGCCTCCGGCAAGGCCATCCTGGTGTGCAGGCGGTCGATGAGGGCACGCAGGTGCGGTCTGAGCGTGGGCGCCGCGGCCCTGATGGAGGCCGGGATGGCCTGTTCGAGACCGGCCGCGCCGGCGATGGTGTCGCGCAGCGACTCGGTCCAGGCGGCCAGCCCTTCGAGGCGATGCATCGCGGCGCGCTCCTCGGCGGCGCCGCCGGACAGGCCGCGCCAGGAGAACACCAGCAGCACCGCGCCCGCGGCGAACACCGGCCAGCGGGTCACCGCGAGCACGACGGCCGCGGCCACGGCGGCGATCGCGGTGCGGGTGGTCAGCATCCTGACGAGCTCGCGCTTCGGCCGGGCCGGGCGGGGGCGCATGCCGTACAGGGAGAGGAAGAGCAGGTAGAGGCCGCCGCCGGCGGCGGCGCCCGGAAGCAGGGCGAGCGGGTCGAGGCCGGTCATCACCACACCCCCGGGGTGTAGCCGTGGGCGATGAGCTCCTGCAGGCAGGAGACGGGGGCGTGCGGCAGGGCGGCGCCGTCCGGACCGGGCACGAACACCTCGCTGGACAGCACGCGCCCGTCGCAGCCGTTGACCTCGCGGATGCTGGAGACGTAGCGGCGCAGGGTGCCGCCCCGCTGGTAGTCGTTGCGTTTCTCCACGAACACCACGAAGTCGATGGCTCCGGCGATGAGCATGTGGGTGGCGTCGATGGGCAGGCGCTCCCCGGCCTGGAGGGCGTAGGTGGCGATGCGGTTGAACACCTCCATGCTGGAGTTGGCGTGGATGGTGGACAGGGAGCCGTCGTTGCCCTGGGTCATCGCGTTGAGCATGGTGACGATCTCGTCGCCGAGGACCTCGCCGACGATCACGCGGCTGGGGTTCATGCGCAGAGAGCGGCGGACGAGCTCGGCCATGGTGATCTCGCCCTGGCCCTCGGAGTTGGGCAGCCGCTGCTCGAAGGCCACCACGTTGGGGTGCAGCTCGGGGAACTGGTCGAGGCCGAGCTCCAGGGCGCGTTCGACGGTGATGAGGCGCTCCGTGGGCGGGATCTCGTTGGCCAGGGCGCGCAGCAGGGTCGTCTTGCCGGCGTTGGTGGAGCCGGCGATCATGATGTTCTTGCGGGCGGTGACGGCGGCCGTGAGGAACCTGCCGATCTCCGGGCTGATGGTGCCGTTGCCCACCAGGTCGCTGAGGAACACCTTGCCCAGGCGGGCGCGGCGGATCGACACGGCCGGCCTGAGTGTGACGTCCATGACCGCGCTCAACCGGGAGCCGTCGGGCAGGCGCAGGTCGAGCTGGGGGTTCGCGGTGTCGAACGGCCTGCTCGACAGGCCGGAGTAGGCGGCCAGGATCTGGATCAGCTCGATGAGCTCGTCGTCGGACTCGGCGACCGGCTCCTGCATGAGCTCCTGGCCGTCGGCGTAGCTGACGAAGACGCGGTCGCAGCCGTTGATGTCGATGTTCTCGACGTCGGGGTCGTCGAGCAGCGGCTGGAGGCGGCCGACGCCGAACAGCGCGGCGTGGATGCCCGCCGCCAGGGCCTCCTCCTCCTCGACGGTGGGCGGGGTGCGGCCGAGGCCGATCTCGCTGCGGGCGTGCTCCTCCAGCACCTGGGAGATGAGTGCGCGGGCGAACTGGCGCTCGTCCTCGCCGGTCATCGGGGTCAGGCCGTTGGCCTGGTCGAGCCGGCGTTGGTGGGCCAGCCGGTCGCCGACGTCCTGCCGGAACCGCTTGACGAGGGTGTGGTCGATCACGGCCGGCTCACCAGCCGTCCCGCGAGGTCGCGTGCCGTACGGATGAGCAGGGAGCGGTCGAGGCGGCCGCCCCACTGGCCGCGCAGCAGCTCGGCGCCCTTGGGGTCGTGGGCGAGGCCGTGCACGAACGCCACGCTCGGGCCGACGATGCGGCGCACGTCCTCGATCGAGGATCGGTAGTTGCGCGGGTCGGCGATCACGACCACGCCGTGGGCCTTGGTGACGGTCAGGCGTTCGCGCAGGTGGGCGACGTGGTCGAGGGTGGCCCTGGTGAGCAGCAGCACGGTCTCCGCCTCGGCGAGCAGGTCCCCGAGCTGGGGATGGGCCCCCAGGCGGCCGCAGTCGGCGATCACGTCGGCCTCGGGTATGGCGGCCAGCGCCCGGCCCAGCGGTCCCCAGAGCCAGGTGAGGCCGGCGGCCTGCTCGCCGTGGGTGAGCCCGGCCAGGACGTCCAGGCCGCCGACGATCTTCTGGGTGTGCTGGTGGATCTGCGCGGGCTCCAGGCCGCGCCGCGCGCCGGCGGCGAGGGTGAGCAGGCCCTTGCCGGGGTTGAGCACGCCGCCGTCGGACGCGGGGAGCCGGTAGGCGATGTCGCCGCCCGCCGGGTCGCACTCGGCCAGCAGTACGGGCCTGGGCCAGACGGCGGCCAGGGCCGTCGAGGCGGTGGTGACTCCGGGCGCGCCCTTGTCGGCGGCCAGCACGATGAGCGCCACGTCAGCGCGCTCCCGGCAGCTCGGCCACCGCGATCTCGCCGCTGGAGGCGTAACGGAGGATCTCCGGCGAGGCCGTGGCGTCGACGATGACGGTGATCAAACCGGTCCCGCCGGTCCTGCCGGGGGCGCCGACGCTGAAGACGAGCGCCTTCTCGGCGAGCACCTGGCTCTCCGTCTGGCTGGTCCGGGCCGGGACGTGGACGACCTGCACCCGGTCGCCCTTCTGCAGCCCGGCCGGCGCCTGGCCGGACTTGAGCGCGAGACCCACCTTGGCCTTGCCCGGGACCAGCTCCGAGCTGGCCCTGACGCCCATGCCGTTGGTGAGCAGCGTGCCGGGCAGGATCGTCACCGCGGCGAAGCTGTCGAGGACCTGCTGCCGCTGTGACCAGCTCACGTAGTCGAGGCCGCTGTCGGCGATCTGCACCTCTTCGAGCGCCTCCGCCGTGAACTGCTGGCCCGCGCCGATCTGCTGGGTGACGCGGATGGCGGAGATCCGGTCGCCGCTACGCATGACGAGCAGCGTCGTCGCGAGCGCCCCGCCCAGGATCAGGAGCACCGCGAGGGCGGCCAGCGCAGGCTTCCGCTCGCGTGGAGGGACGGGCAGCTTGCGCGAGGCCGGGCCGGACAACCCCGCCGTGTTGACGGCGGGCTTTTCGCTGGTCCTCATGGGTGGGGGGCTCCCATTAAGTGGAATTGTGGAATTCACGCCATTATGTGCAGCCCGGCCTCGGGGTGGGGCGGGAATGCGAGGAACCATGCTCGTTTCGCAGGTGGGAAGCTGTCAACTCGACGTATTCGATACTCATTGTTTCTACCGAGTTGACGGCATTGCCTTTTTGGAGCTATGTGTCACGACTGTCACACGGGTCCCGTTATGCACGAGCCTTTATGCCACTTTTCAGCAGTCCGGGCGGTGGGCGGCCTGTCACCGGTGTGGTCGGTCGCTGGGCGGATCGCCTCTCGGCCACCGCTCGTGGCATGATCGAGCGGCGCACGCGGGCATGGCCCCGGCGAAAAAGACGCATCATCCGGCAAGCCCGATAACCGCCCGAAAATCCCCAATAGGACATACCCCGAATCCTTCAGAACCGAAAATCCGGCGTGTCGTCCACAGGCAATTTTCCGAACCGCGCGTTGTCCACAGCCGGCCGCTTCCATGCCATTGGCGTCAACCCGGAAGCCTAATCTCGCTGCGGGCGCTACCTTGGCGCCGAGATCCGACCGAGGAGACGGCACATGCGGATCATGCTCACCGTGCTCGGCGAACGGGGCGACCGTGACATCGTTCTGGAAGGCGACGACGGGGCCACTGTCGGCGCGGTGAGCGAGGCGCTCGACGGGCGGCAGCCGCTCGCCCAGGTCGTCCGTCTGCCCCGCTCGCGGGCCCCGTACGGCCTCCCGGGCGCGGAGCCTCAGGAAGCGTCCCGCCCGTCATGGGGGCAGGGGCATCCGGCCGAGCCCGGCGGCACGATGTGGCGCAACGGGCGTGCCCTGGACCCCCGGGCTCCCGCCAGGGCCGTGCTGCGCGACGGCGACAAGGTGACGCTCGATCCGCGCCTGGCGCGGCTGACGATCATCGAGGAGCCCGGCGGGGTGGCCGAGGTCCGCGTGGTGGGCGGACCGGCCGCCGGTGCCGTGCACCGGCTGGGCCTGGGCGTCCACGTCATCGGCTCCGATCCCATGTGCGCGCTCGCCGTGGCAGACCCGGCGCTCGCGCCCGAGGCCGTCGTCCTGCGCGTCACGCCCGGCGCGATCACGGCCGAGCCGATCCGTCGCACCGCCCCCGGCCAGGCGCCCCGGCCCAAGCTCAAGGGCCGATGGGCCGACGAGGTCGCCGAGATGACCGCGCGGGTGGCGGAGCGGGAGGCCGCGGCGGCTGATCCCGGGTCGTGGCAGCCGCCCGAGCTCGACGGCCACCCCCTGGCCGGCCCGGCCGACTGGCCTGAGCACGCGGTGCTGACGTGCGGGTCCTCGGTGTTCGCGCTGACGGCGATCGAGCCTCAGGACGCGCATCTGGATCCCCGGCCCGAGGGCGGCGTCGCCTACAACCGGCCGCCACGGCTGCGCCGCACCGACGGCGAGCGCGCGTTCGAGCGGCCCGCGGAGCCGAGCCGGGCGGAGGGCATGCGGCTGCAACTGCTCGCCGCGTTCCTGCCTGCCGTCCTCGGCTGCACGCTGGCGTACGTCCTGCACCAGTGGTACTTCCTGCTCATGGCCCTGATGACCCCCGTCATCATGATCGGCCAGTGGTGGAGCGACCGGCGGCACGGCCGCAAACAGCATCGCAAGGCGCTCAAGGAGTTCCAGCAGCGGCTAAGGGAGTACGAAGAGGTCGTGGAGCGGGCCCGGGCCCGCGACGAGGTGACGCGCAGGTCCGACGCGCCCGACCCGGCCGAGGTTCTGCTCACGGCGACGGGCCCGCGCCGGCGGCTGTGGGAGCGGCGCGTCCACGACCCCGACGCGCTCCGTCTGCGGATCGGCCTGGCCGACCTGCCCGCCGACCTCGACCTCACCGAGGAGCAGGGCGGCCCGATCGACCCGCCGATCTGCCGCGCCGTGCCCGTGGCGCTGGCCATGCGCCGGCTCGGCGTCGCCGGCATCACCGGACCCCGCGACGCGGCGACGGGCCTGGCCGGATGGCTGGTCGGCCAGGCCGCGACCCTGCACAGTCCGCGTGACCTGGCGATCGTGGTGCTGTCCGCCCGGGCCGACGGCGAGCGCCGCTGGGGGTGGGTGCGCTGGCTCCCCCACTGCGCGCCCCGCGGCGGCGAGGACTGCGTGGCCCTGGTCGGCACCGACCCGGAGTCCGCCGCCCGGCGCGTCACCGAGCTGGCCACCCTCATCGACGAGCGGCAGAACGCCACGGCCCCCGAGCTGGGCAAGGTCCCCACCGGCTGGGGCGACGCCGGCGGCTCGGAGAAGCCGGTCTTCTCCACCTACGACGAGCGTCCGTACGACGTCCTGGTCCTGCTCGACGGCGCCCAGGCCCTGCGCGGCCTGCCCGGCATGCCGCAGGTCCTGCGCCAGGGCCCGCGGGCCGGCGTCTACACCCTGGCCATCGACGAGGACCAGCGGCTGCTCCCCGAGGAGTGCGCGACGGCGGCCGCGTGCGGCACCGACGGGTACGTGCGGCTGCGAGGTGGCGGCCTCGACGTCATCGGGCCGGTTCTGGCCGACCTCGTGTCGCCGACCTGGTGCGACCGGCTCGCCCGAGCCCTGTCCCCCATCCGCGACGTGAGCAGGGACGACCCGTCGGGCAACCTGCCCAGCGCGGCGCGCCTGCTCGATCTGCTCGGCCTCGCCAAGCCCACCGGCCAGACGGTGGCCGCCCGATGGCGCGGGCGCGGCTCCACCAAGGCGATGATCGGCATCGGGCCGGACGGGCCGTTCGCGGTCGACCTCGCCCTCGACGGTCCCCACGGGCTCATCGCCGGCACCACAGGTGCGGGCAAGTCGGAGCTGCTGCAGACCCTGATCTGCTCGCTCGCCGTGGTCAACCGCCCCGACCAGCTGACGTTCGTGCTCATCGACTACAAGGGCGGGGCCGCGTTCAAGGAGTGCGTACGGCTGCCGCACACCGTCGGCATGGTCAGCGACCTCGACGGCCACCTGACGCAGCGGGCGCTCGACTCGCTGGCGGCGGAGCTCAGGCGGCGCGAGCGCCTGCTCCTGGCCGCCGGGGCCAAGGACATCGAGGACTACACCGGCGATCCGCTGCCGCGGCTGGTACTGATCATCGACGAGTTCGCGGCGCTGGTGGCGGAGCTGCCCGACTTCGTCACCGGCCTGGTCGACATCGCGCGCAGGGGCCGCTCGCTGGGCATCCATCTGATCCTCGCCACCCAGCGCCCCGCCGGCGTGGTGACGGCCGACATCCAGGCCAACACCTCCCTTCGCATCGCACTCCGGGTCACGGAGCCGATGGAGTCGTCGGACGTCATCGACATGCCGGACGCGGCACACATCTCGAAGACGACTCCCGGGCGCTGCTACGTCAAGTCGGGCGCGAGCGCGGCGACGGCCGTGCAGACGGCCAGAGTGGGCGGCCGGAGTCCCCTGCCCCGCACTCGCCGGCCCCGCCACCTCCTCTCGGCCCCGTCACCCGGCCTTCTCCCGGCCCCGACACCGGATGACGATCACCCAATCCCCGGTGTCCAGCCGGAGAACGGGACGCGGGCCGAGCCCCACGCCCCCCACACCCGGCGAGGCCCCGCCTCCGCCCCCCACTCGGCAGGCACCACGAGCTCGCAGCCCTCTCACGCCAGCCCGGACGCCGGTGGACAACCGACCACCCGCTCCCCCCACCCGCGACCCGACGGCCACCCCTACGACGCCACCGGCTCACCGACGAGCGCCACCCCCACCAACCCCCCACCGGCCAGACCGCACACCGACGGCCGCCACCACGCCCCCTACACCACCCGCACCCCAGACGACCGCCACCATCCCCGCCACACCACCAGCACTCCAGACGACCGCCGCCATGCCCCCCACACCTCACAGAGCCCAGACGGTCGCCCCACCGGCGCAGACGCCGTGCCGACCACTGACGGCTACGGCAGCGGACCACGCCCCCTGCCGGACGACTTCGGAGGCGGCATGCCGAAGGGCTCGTCGGCCGCCGGTGCTCCGGCAGATCCGCACGCTCACACGGCTCTGCCCGGCCCCAGCCACACAGGCGGCGCGGCCCCCGGCACAAGCCGAGCAGACAGCACTCCGACCGGCACACCCGGCGCAGGCGGTGCTCCGACCAGCACGCCCGCCTCAGGCAGCGCTTCTCACAACCCAACAGCACCCGGCGGCGCATCTCACGGCCTGACAGGACACGGCGGCGCATCTCACGGCCTGACGGGACCCGGCGATGCGTATCGCGGTGCAAGCGGGTCGGGCGGCCCCTCGCCGGGTGACCGGTTCCCGGGCCTGGCCTCGCTGCCCCGTACCGACGGCTTGTCCGTGCGCCGTGGAAAGGCACCCGCTTCGGGAGGCCGCCCGCCCAGAACCGACAGCTCGCCACCAGACCGGAGCGGCAGCGGCATCCCCGGTTCCCCGCCACTGACATCCGCGCCTGGGCGGACATCTCCCCCTCAGGACCCCGACTACCTCGGCGCCCCTGTTTTCCCCTACGACGGCGGTTCCGCCTTCCCGCACGACGGCCGTTCCGGGGACGACATGCCCCTGCTTTCGCCTCGCGACCCGCTTGCGCCCGACGACGGCTTCCCGGGAGAGCTGGTGTCATCAGGCGACCCCGCCTCGGCTGGAGTGGCCGGCCGCCTCCCCGGTGAAGGTCTCGGGCGGGACGGACTCCATGAGATCTTGAACATTCTCGGCCCCGCCGACCGGGGAGGACCGGCGAGTGGCGGCGACGGCTTCGGGCCCGATGGCACGGGCGGTAGGTCTGTGGTCGATGGCCCGGGCGGTGGGTCCCTGGTCGATGGCACGGGCGGCGGGTCAGTGGTCGATGGCGGTGGCGGCGGGTTCGGGGCTGCCGACGATGGCCGAGGGAGCATACGGGTCGTCAACGTGGACTGGCGGTCGCTGGGCAAACCGTTGCCCGCGCCTCCGGAGCCTCCGGAGGAGTCGACCGTCACCGACCTGTCCATCCTGGCCGACGCCGTTGTGGAGGCCACCCGGCTGACCGGGGTCCGTCGGCAGCCCAGCCCGTGGCTGGAGCCCCTGCCGACACACCTGGTCCTCGACCAGGTCCACCCCATGACCGGCCGTGCGGCGCCGTACACCGGTCTGAGTCCTCTGCCCGGCTCTCCGGAGACGCACACAGGACAGAGACCCCTGACCGGCCCCCCGCAGACGCACGCAGGACGGAGACCTCTGACCGGCCGTGCGGATGCGGAAGCCGGTTCGTATCGGTCCGGGGTGACGGAGGTGGAGCCGATCCCGTTCGGTGTGGTGGACCGGCCGTGGGCGCAGGACCGCCGGGCCCTCGCGCTCGACCTGCGTCAGGGCGGCCATCTGCTCATCGCGGGCTCGCCGCGCACCGGCCGCTCCACCGCGCTCCGGACGATCGCGGGTGCCATTGCCGCCCAGGCGTCTCCGTCCGACGTCCACGTGCACGCGATCGACTGCGGCTCCGGCGCGCTGCTGCCCTTGATGGCGATGCCGCATTGCGGTGCGGTGGTGACACGCGACCAGCTCGACCGCGTCGAACGTCTTCTCGGCCGCCTCCGCGCCGAGGTGGGCCGCCGCCAGCAGTTGCTCGCGGAGGCCGGACATGCCTCCCTGGCGGAGTTCCGGCTGGCGGGTCATCGTCTTCCGTGGCTGGTGTTCATGCTGGATCGCTGGGAGGGGTTCGTCGCCGCGTTCGAGAGCTATGACTACGGGCGGCTGATCGACGCGGTCCTGCAGCTGCTGCGGGAAGGGTCGGCGGTCGGCCTGCGAGCGGTCGTGACGGGTGACCGGTCGTGCCTCATGGGGCAGGTGTCCACGGTGTTCGACGACCGCCTGATCCTGCGGCTCGCCGATCCGGCCGACTACGGGCTGGCCGGGCTGCCGCTCAAGGGGTTGCCGTCGTCCATGCCGCCCGGACGGACCCTGTCGATCGGCGAGCACGGCATCGTCGAAAGCCAGATCGCTCTCCTGACGGCCGACGCCTCGGGCCCGGCTCAGGTGGGAGCCCTGCAGGATCTCGCGCGAGCGGTGTCGGCCGGTGTTCAAGAATCGCCGGAAGCGATGACACCCCACGACCTGCGGCTGGCGGGACCTGCTCCCGTTCGGCCAGGTCTCCCCGGTCAGCCAGGTTTCCCTGATCGGCCGGCGGGACCTGGCCAAGCGGCGGGACCTGGCCAACCGGGGGGACCTGGCCAACCGGGGGCGGGACACGGTCAGCCTGGGAGCGTTGACGGGTTGTCCGGGACGGTCGAGCCGTCGGACGGCGGAGGCAGACGCCGCCTGAGGAACGCCGGGCAGGCCGCGTTCGCCCGAGGTGCGTGGCTGTGGGAGGGAGAGCCGCCGCTACGGGTCGACGCGCTCCCCATGCGCATCACCGCCGGCGAGGCCGAAGCCCTCGATCCCGGCTTCAGCCCCCCGTCTCCGCTGTGGGCCCTCGTCGGTGCGGGCGGCGACGCGCTGGCGCCGCTCGGCATCGACCTGTACGCGCAGGGCCCGGGCGCGGTGATCGCCGGCCCCTCCCGCTCGGGCCGTTCCTCGGTGCTGGTAACCGCCGCTCACTCGCTCATCGCGTACGGCACACCGGTGGTCGCGATCGCGCCCAGACGCAGCCCGTTGCGCGACCTGCGCGGCGCCGTGGCGGTGCTGGACGGCAACGCCACCGATCTCCAGGAGCTGCTGGCCGAGCACGAGGAGTACGTGGTCCTCGTGGACGACGCGGAGCTGATCAGCCCGGACGGGCCGCTGGGCATGGCGCTGGAGGAGGTGTTGCGGTCCGGGCGTGACGGGGATCACGGGCTGATCATCGCGGGGTCCACCGGTGATCTGACACAGGCTTACCGGGGGTTCGTGGCGGAGACACGCAAGTCGCGGACCGGGGTGTTGTTGTCGGTGCAGAGTCCGGCGGATGGGGACCTGCTGTCGGTACGCCTGCCGCGTGGTGCCGTAGGAGGGCCGCCAGGGCGAGGGCTTCTCGTCACGATGGGGACCATGACCCCCATCCAGGCAGCCCTCCCGGACGGGGAGGTGTAAGGCAAGGCACCCGCGTAGGAGCGCCCGTTGACGGCCGCGTGGTCACAGGGCCACCCCCGGCACACCTACCACCCCGGGGCACACCACCCCGCGGTCGTACCGCCCTCGGCACACCACCCCGCGGACCTACCACCCCGGAGTACACCACCCCGCGGACCTACCACCCCGGAGTACACCACCCCCGCGGTCGTACCGCCCTCGGCACACCACCCCACGGACGTACCACCCCAGGGCGCACCACCCCGCGCACCTACCACCCGGAGCGCACCACCCCGCGGTCGTACCGCCCTCGGCACACCACCCCGCGGACGTACCGCCCCCGCACACCACGCCGCGGTCATACCCAGCGACGTAGCGCCCCGGCACACCACCGCTACGGACGTAACGCCCCGGCAGACCACCCCCGCGGACGTACCACCCCCGGCACACCTCTCCCGCGGTCGTCGCTGGAGCAAACCGCCGCTGGACGGCGGACAGTCATGCCTGTTCGTGGCTGATGGTGTGGCCGGTGGTGTCGTCGGCAGGACCTCCCCATACGTCGTCGACCTCGTGCAGCCAGGTCCCCGTCCCGTCGTTGCTCTCCTCGGGATGGTGTCCGTTCCCATGCATAGGCGGGTACATCGGCATGCCCGATCCGGCGGCGTCGCCGGCCCTGACGCCGGGTGAGACAAGGCCGGCGTAGCGGCCGTCGCCCGCTCCCG
Organism: Nonomuraea sp. NPDC050383; assembly: GCF_044459125.1. Classification (NCBI taxonomy): domain Bacteria; kingdom Bacillati; phylum Actinomycetota; class Actinomycetes; order Streptosporangiales; family Streptosporangiaceae; genus Nonomuraea; species Nonomuraea sp. NPDC050383. The sequence continues at coordinate 189,324 of NZ_JBITIP010000015.1, forward strand.
TCGATGCTCCTGGCACCACGGTCGGGGTTGCGAGGGTGCGGATCTCCGCCGGGGACTGGGGGTGGGCCGTGGTGTACGGGGTGGCGTTCGGGTTGGTGGGCGTGTCGAACTTGGGCTGCTGGAAGTCCGCGAGCGAGGTGTCGCGCGAGCCCGGGGTGGTCGAGCCCGGGTCCTTGCCGGCATCGGCGTTGGGGTCGGGCACCTGCGGCTGCTGCGGCAGGTTCGGTTGGTTCGCGTCAGGGGTGCTCCCGACGGGACTGTTGGGCGTGGTCTGAGGTGGGGTGGACGGGGACGGGGTGACCGCGCCCGGGTCCTGGACGCCCGCCCCGCCGGGACCGCCGGCGCCGACGCCGCCCGGGCCGCCGTCCTGGCCGGAGCCGGGCACCGTGGGGCTGCCGGCAGTGGGCCCTCCGACGTCGGACGGAGAGAGCCCGCCAGGGACGGGGCCGACCCCGGCGCCGTTAGGGCTGCCCCCTCCGGCGGTCGGGTCGAAGCCGGCAGGGTGGGTGCCGCCGTTCGGGCCGCCGAGCCCCTTGGGGAGATCCGGCTTCAGGAGGCCGAGGTCGCCGGCCGTGCTGGCGTCGATCTTCGGCAGTGTCCTGCTGACATCCGGGGGGAGCAGGTTGTACCACGTCTCGAGGTCGTGGTTGAGCCTCTGGAGATGCTCAGTCGCGACGTCATTGGGGGAGTCGAACCAGGATGTCCCCCCGCCCGTGCCCTTGTCGCCCCCCACGAGAAGGGGAATGCTGTCGTCCCAGCTCCCGAAGACACCCCATCCGTCCGCACCGCCGGTGTTCCCGTACTTCGGGAGGACGGTGCTCCCCAGCGTCTCCAGTGGACGACCCATGTGGTTGAAGCGGCCCGACACCTTCTCGATCGTCTCGTGAAGGGCCTTCAGGGCCAGCTGCGCTTCGACCGATGCCTTGTCACCCCAGACCTGCGACATCCGTACGGCCGCGTCCTCGATCCCCTGCAGGGATGTGGCGAGCATCGAGCCCGCGTTGACGTAGGTGTTGCCCGCCTTCTCGATGTCGGGGGCGGCGTCGCGCATGGCTTTGGAGATCCGCTCCACCTTGTCGGCGGCCTGGGTGCCGTGCACGTAGAAGTCCGCCTTGGCCCGGATCGGGAAGCTCTTCTCGTCGTACTCCATCAGATGCTCGCCGTAAGCCCGGTGTTGCTGGTCTCGACATCCTTCTGCACGCCCGCGCCGGCGTAGATCAGCTCGATGGCCGTCGCGTACTTCTCGATGATCTCTTGGTAAACGAGACCGAAATACTGCTGGCCGTTCTGGAGCGTCTCGATGAACGCCGCGCCGGGCGCGTAGTCGGAATCAACCATCAAGGTCATCGGGAGGGCGTGCTTCGCGAAATCCGTCGGCGTCCCGGCGCCCGTGCCGAGCAGTCGCTTCAGGTCGGCTTCCAGGTCTTTCGCGATGCCCTCGAGCACCTTGGCCTCAAATTTGACCTCGTCTGGCTTGGGCTCCAAGCCCGGCCACGGCCTCTGGGGCCCCTCGCCCGGTGGGTAAGCCATCGTGCACCTCCCATAAGATCCACTAAGCCTGCAACTTACCGGAAAAGGTGAGGTTCAGGGGAGAAGTGGACACATCTGGGGCTGCTTCTATGCTGTCCTGATCGCGGGCGAAACGCGGCGGGACGCCGGAGCAACGGGGGTGGCATGCAGACCAGGAAGGATCTGTATCAGGCGCATCGGCTGATGACCCAACGTCTCGGCATGGCGCTGCTACAGGCTCAACCGGACGTGCCCGAATCCCCGATGCGCAGGCAGAACGTGGCCACGTTCGCGGGTGTGCTCATCGCGGTGCTGCTGCTGGCCGGTTTCGGCATCTGGGGGATGCTCAAGAGCGGCGGTGCGACCAAGCTGACGGACCCGGGGCAGTTGCTCGTGGAGGACGAGACCGGGGCCGCTTATGTCTACAGCCAGAAGGAGCGCAAGCTCCTGCCGGTCGCCAACTACGTCTCGGGCAGGCTTCTGCTCGACGTCGCCGACGTGAAGGTGCGCAACGTGTCGGCCGCCTCGCTGGCCGACTTCCAGCGGGCCCCCCTCGTGGGCATCCCGGGAGCGCCCAACTCCCTGCCGGTCAAGGACAAGATGGTCCACGGGCCGTGGGCGGCCTGCGTGACCGAGGGCAAGGACGCCGCCGGCGGATCCAAGCCGTACGTCACACTCGTGGGCGGCGCGGACGTCGGCGGGCGACCGCTCGGCAGCGACGCCATGGCCGTCCTCGACGAGCAGATGCGCGCCTGGATCATCTGGGCGGACCGGCGCATGCGGATCTCCGCCGAGGGGCTGCGGGCGTTGGGCGCGGGCACGCCGCGCAAGGTGCCGGCGCCCTGGCTCAACGCGATACCGCAGGCTCCCGTGGACTTCCGCGCACCCACGATCGAGAACAGGGGCCGGGCGGTGAGCGGCGGCAGGATCGGCCAGGTGTTCACCACCTCCGCGGTCGCGGGCGGCCAGCCCAGGTGGTACGTGCTCGTCGCGGACGGGTACGCGCAGATCACCAGCACACAGGCGACGCTGCTGCTGAGCGACCCGGAGACCAAGAAGGCGTACGGCAGGCGCCGGGCCGACCCCATCCAGACGGACGCGGCGACGGTGAACGCGTCGCCGTCGAAGGCACAGATGATGGGTGGCAACCTGCCGGAGAACCTGCCGAAGGTGGTGCCGATGCCCGTCGGGGCACCGGTGTGCGCCGTCTACGCCGACACGGCGAAGGGATCGACGCGGGCCAGGCTGACGGTGGGCGCGACGATCGCCATCCAGACGCCCAGGACGAGTGGCGGGCAGGACAGCTTCGACCAGGTACTGCTGCCGCCCGGCAGTGCGGTGCTGGCGGGGTTGCTGCCCGGGGAGGGGCAGATGGCGGCGATCGGCACGTATTACCTGGTCACCGATCAGGGGCGGAAGTTCGAGCTCAAGTCGGCCGACCTGATCGAGAAGCTGGGGTACGACTCGTCGGTGATCGCCCCGCTGCCGGCGAACCTGGTGCACCTGATCCCGGACGGCCCCATGCTCGATCCACAGGCGGCCCTGGCCCCGCTCAAGGTCATGCGCTGAGTTCGTCCAGGTTCTCCTGGTAGAAGGCGACGTCGTCCGCCAGCCGCTCCCCCGTGAACCGCGCCGGGTCCTCCTGCCACGCCTGCCTGCCCTCGCTGGTCCAGAACGCCCCCGCCGGGACCTCACCGGCTCCCGGCGGCAGGAACTTGACCACCTCCATGGTGGCGTCCCTGGCGTACTCCCAGTTGAGCCTGGCGTCGTCGGCCAGGTCATCCTCGCCGGCGGCGACCCCGAGGTCGTCGTGCACGGCCCGGCGCGCGTACTCGAGGGCGATGAGGTACCACTGCCCGGCGTCGATCAGCTCGGACAGGCCGAACCCGAATCGCTCACCGGTCCGGCGGGCCTCCGCCTCGCCGGCGTACGGGATCTCGACCTCGATCTCGCCCGCGGTCATCGTCCACGCCTCGGCGCCCTCCGTCAGCTCCGGCTCCACGTCGCCGGCGGAGAGGTTGACGAAGAGCGCGGCCTCCGTCAGCGTCCTGGCCCTACGCATCGCGGTAGGTGTCCCTCACCACGAGCAGCCGCTCGACCCGGAACCTGCCGGGCTCGGCGGCGTGCACCCGGAGCCCACGGTCGGTCCAGAACGCCTGCTCGGGGACCCTGTCCCGGCCTTCGGAAACGAACTTGAGCACCTCCTCGACCGCGGCGCGCGCCATCGCCAGCGCCCGAGCGCCCTCCTCCGGGTCGGGCGGCACGCTGCTCCCCACCTGATCGGCGACCCACAGCCACTCACCGGCGTCGATGAGCTGGGACGGCTCCGCCCCGCCGAACGTGGGCCAGCCGTGGGGCGCCGTCTCCTGCTCCGGCAGCCCGAACACGTACTCCCGCTCGGCGCCGCAGTCGGCGCAGATGCCCGCGTAGGCGACGGCGAGCTCCTCCGCGACCCCGACCACGCCGCTCTCCCAGGGGGTCTCCACCGATCCGCATGCGCACGGGGTGAGGTCGAGGTGGAGCAGGGCCTCGTCCCGGGTGCGCGCCACTGGCAAAGTCACATGGATCAACCTACTAGGGTGACGCCATGCACGTCGCGAGCTCGTTCGAGGAGGAACTCGGCCGGGCACACGCCCGCGGCGACCTGGCCACCTGCTTGTCCCTGCTGCGCACGACCGCCTTCGCCTGTCCGGTCAGCGATGAGGCGGCGGCGGGCGAGACGCCGGTGCCCTGGCCCACGTTCAGTGACGCCGAGCGCACGTGGGTGGTCGCCTTCACCTCACCGGAGGCGATGGGTGAGTCGGCCGGACGTTTCTTCGTCGTGACCCTGCTGGAGCTGGTGGCCGGCTGGCCGGACCCGTCCTGGGGGCTGGCCGTCAATCCGGGCCGGCCGGTCTGCTTCTACCTGGAGCCCGGCACCATGGCGCGACTCGCCGTGCCGTCTCTGCTGGAGGACGTGGCCCTGGGGCGGGCGTCCCGGGTGCCGGTCATGCAGAAGCTGCTCCGGCCGTTCGACGTCCTCGAACTGCTCACCACGGGAAAGCCGAGGGTGTCCGGTTACTGCCACATCGCGGCGGACGTGGCGCACCTCACGACTCCCGCGGCGCTGACAGAGGCGCTGTTCAGGGATGAGGCGCTGACGCGCGACGGCACGGTGAACATCCTGCGCTGGCCGGCCGTGGGGCTTTCGCTGTATCGCACCCCGTACGGCGGGACGGACGAGGAGAGCATGAAGGCCGTCGCCGGTTGGGTCGTCGAGGAGCCGCCGTTCGGTGGGATGGGGCTCGTGCCCAACGCGCACGAGATGATCCGGGAGTACAAGATCGACGGCATCCTGCTCCCGTACGGGGCGGAGATCGTGGAGCTGGGCGCGGACGGCGAGGAGCGGCTGCGCGCCCAGTTCGACGCCGATCGCGGCAAGTGGCTCGTGCACGAAGAGGATCCCGCGTGACCTACCTGGCGTGCTGGGCGGGAGCCGTGTTCGAGGCGGCGCCGCAGCTCGGCGAGGGCGGCCTGTGGATGCGGCTGAGGAGCACGTCGCCCGCCGACGGGTTCGAGCGGCTGGAGGACGACCTGTACGTCCACGCCGTCCCGGCGGCGGAGTGCGCGTGGGTGCGCCACGTCATCACCGTCTGCATGTGGCGGGGAGCGCCCTTCCTGGTGTGCGCGGAGCGGGAGGACGAGTTGCTCGTCGAGTACGTCGGTGCGCATGTCACCGTGGCGAGGGAGCTTGACCTGGACCGGATCGACCGCGGGGTCCACCGGCTGTGGGTGCGCCGGGCCGAGGTCTCGGAGCTGCAGGAGCTTGCTGTGGAGATTGATAACAAGTAACACCAATGTTAAATCTGCCCCTTTTGTGTGGACTGGTGTTCTTGGTACGTTCACCGAAAGACGCTCTTGGGGGATGTGTCGATGGACGTTGACGCAGCTGGCCTGCAGGCTTACGCCGACGAGCTCCAGGCCCGATTCATGGCACTGCAGAGCGAAGCACTGGATCTGCACGAACGGACCCGCGCGGTCGAGGTCACGGAGAAGTCCGCCAACGGCCTCGTCTCCGCCACCGTGGGGGCCGGCGGCGAACTGATCAGGCTCGACCTCGACCCTCGTGTGTTCCGCGACCCCGACGCCCGAGGGCTGGCCGACACGATCACGGACACCATCCACCGGGCCGCGGCGAAGGCCCAGGACAAAGTGGTGGAGATCTTCGAGTCCGTGGTTCCGGCCGACCAGATGCGCGCTCACCTCGACGGTGACATCGAGACCGTGATGAAGCAGCTGGCCGGGCAGATGGTCGAAGGGGACGAGCGCCGGTGAGGGACGAGGAGGGCGTCGAGATCGCCGAACCCATCTCGACCGGCATCGGGCAGCTCGAAACCCTGGCCGGCGACCTGGACAGCAACTTCCAGTCGGACGAGGCGACGCTGCGCGGGCTGCTGGCGTCGCGAGTCTGGGGCACCGGGCCGGCCGGCACCGCTTTCTTCCAGGCCCTGCAGGTGTTCGGCGGCCCGGAACGGCTGCTGGACGACACCAAGGAGCTCGTGCGGGAGATCGGCAAGACGCCGCAGAAGTTCCGCAAGGCGATCACCCATTCCCTGAGCACCAACGAGGCGGTGGCGCGGCAGCTTGCCCATACCCTTCTCGGCCGCGACTGACGGGAACTGCGGCAGATGGCTGGCAAAAGGCCGGTAAATCCCAACTACGTGCCCGGCGAGGGCACCTCGGTCAGGCGGGTGCCCACGACCGAGGTCCGTCCCGCATGGGAGAGCTCGGCGTTGCCTGGCTGGGTGAACTACACGTTCATCCCGCTGTTCATGGCGGGCGAGCCGTGGCCCGACTCCAAATCGGTGGAGACGGGCCAGGCGGCCCTCATCCTCGACTCCATCGTGGCCAGCATGGGCGGGGCGGTGGAACGGGCGGGCTCGGCCATCAGCACCATCGACGCCGGATACACCACTCCAGCCAAGCCGCCGGCGTTCACCCACATCGCCCAGCAGTTCGGCGACCAGACCGGCGTGGTCGCCAAGGCGAACCTCGCCGCGCAGTTCGCCGAGCGCTTCGGCTACTTCTCGGTGGAGGACGACTACACCAAGCGGTCGATCAACATCGCCTTCTGGGTGTCGGTCATCGCGGCCGCGATCGGCGTCGTGGCGGTCAGCGCCCCGTTCGCCGCGCTGGTCATCCGTCTCGCGGCCAAGATGGGCAACGCCCGGGCCCACCTGCTGATGCAGCGGCTCATGCTCGCGGCCACCCGCATGGGGCCGGTCGTCAACAACGCCCGGAAGACCGAGCTGGCGGCCAACGCCGCCACCCGCTACCTCCACTGGCAGCTCATGACGGAGCTGCCCGAGGAGATCCTGGAAGAGCTGGCCAGCGAGAAGGCCCAGTACGACCAGATCAAAGAGGGCCTGAAGGACAAGTGGGACTGGCAGAAGACCAAGGCCATCCTCGTCGGCACCGTCGTCGGCACCGTGGGCGGTGTCTGGCTCGGCAAGCACATGGGCAAGATCGTCGACGACATGCCGGGCATCCGCTCGCTGAACCGGATGGCGGGCGACCGCACCGGAGTGCTCGCCGCGTTCCAGCGTTATCCGGGGCGCATGATGATGACCGGCCTGCCGAACATGTTCGCCTCGCCCCTCGGCAGCGTCATCGCCAACAAAGTGGTGTACGGCCAGTGGGGTGACTTCACCCTGCAGTCGATGGTGGGCGGCTTCGCTGCCGGCGCCGCCAGGACGAACACGATCAGCCCGTTCAACGTGGACCATCTGGGCGCGGCGGCGGTGCGCCCGATCACCACGCTGTCGAACTACGCCCAGAGCGTGGGGAGCCACCTGGCGGGCGCCAGGACCACCACCATCGCCTCGACCACCAGCCCCACCACGGGCGGCGGCCCCAACGGATCCGGCCCGACCACGGCCGGCGACCGGCCGTCCACCGGCGGGCCCGGACCGACCGGCCCCGACTCCACATCCGCGCAGCAGCCTGCGCCGCAGCCCGTCATCCCGCACCAGCGGGCGACCTCCGACGTTTCGGCCCCGCCGGCGACGAGCACCCGCGCTGACGCGAGCCAGCAGCGCACGCCCACAGGCGACCAGCAGCGCACGCCCACGGGCGACCAGCAGCGGGCACCGGCAGGCGACCAGCCGGGGGCGCGCCGACAGACCGCGCCCGACCAGCCCGCCGTCACGGCGCAGGCCGACCGGAGCGGCACGACGCCGGGATCGCACGCGGCGCCGGACCGCGCCACGCCGTCCGCCGCGCAGCAGTCGAGCGCCCCGGACCAGCGGACCAACGACCAGCGGACCAACGGCCAGCGGAACCCCGACCAGACGCAGGTTCCCGATCCCGCGGACGCGCACGACCAGCGTCAGGCGGCGCCCCAGGCTCAGGCCGCGCAGCCGCACGCGCAGGCTCAGCCGCAGGCCACGCAGCAGCCGAGCCAGGCGCAGGACACGCAGCAGGGGCCCACCCAGGCGCGGGACACGCAGAGCCCGGCACAGGCGGCGCAGCCGCAGAACGCCCAGGACCAGAACGCCCAGCCGCAGACGCAGACCCAGCCGCAGACGCAGCCGCAGGCCCAGACCGCCCAGCCGCAGAACGCCCAGACGCAGCCGCAGGTTCAGGCCGCCCAGACGCCGAACGGGCACGTTCAGGGCCAGGCCGCCGCGCAGGCGGACACCGTCACCACTCCCGCCGCGCACATCCAAGCCGTGCAGAACGGGCAGGTCACGCCGGACGCCCGTGCCGCGGCCACCGCCGCCGTCACCGCCGCCACGGCTCCCGCGGACTCCGCGACGCCCAACGGCGCGCCCGCCCAGGCCGCCCCCGGCGGGCTCACCGCGACGGGCCCGATCGCGCCGATCCGGGCCGAGTCCGGACGGCGTACCGACTACACCCTGGTGACGGCCAGGCCCGTGCGCCGGTCGCAGGAGGAGCGGTCGCGGTTCGTGGTCAGGCGGCGGCCCGCCGGCACGCCGAGGATGACCACGGGCGAGGTCCGCGCCCAGTTCCTCACCAACGCGGACCCCTCCGACATCACCGGCGTGCGCGGATGGACGTGGAGCTCCGACGACAGCCACCTCGTCGTCCACCACACCACCCTCGGCGACATCCACTTCCGCGTCGAGCGGCCCGGCCGGCTCATGGTCCGCCGCCACGGCATGCGCCTGTTCCGGCCGCTGGCCCGCACCAGGGTCCTCGCCGGCACCGCCGAGCAGCCCCACGCGCTGCGCCCCAACCGGAACGTCGCCTCCGACCAGCTCGCCCGGCTGGTCGTCCACGAGATCTCCGACAGCCTCCAGGCCCAGCAGGCCCGCCAGGCCGGCGCCCTCACCCAGCGCCGCCTGCTCGCCCCGCGTACCGGGGGCCACGACTTCTGCCTCGACACCCGCCACAGCGAGTACAGGCTCCTCAGCCGGCAGCTCGCCGAGGCCACCGGCGACGCCCGCCGCGCCGAGATCCAGCGGGAGATCGACCTTCTAGTGGCCGAGCTCCGCGACCACGGCCACCCCCTGCCCGATGACGGGCAGGACCGGGGCGCCATCACGTCCCCGCGCGCATCACAGCCGGAGCCCGGGGCCGCGCTCGCAGAGCTGCGGTCCCATCTGGAGGGGCAGCAGGCGGCCGTCACCACGGCCTTGTCCGAGCTCATGCAGTCGATGACGGACCGGGCGTCCGCTCTGGACCAAGCCGACATCGACCTGAACAGGATCGGCATCCGCCATTACGAGGCGTCCATCCAGCTGTCCGAGCAGGCCACGGCAGCCTTCAGGAACGGCGACCTCAGCACGGCCAACGCCCTGATCGCCGCCGCGCGGCAGCGACACGGGACCGCCGACGCCTACCAGGCGGCGCGGGCCGCCGCGGCGACTGCCCGGGCCGCGCACCGGGCGGCGGCAGACCTGATGACCACCCGCCCGCTCCGCAGCGTGGACCTCGCCGACGCCGTCAGCAAGGCCCAGCAGGCGTACGCCGGCTACCGGCAGGCACTGCAGGACTCGTTGCCGTTCTCGGCACCGTTGCTGGACGTCGCCTCCGGGAACCTGCGGTCGGCCGTGGCCACGCGAGCCGCCACGCTGACCGTGCCCGCGATCGACCTGTACACGGCCGCCAGGGAGAACTCCGACGCGGCGGACCGCGCCTTCGAGCAGGAGCGGACCGCCCGCACCGCCGGCGACACCGCCGCCGCGGAGGCAGCGCACGCGTCCGGGATGCGGTTCCGTCAGGCGGCGACGGCATACGGCGACGCCGCGGCCTCGGCTTACCGGGCCCGCGCGGTGTACCAGTCGCTGCTCAACCGGTTGGGGGTCTCCAACTCCGAGATCGCCCAGGCGCTCCAGCTCGGTCAGACCCTTGAGCGGTTCGCCCTGATGACGGTCGACCTGACCGCCACCACGCCGGACCCCGCGGCATCGCTGGCCGACCTGCGCGCCGCGCTGGAGAGCCGGACCAGGGCGATCGCGGAGCTGCGGCAGACACTCGGGCGGCACGTCACCGCGCTCGACCTGGCCGCCGCCGACATGCAGGAGGAGTCCGGCCGCTGGACGGACGAGTCGCTGGCGGCCTTCGGCCGGGCCCGCGACGCGATCGCCCGGCAGGAGCTCTCCGAAGCCCTGCCGTGGCAGACGGCCGGCACCGAGCTGCAGCAGGCCGCCGAGGCCCATGACGAGGCCCGCCGGCTGGCTGACCGGGCGCGCAGGGCCTATCAGGCCGCCGCCGACGTCCTGCCGTACGTCAGGGACGAGGGCACGCTCGACGTCGGCGTGCTCGCCGAGCGCATGCGGGAGGCGGAGGAGGAGCACCGGCGTTACCAGGACGCGGTCGACGCGCTTCCGTCGCCGCAGACTCTCGCCGCAGCACCGGAGCAGCCGGCCGTCAGGGAGTTCGGCGAGCTGGCCGAGCGCCGGGCCGCGGTGCGGGAGCAGATCGCCACGCTCACCCAGGAGGCCGAGCGGCTCGGCCGGCTCGGCACCCTGTACGTGCAGCGGGGCGCGCAGGCCACCCAGGACATGCAGAAGGCCTACGCGGAGGCCGAGAAGGCGGTCGAGCAGCGCGACGACGGGGCCGCCGGACGGCGTGCCGACGCCGAGGCCGAGGCCGAGGCTCAGGCCGAGGTCGCCCGCCGGCAGTTCCGGATCGCCCAGCGCTACCAGGCGGCCGCCGAGGCGGCGCGGGCCGCCGCGCTGGCCCAGACGACGCTGCTGACCCTGCTGAACGAGGCGACCTCCGCGGGGCCGCTGTCGCCGGAGCTCTCCCGTGGCGTCGCGGACGCCAACAAGGCCTACGAGGACTATCTGAAGGCGGAGGAGACCGCGCTTCCGCCGCGGGCGGGGATGTCCGCCTGGCTGCCGGTGAACGGCCCGATCGCCAATCAGGACAGGCTGGCCGCCGCCCTCAACCGCGAAGGGGATGCCGACTTCAGCCCGGAGGACGCCGCACAGTTGCTGCGCCGCGACTTCGGCGACGTGCTCTCCCCGGACGGGGTCGTACTGAAGCTGGACAACGGCCGGGAGATCCTGGTCCGGGGACGTGTGGGCCGGCTGGCGGAGATCCCCGGGGGCCACACGGAGGCCTCGGAGCTCATGGTCGGCAACTTCGCGGAGGACGGCGCGTCGGTCTCGGCCACGGCGCGCGGCTCCGAAGACGTCACGCCGAAATGGGACGCCGCGGCCGCGGCCAAGCAGTCGCCGTGGGAGCGCGCCCAGGCGGTGGCCGAATTCGTCGTGGCCGAAGGCTCCTACGGGCGGGGCACCAGCGACAGCCAGCGGGCCTCGGCCGGCAACTACGCCCAGCGGGGCTCCGTGATGGACAACCGGGGCCCGTCGACCAGGTACCAGGGCGCCTTGGTCCTGGAGGTGAGCCACCGGACGGCCACAGGCGACTGGGCGCCTCCCACCCGGGTGACGGGCGACGAGCTGCAGGACTTCTGGGTACCCGCCCCCCTGACGGAGCCCGCTCCGGACAACCTCGTACGGCTGGACGAGAACGCGGGTCTGGACGGCGCCTTGCCGGGGCACGTCGCGATCGGCTCGACCGGCCTCGCCGAAACGGCGGACGACATGGTCGCCCACCTGGTGGACGCCGGCTACGGGCGGGCGGCCCAGGACCACGTGCGCACCATCATGACCGGGCAGGTCCCGGTGCACTGGTCGGAGGTCACCGGCGCGAACGGCTTCGCACGTCACTTCTCCGACGGCCGCCGGGAGGGCACCCTCCGGGTCCACGGCCGGGTGGTCCTGGAAGAGGTGGTGGGCCCGCCCAGCAACAAGCTGCACCTTGAGCAGGACCTGCCGATCGGTTTCAGCTCGGCCTGGCAGGGCCGCTCGGCGGGCACGTCCGGGCACTTCAACGTCACAGTCGGGGGGAAGCTCCCGCTGTGGAAGTGGGTCCCCAGGCTGACGCTCGGGTTCTCGCGGGCCCGGTCGCACTCCGAATCGACGAACGTGGGCGGCACCGCCGTCATGCCCAACGTTCCGCGCTGGGCGGGCCAGGTGCAGTCGTACCGCTTGCGGGTGGTGTACACGGCCGTCCTGGAGCTGCAGGACGCGCCCCGGAAGGGCTTCTCCGGTGAGAGCAGGGCACTGTTCCTGCTCCCGGAGTCGCAGGCGTACCACTACAACCTGCCGGTGGACGCGGCGGCGATCGTGGGGCGGCGGCCCGACGGCACCCCCATCCTGCGCGACGACCCCTCGCCCGAGCCGCCGCCCGGCCGCAAGCTCGAACTGCCCGACCATATGAAGACCGGCAGGGTCCGCGGCGCCGGCCATGCCCGGATCGACGGCGTCGCGGGCGCCGACCGGGTGTGGCAGCAGACCATCGAGGAGCTCCGCGACAAGGGGCTGCTGCCCAGACTCGTGAACGGCGTCCGCGTGTACTCCCGCGACGCGCGTACGGAGGCCAGCCAGCGCCGCAACGAGACCCTCATCGAGCAGCAGCTCACCACTCACCGGCTGAAGGAGGGCTACAACCGGGCCTCCCAGCAGGGCTACGGCATCCGCCTCACGCTGCAGCGGACCGGCATGGCCACCGAGCACTTCCGGCTGCGCGTCCATGTGGACCAGGACATGAACGACGTGACGCCCGAGGGCGTGGTCCGGGCCCAGCCGGGGGTGAAACTGCCCATCGGCTCGCTCGGCGCCTCGCGGACGGAGAGCACGGGCAAGTCCTGGGACGGCTCCGTCGGGGCGGGTCTCGCGGCTCCGGACGACGATGGCGTCGACACCAGCGGTGGCGGGGCGGGGTTCAAGCGCGCCTCCAGCCACGACCTGAGCGTGAAGCAGGGCGTCCAGATCAACGAGGTGGGCCTGGACGAGACCGACTCCGCGGCGTTCCTGATCGGGGGCAGGCTGCGCACCACCCTCGACGGTGAGCGGCTCGCTGAGGACGAGGTCAGCGCCCGCGTGCTCATACCCGTCGCCGAGCTGCCCTACGCCGACGACCGCCCGGACGGGCCGGAGCACCGGACGTCGGTGGAGGCGATCAAGCGCGGCAGGACCGTCGCCCTGGACCTGGGCGACATAGCGGGCATCGTGGCAGCGGAGCTGAAGGTGCCCAGGGAGGCCGTGTCCCTGGACCAGGTGGACGAGCTGTTCAGCGAGCCGGGCATGCTGGCCCATCCGGAGGCGTTCTTCAGCGACCTGCGGGTCGAGGTGATCGTCGACCTGCCCGGGCACGGGAACGTGCGCGTCCCGGTGTCGCTCCGGCTGGAGGCCGGCAAGTCCCGGGTCTTCTCGGCCGGCAAGTGGGTCGGCGGCAACATCCTCATGTCGATGATCGTCTCGGGTACGTCGTCCTCCGCGTCGACCACGTCCAACGTCGACGGCTCGACCGGTCTGCAGCTCCCGGGCACGCCGAGCGGCGAAGCCGGCCTGTCGGGGTCGCGCACCGTCTCGCAGGGACGGGAGCAGACGGTCATCCTCGCGGGCGAGGACCTGGACATCGACACCGGCGTGCAGTACCTGTCGGAGACGGACGTCGTCGCCCACATCCGCATCGGCGCGTCCTCCCTCAGTGCGGCACGCGAGCTGACCGGCGGCGGCACGGCCGTCCGCCGCAACGCCGAGCGCGACGCCCTGGAGCTCTACAGCCAGGGCGAGATGCCGCTCTCCCTGCACCATGCGGCCGACGCGGCCGAGCGGCTGCTGAACGGCACCCTCGAGCTGAACCGCCGCGTCGCGCTCCCGTTCGTGCGCCGCTACCTCAAGGACCTGAAGCAGGCCCGCGGCGAGCTGAGCGTCCGCGAGCGGCTCATGAGCTCTGTCGGCGTGCCGCACGTCCCGCTGACCAGTGAGCACACCAAGCGGCGCTTCGCCGAGCGCATCGAGGAGCTGATCGACAAGAAGGCCACCGCGGAGCTGACCCCGCCCGGCGAGCAGCCGAGCGGCTCGCGCAAGGCGAAGCCGCACCGCAGGCTGCGCGAGATGCTGTCGGACGCGCGTCTGCTGGAGCGGCGGGCGGAGCGCGTGGTGAAGCCCGACGGCTACGACGACGCCATCGGCATGAGCCTCCTCGGCCGCACGCGGCTGCACGCCCCCGGAGCACCCGAGCAGGAGATCGAGCTGCTCGAAGGCGTCACGACGGCCATCGACAAGGTCCTCCCCGGCGTTGTGGAGGGGGACATCGGCCTGTACCGGGAGCTGTTCGCCAGGTACGCCGGCGAGCGCTGGAAGGGCGGCCTGGACGACATGCTCGCCCCGGAGCCGCCGCCCGAGATCATTGCGGTCAGCGTCGGGGGCCGCGCCCAGCAGCTCGCCGTCACCATACGCGCGAGCTTCGGTGAGACCGCCGACCACGGGGAGGTCTACGACAAGGGCTCCATCAAGCAGAGATACCTCTACGGGGAGCTCAACGAGTCCACGTCCGTGAGCTGGAGCGCCGGCGGGAACGTCAAGGGCGCCGACGACGGCAGCATGGCGCTGTCGACCGACCGGGACCATTCCGGCTCCGCCAGCCGGAACAACCAGACCACCCGCATCAACGGCGCGGCCCGCTTCAAGGGCGCGGAGCCCAGCGTCCTGGAGCACCCGACGTTCGTCATCGAGGTCCAGCCCATCATCGACGGCAAGCCCGGCCCGGTGGCGAAGGTGGCGTTGCAGGGCACGATGGAGCGTGTCCTGCTGTCCGGTCTGGCCACCCGCGAGGAGAACGCGCCTTCCCGGGCGCCGGCGCTGCCCGACCCACGGCCGGTGTCCCTGCCGTCCCTGTCCGGCGGCATGCACGTCGAGTGGGCGCGGGTCGACGGGCTGGCCGAGGCCGTCATCGCGCGGGCGCAGCAGAAGGACGTCTTCGGCAGAGAGCTGACCTTCGCCGAGAAGGCCAAGGTGCGCAAGATGCTCGGTCGCGTAGCCGTCAGGGACAGCCTGGAGGCGATGGCCGGCTCGCGGGGGCATTTCGCCTTCAGCCTCCAACTCGACCCGAACCGGGCGGACCGGGTGGTGGACGTCTGGGTGCAGGCCACTCTGACGGACCAGGACGTCGTGGTCGGCGACCTGGACGACACCGAGATCAGGACCGTGGACCGGCGGCGGGAGAAGTGGGAGGTCTCGGCCACCCGGGGACATCTCGTGCCGGTGGGCGTCTCCCTCAGCGAGGATCACAAGGCATCCGGGGCCGCCGTCAACGTGGCGCTGCACCAGCAGTCCGTCGACAACGCCTCCGTCAGCGGCGGACGCCGCAAGGAGAACAGCGTCTTCGAGAAGGGCGTCGCCTCGTTGGTCGACTTCCGGCTCGACGCCGGTGTGCGGCTGGAGGTCCGGAACGTCAGGCATGGCGAGACCGAGCGCACGGTGGAGATGCCGTACGCCGCGACGGGCAGCGCCCGCATCATGCTGTTCAGCCAGTCGCTGGCCGACAACCGGGCCGAGGCGGAACGCGAGCAGGCGGCGGCGCGGCCGGCACCGGCTCCCGCCGCCGCCCCGATGTCGCTGGAGCGGCTGCTCAACTCTCCCGCCCCGATGTCGCTGGAGCGGCTGCTCGACCAGGCCGCCCGGCAAGCCGGCTTCGACCCGGCCCGGCCGTACGTGGCGGCAGCGCGGACGCTCGACGCCGGGCGTCCGGTTCGCCTGGTCGCCGACGCCGACCCGACGCGGCCGTACGGGCAGCTCCAGCAGGCTCGGCTGCTCGCCCGGGAGATCGGCGCCGACGTCACGATCGACGTCACGGCACCGGACGGGACCAGGCACACCTACGTCGCCGAGCCGGGCGGCGCGCTGCACGGCGACACGTTCGCCCCCCGGTTCGCCGCCCTGCCGTCCGAGCTGATCCTGGTCGCCGACCAGCAGGGGCTCGACCTGCACGCGCTGCACGATCGGACGGCCGGCCGGGACGGCACGCTGGCCGACCACATCCGGTCGGAGCTGCGCAGGCGCGGCATCCCCGAGCTCACGCCGCCCGCCCCCGCCTGGCCGGTCAAGAGCATCCCCGACGCGGGCGACGAATCGGTGCACAGCGTGCAGCCCGTCACGGTGACCGCCCGGCCCGTGCGCGGGTCGCGGGGTCAGCGGTCGCAGTTCGTGGTCAAGCGGCGCCCTCCGGGCACGCCCAAGATGACCCCGAACGAGGTCACCAAGGCGTTCTTCGACAACGCGGACACCCTCGACATGCCCGGCCTGACGGGGTGGAGACAGACGCCGGGTGACACCATCGTGCTGTTCACCCTCGCGCACGGCGACGTCCACTTCCGCGTGGAGAAGCCGGGCCGGCTGATGGTGCGCCGCCACGGTCTGCGCCTGTTCCGCCCGCTGGCCCGCACCAAGGTGCGCGCCGGCACCGCCGAAGACCCCCACCTGCTGCGCCCCAACAAGAACGTCGCGCACGACCAGCTCGCCCGCGTCGTCGTCCACGACGTCACCGACACGCTCCAGGTCCAGGAGGCCCGCAAGAACGGCGTTCAGACCCGGCGCCGCCTGCTCTCCCACCAGGAAGACGGTCACGATTACTGCGCGCAGTCCCGCCACGCCGAGCTGAGCCTCCTCAGGCGCCAGCTCGCCAAGGCCGACACAGACGCGCGCCGCGCCGACCTCCAGGGCGAGATCGACCTGGTGGTAGCCGAACTCCGCCCCCACGGCCGCCCTCTGCCCGGCGATCAGGTCCCGGTCAGGGCGCTCGGCGACGTGCTGGCCACCGAGGGGCGGCGGACCGGGCAGGACGACCTCACGGTCGCCGCGGCACGCGCCGCCTTCCAGTCGCGGGTCAAGCCGAGCGACTTCGGCAGCTGGCACACGCGCTGGACCGACGTCGGCAGGTGGTCCGCGGCGCGGCACTGGAGCGGCGACGACACCCTGCTCATCCAGCGCCAATGGGTCCGCTTCGAGGTGGGCCCGATCGACGGCGACGCACCCGGCGTGACCCTGTTCGGCACGGGCAAACCGCATGATCCGCACGTGGTACGCCTGTCCCCCCACCTCGCCCCGGACCAGGCCGCCCTTGTCATGCTGGCCGCCGTCTCCGACACCCTCTGGCCCTCCGGCGGCCGCCCCACCACCGCCCACCAGGACGTCTTCCGCCTGCTGGCCCGGGAGTACCTCGCCACGCGGGACCCCGTCCTGCGCACCCAACTCGACGCCATGTGGACCGCGCTCGCCGACGCCTCCCCCGACGCCGAGCGGCGGCCACGCAGCATCGACTTCAACCCCGACACCCGGCCGCCGCTGCTGCCGAAGTACGACAGCCACATCCTGGCCGCACTGCGCGACGGCAACGCCTACGACATCGACCCGCAAAAGGCAGCCAAGGCATCACAGTGGGCAAAACTGCGCAACGGGCTTCCAGAGGACATGGTCGACACGCGAACCCTCTGGAACAAGAACCACTCCACGCTCGAGGTGCGCTCGCTGTGGGTCGACGAGAACGGCACGAACCACCGCATCACCGAGTTCACGTTGCGGGTGCGGTACCGCCGCCATCCCGATCTCAGCGAGTCGCGCCTGCTCGCTGAGTTGTCGGACGCCTTCGACGCGGTGGACATTTTCTACAACCACCAGCACCGCCTCCGCGACGGCTCCCAGCTGCACGTCCGCCTGGAGGTCGTGGAAGCCAAGAAGAACGAGCCCGCGGTCATGCTCAGCCCGCTCATGCCGGGGCGGTCCTCCGCCACGAACAAATACGCGAGCGAGGGATTCTCCGTCTGGGCCCACGAGCTGGGCCACCATCTGGGCATCGCTGACGAGTACGTCGAAGAGGCGAGGGATGGTCGGCGCACTCTCGCCGACGCCCTGGTGCAACGGGACGACAGCATCATGGCGATGGATGATCTCCTGTGGACCGATGGGACCGTCCGGGACCTTCAGGGACGTCCTTTCCCCGCCCGGGTCGGCACGCGCGACCGTCACCTCATGCAGCTGTCCGACCTGGCGGAGAGAAAGCTCGTCGTCATCCCCGGGCGGCCCGACGACCCGAACCCCCAGGCACGGGTGGACCAGGAGCAGTGGCGGCCACGTCTCCTCTCGACCGCCATAGGTTCGGCGGCACCCGCCGTTCCGTCCGACATCTACCGCCCGGTCATGCCCACGGCGGACAACACGCGACTGCCCGAGCACGTGCGCAAGCTGCTGAAGAGGTTCCCCGTCAGCGGGCCGGAGTTCTTCCAGCACGCGCTGCGCCTCGACCGCATGACCGCCGTGTACAAGGGCACCCCGGTCTCGCGTCTGACCCGGCGTCATCTGGATTACACCGACGCGCTGGTCTCCACCGTGGCCACCGTCTACAGCGCGTCGCCCGACTACCCCTTCACCGGAGCCGATCTCAGACGGATCAAGTCCCTGGTCGACCTGCTCGCCGGCCAGGACGGCCGTCTCCCCACCCCGCATGCCTTCCTCCGCCAGGTGGCGGAAGCCATGGACCAGCACCCCGAGCTGACCGATGTGGAGGGGCTGGCCCGGTTCGTGGAGTGGTACCAGGCGACACAAGGCCGGCGCTTCCCCGGCGAGCAGGGCGTGCCCGCGCTCCAGCGCGCGGCCGCCACCCTGTTCGGCGACGTGGAGAGCACCGAGGCCGTGGCCAGGGTCGCCCTGCTGTTCGCGAGCGCGGCGCACAATTCCGAGCACATCGCGCTCGGGCCCGCGGGTGAGCGGTGGACCTTCGTGGCGGAGAAGATCGCAGAGGCGCTCGCGTCGGGAACGCGCGGGAGCCGGGATCTGGTCAAGGCCGTGGAGGACGCGTTGACGGCCGCGAGCGCCGTCGACACGGGGAAGAGCAGCGAGCGCGCCGCCGGGTCCGCGCCCGCCCGCCCCGCCGGCCCGCGATCTCAGCACACGCCTGCGCCGGGCGGACGGGAGATCCCGGTCAGGCTGCTCGGGGACGCGCTGCCCGCCGGCGGCCGGCAGGCCGCCCTGGACGACCTCACCGTCACCGAGGCCCGCGACGCCTTCAACGCCCGGGTCAGGCCGAGCGACTTCGGCAACCGCCCCGTCACCTGGAGCTGGACCGACGACACCACCCTGCTCATCGACGGCCAGCACGTCCGCTACACAGTCGGGCCCGTCGACGGCGGCGCGCCCGCACTGACCCGCCTCGGCGCAGGCACCGCCCAGAACCCCCACCACGTGACGCTGGCCCCCCGCATCGCCCCCGACCAGGCCGCCCTCGCCGTCCTGGCCGCCGCCTCCGACGCCGTCCAACCACCCACCGGACACCCCAACGTCTCAGACGAGACCGTCTTCCGCCTGCTGTCCCGCGAGTTCCGCTCCACCCAGGACCCCGCCCTACGCACCCAGCTCGACACCATCCTGAACGCCCTCGGCTACGGCACCCCCCACCAGGCAGGCGAACAAGCGACACAACAGCTCGGCATCCGCGGCAAGAAGTCCAAGTCTCAGGCGCCGGTCCCGGGCGAGCCGGAACGGGCACGCAGCACCGACCTCAATCCCGACACCCGGCCACCGCTTCGGCCCGTGCACGACGACAAGACCCTGACCGCGCTGCGCGGCAGGAACGCCCACTCCATAGAAGCCTCCCGGGAGGCGATCAGAGCATCGCAGTGGGCTCACCTGCGCACGCCGGACGCGGGAGTGGAGATCCGGAAGCGCAACGGATCCACGATCGAGGTGCGGTCGCTGCACGTGGTCGACGAGGCGGGCACGACGCACCGGATCACCGAGCTCACGGTCCAGGTGCGGTACCGCCGCCACCCTGCCCTGACCAAGGCGGGCATGCTCGTTGAGTTGTCGAACGCCCTCGACGCAGCGGACATCTACTTCAACCACCAGCACCGCCTCCGCGACGGCTCCCAGCTGCACGTCCGCCTGGAATTCGTGGAAGCCAAGAAGAACGAGCTCGCGGTCACGTTCCACCCGCGGATGCCGGGACGGCCCGATGCCGAGAACATCTACGCGGGCTGGGGGGTCTCCCTCTATGCCCACGAGTTCGGCCATCACCAAAGCTTCGCCGACGAGTACGTCGAGGCGGCGCGGGAGCTTCGGCGCACGCTCGCCGACATGCTGGTCGTGCGGGACCCGTACAGCCTCATGGCGCTGGAAAGGCTCATCTGGGCCACGGCCGGTGACGTACGGGACCTGCAGGGACTGCCTTTCCTCGCCCCGACGGGCCTGCGTGACCGCCATCTCATGGAGCTGTCCGACCTGGTGGAGAGCCGGGCGCCGCACCTCCCGATCACCAGTGGCCCGGCGGGGCCCGCCGTGCAGTTCGAGGTTTACCGCCGGGCCGTGCCCACGGCGGACAACACGCGACTGCCCGACCACGTGCGGGAGCTGCTGAAGACGTTCCCCGTCAGCGGGCCGGAGTTCTTCCAGCACGCGCTCCGCCTCGACCGCATGGCCGGGCTGCACCGGCCCATGCCGATCTCGGACCTGACCCGTCACCACCTGGACTACACCGACGCGCTGGTCTCCACCGCAGCCGCCATGTACGCGACGTCGCCCGAGTACCCGTTCTCCGACGTCGACCTCAGGCGGGTCCGTGACCTGGTCGAGTCGGTCGCCGGTCTGGACGGCGGAGTGCCCAGCCCGCATGTCTTCCTCCGTCAGGTGGCGGAGGCGATGGGCGATCACGACTTCTCCGTGCGCGATGTGGACGGGCTGGCACGGTTCGTGGAGTGGCGACGCGCCACGCAAAGCCAGCGCTTCCCCGGCGAGCAGGGGGTGCCTGCCCTCCGGCGGGCCGCCGCCGAGCTGTTCGGCGACGTGGAGGGCACCAGAGCCGTGGTGCAGGCAGCACAGCTGTTCGCCGAGGCGGCTCGGGGTTCGGAGCAGATCGCCCTCGGGCACGGAGGCACCAAGTGGGACTTCGTGGCGAGAAAGATCGCAGAGGTGCTCGTCTGGCGGTCCCGCGGGAGCTCGATGCTGAGTCACGATCTCGCCCGCGAGGTGGAGCACGCGTTCGAGATCTCGCGCCCCAGTGGCCTGCATCAGAGCGCCCCCGATCGTTCGACGGATCAGGGCGGGTGGCAGGCTCAGGACGTGTCGGCGCGGCCTGCGCGGGAGCTCGCCGTGCGGCCGGTCGGCGACGTGTTGACCCCCGACGGGCGGCGGGCCGGGATGGACGACCTCACGGTCGCCGAGGCGCGCGCCGACTTCGACGCCCGGGTCAGGCCGAGCGACTTCGGCAGCCGCTCCACCGACTGGCGCTGGGTCGACGACTCCACCCTGCTCATCGGCGGTCAGCACATCGGCTTCGAGGTAGGCCCCGTCGACGGCGACGCGGCCGCCCTCACCCGGCTGGGCTCCGGCACCGCCCAAGACCCCCACATGGCACGCCTGGCCCCCGGGATCGCCCCCGGCCAGGCCGCCATCGCCGTCCTGGCCGTCGCCTCCGACGCCCTCCAGGCGTCGACGGCCCCCAGCACCACGCTCGCCGCGCTGACCGGGCACCCCGACGGACGGGACGCCTCCCACAACGCCCGTCAGAACATCTTCCGCCTGCTGTCGCGCGAGTTCCGCTCCGCGGAGACCTCCGAAGCCCGGGCCACCCTCCGCGCCCAGCTCGACGGCATCCTCGCCGGCTTCGCCGAGGGCGTCTCCCCGGAAGCCGGCGGGCACCGGCTGGACAGGCTCCGTGCACTGGCCGAGCAGCCCACCACTCCTTCTCCGGCCACCCCCGCACCGGTCGTGGAGGAACCGGCACGGCCGCGCAGCACCGATCTCAATCCCGACACGCGACCACCGCTGCGGCTGGTGCATGACGACCGGACCCTGGCCGTACTCCGGGACCGCAACGCCTACTCCCTGGACCCCCGCGAGGCGATCAAGGCGTCGCAGTGGGCGCGACTGCGTCAGTTCCCGGGCGAGGAGGTCAAGGAGCGGCACCCGTGGGAAAGAAGCAGGTCCCGCTTGGAGGTGCGCTCGCTGCGCGTCGTCGACGAGGCCGGCGTGACGCACCCTGTCACCGAGTTCACCCTCATACTGCGATTCGCGGCGCATCCCGGAATGAGCGAGGCGGAACTGCTCACGGAGCAGTCGAACCTGCTGGACGCGGTGGACGCCTACTACAACCACCAGCACCGGCTGCGCGACGGCTCCCAACTGCATGTCCGGCTCCGCTTCGTGGAGGCGGAGAAAGACGAGCCCAGGGTCACCTTCCACCCCAGGACCCCGAACTCCCGTCCTAACGCCGAGAGCCTCTACGCGGGCTGGGGAGTCGCCCTCGTCGCCCATGAGATGGGTCACCATCTGGGCTACAACGACGACTACATGGAAGCGGCGAAGCCGGGCCGGCGCACGCTCGCCGGGATCCTGGTGATGCGGGACCCGACCTTCATGGGCACGGAGAGGCTCTGGTGGGCTGAAGACGGCGTCTCAGATCTGCGCGGGAGCCCGTTCCCGGCGCGTGTCGGCCTGCGCCACCGTCACCTCATGAAGCTGTCCGACCTGGCCGAGACCATGGAGGTCACCGCCCGCCGGCGTCCCGGCGGGATGCGGCCGGGTGCCCTGGATGTCTTCCCCACGCGGACGGAGAGGCGACCGCGTCACCTGCCGATCGCCGTGGGCCCGGCGGAGCCCGCTGTGCCGTTCGAGACGATGCGCCTGACCATGCCCACGGCGGACAACACCCGGCTGCCCGAGCACGTCCGCGAACTCCTGGCGAAGTTCCCTGTTCATGGCCGGGAGTTCTTCGACCACGTGCTGCGACTCGATCGCATGGCGGCCACGCACCGGGAGGTCCCGATCCCGGACCTGACCCGGCGTCACCTGGACTACACCGACGCTCTGATCTCCACCGCGGCCGCCATGTACAGGACCTCGCCCGAGTTCCCGTTCAGGGGGGCCGACCTCAGACGAGTCCGTGCCCTGGTCGAGCTCGTCGCCGACCAGGACGGTGCCGTTCCCCGTCCGCACGCCTTCCTCCGCCAGTTGGCGCAGGCCATGGGCCGTGACCGTCTCACCGTCGGAGACGTGGACGGGCTCGCGCGGTTCGTGGAGTGGTACCGCTTCACCGGCGGCCAGCGCTTCCCCGGCGAGCAGGGCGTGCACGTGCTGCGGCGCGCCGCAGCGGAGCTGTTCGGCGACGTGCGGACCACCAGGGTCGTGGTCGAGGTGGCGGCGCTGTTCTCGGCCGCGGCCGAGAACTCGGAGAACATCGCGCTGGGGCACGTGGGCGACCGGTTCGCCGAGGTGGCGGAGAAGATCGCGGAGGTGCTCGCCGGACGGGCGCCCGGGGAGTTCGTCTCGGGCTACGACCTCGCACAGGCGGTGGAGAAGGCGCTCGCGGCCGCCGACACCGACGGTGACACGCGTGGACAGGAGCCGGCCGCGGGCCGTACCGGCTCGGAGGATGCCACCACCCGGCCGGCCGGCCGGGCCCGGCCGGGCCCGGACACCACCGCGTTCGCGCCTGAGACCCCGATCGACCCGCTCACCGGGACGCGCGTGCGCGGCGCCGCGGGTCGGGCCGGAATCGCCGGGCTGCCGGACGGAGGGGTGACGTTCCACAACGCCCCGGACGCGCCCAACCCGCGCGGGTGGGAGGCCGGCGACGAGGGGTTGCGGCGGGGCCGTCGGGTCGCCGCCGACATGGGCTGGAGCGGGCTGCCGGATCTGCGGCTGCGGCAGGTGGGCCAGATCGACGGCCTGTTCGAAGCCTCCCGCGAGGGTTTCCGGGCCGAGCAGAGCGCCCAGTCCCGGCTCGGCGGCAGTCGCGGCGTGTGGGAGATCGCGCTGGAGGCGCTGAACACGGGTGACCCGTCGCTCAGAGCGGCCTTGGCCACGGGCGACGTCGACGTGGTGACCGCCGCGCTGGTGAACTACGCCACCGCTGCGGAGCTCCACGCCAGGGAGGGGTCGGCGCTGGCCTCCCAGGCGGGGATGGCCGAGCTGTCCGTGCAGGAGCTGCGCTCGGTCGGGCTTCTCGCCATGCGGTCCGGACTGCGGACGTGGCGCTCGGCGGCCGACCCGATCGTTCATCAGCTGGTCCAGCAGCGAGGGCTGCGGGCCACGCTCGAAGCGTTCCTCGATCTGGAACGCAAGGGCGCGTACGCCGCCATGGACATGGTCCACCAGTCCGCGGACCGGCTCAGGCAGTACATGGACCTGACCGGAGACGATCGGCTCCGGTGGGTGGGGCAGGCCGTGAGCCGCCTCGCCGAGTACCCGAGCGGGGTCTGGCCGGACCTGGGCCGGCTGGCTGAGGTCGGCGGGCCGGAGCTGTTCGGCGGCCGGCTCGCTCCCGAAGGGGCCACCCCGCTCGCCCGCCTGGTCACCGACAGAGGGCTCAAGCCGTTGGTCGACCTGTACCTCGCCGCGGTCCGCGACGGCTTCCGTCCGGTCATCGACGCGGCCACCCCTGACGAGCTCGCCATCGCGCTGCAGCAGGCGGACGAGCGGGGGGACGCGACGACCGCACGAGGCAGGGAGATCGCGGACCGGCTGGGATGGCGAGGGCTGGCGGAGAGCTCGGCGCGCCGCCTGGCCGAGATGGCGGAGATCTACCACACGACCGGCACGGCCATGACCGCGGAGGGCCATCGTGCGCGGTTGGCCTGGGAGCGGGCCGGATACAGCCTCGGCAGTGAACGGGGCGTCTACGCGACCGCGCTGCGCGCGTTGGGCCAGGGCGATGAGGCGGTCCAGGAGGCGCTGGACGGAGGCGACCCCGACACGCTGACCGCCGAGCTGGTGCAGTACGTGGAAGACGTCGACCTCCACCTGGACGCCGGGCGGAGCCTCACCGCCCGCGCGGGGATGTACGGCCTGACCGACCAGGAGCTGCGGGCCGTCGGCCGGCTGCACATGTGGGTCGAGTTCGGTCAGGAGGGCGCCACCGAGCCCGCCATGGACGGGCTGGTCCGGGAGCACGGCCTCCGGTCGACGCTTGAGGCGTACCTGGACCTGGAGCGCAAGGGCTCGTACACCTCCGTCGACCGGACCTACGAGCCGGGATCGCGGCTCAAGGGGTACATGGACCGGACCGGAGAGGATCGCCGTCTCTGGCTGGGCGAAACGGTGAGCCGCGCCGTTTTCCTCCACGACCGCAGCTGGGCGGAGCTCGGCCGCCTGACCGAGGTCGCCGGGGCCGAACTGCTCGGCGGCCGGCTCGCCCCCGAGGAGACCACCCCGCTCTCCGCCCTGGCCGCCGCCAAGGGACGTCTGCAGCTGATCGAGCTGTACCTGGAGGCGGTCCAGGACGGCTTCCGGCCGGTCGTCGACGCGACCACTCCCGACCAGCTCGCCGCCGCGCTGGAGCAGGCCGAAAGGCGCCACGAGGCACCCGCCGTCGCCCGCTCCGAGAAGACGGCCGATGTCGCCCGCCCCGAGGAGAGGACCGGCGAGCCGGTGGCGCAGGTCGCGACGGCGCCCCGGAGCGCGAGCGCGTACGACATCGAGACGCTCCTGACCGAGGGCTACCGCGTGACCGGCTGGCTGGTCAGCGAGCTGTCACTGGCCCACGACCTCATCGAGCCGTTGCTCTGGGAGGCGCACGAACAGGGGCAGCTCGTCTGGGAGCCCGAGCCGGGGCAGTCCGACAGGTTCACCAAGGAAGTCGCGCGTGACCTGCTGAAGGGTGTCATAGCGCAGGACCCGGACCGCTGGCTGGGCGAAGCCCTCGCACTCGGGCTCGACCTCCACGGCCTCGAACCCGCCCAGGCCCGCGCCCTGGCATGGGTGCAGCAGGCGTACGGCGGCGGATTCCAGACCATGGAGGAACTGTCCCGGCAGCTGTTCGACCTCGCCGACACCGCCGGTCTGTACTATCCGCCGAACGTCTCGCGCCAGATTCTCGACGTGATCGCCGACGGGCACCGGCTGGGGCTCATCCCGTCCCGCCCGTCACGGGACGAGCTCGAAGGGGGCCTGGGTCTCCTCGCGGAGAACGTGGAGCAGCCGGAGAGCACGGACACCGCCCGGACGGCACAGACCGCCGAGACCGCCCAGACCGCCGAGAGCGCCGACGTCGTCGTGAGCGAGCGTTCCCCGTTCGAGACCGGCCACGCCTGGGTGGACGGGGAGCTGCCGGCCGCCAGCGCGAGCACGCGACAGGACGTGCACGAGTGGCTGTCCATCACCGAGTACGACAAGCTCCGGCGCGAACTGCAGGACATCCAGGCCGCGGACCCCGAGCTGATCCGGCGGCACGCGGCCGGCTTCGACACCCGGCCCGAGGGCGTCGTCATGCTGCGCGCCTTCACCGCCGGACACGACGCGGAGATCAACGAGGCGATCCGGCAGGGGCTCCGCTCCGAGCCGCTGGGCGGCGCGGTCGCGGAGATGTGGGCCGCGTGGCAGGACCTGCCGGCCCTCGCCGCCCCGGTCTCGTACTGGGCGGACCTGACCCCGCAGGAGCTCCGCGCGCAAGTCGCGACGGCGGAGCTCGTGCTGTCGGAGTTCACCCTCGTGACCCCGGAGACGGCGCCTCCCGCGAGCGCCGTGCCCGAGGGCAAGGTGCGCGTCCGGTTCGACTTCGACGTGGCGGGGGCACGCGAACTCGGGCCCATCACCCACCAGGCGGGCACCCGCCAGGTGCTGGCGGCGCCGGGCACGAGGCTGCGCGTCACCTACGTCGCCGAGGAACGGCGAGTCGTCCTGTCCGACGGCCCCGCCGCGCCCCCCTCCGGTCTGACGCCCGCCGCACCGCCGCCGGCCTCCGCCCCTTCTGCGGACGGTCTCCCCGCCGCGCCCGCCGTCACCCCCTTCTCCACTTCTTCGCGGATCGGGGATGGGAGGTGGGAGGCAGGCGAGAACTGGGTGGCGTACAGGGAGCCGTACGGCGACACGCTCGAGCTCTACCACCGGTTGGCCACCAGAACCGTCCACGACCTGCACATCGTCGACGGCGTCCTGCACGTGCTCCAGGGCGATGGATGGTATCGGGTCGAGCACGGCCCCCGGCTGCGCCGACTCGAACAGGCGGACCTCACCACGGAGATGGCCGACAAGGCGGCGCGACTGCGGGCCAACCCGTCCAGGTATCTCGCAATCCTGGACAACTTCAACCAGACGATACGCGAGGAGCCGGGGCAGGTCAGCCTGCGCCATGGCGCCGCCGACATCATCGTCACCATGTACGTGGGACGCATCCTCGACGTGCACATCCCGGTGAGCGGAGAGCCTCTGGCGAGGCTGCTGACGTCGGCCACCGCCATGGGCACCAGCACCCATGCGGCTACCGGACGCGGCGGCGTCAGGGTCGACAACGGCTGGATGGAGTTCACGGTTCTGGGGGACGGGTCCGTCGTGGACGCCGAGGTCCGGGCCGTGGACATGACGCCGGAACTCGTGGGGCTGGAGCGCACGCGGGTCATCAGCGAGACGACCGGGTTCACCGTCGGGGGGACCAACGACGAGGTGACCATCGCACGGCTCCAGGAGTTCGGCGGCGTGCCGAGGACCGAGATCGAGCAGCGGCTGCGTGAGGCCGGGCTGCTCGGCCGCACCGAGGACGTGCGGGACGCGCTGGTCAGGGACAACACCTGGGTGCAGGCCGGGGGGCTGACGCACCACGACGTGGCCCAGCCGCTCCGCCTCGTCTCCCATGTGCTGCGCCACGTCGACCAGGCCCGGATCAGGCTCGGCGGCCACGAGTACGACGTACGGGTGTTGAGCCGGTCCGGCCTGGCGGGCAACCCGTTCGGCGGCGCCGCGCCGGCCACCTCGATCGAGGTGGTCAACGTGGCGACCGGCGAGCGGATGATCTTCGACGCGGCGATCGCCGAGACGGCCGCCTCGCACGGCTTCTACGGCGGCAGGAGGTCCCCGGCCCGCGTCTCGCCGGAACAGATCGTCGGCGTTTTCACGCACCTGAACGAACGCATGCCCGACGGCCGGCTGGAGGAGCTCACCGGCTACGCCGACAGGGACCTGGAGCGTCCCGCCGGCGAGGTCGCCGTCGTCGCGGTGCACACGGTGCCGGGCACCCGCGCGCCGGAGCTCCCGGCCCTGCCCGAGGCGGTCGCCGCCCCGCCCGCGGGACTGACCCCCATGGCCGGCAGGTTCGCCGGTAACGACGACGTACTGGTCGAGTCCGGCGACAGCGGGATCCGCTACTACGCCCGGCTGGACAACGGCGGCATCGCCCGCGTCGGTGTCGACGTTCGGGCCGCGGACGAGGTCCACATCACCGTGGAGGACTACACGCGGCACGTGGCGCGGTGGTCCGTCGGCACGCGCGGAACGGCGAGCCTGCCCACGGACCCCTACGCGAAGCACGTGGCCGCCCGGCCGACCGAGAAGCAGCTGCTCCAGTTCGGTTTCACGCTGGTGGCCGAGGACGGCCGGCAGCGGATCATGCGGTTCACGCACGGCGCCACGACCGTCATCGCCGTGCTGGACGGCAAGCGGCGGCTCACCAGCCTGTACTGGAGCGTCCCCTTCAGCCCTGCCCAGCAGCGGCTGGTCGACGTGGCGACGCTCCGGGCCGACACCAGGAACAACGAATCCGTGCTGGAGGTCAACGGGCTGAGCTTCGCGGTCAGACTGAAGCAAGACCACTACTCCGGGCCCGGCGTGCCGTTCACGACCGAGCTCTGCAACACCGACTGGTCGTCGTCGTACGGCGGCGCGGTGTTCGTCGAGCTGCCGCCGGCCTCGTCCGAGGCAACCCGCAGCCAGGTGCCCCATGAAGCGGCGCAGATCGCGCAGTCGCTCCGCCGGTTGACCGCCTCGCCCGCCGACCTGTCGGGGTTCGGGCAGCTTGGCGCCACGCCGTTCTGGCGGGGCGGGCCGTTCGTGCTCCACCAGTCGGCCGACTCGAGTGTCGTCCTGTACCGGCAGGTCACCGACGCCACCGCCCAGCCGGAAGAACTCCACGTGGTCCACGACGACGGCGCCGGCATGCGGATCAGGTCGGACGACCAGGCCACCACCCTGGCGATCACGACGGACGGGCAGGCCGAGACCCTGTACCGGATCGCCGCCCCGCGGGGCGCGCACCTGCTCGGCGGTTCCGCCGAGGGCGTGCGGGTGAGCGACACGTGGCTGGAGTGGACGGTCCGGCCGGACGACGCCCACGTCCGCCACGTGCTCGTCCACGCCGACACCGCCACGATCCACGCCATGCTGGACGCCGCGTCGCCCGGCCGGCTCGACGACGTGCGGGCTCTGGAGAAGCAGCTCCCGCACCAGGTCACGGAGGGCTGGCAGGGTGACGTCGCCGGGGTGGTCAGGCACGACGACCACCTCGCGCAGATCGAGGGGACGGGGCACACGGATCTCGCCATGCCGCTGCGCCTCATCAGGATGCTGGACGACCAGTTGCCCGGCTTCGACCGGATCACCATCGGCGGCCAGGAGTTCGAGGTCCGGCGGGAGATGCCGCTGTTCCCCGTCCGCTCACCCTTCGGCGACATGCTCGGCTACAGCCCCGACTACGTGGTCGTGCACAAGGCGTCCCGGAAGGAGCTGCGCTTCCCGGGCCGGGCGGGCGAGCTGATCGCCGCGCACGGCTTCTACGGTGACAACATCCACATGCCGCGCGTAGACCCGCAGGACATCAAGGTCTTCTTCTCGTCGGTGCTGTCGGCGGACGCGGGGATCTCCGGGCTGCTGCCCGGCACGACCACGGCTGCCGCGCCGCGCCACCCCGGCGGAGGCGGCTGGCTCGGCACCAGCCCGTACTGGAGAGGCGTCTCGCGGCTCGTCCAGCGCACCGGCACCGGCGACCCCGTCCTGTACCTGAAGAGGGAGCCCCGGCACTACCGCGGCGTGCGCATCGTCGACGTGGACGCCACCGCTGAAGGCGGCCCCGCGCTGCTGGTCGGCTTCAGCGAGGACGACATGCACGCCTTGCCCATGGGCGACGTGCGGATGCCCGGCAGGTCGGTGGGGGAACGTCGCCGTTACCCGTACGGGCGCTGGGAGCAACCGCTGCGGGAGCAGCTGGAGGAGTCGGGCTTCCACCCGGTCCACGACGACGGTGACGTGCGCGTTCTGCGGTACGCCTGGTCCGGCGGTGAGATGCTGGCCGTCTTCGTGGGCGACGAGCTCGACGGTTTCTTCAGCCGCGAGGAGAACGACGAGACCGAGCAGGACGTCCCGGCCCTCCAGGCCGCCGAATCCGACGAGACCGAGCAGGACGTGCCTGCCACCCAGCCCGCCGAGACCGGCGACACCACGCGGACGGCAGCCGCGGCCGACACCGGTAAGCCCCGCCGGTGGTGGCGTCCGGGCACCACCGCGTTCGCCCCGGAGAACCCGATCGACCCGCTCACCGGGACACCCGTCCGCGCCGCCGCGGGGCAGCCCGGGTTCAGCGGGCTGCCGGACGGAGCGGTGAGCTTCCACCACCCTGATCAGTCCGACCCCCGAAGCATGCAGTCCTGGCACCCGGAGGTGCAGCGGGGCTCCGAGATCGCGGGCGACGTTGGCCTGCGCGGCCTGACGGACGGCAGGCTACGGCAGCTGGCCACGATCGCGGAGGTCTTCGGCGGCTCGGAGACCGCAGCCCCCGCCGCGGAACGGGCCGCCCATGAGCTCGGTGGCCGCAGAGGCGTGTACGGCACGGCGCTGCGCGCGCTGGAGGCCGGACACGCCGGGGTCGCGGAGGCCCTGTCCCAGCGCGACGCCGACGCGTTGACCGCCGCGCTGGTGGACTTCGCCACCACGACCGACCTGCACCTTCACGAAGGCCGCGCCGTCGCGGCGACGGCCGGCATGGACGGGCTGACCGGGCAGGAGCTGCGCGCCATCGGCCGCCTGCACCTGTGGGTCGATTTCCAGCCGGAGGGGGCGACGGCCGACGCGCACATGCGCGACCTGGTCCGGGAGCGCGGACTCGACGCGACGCTCAGAGCGTTCCTCGATCTGGAACGCAAGGGCGCCTACACCTCCGTCGACCTGGCCGACGCCCCGGGACGGCACCTCCGGCAGTATGTGAGCCTGACCGGGGACGAGCGCCTCCAGTGGCTGGGCGAGGCGGTCAGCCACATCGGCCGCCACCCGCAGGAGACCTGGGCGGATCTCGGCCGGCTGGTGGAACTCGCCGGGCCCGAGATGTTCGGCGGCCGGCTGGCTCCCACCGGGCAGACCGCCCTGACGGCGCTGGTCGCCGCGCGGGGGCCGGCAGCGCTGCTCGACCTGTACGTCGATGCCGTCCGTGACGGCTTCCAGCCGGTCGTCGCGGCGGCCACCCCCGGCCAACTCGCCACCGCTCTGGAGCAGGCCGAGCTGGTCAAGAACGCGTCCCGTCCCGGCCGCAGCGTGGATGACCTGATCAACAGGCCCGCTGCCCCGAACCTCGAGGCCGAGCAAGCAGCGGAGGATCGTGGCCGGCCGAGCCAGGAGCGGTCCGACCCCGGCGCCACCGGCCGGTCGGCGCCGGCCCCGCGGCCCTGGCACGCGCAGGACGGCTTCCGTGAGCCGACGCGGATCGGCCACTGGACCTTCCCCGGCGAACTGGTCCTCGGCCTGCTGTCCGGCGTGAAGGAGAGCGCGCGACTCAGCGGCGGCCGGATGAACGAGGGGAACGTGTGGAAGCTCGCCTTCCACGACGGCACGGCCGCGGTCCTCAAGGATCTGGCGGAGATCAGGTCCTTCAGTGGCGAGGCGTGGCTCGCTCGGCGGCGCGCCGACTCGGAGGAACTCGCCTCACTGGTCTACGAGGTCGTCGGCGCGCGGGTCCCCCGCGTCTACCGGATGGGCCCCACTCGTCTGCTCATCGAGCACCTCGACGGGTTCGCGCAGCCGAAAAGGCTGAACAACCAGCGGGACGTGCTGCTGATCGGCCTCGGTGACGCTCTGGTGCTGAACACCGACAGGTGGGGGCCCAACTTCATGGCGGCGCAGGACGGCCGGGTCGCGGGAATCGACCACGAGTTCTGCTTCGCCGAGCCGCACGACAAGCTCGTACCGAGAGGCGCTTCCCTGTGGGCGTCGCCCTTCATCGACCGGACGGAGGTGCTCGGCGAGGGCGACACCTCGTCGTTCGCCCACCACTGGACGGACGGCAACCCGCTGACCGCCGCCGACGTGGCGCGGATCACCTCCAGGCTGCAGGACCTGGAGCAGAACTTCGCGGCCAGAGGCAGGCAGGACTGGTACGCGGCGCTGATGGAGCGCTGGGCGGGCATCGCCGCGCACGCCACCGGGGGCGCCGGGTCGATCGTCGACTCCGCGGCGGGCCACGCCGATCTGGCGGCCACTCCTCTGGCGCAGCTGGCGCCCGAGCTGACAGCCAGGCATCGGGAGCTGATCCTGAAGTTCAGGCACCAGGTGCCGGCGGGCGTGTGGTACCGGGACCCGTCCGTGCCCGTCCTGCCGACGGCCGACCCGCGGCTCCTGCGGCCCACCGCCGGCGTCATCGACATCGGCATCACGGCCGACGGCACCCACTTCCGCATCGGCGATCATCGGCTCACCGTCGCCGACCTGGCCACCATGCTCGCCCACGACCCCCTCGTGATCGCCGCCCCGGATGCCGTCCTGCGCGTGCTGGGGTGCGCTTTCGCCCAGAACCGTGCCCTGCTGCAGGCACTCGCCGACATGACGGGGCACGAGGTGGTCGCCGGTGACCGGCTGATCTACATCGGCGCGGACCGCCAGGCGCACACCGCGTCCGTCCAGGAGTACACCGCCGACGGCCGGCCGGTCTTCCCGGCGAGTGACGACGGCGGCTGGCACCGTGCCGTGCCGAGGGCACGCGTCGCACCGCCCGAAGGCCCGGCCCAGGTTCCCGTCGCCTGGCCGGAGCCGAGACGCGGGCTGACGGCCGAGGTCATCGCCGCGGCCACGGCCGCGGCCGAGAGCAGCTGGACCACCATCGGCGAAGGCGAGGACGGCAGGGTCGACCTGCTCGTGCTGGACGAGGAGACCAGCGTGGTCAGGAAGGTCATGTGGGCGGGACACGCCCGCCCCCTCCACGCCGAGCTGCTCGCGGCGCTGGTGGGCGAGCGGCTCGGGGCGAACGTCGCGCACGCCCGGCCCCACCCGACCATGCCCGACGCCGTTCTGATGGAGCACCTGCCGGGGCGGCTGATCCTAGGGGCGGACGCCCAGTCCAAGCGCGGAGCGCTGCTGATCGAGCTGCTCGACATCCTCGTCATCAACCACGACAGGCTGGAGAACCTGCTGGAGGACGGCGACGACCTCTACGCGATCGACCAAGCGCGCGCGTTCGACATGACGCGCCTCGACCTCGCCTACCAGGGTGAACCTCTCGGCGGTAACTTCCTGGACTATGGATCGGACGGCCGGTTCGGCTGGGTCGACAACCCTCTGACCAGGACTGACGTCGACCTTCTCACGGAGCGCCTGTACGCCCTTCGCCCCGAGTTCGCACGGCGTGGCATGCTGGCCGAGTACGACGTGATGATGGACCGGCTCTACCACGTGGGCCTGCACGCGAAGGGCGACACCCCGCTCATCGCCTCGGCCCCGGATCCGGCCGTCGCCGCCCAGCACCACTTCGGCCCCGGAACCCCGGTCACGGGCACCGTCTACCGGGAGCTGGACGCCCCGGCGAAGCGGACCCGGCCGGGCAGCGAGTCCGAGGCGCCCGACACGATGCTCAGCATGCACGAGTACTTCCCCTTCCATGTCGCGCCCATGGAAGTCGTCATGTACTCGAGGACGGGCACCGACCTCGGCGACGGCCGGGTCAGTCACGCGCCCGGCACCAGGTTCAAGATCCTGGGCGTCCACCAGGGCGCCTACACCGCCCCGAACGGCGTAGGAGGGGACAGGCTCTACACGGTGGAGCTCCCCGCCGAGCCCCTGGCGGTACGGCAGGCACCCGCCCTCGAACCCCGGCACCAGGAGCTCATCCGGCAGTTCAGGCAGGAGGTCGCGGCCGGCGTGTGGTATCGCGACGCGGACTCCGCGGTGATGCCCACCGCCGACGCGCGGCTGCTGCGGCCCACGACCGGCATCCTCGACGTGGCGATCGCGAGCGACGGCGCCCACTTCCTCATCGGAACCCACCGGCTCACCGCCAGGGACCTGGGCGTCATGCTCGTGCACGACCCCCGGCTCATCGCGGCCCCGGACGCGGCCCTCAGGGTGCTGAGTGGCGGGATCGGCGCGAACCCGGCACTGCTGCAGGAGCTCGCCGACACGACCGGCCGTGAGATCATCGGCAGTGAGGGGCACGTCTTCGTCGGCGACTACCTGCAGGTGCACGCGACCACGTCACAGCGCTACTCGGACGACGGCCGGCCCATGTTCCCCGGCCGCGGCGACAGCGCCTGGCGCATCGCCGTCCCCGAGGCCAGGGTGACACCACCGACGGTCGCCGCCGAGGTCAGCGCGCCCCGGCATGAACCGGCGCCCGTTCCCGAGACGCTGCGGTCGCTGTTCGGCGCGGAGAACGTCACCTTCGTCGAGCTCGGCGGCGGCGAGGACGGTGTGGTGGACCTCATCAGGGTGGACGGCCGGCCGCGGGGCGTCAGGAAGACGATGCACCGGTTCGCGCGGCGCGCCGCGCCGCTGGAGGTCGTGGCCTCCCTGGTGGGGCAGGCGATCGAGGCCAACGTGCCCCGGGCGGTCCTGGACCCGGACGACCCCGGCACCGTGATCATGGAGTACATCGAGGGCTCCGCCATGCCGGACGACGATTCCGTGCTGCGCGGCCACCGCGGCAGGCGGGATGCGATCCTCATCGGGTTGCTCGACCTACTGACCGGGAACGTCGACCGGCACTTCGGCAACCTCCTGAAGACCGAGGACGGCAGGCTCTTCGGCATCGACCACGCCCGTGTGTTCAACCACGACCGGCTCAAGGTCCATCGGATGCAGCCGTTCACGTCCGCCTTCGTCGGGCGCCTGCCTGACGGCTCGTTCGGCTGGCTCGCCGCGAACCCGCTCACCAGGCAGGACGTCGAGCTGATCACCGAACGCCTGCACGCCTTGCAGCCCGAGTTCGATCGTCACGGTTTGCAGAGGGAGTTCTCGTTCATGATGGAACGGCTGTACCACGTGGGGCTGCACGCGAAGGGCGAGACATCCCTGATCGCCACGGAGTCCGGCCCGGTGGCGGGCGTCCGTCATCACTTCGGCGCGGGATCGGTCGTCGGGTGACGGGAGCGCACGGGAAGATGAGCACGCTGAAGGTACGGGAAGTCAGGTCGGGCGAGGTGCTCGGCACGATCAGCCGGCATCCTGACGGGGAGCTGGAGTTCAGCTCGGCAGAGATCCGGTCGATGCTGGAGAGGAGGGCCTCCGCCCGCGGCTGGACGTTGGAGGAAGCGTTCGACGGGGTGCGCGGGTGGAGCAACGGCTACCTGCAGATCATGCCCGCGATGTCGGTGGCCAGGGTGTTCGACGGCGCACGTGACGGGGTGCCGTACTTCCTGCCCGACCACCCGCGGGTGGTCGATCCGCGCCTGGCCGCCTACCTACGGGCGGGCACCCCGGTCCTGTCGACCACCGGCACGGACATCGACCGGATCGACCCCTCGCGAGGCCAGGTGGTGCCGCTCAGCTTCCGCACCGACGGCACCTGGATCTGGACCGACACCGTCACCTACTACCTCGAGGAGCACCAGATCCGCCCCGACGAGGAGCTGTGCGCGCATGTCATCGCCCAGGGCTACAGCTGTCCCGAGGTGGACGCCGCCACCGCCCGTCACGCGGTCGAGGAGCTGCGCGCCGTGTGAGGACCGGGCTCAGGTGGCCATGCCGGCGCCTGCGCCGGTCCCGGTCCCGCTGCCGCCCATCATCTTCTTCATCTGGTCACCCATGATGACCTTGGGCGTCAGCATGCCGGTCGCCTTGTCGTTGCCCAGGCCCAGCTGCGAGAAGTCCGCCGACGCCTGAAGCTGCTGGAGCTTGGCCTGCTGTTTGGCGCTGAGCTGCGTGACGCCCATGAACAGCATGCTGAGCGCGCCCGCGAACATCAGCGCCTTGGTCATGGCGCCGCGGGTGGTGTTGGCCGTCTGGCCCAGCGCCGGTGTCACCGCCACCTCGGCGGCGGCTCGGCCCCACAACGACACGGTGGCCACCGCCATGAAGGCCGCCCAGGCCACCATGAGACCACCCACGGCCGCGGCGACGTAGGACAGCGCGTTGTAGAGGTCCTTGGCGGAACGGCATCCGTCGCCGACGCCGTCACGCTGCTTGGCGTCGTTCTCGCACTCCGTCACGAAGTCGGCCATGACCTTCTCGACCATCTGGAAGGTTTCGCCCTCCCACTTGACCTCTTTCTTGAGGTAGTCGAGCAGCTTGGGGATGTCCTCCTTGACCTTGTCCAGCTCGTCCGTGACGCCACCGGCCACCCTCGTCTTCCACGCGTTGACGGCCTTCGCGAAGTCGTCCGGGTCGCAGATCATCGCGGCGAGCATCGCGGCGATCGAGAAGGCCAGCGGGCGGCGAATGATCAACGAGGCGCCAGCCGCGACGGTCGCGGCGGTGATGTACCGCTCCTTGGCTCCGGTGCTCTCCTCTTCCGCCATGTCACACGTCCTCGTGGCTCAGCACGGCGGGCGCGATGTCCTCGTCGCCCTCCCACACGGCCTCGTCCGCGCGCAGCGCCGTGGAGTCGGACTTCTCCTTCTCGTCCGCCCGGCCGCCCGCCATGCCGCCCGGCATCATGGGCATCATCGGCATGCCGCCGGCACCGGACCCCGCGAGGGCCCGGGCGACGTTGTTCACCCCGGCGGCGCCCGCTCCGACGCCGGCGGACCCGGTGCCGGTGTATCCGCCGCCCGGTGTGCCGTATCCGACGGTGGCCCTGCCGGGGTCGGTCACCCCGCCACCGGGCGTCTGTGTCGAGGGGATCGACGGTACGGACGGCTGGTAGTCCGCGAGCGAGGTCTTGCTCGGGTCCAGCCCGTTCTGGTCGAGGCCCGGGGTGGTGAGCTCAGGATTCTTCAGGTCCGGCTGGTCGAGGTCCGGCTGCTGGAGATCCGGGGTCTTCAGATCCGGCTGGTTGAGGCCGGGGTTGTTCAGGTCCGGCTGGTTGAGATCGGGCTGCTGCAGATCCGGGGTCTTCAGATCCGGCTGCTTGAGGTCGGGGTTGTTCAGGTCCGGCCGGTTGAGATCGGACTGCTGCAGATTCGGGGTCTTCAGATCCGGCTGGTTGAGGCCGGAGGTGTTCAGGTCCGGCGTCTTCAGACCCGCCGTGTCGATCCCCGGCATACCGCCCGCGCCGAGCCCGCCCGCACCGAGCCCGCCCGCGCCGAGCCCGCCCAGATCAGGAGCGCCCATCTGCGAAATGTCGCTGTCCAGCCCGCCGGCGGCCTTCTTGCTCTCGTCCTCGGCCGCCACGTACCGGGCATCGGCGACCTGGAACGCGTCGTACCAGGACTTCAGCACCTGGCGGGCGACGTTGTAGGTGTCGGTCTTCTGGTCGCGCATCGTGTCGTGCGAATTGTTGAGGCCGTAGCCGCTGGCGCCGGTGAACCCGAGCGTGATGGTGCCGGTGCGATGCAGGAGACCGGACATGTGCTCGCGGTCGCCTTCGATCCTGCCCCCGCTCTTGGCGATCTCGTCCTCGGTGAACGACACCATGGAGGACGGCTGCGGCATGCCCTGCCGCAGGAGCTGCTGGCTGAGCTGCTGGCTGAGCTGCTGCGACGGGTCGGTCGCCATCTAGGCCCTCTCCCCCACCGTCGGCGTGGTCACGTCGAGCTGGACCGCGAACGGGTTGCGGTCCTCGCGCAGGTCCGTGGTGTACTCCTCACCGCCGCCGTCGGCGCCCCCTCCGCCCAGCACCGGCGGGATCATGCCCATGCCGCTGCCCGTCCCGCGCGGGACGGCCGAGGAGGCGGACGCCGCCGCGCCGTACTGGGGACCGCCGAGCACGGACGGCACGCCGTATCCGGGCTGCAGCGCCTGCGGCTGCCCGCCCACGAGGAGGTTGGGCGAGTACTGGGTGGTGGGCGTGGTGATCGGGGTGGTGATGGGGGTGCTGATGGCCGTGAGCGGCTGGTGCTGCGGGAAGTACGAGGCGGAGTCCGTGCTGCGCGGGTCCGGATCCTTGCCGATCACGGCGGGAGTGGTCTCCCTGTCCCCTCGCGCGTCACCCTGCCCGTCCCGGCCGGAGGACTGCTGGTCCTGGCCGGTGCCCGGCGTGTCCGTTCCGGGCGTGCCGTCCGTGCCGTCGCCGCGGTCGCCCGGCTGCGAGCCGTCCTGCCCGTTCGGGCTGTCCTGGCCGTTCCCGGGGTTCTGCCCGTCCTGCCCGGTTCCGGGGTTCTGCGGGTCGCGGGCGTCGGCGGAGCCGCCCGGGTCGCGGGCGTCCGGCGAACCGCCGACCGTGGCGCCGGGGCCGCCGGAGCCGTCGTGCCCGGCCGAGGTCCCGCCGCCGTCGAATCCGCCTCCGCTGTACGAGCCGCCGCCCCCTGACGATCCGCCGAGGCCCGCGCCGAACGGCGTGATGGTCAGATCAGGGCCCTGCTTCGGCCCCCCGGTGTCCGAGGGGATGTCCACCTCGGGCACCTCGTAGAACACGTGCTGGGGGATGTACATCGCCCACAGATCGACGATGCGCTTGTTCAGGTCCTGAAGGACCTTCTGCGCCTCCTTGTCGGGGTCACGGTCCTCCCCGGTCTCGGAGCGCGGAATCCCGGTGGTCCCGCCGCCGGTGTTCTCCTCCGTGCCGGCGGGCTTCTCGGCAGGTATCGCGGCGATCTTCTGGCGCGCCTGGGGGAGGTATTCGTTCCCGTACAGGCTCAGCGACGTGGACATCAGCCCCATGGCGGAGGCGAGCTCGAGCCCGGTGGCGTTGAGCATCTGCAGGGCCTTCTGCACGTGCGGCGACGTCTCGCCGCCCCACTCGGCCGCGAGCCGCTTGGCGATCTTGGGCAGCTCCTCGGCGGCCTTGCGCACCGCCTGCTCCGCGTCCGCGAAGGTCTGCCCCGCCTTCGTCACCTCACCAGGCGAGGTGCTCTCCAGCCACGCCTTGATCTGCTCGCGTGGAGCGGCGACCGGCCCGTCCTCGGGGATGCGCGACGCGTCCCTGATGAGGAGCAACTCCGACTTGGCCACGACTTGCCTTCCCCTCAGGACTTAGGCCGGACCCCGTCCGGGTCGTACTTCTCGTAGGTGTCGGCATGCGAGCGCAGCGCTTTCGCGACGTCCTCGATGCCCTTGACCATGAGTCCGTAGACGTGGGCGAGCCCGGCGGCTCCTCGGGGAGCCTGACCGCCTCCGGTGTTGCCGACGCTGTGCGCCAGGTCGCTGGCGGCCTTCCACTTGCCGATCTCGGCCTCGCCGAGCTGGATGCCCCGCACCGTCTCGACCGTGCCCGATCCGCTCTTGAGCGTGGTGAGCAGCGTCTCGAGTTCGCCGGCGAATCCGCGCAGCTTCTCGACGTCGTAGAAGAGGACGTCCTTGTCGACCTTGAGCCCGGGCCAGTCAGGATCGACGTAGAGCTCGTCCTGGCCGCCCTCCATGGCGTCTTTGCTGGTCATGCTCCTCCCCGAAAAGCGCCGGCGGGCCCTGCCCGGCAGTCGGCCCGCCCGTCACGATGTGCTACCTGGTCCAGCTCGCCCGGTTCCTGGCTTCGGCGGCCATGTAGTTCTCCTTGGCGGTCTGCACCGCTGCGGCCGCCTCGCCGAGCTGCCGGCGCATTTCAGCCTCGGACTTGTTCCACATCTCCTGGTTGTCGATGAAGTCGCCCTTGGCGCCACCCTCCCACGCCTCACCGAGGATCTTGGAGAGGTCCGTGATCATCTGGTCGGTCTCCGTGCTGAGGTCGGTGACCACCTTGGCGAGCTGGCCCACCGCCGCTTCCATCAGCGGCCAGTTGGCGTAGACCTGCGACATGACGCTCTCCTTACTGCGCGTAGCGGTCGCCGGAGGCGCCCGTGTTGATGAGCATGTCCACCCGGTTCATGGCCTGCTCGACCTCACCGCGCACCTGCGCGTAGGTCTGCGCGTTGGCCCCCATGGCGTCGGCGATGCGCCGCAGGTCGGCCTCGATCTTGCCCGCCTGCGCGTCCCAGTTGTCCATCGCCGTCTTGAACTTGCCTGACGCGGCGCCCCGCCAGGCCGCCACGGTCAGCTCGTCCACCTCCTGCTTGACGCCCTTCCGCATGCCCATGATCCATTCAATGGTCTGGACGACACGGATCTGCGCCTGTTGGATCTGCTCGTCGTTTGCCCCGTAGCCCTGGAGATCCATCGCGTTCCTCCGCGTTCTCTAGCTTCACCACAGCCGCAACAGAGGCGGGCAATCGCGGTGTTCTGACACAAGAGCTTCACCGGGCAATTTAGCACCGTTGACCCCATTGAGGGCAGGTTTACGGTCAAAGATCCAGACGACGGCTGATTGCCGTTAACTCGCCCATAACGCTGTCGAAAGTTCGGTTATAGGCCGCTTCCGCGCTCCGCAGCCGGTCCAGGGCGGCGTCCGGGTCCTTGACGAGGCGCATCGGGTTGTCCTCCTCGCCGTAGACCTCCACCATCGCCTCCTCGACGCGTGCCTGGTGGTCGGCGACGGCCGCCTGGATGGTGGCCTTGATCTTCTCGGCCAGCTCCTCGGAGCCCAGCCGCATCGCCTTGGGCCGCAGCTCCAGCTCCCGCAGTCCTTGGCCGCCGAACTCGACGTGCACCAGGTTGTCCGCGTCGCTGGCCCGCCCGACGACGGCGGACAGCGCCTTCTGCGCCTCCTCGGCCTGCGCCACCTGCTGCTCAGCGATCTTCAGCAGCCTGTCGACGTCGATCCCGGGGAAGTTCTGGTAGTCGTCCACTGACCCTCCTTCGACAACGGGCACCTCAGCCGGACAGGCCGCGGACCCACGCGTACACCTCGAGAACCCCCAGCGCCAGCGGGAACAGGCCGCCGATCAGGATGAGGTCCACGATGTCGCCCGCCCTCCCCCAGAACGGCGAGGGCTTGCTCGTCTGCAGCCAGACGCCGATGCCGGCCGCCATCAGCGCGAGCCACAGCAACCCGGTGGCCACGAGCGCCCCGGTGACCCCGCCCGCGCCCAGGCTCATCGAGACCGCCAGCACGGTCAGCCCGGCCAGGCCCGCGATGTTGAGCCACAGCCGGGCGCCGAATCCGCTGAAGACCCGGGCGCGCATCAGCAGCGTCAGCGAGATCACCACGGACATGATCCTCGCCAGCATCCCGCCGTCCACCACGAGGAAGATCTGGGCGATCACGGCCGTCAGCGTGATGCCCGCCACCATCCCCGTCACGTAGCGCCTGGCCCGGCCGGTGCGCTCCCTGACGCCCACCGCGTCGAGCTGCTGGTTGTCGCTGCGCAGCTCGTCCGCCGTCGTCGGCATGCTCGGCAGCGGCACCCCCGCCAGGCGGAACGACAGCGTCGGGATGAGCGGGGTGAAGGCCAGCAGCACGGTGACGGTCATCGCCGCGACACCGGCGGCGGGCAGGGCCGAGAACATCAGGACGGCGGTCATCACCACCCCGGCGACCGAGGCGATGGCCACGCCGAGGAAGCCCGGGCTGCCGTCGGCGATCAGCGTGCCGCCGAACGTGGCGACCAGCGCCGTGCACGCGAAGGCCGCCAGCAGGCTCGGGACCCCGGCGGCGCCGAACCCGGCATCGCCGACCGGGAACAGCAGGCCGGTGAGGAACGCGTACGGCAGCGCGGCGTAGCCCATGGGGGCACCGGAGCCCGCCTGGCCCATCGCCCGCGACATGATCGTGCCCGTCGCGACGAGCAGCAGCGCGAAAACCCCCGCCACGATGACGGTCAGCGGCCACGGCGCCCGCGAGAGCATCAGGGCCAGTGCCCCCGCCGCCAGGAGGGTGCAGGCCGCGCCGAGGCCGAACCGCCGGGTGTGGGACGACAGCCACTCGCCGCCGCCGTCCTTCACGCCGGTGGCGACCACGTCGGCCACGTCGTCGAACAGCGCGGGCGGCAGGATCGCGTCGCGCGGCCGCAGGTACAGCACCTCGCCGTCGAGCACGCCCACGGCGCCGAGGCTCTGGCCGAGGTCGAAGGGCTGCCCTCCGAGCCGCTGCAGCACCCAGCCGGGCCCCGCGGCCGCGTCGCCGTCCACCTCACCGACCGCGCGCAGCAGGCCGGGCAGGACGTTGGGCAGCGGGATGTCCGCGGGCAGCGCGAGGTCGGCCCGCTTGCGCGGCGCGACGACGGTGACATGGCACAGCGGCGGCAGCGGCGCCGAGACCTGCGGCAGCGCTCCCTGCCGCGCCGGTCCGGACGGGGGATGGCCCAGGCCCATGGGTCCCTGCGGGGGCAGGGGGACGGGACCGTGCGGTCCCTGCCCCGGCGGCAGCCCGCCCGGCGGCAGCGCTCCAGGGGGAACGCCTCCAGGGGGGACGCCTCCGGGCGGAACGGCCCCGGGGGGAACGCCTCCGGGTGGAACGGCTCCAGGGGGAACGGCTCCGGGCGGCACCGGACCAGGGGGCATCGGCCCCGCGTGCGTCGGCCTGGGCATGAAGGGGCCCTGCACCGCCCCCTGCGCGCCCGGTCCCGGCTGTTGCCTCACTGCTCCCCTTTCCCACAACCCCGTGTGGTCACTTATGGAAACATATCGGGCGCACCTCATTCTCGAGTGCCAGGCGAGAAAGTCATCGCGGAACACCAGGAGGCCCATCCGGTGGGAATCGTCATCGTGCGCCGTCCCGAACGCCGCCCACCGCCCAAGCCGCCGCGCGGCGAGGTGCTGCTGGAGTCTCCACCCGAGATCCCCGAGGTGCAGAGCCAGGGCTTCATGGGGGTCCTCACCTACCTGCCGATGGTCGCGGGCGGCGCCGCCATGGGGCTGATGTTCACCGCGGGCGGCAACGGCAACCCCCTCATGTACGTGGCGAGCGGCCTGTTCGCCTTCTCGATGGTGGGCATGACGCTCGGTCAGATGGGCCGCCAGTCGAGCGACCGCAAGAACCGGCTCAACAACCAGCGGCGCGACTTCTTCCGCTATCTGGGGCAGATCCGCAGGAAGGCCCGCAGCGCCGCGAAGCAGCAGCGCGAGGCCCTGGAGTGGAGTGGGCCCGCCCCCGACTCGCTGTGGTGGGTGGCGATGGGCCCGCGCCTGTGGGAGCGCAGGCCGCGCGACGAGGACTTCAGCACCGCACGGCTGGGCACCGGCGTGCAGAAGCTGGCCGTCCAGCTGGTGCCGCCGGACTCCAAACCGGTCGAGGACCTGGACGCGCTGACGGCAGGAGCGTTGCGCAGATTCGTCAGGGCCCACTCGACGGTGTCACGGCTGCCCGTCGCGGTGGCGCTCGGCTCGTTCGCCCGCATCAAGCTGAGCGGTGATCTCGCGGCCATGCGGTCGCTCGTCAGGGCGATGGTCTGCCAGCTCGCGGTGTTCCACTCGCCGGACGACATGCGGATCATGGTGTGCGCCGGCGAGGAGTCGATGCCCCACTGGGACTGGGTCAAGTGGCTGCCGCACGCCCTGCATCCGGAGGAGGTCGACGCGGCAGGCCCGGTGCGCCTTCTGTCGGACGACCTTTCGGCCCTCGACAGGCTGGTCGGCGGCGAGCTCAAGGAACGGGCCCGGTTCAAGCCCGGCGCGCCCGCGGACGCGCTGCCGTACCACATCGTGATCATCGACGGCGGGCACGTGCCGCACGAGTCGCAGATCGGCGGGGACGCCATCCAGGGACTCACCGTGATCGACCTGTCCGATGCCGCGGGGCACGTCGAGGAACGGATTATGCTGCGGCTCGACATCCAGCACGACGGCTTCCACATGGTCAAGATCGACCACGCGGGCAAGGAGCAGCGGACGCGGCTGGGCGACCCCGACGTGCTCGACTACGCGCGGGCCGAGGGCCTGGCCAGGCAGCTCGCGCCGCTGCGGCTGTCCACGGCGGGCGGCGAGACCCAAGACGTGCTCGCCGTCAACACCACTCTGACGGACCTGCTCGGCGTCGGCGACCCGACCCGGCTCGACCCGGCCGTGACCTGGCGGTCCAGGGCGGGGCGCAACCGGCTGCGCGTGCCCATCGGGCTCGGCGCCGACGGCCGCGTGGTCGAGCTGGACATCAAGGAGTCGGCGCAGGGCGGCATGGGACCGCACGGCCTGGTCATCGGCGCGACCGGCTCGGGCAAGAGCGAGCTGCTGCGCACCCTGGTCCTCGGGCTGGCCGTCACCCACTCCTCGGAGATTCTCAACTTCGTCCTCGTCGACTTCAAGGGCGGCGCGACGTTCCTCGGCCTGGATGCGCTCCCGCACGTCTCGGCGGTCATCACCAACCTGGCCGACGAGCTTCCCCTGGTCGACCGCATGCACGACGCCCTGCACGGCGAGATGGTCAGGAGGCAGGAGCTG
Organism: Nonomuraea sp. NPDC050383; assembly: GCF_044459125.1. Taxonomy (NCBI): domain Bacteria; kingdom Bacillati; phylum Actinomycetota; class Actinomycetes; order Streptosporangiales; family Streptosporangiaceae; genus Nonomuraea; species Nonomuraea sp. NPDC050383. The sequence continues at coordinate 233,363 of NZ_JBITIP010000015.1, forward strand.
CTGCGCGCGGCGGGCAACTACGCCTCGCTGCGCGACTACGAGCGGGCCCGCGAGCAGGGCGTCGATCTGGCCCCGATGCCGACGCTGTTCGTCGTCCTCGACGAGTTCAGCGAGCTGCTGACCGCGAAACCCGAGTTCATCGAGCTGTTCGTGATGATCGGCCGGCTGGGCCGATCGCTCGGGGTGCACCTGCTGCTGGCCTCGCAGCGTCTGGAGGAGGGCCGGCTGCGCGGCCTGGACACGCACCTGTCCTACCGGATCGGCCTGCGCACCTTCTCGGCCATGGAGAGCCGCGTGGTGCTGGGTGTGGCGGACGCCTACGAGCTGCCCTCCGCGCCGGGCAACGCGTTCCTGAAGTTCGACACCACGGGTATGACCAGGTTCAAGGCAGCCTACGTGTCCGGGCCGTACGCGCCCGCCCAGCACCTCACAGCCGGCAGCGGCGGCGGGGGGCCGAGCGACAACATCGTGGAGTACGGCCCCACGTACGTCCCCCTGCCCGCCGTGGAGGAGGCCCCCGAGGAGAAGGCCCCGGCCGAGGAGGCCTCCTCCCAGACGAGCCTCCTCGACGTCGTGGTCGGCCGGCTGCAGGGCCAGGGACCGCCCGCGCACCCCATCTGGCTGCCGCCGCTGGGCGAGCCGCCCCTGGTCGGTCACCTGCTGCCCCCGCTGTCGGTCACGCCCGAGCACGGCCTGTCCACCACCGGCTGGGAGGGCCGCGGCCGGATGTGCGCGGTCGTCGGCATCATCGACAAGCCGTTCGAGCAGCGCCGCGACCCCTACTGGGTGGACCTGTCCGGAGCGGCCGGGCACGTCGGCGTCGCGGGCGGCACGCAGAGCGGCAAGAGCACCGTGCTGCGCACTCTGATCACCAGCATGGCGCTCCTCCACACACCCCGCCAGGTGCAGTTCTACTGCCTGGACTTCGGCGGCGGGTCGCTGGCGGCGCTGGAGGGCCTGCCGCATGTGGGAGGCGTGGCCAGCCGCCTCGACGGCGACCGGGTGCGGCGGACCGTGGCCGAGATCGCCGGCATCCTCCAGGACCGCGAGCGGACCTTCGCCGAGCTGGGCGTCGACTCGATCGCCTCCTACCGCAAGCTGCTGGCGAGCGGGCAGATCGATGGCGACGGCTGGGGTGACGTCTTCCTGGTCGTGGACGGCTGGCTGACGATCCGGCAGGAGTTCGAGGCGCTGGAGCCGGTGATCACCGATCTGGCGGCCCGCGGCCTCGGCTACGGCATCCACGTGATGGCCGCCACGAACAAGTGGTCGGAGTTCCGGGCGAGCATCCGCGACCTGTTCGGCACCAGGGTCGAGCTGAAGCTCGGCGACGCCTACGAGTCCGAGGTCAACAGGAAGGCCGCGCTCGCCGTGCCCGAGGGCGCCCCCGGCCGGGGACTGACCAAGGAGGGGATGCACTTCCTGACGGCGCTGCCGCGCATCGACGGCGTGCAGAGCGCCGACGACCTGGCCGAAGGCCTGCGCGCGCTGGCCGACGCGGTCAGGGAGGCCTGGACGGGGCCCGTGGCTCCGCCCGTGCGGCTGCTGCCCGCCATCCTGCCGGCCGCGCAGCTGCCCGGACCCGACCAGACGGGCAAGCGGATTCCCATCGGGATCGACGAGAACACCCTGTCGCCGGTGCTGCTCGACTTCGACGTGGACCCGCACTTCGTGGTGGTCGGCGACACGGAGAGCGGCAAGTCCAACCTGCTGCGCCTCATCTGCGAGGGCCTGGTGGCCCGGCAGACACCGCACGAGGCCATGATGATCGTGATCGACTACCGCAGGTCATTGCTGGACTCGGCCGTCACCGACCACCGCATCGGCTACGCCGCGTCGAGCACGGCCGCCGCGGCGCTGATCAACGACGCCAAGGCGGCTCTGCTCAAGCGACTGCCCCCGGCCGACCTGACCCCGGAACAGCTCAGGTCGCGCAACTGGTGGCAGGGGTCGGACCTGTACATCGTGGTCGACGACTACGACCTCGTGGCCACCTCCTCCAACCCGCTGCAGCCGCTGGCCGAGCTGCTTCCGCAGGCCCGCGACATCGGGCTGCACCTGGTGCTGGCCCGGCAGATGGGCGGGCTGGGCCGCGCCATGTTCGACCCGGTCATCACGAAGCTGAAGGACATGGCGAGCCCGGCCCTGGTCATGTCGGGCAACAAGGACGAGGGTCAGGTGTTCGGCAACATCAGGCCACACCCGCTGCCCGCGGGCCGCGGGTACTTCGTGGAGAGGCGGACGGGCACCCGGCTCACCCAGAGCGCCCTCCACACGACCGAGGAGGTTCAGTAGGGACGGTAGGGACCGCCGTGCTCCACGGACTCGATGCCGGGGTGGTTCGCCAGGTTGCCGTAGCGGCTGTAGGTGTAGAGCACCCCGGCGATGATGTTGTCCACCGGGTTGAGGATCTCGTTGTGGCCGGGCAGCTTGTGGGCGTTGAACGTGGGCGGGATCGTCTGCATCAGCCCCTGTGACGGCACGCCGTTCTTGGCGTTGATGTCCCAGTTGTTGATGGCGTTGGGGTTGCCCCCCGACTCGTGATGGATGACGGTCCAGATCCGCTGGATGTCCGTGGGGTCGTTCGGGTCGAGATCGCTGACGTCGATGCCGCGCTGGGCGAGGACACCAGCCATCTCGGGCGACGTGATGATCTTCAGCGCCTCCTTGATCCAGTCGACGACCTGCGCCTTGGGCGCGGGGGTGCCGCCGTTGGCGGAGGTGCCGCCGTACTCGTAGCCCGGCTCGCCCTTCACGCCCGCCGCGCCGGCGCCGCCCTGGCCTCCGCCGGAGCCGCCGCTGCCGCCGGAGCCGCCGTCCGACGCTTGGTAGCCGGGCGTGCGCAGCCAGCCGTTCGCGGTCGCGGTGAACTGCTCCGGCGTCGGCGCCTTGAAGTCGGAGAAGCTGTAGATCTTCGCGTCGCCGATCCTGGCCCCGATGGTCGTGGCCGCTCTGGAGATCTCGTCGTGGACCGGCTTGAGCTTCGGTTCGGCCTCGTCGGCGGCGTCATTGGCGAGCTTGGCGATGGCCTTGTCGAGCTGTGCCTGGGTGCCGTCGGGATTCTGCTTGTAGAACCGCCGCTGGTAGGCGCCCGCGTCGTCCAGGAGGCGGCCCGCGATGGCGTCGATCTCGCGCCGGGCCGTACGCAGGTCCTCGGCCACCTTCTCCAGGGCGGACGCGCACGCGACGAGCCCGTCGTCGACTCCCTCCCCCGCCCGGCGGAACTTGCCCATGTACGACACGAACGCCTCGGAGGAGGGGCCCTGCCAGGCGTTGTCGACCTTCGTCACCGCGTTGCCGACCCCGCCGACGTAGTCGAGGGCCGTGGCACCGGCGTTGCGCCAGCGGTTGGCGACGTTCTGGATGGCCGTGGGGTCGCCGTCCACCTTGTCGATGATGTCGGCCAGCCTGGCGCCGCCGGACAACTCTCGGATGACCGAACTGGCGATCACGGCGTGTCCGCTTCCTTGACGTTCTGCTCGACCTTGTCCAGCGCCTTCTCCACCGCCCGCAACCGCTCGGCGGCCTCGCCGAACTCCTTCTTGATGGTCTCTTCGTCGACCTTCTTGATCTGGCCGACGAGGGCCCCGGCGCCGTCGAGCTTGCCGAAGAGCTTGGCGGCGTCGGTCTCCGCGGCCGGCTTCAACTCGCCGTAGGCCCGGTCGAAGTCCTTGGCCAGCCTGTAGGCGGCTCTGCCGCAGTCCTCCAGGGCTTTGTAGTGAACATCGAGCACCACCACCGAGCGGCTCCTTCCCTCAGATCGTGATCATGGTGTCATGGCCGGCACTGGAAACACGGCCTAGCCCGCGCGCCATCCGCGTCTCCTGCCCCTGGGGCCGAACACCCGCCCCGCCACGGTGAGACCCGCCAGCACGAGGGCGCCGACGGCCACGGAGCTCGCCATCGTGATGGCCCGCTGGTCGACCGGTGGCGCCTTGGTCACCACGTCCGCCGGCAGCGGCGCGGGCTCGGGCGGAGCCAGCGCGATCTGCTCCGACACCAGCACCTGAGTGACCGCGAGCCATGGGTTGACCACCCCGGCTCCGGTGCCGTTGCCGAGCGCGCCGTCCGCCGTCCGCTCGATGCGCCAGCGCACCTGCTGCTGGGTCAGCCGCGGGTGCCGGGCGCGCACCAGGGCCGCGACCCCGGCCACGTACGGTGCGGCGAAGCTGGTGCCCTCCTGCTCCGTCCTGTAAAGGCCGCCCGTCCACGTGGTGACCAGGTTCTGGCCCGGGGCCAGCACCGAGACCTTGCCCTGGGCGTTGGAGAAGTCCGACCGCCTGCCGTCCTCGGTGACCGAACCGACCGACAGCACTCCCTCGTACGCCGCGGGGTAGATGCGCGGTGACTTCTCGCCCGGGTTGACGTTGCCCGCGGCCGCCACCACGACGATGTCCTGGGACAGCGCGTACTGCACCGCCGCCTTCAGGTCCGGCTGGTCGGACGTCTGCATGGAGATGTTGATCACGTCGACGCCCAGCTCGGCGGCCTTGACGATGCCCTTGGCCAGGAGCCCCACGTCGCCGGTGGTGCTGTTGGCCTGCTTGATGGAGATGAGCCGGACGCCGGGTGCTATGCCGTAGAACGGGACGCCGGTCCTGGGCCGGGCCGCGATGATCCCGGCGACGGCCGTGCCGTGCCCGACGCAGTCACGGTGTCCCGTGCCGGTCAGGTCGATCTGCTTGCTGACGGCCAGTTGCCGGTGACGTATGTCCACGCCGCTGTCGATGACCGCGACCGTGACGCCCTCGCCCCTCGTCAGCCCCCACACCCTGGTGAAGTCCAGTCGCCGGAGGGCCCATGACTGGCTGATCTTGCCGGTTCCGGCCTCTGGTGTGCATCGCTCAGGGGCTGCGTCCTGTCGCACGACCGCTTTGGCCTGCGGGAGCGGCGCCGCCACCGCGGGGGCGGCGGCGCTGCCCAGGAGGAAGAGGGCAGCCAACCCCACTCGTACGATCATGGCATTTCAGAGTAGCTGCACCATTTGCCCGATGCCACCGAAGGCCGCACTCCAAGACTGCGACTACTTCCCGGGCGCCACCCAGTCGAAGTTCTGGTAACCAGGGGGCAGCTCGCCCGGCCTGGTCGGTTCCTGGTACGACGGGTAGAGCTTGGTGTCGATGGTGGCCTGCTTGAAGTTCACAGCCGCGCCGGCGCCGGGAAAGACGTAGCCGAACTGGTGGTCCTTCTTCATCATGGTGCCGAGGATGTCGCCCGCCGCCTGCATCCCCCCTCGCAGGAGAAGGGTGAACACGGCCACCGCCCCGTTGGTGGCCGTGGCGATGATCTTCTCGTACAGCATGCCGGCGGCCGCCGTGTGCGGCATCCGCTGGAGGAGTTTGGCGGTCAGCAGGGCGGTGACGCAGCCTCCAGCCGTGGCGGCCAGTTTGAGCCAGTAGCCCCGGTAGCCCGCCGCCACCTCGTCGATCATGCCGCCGATCTGCGTGAAGGCACTGCGGAGCGCCTCCATCTCCGTGTCGAACATCCACAGGACCCGCTCGTACTCCCCCCTGTCGGCGGCTATCCAGCTGTTCTTCTGCGCGCTGGCCAGCTGCGACAGCAGCTGCTTCACGCCGCCGTCCATGCGGGCGGCCATCCCGCTCTTCCAGTTGGCCGCCGCCTGCGCCATGCCGGGTTCGTTGGCGATGGCGGTGCTCGCGATGGCGACGCCGGGCAGCAGCCAGAGGGAGATCTTGCCGAGCGCCTTCAGCGCCTCCAGCACCCTGGGCCCGACCGGCTCGACCGGGGGCCGCGGGTATGGGCTGTACTCGCCCAGAATGGGCAGAGGACCGTAGGCGGAGCCGGCGAAGGGTCCCATGTCAGCGGGACTTCACGATGCTGTGGTCCTCGGCCGCCCGCCAGTTCCGCTCGCACACGGTCAGCGCCTCCACCCAGCTCTCGACCGCCTGCTCGGCCTGCTCCAGCACCTCGTCGGCCTGGCGGCACACGCCCCGGTAGGTGTCGCCCAACACCCACTCACCGCAGAGGCCGAAGCCGGCCCCGTCGACGTCGAGCGTTCCGGCCAGGCTCCGGAGGAACTCCACATGCCCCTTCAGCTCTTTGTCGACCCGTCCACGGATGTAGAGGATCGCCTCGGAGGTGACGTGGATCTGCGTACCGGGCGCCATGGGTGCTTGTACTGTCACATGTACGAATTCTTCCTGTTTCGCCGCCCGAGATCACCGCCTCGCGGCAAACTTAATGATCAGTTGGCGGATCGGTCAGCCGCCGGTCCCCGCTCGTTAACCGTAGGTCGATGGCGTGATGCCATGGACCACAACCAGCCTCCGTTCGGCGACCCCCGCTTCCAGGAACTCGACCGGCTCGTGCGGGAGAGCGAGCGCTCGATGCGCGAGCTCGAGCTGGCCATGCGCGACCTGCGCGAGCTGACGGGACAGGGGGAGAACCGGGCCGGGACGGTGTCCGCCCGGGTGGACGCCGACAGCCGGCCGGTCGAGGTGAGGATCAGCGCCCGGGCCATGCGGCTGGACGCGGAGGAGCTGGGCCGCGAGGTCGTGGCGGCCGTACGGGCCGCGCAGGAGGACCACGAGCGGCGAACCCAGGAGCGGCTGGCGGGCGTGGCAACCCCCGACGAGTCGCTGCTGAGCACGTTCAAGCGGGATCTGGAGGAGCTGCAGGACTCCTACTCCAGGGAATGGGACGAACGACTCGACGGCATGCGCCGCGGGGGGGGGGGGGGGGGGGGGGGGGGGGGAGCCACCGCCGCCGCCCCCCCGCCGCCGGCCCCCGCGAGCACGCAAAGAAGGACACCCCCGCCGCGCGGGCCCCCCCC
>NZ_JBITIP010000016.1:0-175541 GCF_044459125.1 Nonomuraea sp. NPDC050383
AGCGGCGCCGTCTCCGCGCTCGCCGGGGCGTCGTTCATCGCCGGCGCCGCCGCGGACAGCCCGACGCTGCTCAACGCCGCCGGCTACGCCATCCCCGGCGGCGTCTTCTTCCTCGTCTCGGCCATCCGTCTCGGCCGCATCACTTCTGCGTCAGGCGCAGGGCCGGCGTGTTGATGTCGGAGACCTCGTCCAGCACGTAGGACCAGCATGTGCGCCATCGACGAGCGTGTCCCTGTCCTTCGAGAGGAAGACGAAGCCGTCGACGAAGACCCCCGTGAGCGCCCCTCGGTGGTCCTCGCCCAGGTCGGCGGCGGGTTTGAAACGGTCTCAACCCGGTCCAGGAACTGGCCGAGGCCCGCGATGGCGAGGGCGTGGTGCTCGTGCGGCCTCTGCTCGACCGGCCCGCATACCTGGTCAGCCGGCACGAGGATGTTAGCCAGGTGCTGGCGGACCCGGCCCGGTTCAGCAGCGCGATGATGCCGTTCCCGGTCGCTCCCGACCCTTCTCGTGCAGAGCGGCCATGCGCAAGGCCGCGGTCCACTGTTCGTCGTCGGTGTCCAGGAACCCGACGGGCTGGATCGCGTCTCCGGCGCCGGCGTTGTTGACCAGCAGGTCTATGCCGCTCAGCTCGGCCAGGGCGCCGTCGATGAGGGTGGTCACGCCGGCGGCGGTGCTCAGATCAGCGGAGACGGGGCTTTTCCGTACCATGGGCCCAGTTCCACCAAGAAGCCATACGCGCAACGCGCAGCCCTAGAGCCTGTTTTGTGGATCTCATGTGAGCCATAGCAACAGGCAGATGATGGTGGCACCTGCCTGGTAGTGAACGGCGAGCTTGTCGTAGCGGGTGGCGATGCCTCTGGCCTGCTTGAGCCGGTTGAAGCAGCGTTCGATGACGTTGCGACGCTTGTAGCGGGCTGGGTCGAACGCGCAGCGCCGGTGCCCTCGATGAGCTCGCCCGGCCAGTTGGTCGGCGCGTTCAGGGATGGTCGCGCCGATGCCCCGCCGACGCAGATAGGTGCGGATGGCCCGCGAACTGTAGCCCTTGTCAGCGATGACATGCTCCGGTCGGGTGCGGGGCCGGCCCCGACCGAGGCGAGGGATGCGAAGGGCCGCCATCACCTGGGTGAATGGGGTGCAGTCGTTGATGTTGCCACCGGTGACGACGAAGGCCAGCGGCAGACCGCGCCCGTCGGTGGCCAGGTGCAGCTTGGTGGTCAATCCACCGCGCGAGCGCCCGAGCTGATGGGCCCGCACGATGGTCGAGTCGACGCAGACAGCTGACCAGTCCACCGCGCCTGCCGCATCGTCATGAGCTTGGACGTGCTCCAGCAGCCGCTGCCACGTCCCCTCCGCTGACCAGCGACGGAACCGCTGATAGATCGTCTGCCAGGGGCCGTACCGTTCAGGCATGTCCCGCCAGTCGGCACCGGTGCGGATCTTCCACATGGCCGGTAGCAGCGGCGCGATACGTTCCCACGCAGCATCCGTTAACTCATGGCGACGAACCATGTACCCATCGAGCCACACCCGAGCTCACCGCGCTGCCCGAAACGGCGAATCAGGCGGCTGAACACTCCTTCTGATCCACAAAACACTGCCTAGCCCTTCCTGACCTCCTCGCTCACCTGGGCCGGTGAGGTGCGCCAGGGGGCGCCGTGGCCCGGAAGCACCCAGGATGCCGGCAGCCCGGCGAGCCGGTCCAGGGAGGACAGGGCTTCGGCTGGGTCGTCGGTGAAGGGCGCGGGCTGCGGGCCCGTGCGCCCCGTGAGGACGTGCCGCGTGGTCAGGGCGTCGCCGACGAAGACCGCGTCGGCCAGGGGGACGTGGATCGCCACGCTTCCCGGTGAGTGCCCCGGCATGCCCACGATCACCGGCTTCCCGGGCAGGTCCAGGACGTCGCCGTCGCCGATCTCGGTGACCTCGCTGACGTAACGGGTGCGCAGGCCGTTCTTGCGGAGGGAGTAACCGAAGAAGCCGAGCGTCGGGCCCAGGCGCATGGGCCCGAGCGCGGTCTTGGGCTTCTCCCCGTACGGGTACGGACCGCGTCGGCAGCATGCACGAACACCGGAACGCCGTGCTCGCTGCGCAGGCGTTCGGCGAAACCGATGTGGTCGGAGTCACCGTGAGTCAGCACGAGTCCGCGGATGTCATCGACGGACTTGCCGAGGGACCGCAGTTCGTCCTGCAGATCCCGCCAATGGCCGGGCAGCCCCGCGTCGATCAGAGTGATGCCCTCATCGGTGTCGACGAGGTAACACGCCACGACATCGTTACCGAGGCGATGCAGACGGGGTGCGAGTTTCATGGGAGCTCTTTCGGGGTCTGAGGGCGAAGGGGCGGATTGGGTTGCTAAACCATCAGGTCGTGCAGTGCGGTGATGACGTCGCGGCCGGTGGGGGTGGTGAAGTCGCGCACCATGCTCGTGACGAAGCTCGCCACCGACGTCACCGTGCCGCCCGCTGCCTCGATCTGGCGGAGTGCCGCGTTCTCCGTACGCTCGGACATGCCGCCGCTGGCGTCGACCAGAACGATCACGTCATAGCCGCCGGCCAGGGCGTCGAGTGCGGTGTGCAGGACCACGATCTCCGAGGTCACGCCGCATATGGTCAGCGTTTTGCGGGCCTCGGCGGCGATCGCTTCGCGCCATGCCTCATCGTCCCAGCAGGACGGTCCGCTGCGCACGAACGGAAGCGTCTCGGGAAGTTCGGCGATCACGCCGGGCCCACCGGGGCGGGGTGCGGCCGACACGGTGAACGGGATGTCCAGCGCCTGCGCGACCATGCCGAGAACCCCGGCCGAGCGTCTGATGGTCTCGGGGCTGTTCGTCCTGCTCAGGGCCACGATGCTGTCCTGCAGGTCGGCGAAGACGATCTGCGGGGCGCGGTGATCGAGCATCGATCTCATCTCTAATCGTTCATAGTCTGAATGATTTATGGACGGTATCATGCTGAATGTGAACGATGTCAAATGGACCGAAACGCTCAGCTTCCGGCTCAGCACCCTGGGCGTGCTGGTCGCCGATCAGTACGCCCAGACTCTGGCCGTCCACGATCTGAAGCCCAAGCACGTTGGCCTGCTGGAAGTCCTCGGCTCGGGGCTGGCCGTCTCGCAGCTCGAGATCGCCAAGCGGATGCGGGTGGCACCCAGCCTCGTGGTGTCCCTCGCCGACCACCTCGAGTCCATGGGCGCCATTGAGCGGCTCCGCGATCCGGCCGACCGTCGCCGCCAGATTCTGAGCCTCACCGGCGAGGGGCGTGACCTCCTCGCGGAATGTACTGCCAAGGCGCTCGTTCTCGACGCGAAACTCGCCGCCGACCTCACCTCGTCCCAGCACGCCGCGCTCAGCGAGGCGCTCAGCCGCCTGGCGGCGTCCTACGGTCTGCCTGTGCGTGAATGATCAGATGCGGGTACGGCACGCCGTCGTCAGCATGTGGTGGCTTTCGGCGGCGGTATCGGCTGGGCGCCCGCACCACGGGTGCCACCGGAATACGGCAGAGACTTGATCCTCGATTGGAATCACTTCTCAGTTGCCCCAACCGCGCTGTGCCGTCCCTGCTGCCGGTGGCCAGAATCTTGCCGTCGAGGCTGAACGCGGTACGGGCATCGGCCAGGCGGGCCAGGGTGACCGCGTCCTGCTCGCGTGCCGCGCTGGTGGCCGCGGCTGACCCGCGCACCCGAGCGCGCCTGCCACACCGCGAGAGCCTGCGGCGCCAGGTCCGGGGGTGGGAGGCTGGCGAGCACCTGCCGAGTGAGCGATTTCAGCTGTTACTGCCGCCTGCTCGGCCTCGTCGGGGAGTTCGCCCAGATCACCGGGTGGATCGCGAGCGACGCCGGGGAGCACCAGCGCGCCGCATCGGCCTCTGCGAGCGCTCCCGCTACTCGCCGACGTGCTGAGCCGCTACGACGCCTTGCACACGGGCGAGCTCGCGCTCTACCCGTCGTGGCTGGCGGTCGCCCTGTCGACGCCCACGAACCGGAAGAGGCGTGCGCGGCCGCCGGCCGGATGCTCGACCTGTCGGCCGGGATGAGCAGCGAGCGACTGCGCCGGCGGGCCACCCGCCACCTCCGCAGAGCGCCGCGGAAACGCCCGAACCACCGTGACACCATTGATCTCCCGCGGATGAGCTCGTCAGCCGAAGGCTGCTCCAGGTGACGGTGTCCTGGCACACCCATCCCAGCGCCGACCAAGCCTCACTGGTGCACATGTGGTTGCACCTGAGCGACCTCGGCCCACTCCGCTTCCACACCGCCCCCGACGCCTCGCTCGAGCTGACGCTCGATCAACCACACGACTCCTATGACATGGACGAGTACGGCCAGGTCATAGTCGGTCCCGCCCCAGACAATTTCCTGATGGGCCGATTCGTCGGCCAGCCGATCCGGGCCGTTCACCGCATCATCGACCACCGGATCGAGACGGAGATCGGCCTCCGGCTCGAACTCGATCACGGCGAGGTGCGCATCCTCAACCTGGGCGACGAACTGGTCATCACCGACACCGCCCTGCCGGACGCGCTCGAAGCCGCCCTCCGCTGACACTCCCCCGCGACATTCAGCGCGCTGAACGCACGAGGCGAACAGGCGTTGAGATGCCGAACCCACGTGAGTTTCCGCTCCCGGTGAGCTGTGTGATCGCACGGAGACAGGCGATGAACAAGCAGACGGAGACCCAATGGGTGCTGCCGCACTTCGCCGACCTGTGCGGCACATTGCTCTTTTCCTCGTACTTGGCCTGCCTCATGTACGACAATCGGCTCAAATGCCCCTGCCACCCTGGACTTGTACACGTAGCTTTGTCAGACGGTCGGTGGCCTCGTGTGGGGGCAGGTCGGCGCCCCGTTCATAGGCGCTGTCGTAGTCGGTACGGCCGAGCGACTCCGCGAGCATCTCCGAGAGGCAGCGCAGTTCGGTGTCGCCGTGGTCGAAGGCGCCGCGGATGGCCTGACTCAGGCCGAGCGCGGTGGCCGCGCCCGCCGGATCGCCCTCCAGCGACAGTAGCTTGGCCAGGAGTTGAGCAGCCAAGGGGACCTCCATGATCGCCTGCGCCGCCTCGACAGCGCGGGGCATCATTCCGCGGGCGCGTACGGCCTCGCCGGCGGTGAGGAGGTTGGCTACCCGAGCGAGGAGCAGCCGAGGGTCGGTGGCCTCCGCCGGCTGGGGCAGCTTGCGCAGGAGCGCCTCCATCCGGTCGAGCGCTTGATCGGCGCGTTCGACCTCTCCGGAGCGGCGGTGCAGTTCTGCCTGGACGCCGAGCACCTCGATCTCCAGCGCCGGCTGGCCACGCCGCCAGGCCGCTCGTTCGGCGGTGTCGATGTCGCGCCTCGCGCCGGCCAGGTCGCCGGCGCGCATACGTTCCGTGGCGAGCCCGAGCCGGCTGGAGACCTCGTCCTGCGAGCCGAGGTCGGTGGCGATCGCGAGGCTGTGCTCATAGGCGCTGATCGCCTGGTCGTGGTCTCCGGCGATGGCGTGGATCTGGGCCAGGCCGTACAGCGCCTTCGCCGTCCACCACCGATCGCCCGTCTCCTCGAACAGGCGCAGTGCCGTGGTCATCGCGGTCGCGGAGCCAGCCCGGTCGCCCTGTTCGCGATGGCGCATGGCTTCGATCATGAAGGTGCAGGCGATCGCCCAGCGGTCCGGGCCGCTGCGCACCCGGGCGATCTCTTGATCGAGCAGCTCGTCCAGCCCGGGTATCGCCGCCATCACCAGCACTATCGTCAGCAGCATCGGATAGCGGCGCAGCGCGCCCGTGCGCGCGCAGTCGCCGATGAGCGCGCGGAGCCGCTCGTGGTCAGTGATCGGCCCGCCCTCGGCGCCCACCAGGTGGATCGCGGTGAACGCGGCGCGGGCGTCCGCGGGCAGCGCGTCGCCGAACTCGGTGACCTTGGCGATGTAGGTCTCGGCTCGGGCGTCGTAGCGGAGCATGACCCAGTACCAGTACAGCGGTCCGAGTATCCGGGCCGCGGTCTCGGCGTCGTCTCCGTCGATGGCCGTTTGCAGGGCGTACATCAGGTTGTCGTACTCGGCCTGGAACAGCCGCAGCGACTCCGCCTGCTTGTCCGAGCGCAGCAGCGGCTCGTGTTCGTCGGCCAGGTCCGCGAAGTACCGGGTGAGCCCACGCAGGACGGCGTCGGTCTCTCCTGCGAGCCGGAGCTTCCCCGCCGCGTGTGCCCGGATGGTCTCCAGCATCCGGTAGCCGTCGCCTGTCCGCTCCACGATGGATTTGTCGACCAGGGAGTTCAGAAGGTAGACGACCTCGTCCGCGGGAAGCGTCTCATCCGCGCAGATTGCTTCGATCACCGCGATACCCGTCCGCGCCGGAAATATCGACATCCGGGCGGCCAGCGTGCGCTCTTGTGAGGTGAGGAGATCCCAGCTCCACTCAATGACCGCATGCAGCGTCTGCTGGCGGGGCTGGGCGGTCCGGTTACCGGTGCTGAGCAGCCGGAAGCGGTCATCCAGCCGCCGGGCGATCTGCTCGGCGCTCATGGTCCGCAGGCGTGCCGCGGCCAGTTCCAGGGCGAGCGGCAGCCCGTCCAGCCGGCGCACGATGTCCACGACCGGCCGCGCCGTCGAGGCGTCCAGGGCGAAGCCGGGTCGTACGGCTCCCGCCCGGTCGAGGAACAGCCGCACCGCGGCCGAGGCAGAGGCACGACCGCGATCCGCGTGCGCCGGGGGGAGGCCGAGGGGTTCCAGGCGGCACAGCGCCTCACCCATGACGTCCAGCGGTTCCCGGCTCGTGGTCAGGATGGTCAGGTCCGGACGGCGCTCCAGCAACTGCCCGGCGAACTCCGCGACGGCTCCGGAGATCTGCTCGCAGTTGTCCAGAACCAGCACGCCCTCACCACCGGCGAGCAGGTTGACCACCCGCTCCAGCAGCGTGCCGGCCGGCTGGGCTCCGGCGAGGCTGATCGTGCTCAGCACCGCCTCCACCAGCCCGTCGGCCGTGTTCACCGCGGCCAGGGAGACCAGCCAGGCCCGGCCTCGCTGATGGACCCGATGCCGGCTGACGGCCTCCACGGCCAGCCGGGTCTTGCCCACTCCTCCGGGGCCCACGACGGTGACCAGCCGGGAGGACTCCAGCAACCCGGCCAGCAACCTCAGCTCCTCCTGCCTGCCGACGAAGCTGGTGAGCTGGGCGGGCAGACGTCCTGGCACTGCGTGCGGCCGGACCTGTCGCGCCTGGGGGTACTCCCGCTCACCCCGCAGTACGGCGAGGTAGGTCTCGCGGAGGTCCTCGGAGGGGTCGACGCCCAGTTCCTCCGCGAGGGTGCCGCGGACCCGGTCGAACACGGCCAGCGCGTCGGACTGGCGGCCTGCCGCGTGCAACGCTCGCATGCGCAGTCCGGCCAGCCGTTCGCGCAGCGGGTGACCGGTGGCCATGGCCGCCATATCGGCCAGGATCTCGTCGTGGTGGCCCAGTCGCAGCTCCGCCTCGAAACGGTCTTCCTCTGCCGCGACCCGTAGCTCGTCCAGCCGCGCGCCGGCCGTGGCGGCGAAGGGCGTGTCACGCACGTCGGCCAGCGCGTCTCCCCTCCACAGCGCCAGCGCCTCGTTCAGCAGCGAGGCCGCTCGCCGCACGTCACCCGCGGCCAGTTCGCGACGGCCCCGCTTCGCCTTCTCCTCGAACCGGCAGGCGTCGACGTCCTCGGCGCGTACGTGCAGGCGGTACCCGCCGGCTGCCCTCTCCACGACCTCGGCCTCGCCCAGAGCTTTGCGCAGCCGATGCACCAGCCCATGCAGTGCGTTGACGGTGCCCCCGCGCGGATGCTCCCCCCACAGGCCGTCGACGAGTCCGTCGACCGGCACCATCTCGCCCTCGGCCAGAGCCAGCCGGGCCAGCAGCGCTCGGACCATGACGCCGCCGACCTCGATCGGCGTGCCATCGTCGGCACGGGCCCGGACCGGTCCGAGCAACTCCATCCGCATGCACAAAGGCTATGAGCACAACGACGCGCACGTGCCGTTTGAAAGTGGCGCCATACCGGCTAAAAGAGCGTTCAAAGACGCATGTAAGCGCCGGTGGACATCGTGGAGGACGTACGGAAGAAACGTCCGAAAGGCAGTGCAATGGCAGCCCACGAGAACGTGCAGCAGGTGCTCGACCGGTCGGTGGCCGAGGTCGGCATTCCCGGCATCGTCGCCGAGGTCAAGGACGGCGACCGCACCTGGTTCGGCACCGCCGGCGTGGCCGACATCGCAACCGGCTCCCCGCGCGTGCCGGGCGAGTACTTTCACGCCGGCAGCAGCGGCAAGGCCTTCACGTCCGCGACGCTTCTGGCCCTGGAGGCCGAGGCCCGTCTCAGCCTCGACGACACGGTCAACGCCCACCTGCCCGGCGTGCTGGACGTCAACGTCAACGGCTACGACGGCGACAAGATCACCATCAGGCACCTGCTCAGCAACACCAGCGGCCTGTTCGCCACCGGCCTGGCCCCGGAGGTCAGCCACCGCTACGCCACCCGCTCCGGGTTCGACCGGCATCGCTTCGACACCTTCAGCACCGAGGAACTGCTGCGGGTGGCGGTGTCCCAGCCGCCGGTCGGTGCGCCCGGCGAACGCTTCGAGTACGCCAACGGCGGCTTCTACATCGCCGGCGCGATCATCGAGAAGGTCACCGGCAACAGCTACGCCGACGAGGTCGACCGCCGGGTCGTCCAGCCGCTCGGCCTGACCCACACCCGCGTGCGCCCCACCACCGAGACCGGTTACCCCAGTCCGCACCCGCGAGGCTACTCCTCCCAGTTCCTCAAGGACGGCGCCGACCCGGCCGCGCTCACCCCGGAGAACTGGGAATCGCTGATGGAGGAGCCCGGCCTGCCGCCTCTGGACGTCACCGAGTTCAACTCCTCTCTGGGCTACGCGGCCGGCAACGTCGTCTCTACCACGACGGACATGATCCGCTTCTTCACCGCGATGACCACCGGCAGCCTGCTGCCGCCCAAACAACACCGGCAGATGTGGACCACGGTCTCCACCGAGGGCGGCTACTGGATGCCGCACGCCCGCTACGGCCTGGGCATGTTCGAGTTCGACGAGCGGGCGACCGGCGGCCGGACGCTGCGCGGCGTCGGCGGCAGCCTCTGGGGCTCCTTTTTCTTCGCGGTCGGCACCCCCGACGGCCGGCACACCGTCGCCGTGCACACCAACACCGAGTGGAAGTCCTGGGACCTCATGTTCAAGGTCATCGAAGCGGAGTTCGGCGTTTCCATCGATGCGTAAGCACGCCGCCCGCCACCGACCCCCGCTGAAAAGCGAACCACCCATGGATACCTTTGACACACCGGAGCCGATCGTCGCCGCCTTGTCATTCACCGCGGCCGACATCCGCATCAGCGCGACCCAGCGCACCGACACCACCGTCGAGGTACGGCCGGCCGATCCGGCCGACGCCACCGACGTCGCAGCCGCCGAACGCGCCCGCGTCACCTACGCAGGCGGCCGCCTGACGGTCAAGGACCGCTCGAGCATCCGATCTCTTCCCGGACGCGTCGCAGTGACGGTCGAACTGCCCAACGGCTCGGCGCTCGACATCAGCCTCGGCGACGGGCACCTGAACGGCCAGGGCCGCCTGGGCAAGGTACGGGCCCACGTCTCCCGTGGCCATATCCGCCTCGCCCGCACCGGCGAGTCGCGCCTGAGCACCGACGACGGCGACATCACCGTGGCCACGTCCGGGGGCCCGGCTGCCCTCACCACCGCCCACGGCCAGATCAAGGTCGGCGAGAGCATCGGTGCCACCGTGATCGGCAACGGCGCCGGGAACGTCACGGTGGACCGGGCGGCAGACGGCCTGCGCGTGACCGTCGAGCAAGGCGCCGTCGAGGTCGGCGCGTTGGCGCGCGGGCGCGCCGATCTGGACGTCGGCGCCGGGACGATCAGCGTCGGGATCCCGAACGGCACCGCCGTACTGGCGGACGCCAGGACCGCGCTCGGCAGGGTCCACGACAACCTGGGCGACGACTCCGAGGTGTCCGGCGGCGACACCGTCGAGCTCCACGCCCACGTCACCCAGGGCGACATCCTGCTCCACCGTGTCACCAGCTGACTCACGTATTCCCCTACGCCAACACTCCACCTGTATGAAGGGCGATCGACCCATGGCCAAGATCCTCCGTACCACCGCTTGCCTGCTCGCCGCCGCAGTCGCCGTGACCGTAAGCGCGTCGCCGGCGGCGGCCGACGACCACGCCGACCGCCGCACCGACGACCACGCCCGGCTCCAGCGGGTGCTTGACCAAGCCGTGGCCGACGGCATGCCCGGCGCCATGGCCGAAGTCCGTGACGACCGCAGGTCATGGTTCGGTACGGCAGGCGTGGCCGACACCGACACCGGCCTCAAGCGCCGCCGGCAGGAGTACTTCCGGGCCGGGAGCACGACCAAGACGTTCGTCACGGTCGTGGTGTTGAAGCTGGTGGCCGAGGGCCGGCTGAGCCTGGACGACACCGTGGACAAGTGGCTGCCTGACGTGGTGAAGGGCAACGGCCACGACGGCAGCAAGATCACCATCAGGCAACTGCTCAACCAGACCAGCGGCATCTTCCCCTACACCTCGGATGCGGACCTGGCGACCGAAGAGTCGTTTCCGCAGCTACCGTCCCGAGCAACTGGTGAAGATCGCCATGGGTAACCCGCCCTCCTTCGCGCCTGGCAAGGGGTGGGGCTACTCCAACACCAACTTCACGCTCGCCGGAATGATCATCGAGAAGGTCACCGGCAGGTCCTACGCCGAAGAGATCACCCGGCGCATCATCCGCCCGCTCGGCCTGCGGAAGACGTACCTGCCGGGCGAAGACACGAAGCTGCGCAAGCCGCACGCACGGCACTACGTCAAGTTCCTGGTCGGCGAGGACACCACAACCCCCTACGACCTCACGGACATGAACCCCTCCTGGGCCGGGTCAGCCGGCAGCATCGTCTCGACCATGGGCGACCTGCACACCTTCTATCGGGCGGTGCTGAGCGGCCGTTTGCTGCCGCCCGCGCTGCAAAAGGAGATGTTCACCACCGTCTCCACCAAGGGCACGCAGTGGATCGACAACACCGCCTACGGGCTCGGCGTCTTCTCCCAGAAGCTGTCGTGCGGCGTGACGGTCTGGGGCAACGGCGGCAGGATCCACGGCTCCTGGACCTACGCGATGGGCACCCGAGACGGCAGGCACATGGTCGTCACCAACATCAACGGCGACTGGGGCAACCCGATCAGCATCCTCACCAAGGAAATGGAAGCCGAGATGTGCCCGCCGAGATCACGATGACCGCTCAATAGCACCCGGCTCATCCGGCCTCACGGGCACGAGGCCGGATGAGCTCGCGCACCGCATGCGGCTCGGCGGACACCTTCCCGGCCATGCCGAACCTGGAGCGCGCCGGCAGCAGCCAGGCCGTGAGTCCCGGTGGTCAATGGCCAGGAAATTCCGGCGCGGTCTCGGCGCGGCGGGCGGCGTCCTGGTTGGGATGCTCCGGCGCGCCGGCGACGAACCGCTGGTTGCCCTCCAGCAGCGTCGCCAGGCATCATCGGGCGTTAGCGTCAGCATCTCGGTCATGACCGCACGCTACCGGGACTGCTGAACCGGCTCCGCGCAGACGACCCGCCAGCGCCTCGGAGATCACGCGGCCAGTTCGAGGTCGGTGAAGTCGAGCTCTTTCAGCAGGGGCCGAACGGATCCGGCCGATGGCGCAGCTCGTGGTGGCGTACGCGCCGAAGCGGCTGATGTGGGCCCGCAGGTAGGGCGCGATCTGGCCGAGCTGGTCGGCGGTGATCTGCCAGCCCTCGGCGACCAGCTGCCGCAGATGATCTTCTCGGAGGCGCGGAAGAAGATCAGGTCTTTGAAGTTGCGGATGCGTGGCATCAGGTCGAACCCGAACAACGTGGCCAGCGTGAAGACCGGGAAGTTCTGGCCTTGGGTGTCGGCGTGCACGGTGGAGGGCTGGATGTCGGAGGTGTTGGCCAGCAGCCCTTCGATGAGGTGCACCGCCTCCCACACCCCGCACGGGATGAACCGGGAGAACAGCGCCACGTAGGTGTCGGAGATGTAGTGGTAGGCGATGCCGCCGAATTCTCCCTACCGGATGCTGGTCTCGGCCAGGAGATTGTCGATGTAGGTGTCCACCTGGGTGCCGTCGGCGGCCACCGTGCTGCCGTCCCCCCCCAGGCCTTGATCACGTCCAGCTCAGGCGAAGGCGTTGACCACATCGGCGATCGCGGCGTTCAGCTTCTCCAAGGTGATATGCCGGTTGCGGACCATGGACAGCTCGCGGGCGGTGACGCCGGAGATGTGCTTGGCCGCCTCGTACGGGCCGATGTTGATGCCGCCGGTGAACACGGCCAGCGAGTACCGCCCCAGCTTGTCCTTGATCTTGGGGTCGGAGCCGGAGGCGGGGCTGAAGTGGCGATACCAGGTGAGCCAGTGGGCGGTGCGCGCGACGATCGACAGCAGGGAGCGTTCGGGCATGCGCCGCTCGATCTCGGCCGCCAGCCGCTCGGCCTCCGCATCGCTGCCCTTGCCGCGGCGGCGTTTGAGGGTGGGCACGCCACCTTCGTCGATGACCAGGTCGGCGTTGTCGCGGTAGCCGGCGTCCAGGTGCGCGGCCGCGGTCAGGTGGGCGTCCTTGAGGTGGGCGACGAAGCCGGCGGGGGTGGAGGCCGACCTTCTCGCAGAAGGCGGCCAGCTTCGGCTGGCACTCTTCCCAGGGCAGCAGGTGCGCGCTCCAGTCAGCGTACTCGCCTGAGCCGAGGACGGCCACGTCGCCGGTGCGCAGTTCCTCGGCCAGGTAGCAGAGCACCATCGCCTCGAAGTGCCGCCGCGCCACCATGCCCGGCCGTCTGCGGTCGGTCACCGCGCGCCGCCAGTTGCCGCAGGCGAACGCGATGCCCGACTCCGGAGCGTCCTCCTCCACAGCCGGGGACAGCGGGATGAAGTCGCGGCGCTTGGGTGAGTGCTCGCGGGCGTGCGCCAGCGCGGCCAGCACCCGAATCGTCGCTGGAGGTGGCCTTCAGCCGCAGCTTGCCCGCCAGCTCGAACAGCGTCGGCCGGTCCTTCTTGAAGAACCGGTACACCACCAGCTCGTGCGCGTCGCCGTGGAAGGCGGCCACCTCCTCGATGTCGGCCAGCTGCGCGGCGAACCCGCCGGCCTGCTCCACCGCGGCCCGGACCGCCTCGTCGTGTACCCGAGCAGTTCCAGCCGTCGCCGGAGCAACTACGTGGTCGATCACCACCTCGAGAATCTCATCCGGGGACGGGAAACGCGCCATCTTCTGAAAGCACTTCAACGCCAGCACCAGCGCGAAGCGCGACTCCGGCCTGCCGGTGCGCTGTTCGGCCCAGGCCACCTCCTCCGACGATGGCGTGAAGAGCACGTGCAGCACCCGCGCCTAAGTCAGCCGCTTGAACTGCGTCGGAAACCGTAGCGATGATCAACTCTGCCGAACGGCCGTGTTCATCATAACGTAACCAAACCCAAGCGGAGGGTCACATCACCCGACAAACGAACCCTCTGGGCAGTCACCTCAACACCCCACTATTCCTTTCTCCCGTACTTGGTCTGCCACCCGGTTACGGGCTGCGGGTACCCGGCTCGTCTCCGGCCGGAGCAGGTCGGCAGTCGAGGTAGGCGTCCAACGCGGCGGCCCCCGTGAGCATGGCGCGGCTCCTGGCCGAGAGGCGGGCGTGCCAGTCGCGCAGCGTCGACTCCAGCGGTGCGACGCCGCCGGCTGAGTGGACCTGGGCGATCAGCGGGGCGATCTGCTCCAGCAGGTAGCCGCCCCTTCTGAGCTGGTGGGCCAGCCGGGCGTCACGTACGTCGGCCGCGCTGTAGATCCGGTAGCCCGTCTGCGGGTCGCGGCGCGGCCGGACCAGGCCGGCGCGTTCCCATTTGCGCAGGGTGGCCGGGCGGATGCCGAGCCTTCTCGCCAGCGGGCCGACGAACGTGTCGCCGCGTTCCTGCGGCACGGGCGCGAGGTCGCGGAGCGCGGCTTCGACGGCCTGGAGGGTGCGGCGGTCGTCGAGGAGCTGGGCGTGGCTCTCGTCGATGAGCCGCAGCGCGTCCTCGGTCGCGCCCCGGTTGACCGCCTGCATGATGGACGTGGCCGTACGGTGGCCGTGTCCGGGCACGAGGGCGAGGAACGCGCGCAGGGCCTGCGCGTGCAGCGGCGTGTAGGTGCGATAGCCGTGGGGGGTGCGTTCAGCGGCCGGGAGGATGCCGGCGTCCTCGTAGTTCCTGATCGCCTGCGTGGACAGGCCGTGCCCGCGCGCCAGGTCGACCGGCCTCAGCCGTGCGCCGTTTTGAAGGTTACGTCCCATGAGCCTGCCGATGCCGCGAAAAAGTTTCAACGAGAGCTCAACAATACCGTTGACGGCGTGATTGCTGGGATCAAGGACGCTGTCCATGCCGTCATGAGGCCGCTCCCGGCTGGGCCGCGGCCGCTCGCCCTTGATACTTCGGACGGCGGCAGAACGACGATCGAGGGGGGTGCAGTTGCGCCGCCCTCGATCGTTTCCACGCGCCTACCAGCGCAGTTCCCCGGTTTCGTCCTGGAACGTTCCTGTCGGACCGTCCGCGTCAAGGGTTGCCAGGCGCACGACAGTCCTGGCGCTCTCTTCCGGCGACCTTCCGATTCCGCAGGCCGCGGTAACCTTCCTCCGGGAACCGATCCGGGGCTCCTGGCCCGCTTCCGGGCGGCCCTCGCTGGACGTGGACGTCCCACACAGCCGCCTCACCCCGTGCCAGGCGAGCCAGAAGGGAACATTCCTCCAATACACCGGCCCGCGCCGGCCGCGACAGTGGCCGCATGACATCTCATGACGTGCAGCCTGCCGAGGACCCGACCCTGTCCCTGAACGACGACGACCTCCACGTGTGCCAGGACGGCCCCAGCGACTCCCCCGCACTGCTGCTCATCCACGGGTCCGCATCCTCGACCCGCTCGTGGGACGCGATCGTCCCGATGCTGACCGGATCCCATCGCGTCATCCGGATCGACCTGCTCGGGCACGGCCGGTCGGCCAAACCGTCCGACCGCAGCTACGCGCTCCCGGACCAGGCCCGCCGGGTCGGCGCGGCCCTGGACCGGCTCGGCGTCAGGCACGCCATGGTCGTCGGCCACTCCAGCGGCGGCGCGGTCGCCACCGCCCTCGCCGAACAGCGGCCCGACCTGGTGACCGCGCTCGCGCTCATCAACACCGGCCCCAGCCTGGACGCCTTCATCGCGCCGCAGTCCGCCGCGATCAGCCCCTCGCAGTGGCCGCCGACCGACGAGCAGCTCCGCCAGTTCGCGAGCACCGGTTTCAGCCGCGCCGGCTACCTGATCCCACAAGAGCTCCTGGACGAGGTGCGCTGCATGACCTTCCACACGCTCACCGCCACCATGCAGGCCACCCGCGAGTACCTGGAGCAGCAGCCGCTCCCGGATCGGTTGCAGGCCCTCGGCAAGCCGCTACTGGTGATCTTCGGCCAGGACGACCGCAGATGGCGATCCTCCTCGGCCGCCGACTACCGCGTCGTTCCTGGCGTGAAAGTCGAGATGTTGCCCGGTCTCGGACACTCGCCCATTCTTGAGGACCCGCCGCGCACCGCCGCTTCCCTCCTGGCCTTCACCGCGGCCCACACCGTCCAGGCGCTCTGACCGGAGGTACCCTCACCCCGATGGAGACGACGCCACGTTTTGATGTCGGTCACGGCTATGCGCTCTACCAGGGACCATCGTGGGACACCGCCTTTCATCGTCACGCCGCCTTCCAGATAGCCATCGCGATCGGGGGCGAAGTGGGCATGGTGGACGACTCCGGGACCTGTCACCGCGCCGTGGCGCTCGTCGTGCCGCCCATGGCGCGGCATCGGATGCTGGCGACGACGGAGCTGCGTGTCTTCTTCGTCGAACCGCGGTGCGCGTTCGCCGACCGGTTGCGCGAGCGCTACGGCACCGGGATCGGCGTGGCTCCCGAACTGCTCCGGCTCAGTGACGACGACGTTCGCCGTGCCGGCGCGCGACCGTCCGGTGAGCTCGATCACCGGCTGCTCGCGGCGATGGACGCGCTGGTGGACGGGCAGGTCTCGATGCCGGATCTGTCCGCGCGGGTGGGTCTGTCACCGCAACGGCTGCGCGCTCTGGCGCGCGGCCAGTTGAGCATGCCGCTGGCACGGTGGCGGGTCTGGGGCCGGCTGCGCCGGGCGGTGGAGGCGCTGCGGGCGGGGCAGACACCGGCAGAGGCGGCGGCCGTGGCGGTTTCGCCGACCAGGCCCATCTGACGCGATGGACCCGCGAGATGATGGGCCTGACCCCGGCGGTCCTGCTGCCGGTGCTGCGCGGGTCAGCCGCGGAAGGCGACGTAGACCGAGATCGAACCGGTGAGCGTTGACACCACCTCGGCCTCCCGCACGTCGCCGAAACCGGCCCCGGCCATCAACTCCGGCACCACACCCTCGGCGTTCGGCCGGGTGTCCTCGACGCCGTCGGCGGCCTGCACCAGCCGGAACCCCAGACGCATCAGCCGGGTGCGCTGCAACCCGTAATCGGCGATGACCAGTTTCCCGCCCGGTCGCAGCACCGCGTGCATCGAAGCCAGAATGGCCTGCTTCGTCCCCATCGGGCATTGGTGCAACACCAGGCTGGACACCGCCGTGTCCGCCACACCGGTGCCCACGATCTCCGGCAGCGCGTCGCCCATGCCGGCCTCCCACCGCACGGTCGCCCCGACGGCCGCGGCCTTGCGCCGGGCGATCTCCAGCACGCTGCGATCGGGGTCCACCGCCACCACCCGTGCCCGCGGCTCGGTGCGGTGCAGCAACAGTGCCGTGGAGCCGGTGCCGCATCCCACATCGACGATCACATCGTCCGGTCGTGGCGCGACATGCATGACGGCCAGTGCGCGCCACAGCCGCTCGCGGGTCAGCACGAGTTTTCGGCTCACCGGTTCTGCGCAATACCGCCGAGTCACTTGGCGGAGGGTTGGCGGCGGAAGTCAGCGGGGGTGCGGCCGTACCAGCGGTGGAAGGCGCGGCGCAGCGCCCGCACGTCGGAGAAGCCGACGCGGGCGGCGACGGCGTCAATGGTCAGGCCGGTGTCGCGCAGCAGGCGGGTCGCCTCGGCCTCGCGGACCTTCTCCACCTCCTCCCGCCAGCTCGTGCCCTCCTCGTGCAGCCTGCGCTGGAACGTGCGGGAACTCATGGTCATCCGCCGCGCGACCCGGTCCAGCGAGGGCGGGCCGTTGGCGAAGCTGTCGGCGATCTCGGCGTGCACCTTGTCGAGCCAGCCGAGGATCGGCCGCGCGTTGCTGATCGAGTGGACAGCGTGGTCGCGGACGATGGCCGCCAGCGCCGGGTCGGCACCGGGCAGCGGCGCGGTCGCGTCAGCGGGGGCGAAGGTGATGGACGAGACGGGCGCGTCGAACTGGATGTCGCGGGTGCCGAACGCCTCGACGAGGTGGGCGTGCGAACGGGGCGGCTCGCCGGCGACGGTGATGGCGACGGGTGTGACCGGCCGTCCCAGCGCCGCCCCGGCCTGACGGAGCAGCAGGCCCAGCACGAACTCGCCGATCAGCGCGCCGACGCGGCCGAACGTGGGGACCGGCCGGGTGGCGACCGTAAGGCGGCCCGCCGCGTCCCGCCGCACGACGAACGCGCTGTCGGGGTCGGTGATCGCGGGCAGGTGCCGGGCGGCGAGGTCGAATGCCTCGCCCAGGTCGGCTGAGGACTTGATGACGTAGTCCCAGACGTGGAACCGGCCGGGAGTCCACAGCTGCGCGACCCGCGGAGCACCCCCGGCCTCCGCGAAGGCCGCCGAAGAGACCTCCCAGACGCGCGTCAGCAGCATCGTCGGAACGCGGATGCCCTGCCGGTCGAGGACGCCCACGCCGGGGAGGCGGTTGAGCTCGTCCGGGGAGACGCCCGCCGTTCTCGCCGCTTCTAGGACTAGACGCACCACATATGGCGGCATTGACCCTTTTGTCGCCTCCGGCACGGGTGACAGCTTAAGGCAGCGCCGCATGCCGCGCTTCCGGCGGATCCAGTGGCGGCTTGGGTCCCCTCTGTGGCGCGTTCTGGTCTCACTGGCGGCGCGCCGGCGTCCGTAGGTTCGGCACATCGCAGAACGCCGACGAGAACGGAGCCGCCATGGCGAACGCAAAGACGATCATCTATCCGGTCAGGGACCTCGCCCGCGCCAAGGAGGTCTTCACCTCGCTGGCCGGGGCGGGGCCGTACGTGGACGAGGTCTACTACGTCGGCTACCGGGTCGGCGACCAGGAGATCGGCCTGGACCCCAACGGGCACCGGCAGGGCATGACGGGGCCGGTCTGCTACTGGGAGGTCGACGACATTCACGCAGGCCTGCAGCGGCTCCTGGTCGCCGGGGCCGTCCTGCGGCAGGACGTCACCGAGGTGGGCGGCGGCCGTCTGGTGGCCACCGTCACCGATCATGACGGCAACGACCTCGGGCTGGTCCAGGACCGATGAGCACCCGCAACCCGCCCCGCGCCCGCGCCGAGCGGCGCCGCGACACCGAGCACCGGCTGGCCCGCGACGTGGACGTCTGGGTGGCCAGCGCCTCGCCCGACGGCACGCCCCACCTGGTGCCGCTGTCATTCGACTGGGACGGCGAGACGCTGCTGCTGTCCACACCGGCCGGCAGCCCGACCGGGCGCAACCTCGCCGCCACCGGCACCGTCCGGGTCGGGCTGGGCGGCACCCGCGACGTCACCCTGATCGACGGTGAGGTCGAGGTCATGGAGATCGACGCGCTGACCTCGGAGCTCGGCGACCGGTTCGCCGCGCGGACCGGCTTCGACCCGCGCACGCTCACCACGCCGTACCGCTGGTTCCGCGTCACCCCGCGCCGCGTTCGGGCCTGGCGCGAGGAGAACGAACTGTCCGGCCGCGAACTGATGCGCGACGGCCGCTGGCTGGCCTGACGCTCACCCGGACCCACGGCGGACGCAACGACCCTTCACAAGGAGGAGCCTTCCATGAGCAGCACCTACACCGGATTCACGCCCGAGGAGCGGGCCGCGATGAAGGACCACGCCCACGAGCAGAAGGAGGCCGCGCGGCGCGGCTCACGCGCGGACAAGGCGGCCCAGGCGGAGCAGGACGTGCTGGCGAAGATCGCCGAGATGCCGGAAGCGGACCGCGCCCTGGCCGAGCACATTCACGCCATCGTCAAGGCGAACGCGCCGGACCTCGAACCGAGGACGTGGTACGGCATGCCCGCCTACGCCAGGGACGGCAAGGTCGTCTGCCACTTCCAACCCGCGCAGAAGTTCAAGACCAGGTACGCCACCTTCGCCTTCAGCGACCAGGCCGACCTTGACGACAACACCATGTGGCCCACCGCCTTCGCACTGACGAAGCTGACCCCCGCCAACGAGAAGGAGATCGCCGCACTGCTCAAGAAGGCCGCCGGTTAGGAGCCGAGCAGCACTGGCCATCCAACCGCGACGGAACCCCTGATCAGGCAGTCCATCCCACGGCTCGCCCGACGTCGCCGGACCAGCTGTAACCCCCACTAAGGAGACAAAACATGACATCGCACACCAGCGCGCACCCCCATGACGTCCGAGACAAGGAGCAGCGGCCCCAGTCCCGTGGAACGTGGGTGACCCTCAACCGGACGCTCTGGACGCTTCAGGTGGTGTCCGGCCTGTTCTTCGCCGGTAGCGGCTTCGGAAAAGTGTTGTTGTACGACGCAGCCCTGTATGCGGCGGCACCCCGGGCCGTGGCCTGGTACGCCGCGGTGCCGCAACCCCTGATCGTCTTCATCGGCGTCGTGGAAGTGCTGGGCGGCGTCGGCCTGATCCTGCCGGCGATGACTGGAGTCCGGCCGAAGCTGACGCCGCTCGCCGCCGGTGGCCTGACGCTGACGATGATCCTGGCGGCCGGCTTTCACATCATGCGCGGCGAGTACGGACTGGTGCCCGCCAACCTGGTGCTAGGAGGCGTCGCGGCCTTCATCATGGTCGGGCGGTGGAACCTGCGGCCCATCGCGCCCGCGCACATCACCACAGCTCGCGTACTCAAGTCGATCATGGTCCTGGCCGGGCTTGCCCTGTTGGTGTTCGGCCCGACCTGGTACTCGATGACACACGTCCGATTCTGATCACCCGGTCGCGTGTTCGTCCGGCCAAGCCCACCTCGCCGGCTTCACCGCCGGCAAGGCCACGTGGACGAAGGAGTCGCACGCTCCGCAGTCACCGAAGTGATTCCGGCAGAGTGAGCGTCTCCGCGACACCGTCACCCACTACGTGACGGGGAGTTCCTGAGTCGTCACCGCACCCGCTGCTCCTCGAGCCACGCGTCGAACGTGGTCGGCGCGATGCGCGCGTTCTCCCCGGGCAGCAGCACGTTGCCGGCCATTCCCGGGTCGAACAGTCCCGACCACGTCGGCACGAGCTTCACCTCACGGCCGCGCGCCCGCAGCGTGCGCCGGGCCATGTCGACGAGATCCTGCGGCTCGGGACCGGCGACGTCGGCGTGGCGCCCCTGCGGCTCCCCCACCGCGACCTCGGCCAGGATCCCGGCCACGTCGGCCGGTGCGATCGGCTGCACCAGCAGCGGCGCGATCGTCGCGACGCCGTCCCGCTCGGTCCAACCGGCCACCATCTCGGCGAAGTCGTGGAACTGGGTGGCCGGGACGATCGTCCACGGCACCGGCCCCGCGGACACCAGGCGCTCCTGCTCCCGCTTGCCGGCGTAGTGGGCGTTGCCCTCGACCCGGTCGATGCCGACGATCGACAGCAGCACATGGTGACGGACGCCGGCCCGCTCCCCGGCGGTGAGCAGGTTGCGGGTGGTGGCGCCGAAGTACGCCACCGTCTCGTCCACATCGGCGGCCGGGCCGTTGGTGGCGTCCACCACCGCCTCGACGCCGCCCAGGGCGTCGTCCAGGCCGTCACCGGTCAGCAGGTCCACGCCGAGCGAGCGGCTGATGCGCACGACGTCGTGCCCGCCCCGTTCGAGGGCGGCCACGGTCAGGGATCCGATGGCGCCGGTCGCGCCGGCCACGGCGATACGCATGACGTTCTCTCCTTCTCGTCGGTACCCAGCGACCATATCTCGGACTAAGCAGATCCTCAATATCCGCGATATGCTGGTGATCGTGAAACTGCCCGTGAGCACCGAATGGCTGTTGCACTGCGCCACCTCGCTGGCGCAGTTGGAGCCTGGAGCCACTGCGTCGGCGGCCCAGCTCGCGGACTACTACGACCTCCCGGCGCCCTACCTCGCCAAGCAGCTCCAGTCGCTCGTCAAGGCCGGCGTGCTGTCGGCCACGACGGGGCCGCGGGGCGGGTTCCGGCTCGCCCGGCCCCCCGGGGAGATCACGTTGCTGCAGATCGTGGAGGCGGTCGACGGCGCGTCCTCGCCGTACGAGTGCCGCGAGATCCGCCGGCAGGGACGCGGCGCGCTGCCGGCCGAGGACTGCCTGGGCGCCTGCGTCCTGGCAGTCAAGATGGCCGAGGCGCACCGCGCGTGGCGCGACAGCCTGGCCGGGGTCTCGCTCGCCGACATCCTGTCCGAGCTGCCCTCCTCGGCGCCTCCGCGCACCCGGTCACTGCTCACGGGCACCAAGGACTTCCGGCCCCGGCGGCAGAGCCCGTTCGGCTGACGCACCGGACGCCGGGCCCGGATGACGCGAGACGCGCACGCCACCTGCTCGACATGCTGACAATCTTCGTATAACTTGTCAGCATGTCAGATGCTGCCATCGCCAAGCGGGAGCAGATCGTGGCCGCCGCGCTCGGCGTCTTCGGCCGTTACGGCTACCGCCGGACGTCCATGGACCTGATCGCCCAGGCCGCGCGGATGTCCCGGCCTGCCGTGTACCAGCACTTCAAGGGCAAGGAAGAGGTGTTCCGGGCCGTCGGCCGGCGGATCGTCGACGATGTCGTCGAGGCGGCGGAGAAGGCCCGCCACTCCGACCGCGCCGTGGCGCAACGGCTCTACGACGTGCTGTCGGTCAAGCTCGACCTGTTCTCCGGGACGGTCGAGGCCGAGTTCCGGGCGGAGCTGTTCACCGAGGCCAGTGTGGTCGCCGAAGACGTGCTGCTGTCGTTCGAGGAGCGGTACGCCGAGGTCGTCCAGGGGGTGCTGACCGACTCGGCGGACGAGCTCGACCGGCTCGGCGAGGCGCTGTCCGCCCATGACGCGGCCCTCATCCTGCTCGACGCCCTCGCCGGGATCTCCCAGGCGCGACAGGAGCAGGACGTCCTGCGTGCCCGGCTGCGCCAGATGGTGGAGCTGACCGTCAGGGGCCTCACCCGCGACCCGACTCGGCGTGCCGGGCCGGCCACCCGAGAACCACAGGAGTGACCATGTTGCTGACGGCCGTCCTCAGCTTCTTCGCCGGCGTGTTCGGCGCGAACGCGACGCCGCATTTCGTCAAGGGCATCACGCTGGTCAACCTGGTGGCGGGCTGGGCGATGTGCGTCATCGCGGCCCTGCTCGCCCTCGGCGCCGACACGGCCGGGCACCCGGCCGCGGCCTTCACCGCCGCCGCTCTCGGAGTGCTGGTCATGGGCGTCTTCCATGCCACGGTCGGGGCCTTCGGCAAGCGTCCGCCCGCCACGGTCTGAGAGCCGGCTCAACCGCCGGTCAGGCACGTGCGCAGGGCCGCGATCAGGCGGCCGGCCCGGGCGTCGCCGTGGCCGATCATGCGGTTGGCGACGTACGCGAACCCCACCCCGAACGCGTCGTCACCGAAGGCGAACTGGCCGCCCGCTCCGTCGTTGCCGAAGCTGCGCTCCCCCAGCATCGGCCGGAACGCCGAGTCGAGGAGGAAGCCCGAGCCCCAGCGCGCCCCGGCGTCGAAGCCCAGCCATCCCTTGCCGGAGGAGACCTCACGGACCGCGTCCGTCACGCTGTCCGGCGTGAGCAGCCGCTCGTGACCCTCGACGCCGGTGGCGGCCGCCGCGTACAGCCCGGCGAGGCCGCTCGCCGACGCCGTGGCACCCGCTCCGGGCAGCTCCATGCCGAGCAGCGCCGGATCGTTCCAGCCGCGCGGCTCGTCGAGGCCGGGGAAGACCAGGGCGCCGTTCATCGTCACGATGCGGGTGAGCAGGTGTTCGGGTCCTGGCATGGGAGGCCGCCCTTCGGCCTCGGTGAGCCGGGCACGGCCGTCCATCTCCTCGGCGGGCAGGCCGATCCAGGCCCGTAGCCCCAGCGGCTCCCCCACGGCACGGCGGAAGTACGCGCCGGGGGTGAGCCCGGTGACGCGCCGGATGACCTCACCGATGAGGAAGCCGAAGACGTGGCCGTGGTACTCGTACGCCGTGCCCGGCTTCCACAGCGGCTCCTGCTCCTCGATGGCATGGACGACCGGCGCCCAGGCGGCGATCTCCTCGAAGCCGAGCACCCGGTCGAGGGCGGGCAGCCCTGCCCGGTGCCCGAGGACCATGCGACAGGTGACGGCTTCCTTGCCGTGCCGCGCGAACTCGGGCCAGTACCTGCTCACCGGGGCGTCGAGATCCAGGCGTCCTTCCTGCGCGAGGAGGTGGGCGCAGACGCTGACGAGGCCCTTGGCGCAGGAGAAGACCGGGACGACCGTGTCCCGTGTCCACGGCCGGCCGGTTCGCCCGTCCGCGACTCCGCCCCACAGCTCCACGACCTTGCGTCCGCCGGCGAACACGGTGACGGCCGCGCCGAGCTCGTCGTAGTCGGCGAAGTTCCGGGCGAACGCGTCGGCGACCGCTCCGAACCGTTCGTCGGCCCACCCGTCGTGCTCCACGGTGATCTCCTTCTCTCGATGCGTCGTCGATGGGCGCGCCGCGGCGCCGGGCGCCGATGCGCGGTCCCCGTTCACGCCGTGACCTTGTCGAGGAACGCCGACAGCCTGGCCCTGGTGCGATCGACCTGCTCCTCCACCGTCAGGGACTCCTCCAGCCGGCCGCCCAGGTCCGGGGTCTTCCGGCCGCGCACGTACAGGGAGCAGGCGAGGTCGCTGCACACGTACACGCCGACCGAGTTGCTGTCCCGGCCCGCCTGGCCCGCTCTCCGGGCGGTCATCAGGGAGACGCCGCTGCCGGGGTGCGTGGTCAGACACAGGGAGCACATGCCGCGGTGGAGGTGACCGCGCTGCTTGGCGGCCAGGCGAAGCGCCACCCCGACGATGGCGCCGCCGCGCTCGGTGACGAGGTAGCCGCGGTCGGGCGCGCCGGAGTCACGCCACCCGAGGAAGTCAAGGTCGTCCCAGGGCTGCTCGGTCAGGCCCCGTGGGAGCGGCAGCCGCTTGGCCTCTCCCTTGGAGCAGTTGACGAACGAGGCGCGAATTTCCTGCTCACTGGCTGGCTTCATGGCGCGGAACGCTACAATGCCTAGGAGTATTATGCAACTACCTAATACTCCTAGGAAGCGTGGAGGTGGCGATGGCTCGTGCGGGACTGACAGCGGAGCGCGTGACGGAGGCGGCCGCGGACCTGGCGGACGCCGTCGGGTTCGAGAACATCACCGTCTCCGCGCTGGCGCGGCACTTCGGGGTCAAGGACGCGAGCCTGTACGCGCACCTCAGAAACCTGCAGGACCTGCGGGAACGAGTCGCGATGCTGGCCGCGGGCGAGCTGGCCGACCGCATCGCCGCGGCGGTCGCGGGCCGGTCCGGCAAGGAGGCCATGGTGGCGTTCGCCAACGCCTACCGGGACTACGCGCTCGCCCACCCCGGCCGTTACACGGCGACCCAGGCGGTCCGGGTGGACCCGGCCGTCCTCGCCCGCTCCACCGCCTACGTCCGCACCATCGAGCTGACCCATGCGATGCTGCGCGCGTACAAACTGGCCGAGCCCGACCTGACCGACGCGGGCCGGCTGATGCGCAGCGCCTTCCACGGTTACATCAGCCTGGAGGCCAACGGCGGATTCAGCCACTCCCGCGAGGTGCGGAGGTCCTGGGAGCGCGCCCTCGACGGCCTGCACATCATGCTGGAGAACTGGCCCGCTGATCCGTCGCGTCACGCGGCCGAGGAGGAGTGATCGAGGGCGGCGGCTTCAGACGAGCCGGCCGCCGCCGTCCACGTGCAGCACCGTGCCGGTGACGTAGGGGTTGCCCATCGCGAACAGCACGGCCTGCACCAGGTCTTCGGGCATGCCGACGCGCCGGGCCGGGTTCCGCTCGGCCACGCCCCGCAGGAACTCCTCCTTGTCCGCGCCGAGCCCGTCCCACGAGCCGGTGTCGACGATGCCGGGCGAGATCGCGTTCACGCGCACCGGCGCCACCTCCACCGCCAGGGCCTGGACCAGGAACGCCAGCGCGCCGTTGGTGGTGGCCATCACGGTCCGGGCCGGGGCGGGCCGCCAGGCCGCGACCCCGGAGAAGAAGGTGAACGAGCCGCCCTGCTCCACCTGGCCCGCCAGGTGCTTGGCCAGCAGCAGCGGGCCGATCACCTTCGCGTCGAACGCGCGCCGCACCGCGGCGAGGTCGAGGTCGGCCAGGGGGCCGTTGGCGGGCATGGCGGCGGTGGACACCAGGTGGTCGAAGCGGCCCGCCCGCGCGGCCAGGCCGGCGACCGAGTCCTCGTCGGAGAGGTCCACCGGCACCACGTCGGCCTTGCCGCCCAGCTCGCCGGCGGTCCACTCCAGCTTGCGCGGGTCCGGCCCGGCCAGGACGAGGTCCGCGCCGGCGGCGGAGGCGGTGCGGGCGAGCAGGCGGCCGGTGCGCGAGCCGGCGCCCACCACGATCAGGCGCTGCCCTTCGAGAGTCTGTGCAGGCATGGCTGAGCTCCTCATGTCATCGGGATGGGGCGGGCCGCCGCTGTGCTGCGTCGCGGCCCGTGGCCACAGCCTGTCCGACCTGGCCGGATAAGTCCAAGGCTTGGTTTCTATGGGGCCGATAACATCTGTTCATGGCAACCTTGCGGCAGCTCGAATACCTGGTCACGGTGGTCGAGACGGGTTCCTTCACCCAGGCGGCGGAGCTGCTGCACGTCACCCAGCCGGCGCTGTCCCATCAGATCCGCGCGCTGGAGACGTCACTGGGCGGCCCGCTCCTCGAACGACTCCCCCGGGCGGTCCGCCTCACCCCGCTGGGCAGGGCCGTGCTGCCCCATGCCCGCGCCGCACTCAACGACGCCCAGCGCCTCCACGCCGCCGCCCGCCGCGTGGCCGGGCTCGACGGCGGGGAGCTGGAGGTGGCCACCGTCTACTCCGTCAGCCTCGGCATCCTGCCCCCGGTGCTGCGCGCCTGGCGGCGCCGCCACCCGGAGGTGCGGATCCGGCTGCGCGAGTACCCGCACACCGTACGGCTCGAAGAGGCGATGATCGCGGGACAGGCCGACCTCGCCATCGGCCCTGCCCCGGCCCGGTGGGAGGGCCCGGTCCGGGACCTCGGCGTCGAGGAGTTCGTCGTCGTCCTGCCCCCCGACGACCCCCTCGCCGCCCATCCCGGGCCCGTCGCCCTGAGCGCCCTCGCCGACCGTGACTGGGTGCACTTCGCCCCCGGCAACGGGCTCGCCGAGCTCCTGGACCGGTCCTGCGCCGACGCCGGATTCCAGCCGCGCGTCGCCGTGCGGGCCGAGCAGACCTCCGCCGCGCCGCTGCTGGCAGCCGCCGGGCTGGGGCCCGCGCTCGTGCCGGCCTCGATCATCCCCTCCGGCTTCGACGGCGTCGCGCTCCGCGCCGACCCTCCGGTACGCCGCACCCTCACCGCCTACACCCGCACCCGCCCCGACCCGCTCACCACGGCCTTCGCCGAGCTGCTCGCGTTCGGCGCCGAGCCGGGCGGGCGGGCGGCTCGGTGGCCTTGACAAGGCTGCGACGTGCTCGGCCAGCCACCCGGTCCGTGGACGCAGCCGGCCCGTTGATCTAGTATCGTGCCGGCTCCAGCGGACCCTGGCAGGTCGAAGGAGAGGGCGGGACACCGTGCCCGCGGTGCCCCGAACCGCGCGACCGGAGGAGTCGATGCTGGGATGACGGCAGGGCGACCGATGCCCACGCAGGACGACGTGCTCGGGTACTTCGACACGCTGTCGAACTGGGGACGGTGGGGCGACGACGACGAGCTCGGCACTCTGAACCACATCACCGACGACGTCCGGCTGGCGGCGGCGCGCGCCGTGCGCCACGGCAGGAGCGTGTCGTGCGCGTGGGAGGTCGCCGTGCCGGAGGAGATGGAGCGGTCGACGACGACGTGCCCGTGCGCCGCCGACATGCCGGGTGCCGAGAACATGCCGCTGCCCGGATTCCGCAACGACCGGCACTGGGGCTATTCGTCCGAGCGGCTCGGCATCACGTTCCACGGCAACACCGTCACCCATGTCGACTCGCCGTGCCACATCTTCTGGGACGGCACGATGTACAACGGGCGGTCGCACTCGATGGTCGACGCCGCGACGGGATCGGCGTGGGCGGCCGTCACGGCGGCGGCGAACGGGATCATCACGCGTGGCGTCCTGCTGGACATCGCGAAGGTGCGCGATGTGCCGTGGTTGGAACCGGGGCAGGGTGTGCATCCCGACGATCTCGAGGAGGCCGAGCGTCGCCAGGGTGTGCGGGTGCGATCCGGCGATGCGGTACTCCTGCGGACCGGCTACGGCCGCGTCCGGCACGAGGCCGGTGCGGCCGGCGGTTTCACGCAGCCCGGGTGGCACGCGTCCTGCCTGCCGTGGCTGCATGAACGGCAGGTCGCGCTGATCGGCGCTGACACCCCCCAGGACGTTCAGCCGTCGGGGTACGAAGACATGGCGATGCCGGTCCACACCGTGGGCCTCGTCGCGATGGGTCTGTGGCTGCTCGACAACTGCGACCTGGAGGCGTGCGCGACGACGGCCGCCGAGCTCGGCCAGTGGGACTTCCACCTCGCGGTCGCGCCGGTCCGCCTCGCCGGTACGTCCGGCAGCCCGGTCAACCCGATCGCCACATTCTGACCGCCGCGCCTCTCCTAGTAGTGTCGGCTCGCGTGGCGCGCTCAAACTCGGACTTTCGTGGGTGGTACTGGTGGGCACTGGTCGCCACGTCCATCCTCGTGCCATTCCTGGCCATCGCTGTGGCCGTGCTCTTCGTCTCTCAGGGCCGTGAGTACGCCGACCAGTGGGCCAGCATTTTCAGCTTCGTCGTCACCGCCCTGGCCGCCTCGGCGGCGATGATCGGATGGTTACGACAGAGAGCCAAGCGCGGCGGCGACCTCGGTACGTTGGACGTGGCCGAGCCGGAGGCGGACGCCATGGCGGCTCATGCCGAACGGCTGGCCGTCAAGGTCGAGCAGGTATGGAAGTCGGAGGAGCTGCGGCAGCGCCTCCTGGACCCCGAGCCTCTGCCCGTCTCCTGGCGTACGGTCGGCCCGCCTGTCAGCGACCACTGGCGTGTCATCGGCGGCGATGACCTGCCCATCGACCTCGACGGCAGCCTCGACGACCTTTATCGCACCATTCACACCAAACTGCCGCGGACACGCTTGGTCGTGCTCGGTGAGCCCGGCTCCGGCAAAACCTCGCTGGTGATGCGCTTCGCCCTGGCCTGCCTGTCCGCCCGCGAGCAAGCCGGCCCCGTCCCCGTCATCCTGCGGCTCTCGACGTGGACGCCCTCCAGCCGGCCCATCGTCGGCTGGATCTACGCCCGTCTGGTGAAGGACTACGACTACGACCCCGCCGAGCCGCTGTCCCTGGACCGGCTCCTGCTCATCCTGGACGGCCTTGACGAGATGCCCGCCTCCGAACGGGAGCTGGCTCTCACCCAGATCAACGCTGCCTTCAGCGCCAGGCATCCCCTTGTCCTGACCAGCCGTACCGCGGAATACCTGGCCACTGTCGACTCCCAGCACGCGGATGTCCTGACGGCAGCGGCCGCCATCGAGATCAAGCCGCTCGACGTCGCCGCCATCCGTGACTACCTGACCATCACCACGAAACCAGCCCGGCTGCCAGGATGGTCCAACGTGTTCGCCGAACTGACCGCTGACCCGGAAGGCGAACTCGCCCGCGGCTTGTCGACTCCGCTGGCGCTGTCCCTGGCCCGCGTGGCCTACGCCGAACGGGCGGCGAATCCCGACCACTTGCTCACCTTCACGACCAGACGCGATCTCGAGGTCCATCTCCTCAGAGAGCTTGTGCCGGCCCTCTACTCCGACTCCGGCGGCCACCACGGGCGCAGCCGATCCGGCAGCCCGAGCCGCTCCAGCGCGTATGAGCAGCCCAGGCTCGCCTGGCACCCGGACGCCGCGCGTCACTGGCTGTCCTTCCTGGCCCGGCACTTCGGTCGGCGGGGCATCTCGTGGCCAGGGCTGATCGACCTCGTCCCCTCTTGGGTCTACGGCCTGATCCTCGGTCTCCTGTCAGGGTTGTGCGTCGGCACGGCCTTCGGCGTGGCGGCAGGCCCCGCCTGGGGCGCTCTCCTCGGAACGGCCATGGCCATGGCCACCTTCGTCCACGTCTTCGTCAAAGACTCTCAAGAGCCGCCCCCCTCGAGCCTGATGAGGTCGTGGATCGCGGCATCGGCCTTCTTCGCCTTCGTCCTCGCTCTTCTCACGATGGGCGCCGGCCTGCGAGCCGATCAGGGAGTGGTCATTGCGCTGGGGGCAGCGCTCTGGCTGCACGTGACGCTTTCCCGCGGCCTGATCGCCTTACAGGTGGGGCTGCTTGACATCGCCGTCGTGTACACGGCCGTCACCCGGCCGTCCATCTCCTCGGACGCGCTGACTCTGGCCTCCCTCGTGACCGTACTCGCCCTGTCCGCCCTGTCCGCCTCCCGGCTCCGCCTCTTCCTGGCCCGCGCCGTGCTCACCGCGTCCGGCCGGCTGCCCTGGCGAGTGGCCACGTTCATCGAAGACGGCCACCAGCGCGGCGTGCTCAGACAGGTCGGCGACCTGTACTACTTCCGTCACGATCTCCTACGACAACAGCTGATCCAGAAGGAATAGCCCCTCGCGCCAAGCGCGGCGTCCCTACGACAGGGCGGGGATCTCGTGCAGGTGCTGCTCCACCCAGGAGCGCAGCATCCCGAGCGGCACGGTCACGCTGCGGCCCAGCTCGGTCAGCGCGTACTCCACGTGCAGCGGCACGGCGGGGTACACGGTGCGGTCCACGAAGCCCGCCTCCTCCAGCCGCCGCAGCGTCTGGGTCAGCACCTTGGGGCTGACGCCCTGAAGCTGCCGTTGCAGCTCGCCGAAGCGCTGCGGCCCGTCCTCCAGGGCGCCGATCGCCAGCGTGGACCACTTGTTGGACAGCAGATCCAGCACGTCGCGGCAGGGGCAGAGCGCGGAGTAGACGTCGTGGCGGTCGTGCTCCCCGGTGGGGCATCTCAGGATCACGGCTGGGGCTCCTCTCGTACTACCCAACAGATAGTAATCCCCCTTGCGGGTTACTACCGCCCGACGGATAGCTTCCGGGATCGTCGCACCAAGCACAACAAGCGAGGAGAAGCAGCATGTCGACGCCCACCATGCGAGCGATCAGCCAGTCCGCGTTCGGCGGTCCCGAGGTGCTGGAGCCGGTCCGCGTCCCCCGCCCCGAACCGCTGCCCACCGAGGTGCTGGTACGGGTGCACGCCGCCGGGGTCAACCCGGTGGACTGGAAGACCCGCTCCGGCGGCGGCATGGCGGGGGTGCTCGGCCAGCCGCCGTTCGTCCTGGGCTGGGACGTCTCCGGGGTGGTCGAGGAGATCGGGTTCGGCGTGACCGTCTGGAAGCCGGGCGACGAGGTGTACGGGATGCCGTGGTTCCCGCGCGCGGCCGGCGCCTACGCCGAGTACATCACCGCCCCGGCCCGCCAGTTCGCCCGCAAGCCCGCGACGCTGGACCACCTGCACTCGGCCGCCGTACCGCTGGCTGCTCTGACCGCCTGGCAGGTCCTGACCGACACCGCCGGCGTCCAGGCGGGGCAGCGGGTGCTCGTCCACGCCGGCGCGGGCGGCGTCGGCCACCTGGCCGTGCAGTTCGCCCGTCACCTGGGCGCGCACGTCATCACGACCGCGAGCGCCGCCAAGCACGAGTGGCTGCGCAAGCTCGGCGCCGAGGAGACGATCGACTACACCACCACCCGCTTCGAGGACGCGGTGGCCGACGTGGACGTGGTCATCGACCTGGTGGGCGACGGGCACGACCACACCAGCACGCGGTCGCTGGGCGTGCTGCGCCCTGGCGGCCTGCTGGTGGCGGTCCCGTCGGGGATATCCCCCGAGCTGGTCGAGCGGGCCCGGGCTGCGGGTGTCCGCGCGACCCCGTTCCTGGTCGAGCCCGACGGGCCGGGGCTGGCCCACATCGCCGGCCTCATCGACCGGGGCGAGGCGGCGATCGAGGTGGAGGCCGTCCTCCCGCTCGAACAGGCCGCCGAGGCGCACCGGCGCGGCGAGGAGGGCCGCACCCGCGGCAAGCTCGTCCTGAGCGTCGCCTGACAGACGTGGGCCGGCCGTCGCACCTGACCGCACAGAGGTGGCCGACGCGTCGTCACGTTCGGCTGAGACTCCTACCGGTCGGAGGAGCGTGGCCGGCGGCCACCTCGGGTGTGACCTGCCGGCGCCGCCGGTGGTAGGAGACGGTGGCGGTGGCCAGCGCGGCGCCCCAGATCGGCCAGAAGCACTCCGGCAGCCAGGCGCCCCATTCCTCCAGGGCGAACCGGCCGGCGATCGTCCAGCGGAGATAGGTGAGCCCGGCGACGGTGATGATGACGGAGACGAACCCGGCCGGGACGACCGCGAGCAGCGGCGGCACCCGTCTGCCGCGGAGTCCGGGGATCCAGCGGGGGAAGATCTCGCCCCACCGCTGGGTGAGCCCGAGGGTGAGCACGCCGCCGAACGCGCCGAATGTCGCCAGATAGGCGCCCGCCAGCCACAGGCCGCCCTCGCCCTCGGCCAGGAACGCCGTGCTCACCCCGAGAGGAACGCCCAGCGCCCACGCCCACCGGGTGGCGCAGTACACCAGCGGCACCACGACCGCCACGTACACCGCGACACGCCCGCGCTGCGGGGTGAACCAGCTCCTGCGCCCCTGGTCACGTCCGTAGGCCGGCGCGGCGGCGGCCAGCAGCAGGCCGCCCAGCACGCACACGAGCTGGTTGAGCACCGGCCACGGCCAGGCGTCGGCGAAGGTCGCACCGCCCAGGTCCCACCCGAGGACGGGGGCGGCCAGCAGCAGCGGCGTGTAGGCGACGCCCATCATCAGCCGGGAGTCGGGAATCACCAGGATCAGGAGCGCGGCGACGGGCCAGGCCACGAACAACGGCGCACGGTGGCCGCTCCGGAGGGTCAGCGCCAGCGCCGTCACCGCGATGAGGAGACAGAAGGCGGCGATCCACCAGCCGAAGCCCGGTGTTGTGCCGGCCAGGATCGACAGCGCCCCGTCGGGGTCGGGATCGGTGGCGCCCCAGGGGAAGCCCGGCGTCCCCAGCGCCCACGCGGCGCCGAGCACACCGTAGGCCAGCGCCCACGACGCCGCCGCATACTGTCGCCAGGCAGAGGTGAAGGTCTTCATGTGATCAGCCTCATGGCGGGGCCCGTCGGTGGGCCAGATGCCGATCGGCACCCCTGGAGGCCGGAAGTGGTGCCGTTCGGCACTCGCGGGTGAACCGTCCGGTGCGCGTATCTTCATCGGGTGGACGTGACATGGGCCCTCGCCCTGATGTCGGAGGCGGTGCCCGTGCTGGTCGCCGTCGCGGTGGCCACGGCCGGGCTGTCGCGACCCCGGCTCAGGCCGCGTCTGGCCGCGCCGGCCCTCCTGGCCGCGAGCGTGTCCCTGGCCGTCACGGCGGCCCACGTCAGCGGCGCGACGCGGGCCCAGTCGGGCGCCGGCGCGCTGGGGATGGCCGAGAGCGTGGCGCTGATGGTGCTGGTCGGCCTGGTCGTCCGGTACGCCCCCCTCCGGCAGGCCGTGCTCTCCTCGTCGGCGGCGGGTCTGGCCGCGGCCGGCTGGCTGCTGCGCGTGTTCACGCCCGCCTCGCCGCTGGAGGCGGTGGGCGTGTGCGCGTTCTGGGGGCTGGGGGCGTTGGCGGCCGCCGCCGTGGGCGCCTACCTGCGCTCCCTCGACGTACGGCAGGAGCGGGCGGTGGCCGACACGCGCACCGCTCTGCGGCTGCGACTGGCCCGGGACCTGCACGACTTCGTCGCCCACGACATCAGCGAGATGGTGGCGCACGCCCAGGCGGGCGGCGTGGCGGGCGATCCGCTGCGGGCTCTCGAACGCATCGAGGCCGCGGGCCAGCGGGCCCTGTCGATGCTGGACCGCACGCTTGACATGCTGCACCACGACCGGCCCCTCGGCCCCGTCGGCGATCTGGGCGGCATCGCCGAGGCGGCCGAGCGGTTCTCCGCCGTCGGCCCCACGCGCGTCAGCCTGCGCATGGACCCGGCCGTGACGGTTCCGGTGGACACCGCGGCGCTGGCCTACCGGGTGGTGATCGAGGGGCTGACCAACGTCCGGCGGCATGCGCCGCGGGCCGGGCATGTCGACCTGCGCGTCGGCGCCTCGGCCGGGGTCCTGGAAATCAGGATGACCAACGACGGCGTCGCCCGCACGAGAAGCCGCCGGCGGGGCGGGTCCGGCCTGCCCGGCCTGGCCACGCTCGTGGCGGAGCAGGGCGGCGAGCTGGTGACGCGGGCGCTGCCGGACGGGTGGTCGCTGACGGCCCGCCTGCCGCTGGCACAATCGCCGGAGTGGTCACCCGAATCCTCATCGCCGACGACCAGGAAGGCATCCGCGCCGCCTTCCGCATGATCCTCGACGCCCAGCCGGACATGACCGTCGTCGCCGAGGCCGCCGACGGCCGCGCCGCGATCGACACCGCGAAGACGATCAAACCCGATGTGGTGCTCGCCGACATCCGCATGCCGCGCGCCGACGGCATCGAGGTGACCCGCGCCCTGGCCGGGACCGGCATCCACGTCGTGGTCGTCACCACGTTCGGGCTCGACGAGTACGTCCACGCCGCCCTGCACCACGGCGCCGCCGGGTTCATCCTGAAACGCTCCGGACCCACGCTGCTGATCGAGGCGATCCGGGCCGCCATGAACGGCGACGTGCTCATCAGCCCGCAACTCACCGTCCGGCTGCTGCGGCGGCGCGGCGTGCCGCAGGAGTCGCCACACGTCGTCCTCACCGAGCGAGAGGACCAGATCGTGGCCATGGTCGCGCACGGCAGGACCAACGCCGAGATCGCCGCGGAGCTCTTCCTCTCCCCGGGCACCGTGAAGAACCACATCGCCTCGATCCACGACAAGATCGGCGCCAGGAACCGGGTCGCCATCGCCGCGTGGGCCTGGGCCACCGGTAGAGCCGAGCCCTGAGCGTGCGGCGCACCGCCGGCGACGCCGGCCGCGTTCGAGACAGGCGTGCTGCACCTGCGACACGAAACCCACCGACCCCACGCACGAACAAGATTTTCAGTAGTGGAGTTCGGCGACGGCCACCCAGGCGAGTAGTACGACAAGAGGACGTGTCAGGCCGACGCCGTGGAAGTAGAGAAGGCTGCGTCCCGTAGCGATGAACGCGTTCGGTGGGAGGATCGGCCCGATAACGCTCATCCAGTGGGGCAGGAACCAGCCCGTTGTGCTCGCGCCACTCGTGGCGTTGCCCAAGGTCATAGTGGTCAGCGCGACAACGGCGATTCCGGGCATGCCCAGCACACGCACCATTCCCAGCCCCGCGGCGATGATGGCGGTGAGATAGAGCGCCGCCAGCGCGGTCATGTGCCAGAGGTTTCCTGACAGCACGTTGAGGCCGGGGCCGAGCAGGGTGACTGCCGCCAGTCCGGCCAGTCCCGCTGCCACGGGAAGCAGGATGGCCCGGGCCACAACAGACACCTGCTTGGCGATCACGCTGAAAGCTATGATGCCGACGATGCCCGGGATGAGCAGGCAGCCGAGCAGCGTTGCCAGGGTGATGCCCTGGGGATCGTTCTCGGGAAGCGGGGCCACGTCATGGGTCCGCAGCGGCAGTCCTGTCTCCGAGGCGGTCTGCTGAGCCAGGGCCGTGATGCTTTGGCTGATCCTGGGGCCTTCGCCGCCGGCGATGACAGCCACCAGCGCGCCCGACTCCGCGGAGATGGCGGCTACCACCTCCCGGTCACGCACCGCGTCTTCGGCTGCCGCGGCAATGGCGTAGGACCGCAGGTCGAAGGCGTCCGACCCGTTGGCAGCCAGGAGTCTGGTCAGGTCATCGGTGAAGTCGGCCGGGCCAGAGATGCCCAGTGGCATGTGGTGCGGCCGCATGTCACTGACGGATGCGCCATTGAAGATCCCGAAGGCCAGGGCTGCCAAACACGGCAGCACGGCGGTAAGCACCGCCAGTCGTGCGGGGCGGCCAGGCAACGGCTGGCCGGAGCCGCTTGGCGGCTCGGGATCACCCGAGCCGCGAGCGTATGTCTCCCGTGGGGTGTTCACCGGCCGGCGTCATCCGCTTGAGGTGCTTCGGGCTGCCCGGCCAGGTCCTGGATGGGGGCGGGCAAGAGCCGGCGTTCACCACGGGCCGGGTCGCCCAAGGCGATGGTCAGGGTGTCGAAGCACATGGTAAGACGATCTGCCGGGGTATACGCCTCCCACATGGGGACGCCCTGAGTGTTGGGATTCCCGGTGCGTACGAACGCTGCCACGGCCCGGCGGAAGGTGCTGCCGATCGGTTCAACGGTGACCGGGTCGACGCTGCGGAACATGGGGGACGCCGACCACGCGGGGAGGTTGTCCAACAACAGCGGGATGTCCACGGTGTGGCAGGCGCCCAGGCCAGGGGATCGCCAATCCACCTGGTAGACGTAGCCGGGATGCCCGTGTCGGGCGCGGGCCTCGGCGACTTGAAGAGCCGGCAGCCTGACCAGACGGTCGGTGGTGATGTCGGCCAGGACCTGGGACGGAGTGGCCCCCGGGCGCCGGTCCGCGTAATGGTCGTAGACGTCTCCTCCAGCTGGGCCAGGCGCCAGCCGTTCCAAGATCTGCAGGACGGCCTCGCGGGTGATAGCCGCGGCGGACGGGTCGATGGCGAGGAAGGGGTTCATCTCCTCGGCGGTGGCGCCGAGGAGAACGTCGATGCCGCTGCCCGCCCCGTCGGCTAGGGCCGAGAGCACAGGTGTGGGCAGGCCCGGGCCGCCGGCGATCGGGTGCATCGGCGGGGCCGGTGCGCCGATGCGGCGCCGGCCACCGCCGGCGACGAGCTGCTGGTAGCCGGTGACCAGCTGTTCGGCCGGCAGGTCTCGCAGTCGATGGGCTGTCGCCGGTGTCAGGCCGAGGACGTTCATGTACTCCGCGCCGGTCTGTTCGGCTTCGGCAGGCGAGGGCATCGGGATGCCGATGGGGCCGCTTTGGGCGAAGACCCGGCGAAACAGGCCGGATGCCGACGGCGAGGTCAGGAGCGCCACCGAGGTCACCGCGCCGCCGGACTGACCTGCCACGGTGACACGATCGGGGTCACCGCCGAAGTCAGCGATGTTCTCCCGCACCCAACGCAGTGCGGCCACGACGTCCAGGAACCCCATGTTGCCCTCGGCGACGCCGGGGACGCGCAGGAAGCCCAGCGGCCCGAGCCGGTAGTTCGCTGTGACGACGACGATGTCCTCGGCCGCCGCCAGATTCTGGCCGTGATAGCCGGGCCAGGCGCTGGCGCCGCTGAGCCAGCCGGAGCCATGGATCCACACCAGCACGGCACGAGGTGAGCCGGTGAGGCCCGGCGTCCAAATGTTCAAGGTGAGGCAGTTGTCCTCGGCTTGGGCCAGTGACGGCGAGCCGGTCAGTAGCTGCATCGCGTCCACCGGCTTGTCCGGGTTGGCGGGTGGTTGCGGAGCGGCCGGGCCGAAGGCGGTGGCCGGTCGGATCCCTTGCCAGCGGGCGTGGGGTTGCGGTGCGGCGAAGCGCAGGTCGCCGACGGGCGCGGCGGCGAAGGGCACGCCGAGGAAGGAGGCCACCCGCCCGTCCCAGCTTCCCTGGAGGCTGCCCTGACCGGTGCTGACAACGGGGTTCAGATCGTTCATGACCCATCCTTGAGAAGGAACGTTCATTCTCACGAAAGCACATTCTCGGCGGAGTTGACAAGAGCGAACGTTCATTCCAGGCTCGGAAGCGTGTCAGCCTCACCCAATGCAGCCAGCGCGCGCCGTCAGCACGTCCTGACAGCCGCGCGCCGCTGCTTTCTCGCCAACGGCTTCCATGCCACGTCCATGCAGGACATCCTGCGCGAAGCGCAGATGTCGGCCGGGAACCTCTACCGCTACTTCCCCAGCAAGGACGCCATCGTGCTGGCCATCGTGGAAGCCACCTTGGCCGAGGTGACCACCGCATTCGAACGGCCCCTCCTCGATGAGCCGCCCACGCTCCTGGAGGCCCTCACTGAGATCCTGCGCGCCATCGAACGACTGGACGCCGAAGACGGCACCCCCCGGCTCGCC
This sequence comes from Nonomuraea sp. NPDC050383, assembly GCF_044459125.1. Classification (NCBI taxonomy): domain Bacteria; kingdom Bacillati; phylum Actinomycetota; class Actinomycetes; order Streptosporangiales; family Streptosporangiaceae; genus Nonomuraea; species Nonomuraea sp. NPDC050383. Next base: position 37,269 of record NZ_JBITIP010000016.1, read on the forward strand.
ATCCAGATCTGGGGCGAAGCCCTGCGCAATCCGGCGATGGCCTCGCTCTTCACTGACGCCATCGCTCCCGTCAAGCTGTGGTTCGTCCAGCTCATCGAGGCCCACCAGCGCCGCGGCCTTGCCCCGGTCGCGGTCCCGTCCGAGCATCTGGCGGGCGTCCTGCTCGGCAGCATCCACGGGTTCATCGTCCAGCGGGCACTGCTGGAGCTCGATGCCAACAGCTACGCCGAAGGCCTGCGAAGCCTTCTCGCGGTCACGGCCGACAAGTCGGCGTAACGCTCAGCAAGAGCATGTAACAGCAGCTCAGGGCCATATCCCGTGGTTCTTCCCACAGGACTACCGGGACCCCGTCAATGGTCGAGGTAGCGCAGAATGGCCAGCACCCTGCGGCTGTAGCCGGGATCGCGCGGCAGGTCCAGCTTCTCCGTGATGGCGTTGATGTGCTTCTCCACCGTGCTCAGCGACACGTGCAGGCGCTCGGCGATCGCCGTGTTGACGTAGCCCTGCGCGAGGTGGCGCAGCACCTCCGTCTCGCGCGGGCTGAGCCTGCTCAGCGGGTCGGCGTGGGTGGTGCGGGCGAGCAGCTGACGGACCACCTCGGGGTCCACGACCGTGCCGCCCGCGCGGACCCGCTCCAGCGAGTCCAGGAAGTCGGCCACCTCCGAGACCCGGTCCTTCAGCAGGTAGCCCAGCCCCTCGGTGTGCCCGGCCAGGAGCGTGGCGGCGTACGTCTTCTCCACGTACTGCGACAGGACGAGCACGGCGACGTCCGGGAGGCGTTCGCGGATCTCCAGTGCCGCCCGCAGCCCTTCGTCGGTGTGCGTCGGCGGCATGCGCACGTCGACCACGGCCACGTCGGGGCGGTGCTCCTCGACGGCGGCGAGCAGCGCCGGCGCGTCCCCGACGGCGGCGAGGACCTGGTGACCGGCGTCGTCGAGCAGCCGGCCCAGGCCCTCGCGGAGCAGCACCGAGTCGTCGGCCAGGATCACCCGCACGGCGCCTCCTTGGGCAGCGTCGCCGTGATCCTGGTGGGGCCGCCCGGCGGGCTGTCGACGGCGAACGACCCGTCGAGCGCCAGGACGCGCCTGGCCAGGCCGGACAGCCCGCCGCCCGAGGGGTCCGCGCCGCCCGCGCCGTCGTCCGAGATCGCCACGCTGACCGTCTCCTCGTCCTCGCTCAGCACGACCAGGATGTCACCCGCGCCGGCGTGCTTGATCGCGTTGGTGATCGCCTCGCGGGCGACGAAGTACAGGGCCGTCTCCACCTCGGACACGGGCCGCCCGGCCAGCCCGTAGTGGACGGTCACCGGCCCGCCCGACCGCTCGGCCACGCCCGCGAGGGCCGCGCGCAGGCCCAGCTCGTCCAGCGCGGTCGGGTAGATCCGCCAGGCGACGCTGCGCAGCTCGTCCAGGAGCCGGCGCGACTCGGTGTACGCCTGGCCGACGAGCTCCCCGGTCCTGGCGGGGTCGGTGCTGTGCCGGGCGCGGCCCAGCAGCATGGCCAGCGCCACGCCCCGCTGCTGCACGCCGTCGTGCAGGTCGCGCTCGATCCGGCGCCGCTCGTCGTCCACGGCCCGGACGATGCCCGAGCGGGTCGCGGTCAGCTCGGCGATGCGCCTGCGCATCACCTCCTGCCGGCCCGGCCCGAGGAAACGACCGGCCAGCCGCCGCTCGCCGGCGCCCGCGACGGCGGTCGCGGCCGCGAGCAGGACCAGCAGGAACGCCGCGTTGGACAGCCCGAGGATGGCGGTGTCGGTGACCAGCCGCACGCCGGGCAGGTTGACCGCCACGGGCTCACCCTGGCCCGTGGCCACGGCCCACAGCCCTCCGGCCAGCAGCAGCCCGGTGAGGAACATGCCGGCCGCCAGGACGTACCCCACCACGACCCCCAGGGCGGCGCGGGCGGCCAGGAAACCGTAGCCGCCGCCTCCGGGCTCGGCGTCGTGGCCGAGCCACCGGGACAGCCGCCGGCGTTCGAGTGCCGTCAGCCGGGCCAGGCCCCGCTCGGCGGCGGGCCGCGTGGACGCGAACAGGGACGCCGGCCAGGCCACGCAGAGGAAGAGCAGCTCGGCGACGCCGAGGGCCGCGCCCGCGATCACCCCGACCAGGGTGCGCGCGACCCGGTTACCCGACACGGCCAGCAGTCTAGGCGTCACGCCGGCGCAGCAGCGCGTGGCCTGCCGCCAGAGCCGCCGCCGTCCACCCCGCCAGCCAGGCCAGCCCCTCCGCGGCGGTGTACGGGATCGGGCCACCGGTCAGGTTGTCGGTGCTGCCCATGAACGCCAGGCCCGCGACCAGCGGCATGCGCATCGACGCCTCCAGCGCCGCCTGGCTACCCGTCATCAGCAGCATCAGCGGCAGGCCCATCAGCAGCATGAACATCACCGTCAGCGTGCCGGCGGCGCTGCGCATCGCGGCGCCCACGCCGACCGCCATGACCGCCACCAGGGCGAAGAAGACGCCCATGCGCAGCAGGTCGAGCGCGACCTCGGCGGGCGGCAGCTCCACCAGCCCGCCGAACACGTCGGCGGACAGCACCGCGTAGACGGCCACCGTGGCCGCGCCCCCGGACACCACGCCCACGGCGACCATCACCGGCGCCACCACCAGCGCCTTCGCGGCGAGGACCCGGCCGCGGATCGGCGTGGCCTGCAGCGTGGCGCGGATGCCGCCCGACGCGTACTCCGAGGTGACCGCCAGCATGGCCATCGCCACCAGCGCGAACTGCACGAACGACGTCGCCGACACCGCCGGCTCGCTCGCCGTCAGGCGCGCCCCCGCGACGCCCTCGCGCACCATGTCGGTGACCGTGGCCCCGCCGAGCATCAACGCGCTGAGCACCATGAGCACCGTCGCCGCGGCCAGACACCACCAGGTGGAGCGCACCGACCACAGCTTCACCCATTCGGCGCCGACCGCCCGGCCCAGCTCTCCGCTCCCCATGCTCATGACGCCCCCGCCTTCTCGGTGCCGTACTCCACGCTGCTCGCCGTCAGCTCCTGGTAGGCCTGCTCCAACGACGCCTCGCGCGTGCGCAGCTCGTGCACGCGGATGCCCGCCTCGTACGCCAGGTCGCCGACGCGCTCGATCGTGGCGCCGGTGGCGACGAGCTGGTTCTCCCCGAGGCGTTCCACGGTGATCCCGGCGGCGCCCAGCCGTACGGCCAGCTCGTCCGCGTGCGGCGTGCGGACGGCCACGGCGGTCAGGGCGCTGCCGGCGATCACCTCCGCCAGCGGCGCGTCCATGATGAGCCGTCCCCTGCCGATCACGACCAGGTGGTCGGCGGTCAGCTGCATCTCGCTCATCAGGTGGCTGGAGACGAACACCGTGCGCCCCTCCCCCGCCAGCGAGCGCATCAGGTGGCGTACCCAGCGCACGCCGTCGGGGTCGAGCCCGTTGACGGGCTCGTCGAACATCAGCACCCCGGGATCGCCCAGCAGCGCGGCCGCGATGCCGAGCCGCTGGCTCATGCCGAGCGACAGCACGCCGGCCCGCTTGCGCGCCGCCGCCGCCATCCCCACCTGGTCCAGGACCTCCGCGACCCGGCCGCGCGCGATGCCGTTGCTGCGGGCCAGCGCCGCCAGGTGCGCGTGCCCGCTGCGTCCGGGATGCAGCGCCCGCGCGTCCAGCATCGCGCCGACCGTGCGCAGCGGGTTCCTGATCTCGTGGTACGGCACGCCGCCGATCAGCGCCGTGCCCGCGGTGGGGCGGTCGAGCCCGAGGACGAGGCGCATCGTCGTGGACTTGCCGGCGCCGTTCGGCCCGAGGAACCCGGTCACCGCGCCCGGCCGCACCTCCAGCGACAGGTCGTCGACGGCGGTCCGGTCGCCGTAGCGCTTGGTCAGATTCTTGAGACTGATCACGCCGGCCAACGCTAGGCAGCCGGCGGCACGGCGACCATGGGGGCGAACCTCCGACTTCCATGGCGGAAAACCGTAAGGCCTCGCGACGGACAGCTCCCCGGAAGATCGTCGGTGTCGCGTCGTCCACACGCGTTCCGAGACCGTCCATGTGACGCGTACCACTTGTTGGGTGCTTCGGGGCGGGCATGCGCGAACATGACCGGCATGAATAGTCGGTTCCTTGGTATCGCTGAGCTGGTCGAAGTCCCTTCCGTGGCGGTCGTGGTCGACGTCATGCGTGCTTACACGGTGGCCGCCTGGGCCTTCGCCCAAGGGGCGGAGAAGATCGTTCTCGCTGCGTCGCTGGAAGAAGCCCTGGCGCTCAAGGCTCGTCACCCGGATTGGGTGGCGCTCAAAGACGGTCCGCCCGCGCCCGGGTTCGACATCGTCAACTCCCCCGGCTTGCTGCGGTCCATCGACCTTGGCGGACGGACCGTCGTGCAGAAGACCACGGCAGGGACGGTCGGCGCCCTCGCGGTCAAGGAGGCGGAGCTGGTGCTGTGCGCCGGCTTCGTGGTGGCGGAGGCAACGGCTCGGCTCCTGCGGACGCGCAGGAGTGACAGTGTCACCTTCGTGGTCACTGGCGAAGACGGGCACGCCGATGAGGATCTGGCGTGTGCTCAGTACATCGCTCGGAGGGCCACCGAGGCCGGGACGGACGCCGCTGAGTTCCTCCGCCGCGCCGCCGAGTCGCGCGCCGCCGCCGAGCTGGCGGAGGGGGTGCGTCAAGGAGTCCATCCCGATGACGTCGCGCTCTGTCTTGAGGTGGACCGGTTCCCCTTCGCCATGGTGGCGACCTTGGAAGGCTCGCTCATGGTCCTGCGTCCACACGCGATGCCTTCGCCGGTTGACGAGGACCCGGTCTGATCGCTGGTGAGGTCTGCTTTCGGCATGCGAGAGCTTCCACCTGTCCGCGCTCGGCGCCCACCCCGGCTCAGGCCGGGGCGGGCAGCTGGATCGAGGCGAGTTTGGCCGGGTCGACGACGATGTGGATGGCGGTGATCCGGCCTTCGGTCACCGTGAAGGCGATGACGGAGAGAGGGGTTCCGTCGGGGCGCCAGGACATGTGGCCGGGAACGCCGTTGACCAGCACGGGTCGTTGGCGGGCGACCTCGCCGGAGAACCTGCGGGCGCCGGCGGCGACTTCGGTGGCGCCGAGGGTGACGACCATGCCGTCGGGGGTGTCGACGGTCAGCTTCACGTTCGGGTCGAGGACGCGCAGGAGCGCTTCGAAGTCGCCGCCGAGCGCGGCGGCGCGAAATGCCTGGACGACCTCGTGGTGCTCGCGGCCGGGGCCCGCCGGCCGGTCCCCGGCTTGGACCTTGCGGCGGGCGCGGCTGGCGATCATCTTGGTGGCGTCGGCGGATTTGCCCAGGATCTGGCCGATCTCGTGGAACGGGACCGCGAACATGTCGTGCAGGACGAACGCCAGGCGCTCGCTCGGGGCGAGCGAGTCGAGCACGACGAGCAGGGCGAGGCCGACCGAATCGGCCAGCGCCACCTGCTCGTCCGGCGCGGGGTCGTCGGCGGGCGTCACCACGAGATCCGCGAACTCGTGGCCGTAGGCGGTCTCGGGGTGGGCTTGACGCGATCTCAGGAGGTCCAGGCTGATCCGGCCGACCACGGTGGTCAGCCAGCCCGCCAGGTTGCCGATGGTCGCCCCGTCCTGGCGGACGAGGCGCATCCAGGCTTCCTGGACCACGTCCTCGGCGTCGGCGTGCGAGCCCAGCACGCGGTACGCAAGCGCGCGCAGCCGATCGCGCTGGGCTTCGAACGCCTCGGTCACCAGGCCGGACGGGTCGGCGGTCACGGCTTCCGCTGCTGGCGGAGCGAGATCCGGTTGCCGTCCGGGTCCACCGCCTCGACGCGGACCCCGAACGGATAGTCCACGGGTTCCCCCTCGAAGGCGACGCCGCGCCGGCGCATGATCTCGAAATCCTTTCGCAGATCATCGGATTCGAGGATCAGCGGACCGGGCGCGGCATGCTGGTCCACCTCGCCCGGCTGTCCCGCGGCCGCCGCATGCGACCACAGGAGGATCTGCACCGGGCTGCCGGGAACGCCGACGGTGAGGAACCGTCCGTCGGGCCCCGAGACGTCGATCCGCTTCTCCAGGCCGAGTCCCTCGGTGTAGAACTCCAGCGCGCGGTCCTGATCCGTGACGTACATCGTCACGTACATGATGGTAGTCAGCATCCCTGTTCTCGATTCACTCGTCGGTGCGACGTCCGTTCGTATGCGGTCGTCGCACCTATGACGAGTGCCGACGGGAAAAGGTAACAGGACCGGTCCGCCGGAGCGGAAGGACAGGCTTCGGTGTCAGCCCAGATGACGGGCGAAGAAGCGCAACGCGCTGTCGGCCTCGAAGGCCGGCAGGTCCCCGTGCTTGCCGGGGTTGGCGTGCAGCGTCTTCTCACCGGAGGCCAGGGCGTCGAACAGGGCCAGGGCATCCTCGCGCGGAACCAGCTCGTCGTCCCACTGCATCATGAACCGCACGGGCACAGTGACCCCGGCGGCGGCCTCGGCCGAGGCCGACGACGTCCCGCTCAGCCCCAGCACCGCCGCGCGGATCCGCGGCTCGGCGGCGACCAACGGGATGCCGAGGGCGCAGCCCAGCGACATGCCCCAGTAACCCACCGGGCCCAGATCCCCGAGCGCGTCCAGGACCGAGCGCCATTCCGGGACGGTCTGAGCGGCCAGCAGCGCGTGGAGCTCGGCCAGTAGCGGGAGCGGGTCGCCCGCGCCGGCCATGCGGGCCCGCATCTCGGTGATGATCCGGTCGTGTTCGGCGGTTCTGGGCCGCCCGCCGTGGGCGGGGGCGTCGATGGCCGCCGCCGCGAACCTGTGCTCGGCCGCCAGCCGGATGGCGCGGGCCACCACGCCAGGGGCCTGCTTGTGCTGTCCGCCGCCGTGTCCGATGAGGATCAGGGCGCGGGGTTCGGCGTCGTCCGGCGTCCACAGCACGCCGGGGGTCTCGCCGAGGGTGAAGGATCGTTCGGTGACGCCGTCGGTCGACGTCTGAGAGGTGAAGCGCATGCGCGTTTCCGAGCCTTTCGGGATGCCTTGTGCGGGCGCTCCCTAGGCCATGCGAGAGAGGGAGCCCCGACCTGTCACAGCGTTGATCGGTCTCACCTCCTCCGGTTCGATACAGAAGCACAGCGACGCCGAACGTATCACGACGATCACGCGTTCCATCCGGAGATCCCCCACCGGAACACCAGCCGTCCGGGCCACCGCCCCACGGCGAGCCCGGCGGCTCCCGTTGCGGCCGCTCTGCCGGAGGGCGTAAGTTACTCGGCGGTAGAAGCTGATCGCCGACGACGGCGTGACCTGCCGCCCACTCCGCCCGAGGGAGCCGCCGTGCCCATGCTCGACCGCCAGGACGACGTCTTCGTTCTCGACCTCGGCGACACCGAGAACCGCTTCCACCCCGACTGGATCGACGCCGTCAACGCCGCGCTGGACGAGGTGGAGAAGGCGGAGGGGCCCCGCGCCCTGGTGACCGCCGCCACCGGGAAGTTCTACTCCAACGGCCTGGACCTGGACTGGCTGTTCGCCCACGCCGACCGGCATCGGGACTATGTCGTCAGCGTCCACGAGCTGCTGGCGCGGATGCTGGCCCTGCCGGTGATCACCGTGGCTGCCCTGCAGGGTCACACCTTCGCCGCCGGCGCCATGCTGTCCCTGGCCCACGACTTCCGTGTGATGCGCGCGGACCGCGGTTACTGGTGCCTGCCCGAGGCGGACATCAACATCCCGTTCACCCCGGGCATGTCGGCGCTGATCCAGGCCCGGCTGACCCCGCAGGCCGCGCACGAGGCCATGACCACCGCCCGCCGCTACGGCGGCCATGACGCCCTGGCCGCCGCCATCGTGGACCGCGCGGTCGAGGAGGACGCGGTGCGACGTACTGCCGTGGAGATCGCCCGCGCCCTGACGGCCAAGGCCGGCGCGACGCTCGGCACCATCAAGGCACGTATGTACGCGCCCGTCCTGGCCGCGCTGCGCGACGGGGACGTCCCCCTCGGCTGAACCCGGCTCCCGCTGAGCGGCGGGTGAGTCGGACCCGAGTGCCGGGCGCGATGACGGCCGACGTGGTCCTTACTTGCTGTGCACGATCTGGAGCAGGTTGCCGCAGGTGTCGTCCAGGACCGCCGTGGTGACCGGGCCCATCTCCAGCGGCTCCTGGGTGAAGCGGACCCCGAGCCCGCGCAGCCGTTCGAACTCCGCGGCCACGTCTTCCACGGCGAAGGAGGCCGCCGGGATGCCGTCCTGGACCAGCGCCTCCTTGTACGGCTTCACGGCGGGATGACCGTCGGGCTCCAGCAGCAACTCGGTCCCGTCGAGGTCTTCCGGTGAGACCACGGTGAGCCAGCGGTCCTCGCCCAGCGGGACATCGTGCTTCTTCACGAAGCCGAGCACGTCGGCGTAGAAGCGCAGGGCCTTGTCCTGGTCATCGACGAAGACGCTGGTCAGGTGGATCTTCATGGGGTGCCTCCGGTGTGTCGCGCTTGAGCCACCGGGTGATGATGAGCTCAAGGGGTTCGGTGTTCAGATCGTGGAACTTGTAGCGGCCCTCGCGCCGCGAACGGACCAGATCCGCGGATTCCAGCACCGCCAGGTGCTGACTGATCGCCTGGCGGGACATGCCGAGACCGTGCTTGGTCACCAGTCGTGCGCAAATCTCGAACAGGGTCTGGCCGTCGCGCTCGACCAGCTCATCGAGGATGCGCCGGCGGGTGGGGTCGGCCAGAGCCTTGAAGACATCCTCCGCCATGACCCCACCATAGGCAAGTAGCGACTTGCCTATCAAGTCGGTTTCGCTGCCCCTGGTCGGACGGGCGTCCACAGCCGGTCGGCGTCATCGGCGGCGAGCCGGCCTCGGTAGACGTCGATCTTGTGGTCGATGAGCTTGAGATTCTCCTGCAGCTCGGCGAGCTTGGCCGTCACCTCGGCGCGGTGGGCCTCCACGAGGGAGAGCGGTTCCTGCTCGTTGCCGTGACCGGCCGTCACGAGCTCGACGTAACGCCGGATGGCCCTGATGGGCATGCCGGTGGCCTGCCTGGTGCAGACGACGATCCACTCGAGGCCGATCCGGTGGTAGCGCCGCCGGCCGCCGGCTGTGCGCTCGACGGTGGTGACGACCAGGCCGGCGCGCTCGTGGTAGCGCAGCGTGTGCGCGCTGACCCCGGTGCGGCGGGCGGCCTCGGGTCGCCGTAGTAACCGCCGAGAACCGGGCAGCTCTGGATCAGCAGGCTTCTGACCTGGGGTTACGTCGGCGTGGAAGGCCGTGGCGTGGCCCCGGCGCGGGTGATGTGCTCGGCGGTGGCCTGGGCGTCGTCGTGGTCGCGGTCGACGGCCGCGGGGCGGGGTGATCAACGGGTGCCGGCTGAGGTCGGCTGGGTGCGGGCGCGCTCGTCGAACTCCAGGAACATGGTGGTGAAGTAGCCGGGTTTCTCCTCAGCGACCCAGTGCCCGCAGTCGGGGACGAGGTGGCCGGTGACGTTCTCGGCGATCTGGCGGCACATCGGCTCGTAGTTCTTCGACAGGGTCTGCGTGCCGCCGCCGGAGGCCAGCACCGGGACGGTGAGTTTGCCGTGGCGGGAGAGGTCGGCGCGGTTGAGGTCGGCGTCGTGGTCGAGTTCGCGGTAGACCTCGCACAGGGCGCGCATCGCGCCGGGCGCTTCGAACGCGCGGGCGTACAGGTCCAGGTCGTCGTTGCCGATGGCGTCGGGCTGGTAGGTCAGGTCGTCGAAGAACCGGTTGATGTACCAGCGTTCGCGCCCGTGGGTGAGGTGGACGGCGATGTCGGGGTTGGCGTGGAAGTCGAAGTGCCAGGCGCTCTTGGCGACCTTGCGCTGCTCGTAGTAGTCGGTGCCGGGCAGCGGCGCCTCCATGAACGTCGCGCTGAGCACGTCGGAGCGGTGACGCAGGGCGTAGCTGAGCGCGAGCATCGAGCCCAGGTCGTGGCCGACCAGCGACACCGGCCCCCTGACGCCCAGCACGTCGTGGACCAGGGTGTGCAGGTCGCCGGACATGGTCCACTTGTCGTAACCGTCGCGGGGCTTGGTGGAGGCGCCGGCCCCGCGGTAGTCCGGCGCGATCACCCGGTAGCCGGCCTCGGCCAGCGGGCCGATGACCTTGCGCCAGGCGTAGCGGGTCTGCGGGGCGCCGTGCACCAGCAGCACGGTCTTGTCGGGTTCGCGGCCGACCGGCACGGCGAGGGTGTAGCCGAGGCGCACACCAGCGGCCTGGTCGATCCAGGCGCGTCCGTGTTCGACTTCGACGGCGGTGCTCTGCTGCATGGTGGGTGCTCCTTTCTGGGGTCCGCGGCGGGTGGCGGGTCGCCAGGGGCGGGCAGTGGTGCCGGGGGTGCGGGCGTGGGCTACCAGGCCTGCTCGGTGGGGTGGATCACGACGTCGTAGATCGACACGTCGGCGGGCTGGTCGAGGGCGTTCACGACAGCTCCTGCAACCTGCTCGGGCGTGATCGCGATGTCGTTGGGGCTGCCCGCGACCTGCTTGCCGTCGCGGTTGGTGACCTTCAGACCAAGTGTGATCGAGGTCCGTGACGTCCGGCGACCGAACTCACGTTGAGGATCCGGCCGCTGCCGCGCTCTCGCAAGGTGCGCGCGCCGGCCGAGCACGCGATCGAGACGTACGGGCGGGTCTCACGGATGCCCTTTCGTCAGCGCGGTCGGGTGAGTTCGGCCTGGCGGGCGGCCTTGACCGGCTCGGGCAGGGTCCGGTTCTGCTCGGCCTGCCGCTTGGTCGCCTCGTCCCCGCCCACGACATGGTCGACGTCGCTCATCAGTGCGTCGAAGCCCTGGCGGGCGACCAGCCGCTTGTCGTTCTTGGGGGCCGGGCCCAGCTCGGTGTTGCCCATACCGGCGTTGGCGTGGAACTGCGAGTCGGTGGCACCGGGCAGCAGCGCGGTGACGGTGACGCCGCTGTCGCGCAGCTCCTCGCGCAGGGACTCGGCGAAGGAGAACCCGAAGGCCTTGGAAGGCCCGTAGACCGTCTCGTAGGGGGTGGGCGAGGTCGCCGAGATCGAGGAGACGATCAGGATGCGGCCGCGGCCGTTGGGCACCATGTGCTGCACGACCCGCTTGGCCATGTGGACGGTGCCCGTGACGTTGACGGCGATCAGCCGCAGCTCGTCCTCCAGGTCGTTGTCGACGAAAGCGCCGCCCAGGCCGATCCCGACGTTGAGCGCGGCCGCCTCCACGGGACGACCCAGGTCGTTCACGAACCGCCAGAAGCTTTCGACGCCGTCGTAGGTGGCCGCGTCCGCCTGGTGGGGGTGGACCTCGACCCCGTGCTCGGCTCGCAACTGCTCGGCTGAGGTGAACACACGATCGCTGGATCCGGAGATTGCCACGTCGTAGCCGTGGGTGGCGAACTGGCGGGCCAGTTCCAGGCCGATCCCGGACGATCCTCCGGTGATCATCGTGAGAGGACGTGGTGTGGGCATGGCTGATCTCCTTTGATGGGTCTTGCTGGTGACGGGACTTGCGCCGATCTGCGCATGGTCACTCTGGGTAGCCGACTGTGAGTTGTGTCCGTTCGGCGCGGTGCCGGTGTTCGGGCAGACAGATCCCGCCCGGTCGCGTCAGGGCCGTGGTCGCGTCCTCTTGAGAACGCCTGCCAGCTGTGACGGGGGCTGCCGGTTAAATCTTGCGGTCATCCTCCTGGGCTCCCGGCCGGGCTGCTCGGTCGGGCGCCGTCTGCCTAATGGTGGCGGGGTCGGCGGCCCAGCTGGCCAGCAGTTTCCAGGCGTCCTGGGACGCCTGGTCCTCGGCCGGCAGGTACAGGAAGAGGGTCTGGTCGTCCTCGCCGGGCATGGCGAAGGCCTGGTAGTCGATGGTCAGCGGCCCCACCAGCGGGTGCCGGAACCGCTTGTGGCCGAAGGTGCGCGTCAGCACCTTGTGATCGGCCCACCAGCGGCGGAAGTGCTCGCTCTTCATCGCCAGCTCCCCGACCAGCTCCGCGGTGCGGGTGTCGTCGGGGTGCCGACCGGCGTCCAGCCGCAAGATCGCGGTCATCTCCGCGGCGATCTGTTCCCAGTCCACGTACAGGTCACGAGCGGCCGGGTCCAAGATGATCCAGCGGGTGAGGTTGCGGTCCCGATACGGCATGGCGTCGAAGTCGGCCAGCAGGGCCCGGCACAGCCGGTTGGTGGCCAGGATGTCTCCGCGCCGGCCCAGGATGAACCCGGCCTGGTCGGTGAACGACTCCAGGAACCGGTGCAGGTGCGGCCGGACCCGTTGCACCACGGGCGCACTGCGGCGGGCTCGGCCGGTGTGCGAGCGCACCAGGTCGGTCAGGTGGGCGCGCTCGGCGTCGTCCAGCCGCAGCGCCGCGGCGATCGCCTCCAGTACCCCCGGGGAGGGACTGATCTGCCGGCCCTGCTCCAGGCGCGTGTAGTAGTCGGTGCTCACCCCGGCCAGCTGGGCGACCTCTTCCCGGCGCAGGCCGGGCACACGCCGGTAGGCGCCGCGCGCGGCAAGGCCTGCCGACTCCGGGCTGATCCGGGCACGGCAGCGGCGCAGAAACTCGCTCAGATCCTCATTGCGTGCCATGTCTTTCATCCTGTCTGCCCGGCCACCGCCGAACCGGCCCGGTAGGGGGGCCGCTTGGTCCTAGGAAGCTGCTGCCCTCGCAGCTCAGCGCCATACTTCCCGAGCCCGGACGGCCGGCCGGGGCTGTCCTGGGGCAGGCGGCGGGTTTCCGCCCGGCGATGGGTCAGGACCGGGCGCCCCGGTCGAAGTCGAGGACCATCTCAACGAAGAAGCCCCGATTTTCGTCGGCCACCCTGCCGCCATCAGATACTCGCGTCGCCTGGCTGCCTGTGCTGCCGGAGCCGCTCGGCCACCCGTGCCACCGCCGCCGTCGGCGTGAATCACCGGATCAACTCGTCACTGGTGATCTCCGGGAACGAGCGCAGGTGCTCCTCATTGCTACCGGGACCCCTGGATGCGGCCCGTTTCAGGTGGGGCGGCGGATGGCCTGTACGGCGGTGTCGTAGAGGTCGAACAGGGCGACCTGTCCGCCCAGGCGCACCCATTCCTCGTTGGCCGCCTGCAGGCAGATGATCGCCGCGGCCGCGATCGCGCGGGCTTGCAGGGTGCGGCGGTCGGAGTCGGGCAGCCGCGGCTCGATCAGCGGTACGAACAGGTCTTGCCAGCGGGCTTGCTTCTCGGCGTGTCCGGCGCGCAGGGAGTCGTTGCCGAACAGCAGCGTGATGAATTCCAGGCGCCCTTCGGCTGTCATGTCGATCTCCTCGAGCACCTGGAACGCCGCGCGCAGCGCCGCCCAGGCATCCTCGCCGGCCGGGCGCTCCGCGAGGCGCGCGGCGATCAGCTCACCCTGTTCGGCCAGGCCGCTGAGCGCGAGGTCTTCCTTGTTGCGGAAGTAGTTGAACAGGGTGCGCCGGGAGACACCCGCGGCGGCGGCGACCTCTTCGAGGGTCGTGTTGTCGTAGCCCTTGGCGGCGAACAGCTCGACAGCGGTCCGGGCCAGCAGCGAGCGGACCACGGAGCGGGTCTGTTCCCGAAGAGGTGTCGGTCTCTGAGCCATGCACAGATGGTACGTCATCTCACACGATGCAGCTCTTTGCACTCAGTGCAAATGCGTGCGTAGAGTGAATGCCATGAGCACAATCGACTACCACCGCCAGACCGTCATCGTCACCGGCGCCAGCTCCGGCCTCGGCGCCGAATTCGCCCGCCAACTGGCCCGCCGCGGCGCGGACCTCGTCCTGGTGGCCCGCCGGGCGGACCGGCTTGAGAGCCTGGCCGCCGAACTCACCCGCGCCCACGGCGTCACGGTGACCGCCGTCGCCCGCGACCTCGGCCTGCCCGACGCCGGCCGCACGCTGCGCGCCGAACTCGAGTCCCGCGGCATCTACGCCACCGGACTGGTCAACAACGCCGGCTTCGGCACCCACAACGCGTTCGCCGACGAGGATCCCGACCGCCTGCAAAGCATGATCACACTGAACGTCAGCGCGCTGGTCGACCTCAACCGCGCCTACATCGACCCGCTGACCTCAGCCGACACCGGCGTCCTGATCAACGTCGCGAGCCTGCTGGGCTTCCAGCCGACCCCATACCTGAGCGTCTACGGCGCCACCAAGGCCTTCGTCCTCAGCTTCACCGAATCGCTGTGGGAGGAGACCCGCGGCACCGGCCTGCGCGTCCTCGCCGTGTGCCCCGGCGCGACCCGGACCGAGTTCTACGACGTCGCCGGCAGCCAGTCCGCCGACTACGGCACGAAACGGGCAACCCCCGAGCAGGTCGTGACGATTGCCCTCGACACGCTCGACCGCCGATCCGCGCCCCCGTCGGTGATCACCAACGGCCGCCCACTCGCCCTCGCCGGCAAGCTCCTGCCACGCCGCCCGATGGTCCGGCTCATGGGCCGGATGGCCCGCCGCCGGCCCACGCAGCCCTCCGCCGCCCTGACCGACAGCCAGGGAACGCCATCATGACCATCGCCGACGTCAGCACACAGTCGACCGACGCGGAGCGCTTCGATCACATCCGCCAAGCTCAGCGCGCCGCCTACCTGCGCGACGGAGCACCCTCCCCGGCGGCGCGGCGCAGCGAGCTGACCAAGTTCAAGGCGGCGCCGAGCGTTCGCGAGGAGATCGTCACGCAGGACGACCTGCCCTTCGGCGGCGTCGGCGCCAGCGGGATGGGCAGATACCACGACATCGAAGGATTCCGAACGCTCAGCCGCCCCGAGGGCAGCCACGTACAAGCACGCCGGAACGCCACCCGCCTGCTGTACGCCCGCTTCGGCAAGCGCACCGAAGCTCTCCTGGCGGCCAGGGCCTGGCCGAGGCAGCACCTCCGGAAGGAAGCCACCGATGGCTGATCACGACCTCGTCCTCGTCACCGGCGCCGGCGGCGTGGGCCGCCTCGTCACCGAGCGGCTGCGCGCGCAGAACGTGCCGGTCCGCGTCATGGTCCGCCGCGAGGACGACCGCACGGCCGAGGTGCGGGCACTGGGCGCCGAGGTCGTCACCGGGGACCTGACCCGGGCCGAAACGGTGGCGGCCGCGCTCGACGGCGTCCGCCGGACGTACTTCGGGCTCAGTGTGTCCCCGGACCATCTGCTGGCGGCGACCGTCATGGCCACGGTCGCGAAGGCGTACGGCGAACTCGACGTGCTGGTGGACATGTCGCAGATGACGGTGTCGCAGATGACCGCCACCAGCACCGCCGAATCCCACCAGCAGCGGCTGCACTGGCTGGCGGAGCAGGTGCTGGACTGGTCGGGCCTGCCCGTGGTGCACGTACGCCCGACGACGTTCCTCGACAATCCGTTGTTCACCGCCCTCGCGGCGCGGTCGATCCGCGAGAACGGC
Source organism: Nonomuraea sp. NPDC050383 (assembly GCF_044459125.1). Taxonomy (NCBI): domain Bacteria; kingdom Bacillati; phylum Actinomycetota; class Actinomycetes; order Streptosporangiales; family Streptosporangiaceae; genus Nonomuraea; species Nonomuraea sp. NPDC050383. The sequence continues at coordinate 52,543 of NZ_JBITIP010000016.1, forward strand.
ACGCTGGCGCTGCCGTTCGGGACCGGACGCACCTCGCCAGTCGCTGCCGACGACGTCGCCCGGGTGGTCGCGACCATCCTGCGCGATCCCGGCGAGCACGCCGGGAAGGTGTACGAGCTGACCGGACCGCGGGCGCTCGACATGACCGAAGTGGCCCAGGAGTTCTCCAAGGCGCTCGGCCGCACGGTGACCTATCTGGACGTCCCCCTGCAATGGTGGCGCACAGAGGTGCTCGCGAACGCGGGCCTGCCACGGCACACCGAGCAGCACATCGCCACCATGGCGCAGCTGCACCGCGCGAACCGTTACGACAGGGCGACCAACGACGTCGAGCGCATCACGGGGAAGCGGCCCCTGACCGTCGAGGAGTTCGTCGCCGCCCGCAAGGACTTCTACCTCGGCTGACTGGGGCCCTGTTCGGAGGCGTCGAGTCCGGCGCTCCGGCGACCCCCGGACTCCCGTCCCCGCCGCGAGCCGTGACGTGACCGTGCGTCCTGCTCGTCCTGCGCGTCGACGGCGGACCGTGGCTCCGGCTCCACGCGCTCGAGCTTGGTCCAGCCGGTCCAGCCGCGCTGCTTCAGCAGCTCGATCAGCCGGCGGGCCGGCGGCACGGTGTCGAACGCCAGCGTGTCCATCAGCTTCACGAACGGTGGCTCCATGTCGGTGTCGTCGACGTAGTGCTCGCCCTGCTCATCGGCCATCCGCGTGATGTAGGCGGCCACCTTGTCGGCCAGCTCGACCAGCCGCGGGTCGTCGTCGGTCCGGTCGAGAGCCTGGCTCAGGGTGAGATAGAAGTCGATCAGCTGCGGGTCGGCGATCTGCTGCCGCTTGCGTGCCATCCACTCCGGGACTCGCTCGGGTGAGTGCGCGGCCAGCGGGATCCAGCCGTCGCGTTCGGCCTGGACGATCCGTTCGTCGACGCCAAGCGCCCGCAGCCGGTCGAGGAACTCGACCACCTCCGGTGGCAGCGCCAGGTTGTCCCCGGCGGCGAGGCGGGCGATCCGCTCCCGGTGCCGCTGCCGCTCCCGGATCTCCGCCCGCAGCCGCCTGTCGATGTCCGCGACCGCCGCGGCGAACTCCTCCTCGTCGGCCCGCAGCAGCTCCCGCACACGCGCCAGCGGGACCCCGGCCTCGGCCAGGGTGCGGATCCTGATCAGTTCGACCACGGCGCCGGCGTCGTACCTCCGATAGCCGGAGCGGTCCCGCGCCGGCTCCGGGAGCAGCCCCTTGGCGTGATAGTGCCTCACCGCGCGCACCGTCACCCCGGCGTACGACGCCAGCTCGCCGATGGTCAGCATCCGACCTCCTTCAGTCGATTCTCGGTGTCGCCCGCATGCCGAAGTAGACGTACGGTGTGCCGTCCGGGAGCGTTCCGAACACCAGTGGCAGCCACGGCGCGCTGACGGGGCCGAGGCCCGGTATGGCGAGCACCGTGTCGGACACCGTCACCAGGTCGGTCTCGATCGGCGGTGAGTAGCGGGCGTTCCCGCCGGTCAGCTGCAGGCGCAGCCGCGGCACTCCGTCCCGCTCGCCGATCCTGAGGCGCATGCCTTCGCGTTCGTACGTGCCCGCGAGCCCGGCGACATCGACCGGCCGCGGGTTCGCGGCGGGAGCGAAGGCGTCGGGCATCCGCACCCCGGCGAGCTCACCCAGCAGCTCCTGGAACAGGTCGACGAACAGACCGCCCGCGCCGCCTCCGTTGGTCAGCAGCGCGGCGACGACGCCGCTGCCCGGCACGACACGCAGGTAGGAGAACTGCCCGATCGCGGCGCCGTCGTGACCGTAGCCGGTGACACCGTCCCAGTCGTACAGCGCCCACCCGTGGCCCCATGCGTGCGCCATGAACGTCCATCTGTCCAGGCAGTCGACGGCGCGTCGCCGCATCGTCGCCGCCGACTCGGCTGACAGCACGCGTGTGCCGTCGGGCGCGGTGCCGCCGTCGAGATGCATCCGCGCGAAGCGGACGACGTCGGCGGCCGTGACCAGGACGCGCCCGTACGGCCCGGCCGAGCGGGGCAACATGTCCCACGCGGGCGCCGGCTCCGGGTCGCTTCCCAGCTCCCCGATATGGCCCATCGCCGTCCGGAACCGCAGGGCCTCCTCCGGCAAGGTCATCGAATGCTCCAGACCGAGCGGCGCCAGCAACCGGTCGCGCATCGCGTCGTCCCAGGTCTGACCGGTGACCACTTCCACGATTCTGCCCAGGATCGCATACCCGGTGCTGCAGTAGGACACGACGGTGCCCGGCGGGCAGTCCTGACCCAGGTCCGCGCACGCCTCCACGTAACGGGCGAGGCAGTCGTCGCCGCGGCCGGTGTCGTGGGTGAAGTCCCCGGCGATTCCGCTGGTATGGCTGAGCAGCCGCCCGATCGTCACGCTCCTGGTGACCTCGTCGTCGGCGACGGCGAAGCCCGGCAGCACGTCGACGACCCTGCTGTCGAGCCGCAGCTCACCGGAGTCGACGAGCTGCATCACCAGCGTCGCCGTGTACGCCTTGGCGATCGAGCCGGACTGGAACACCGAGTCCGTCGTCACCTCCACGCCGGTCCCTCGGTGCAGCACCCCGCTTGCCAACTCGTGGATCTCGCCCTCCACCAGCACCGCCAGTGCCGCGCCCGGCACGTGATGAGTGGCGCGCAGCAGGTCAAGGCGCTCCTGCCAGCGAGCGCGGTCGAACCTCTTCTTCGTTGTCATGCCGACCATGCTGAGCGGTTGCCCCTGCGTCAGGGTCAACCGTCGCGACGACACTCAGCCGAGCTGATCAGGAAGCAACGGTCGCATGAACGTACGTTCGTAGCGGAGCACGCACCCGCTCTCGTCCCTGATGCGATCCGCCTCCACGAAGTCCGGGTGGACACCGAAAAGGCCGCGGTATTCCTCATACGCGGCGAGGCTGGGGAAGCTGAACAGGGCGAGGGCCCTGTCGCTGGCGCCTTCCGCCGGCAGGAAGTAGCCGTGATGCGTTCCACCGTGCAGGTTGACCAGCTCGATCCAGCGGCGGCCGAAACGTTCGAACGCGTCGATCTTGCCCGGATCGATCACGTACTCGACGACACAGGTAATCATGGAGCCATTCTTACGGGTCCGCCGAAGGCCGCGACGTTGCGAGGTCCCGCCGCGGGCGGAGCGCGACCGCAGGTCAGCCGCGACGAGACCCGGGATCGGGGGTCTGCCGGATCAGGACCGTGGTGGCGCGTTCGAGGAGTTCGCACAGCGCGTCACGCTCCGTCGGCGTGAAGCTCTCGGCGAGGGCGCGTTCGAGCACGACGACCTCCTGGTAGGCGCCGTCCAGCACGCGCCGGCCGTGCTCGGTCAGCGAGGCGATGAGGACCTTGGAGTGCACGGGTGAGGTCTCGCGGGCGACGAGTTCCTTGTTCTGCAGGCCGGTCAGGACGGAGGCCATGGTCTGCTGGGTGACCCCGCAGGAGCGGGCGAGCTGGGCGCCGGACATGCCGTTCTCGCGCGACAGCGTCAGGAGCACGGTGTACTGCGTCATGGTGAGGCCGTAGCCGCGCAGGACGGCCTCATGGTGGGCCATCAGCGCCTGCTCGGTGCGGCGGATGCGCGTGCAGAGGTATTCCTCGGCGGGAATCTCGGTCAAGGATCAACAGCTCCCTGTGTTGACTCAGGTGCCTGATACTCATATAGAGTCGCTCGGTATCAGGATACTGAGTCAACACAGGGAGCTGTAATCATGAAGGCCATGGTTCTCGACACAGACGACCGGTTCACCCTCGCCGACATCGACGAGCCCGTCCCCGCGGCGGGGCAGGTCGCGATCCGGGTCGACCACGCCGGAGTCCAGTACGGTGACGTGCTCGTCCGCAGAGGCCACTTTCCGGTTCCGCGTCCCTTCGTGCCCGGGTTCGAGGCCGCCGGTCGCGTCGTCGCCGTCGGTGAGGGCGTGGACGCGGGTCGCATCGGTCAGCGTGTCACCGCATTGACCAGCGCCGGGGCCTATGCCGAGGTCGTGGTGGCGCCCGACCTCCTCACCTTCGACGCCGCCGGCCTGGACCCTCGGACGGCGGCCGGGTTCGGCTGGGTCACCCCGACCGCCTACGACCTGATCAACACCGTCGGCCGGGTGCGTCCCGGCGACCGCGTGCTCATCCACGCGGCGGCAGGAGGCGTCGGCACGCTCGCGGCCCAGTTCGCCAAGGCCGCCGGAGCCGCCCGGCTCGTGGGAGTGGTCGGCGGCGCCGCCCAGACCGAGTACGCCACGCGGTTCGGCTATGACCTGCTCGTGACCAGCGAGGACTTCCCGGGCGCGCTCGCCGACGAGCGGTTCGACGTGATCCTGGATCCCATCGGCGGACCGGCCCGCCTGGCGAGCCTGGAGCGGCTCGCCCCGCACGGCCGCCTGGCGATCTACGGCAACATCGCCACCTTCGACCCCGTCGAGATCGACACCAACGACCTGCTCATGGCCGGGAAGTCGGCCCTGACCTACAACAGCAACCTGCTCAGCCAGACCCACCCGGAGCGTCTGGCCGACAGCGCCACCAGGGCACTGCGGCTGCTGGCCGACCGCAAGGTCCGCGTGGACGTCACCGCCGAGTACGAGATGTCCGACCTCGATACCGCCATCCAGCGCCTGGCCGAGGGCGGCACGCACGGCAAGAGCATCGTCCGCATCGCCTGACGCGCCGCTCGACTCCCTCCCCCGGCCCGGAACGGCCGAGGCGCCTTGCCCACGGGTGGGTCCGCTACTGGCCTACGCGTCCGTCGATCCGCTCGCGCAACAGGTCGACGTGGCCCATGTGGCGGCCGTACTCCCAGATCATTCCGACCAGCATCTCGCGCAGCGACATCGCCCCTCCCCCGCTGCCATGCTGGTTCAACGGATCGTCCGCGGTGATGTCGAGACTGGGCGTCTCGGCCACGAACCGCTCGGCGAAGTCCACCTCCGCACGCCATGCCTCCCAGGCCTCCGCCACCACCTGGGGGTCGGGAACGGCGCCGTCGAAGTCACCGTCACGGTCGGTGTCGGAGCAGAACAGCCGGGGCGCGTCCTGTCCCGCCATCGTCCCGCGGAACGACGCACGCTCCACCTCGGCCAGGTGGCGCACCAGCCCCAGGAGCGACATCGTCGACGGCTCGACGGAACGCCGCGCCATGGCCTCCGCGTCGAGACCTGAGCACTTCAGCTCCAAGGTGAGGCGTGCGGAGCGAAGGGCTTCGACCAGCGTGGTGCGCTCGTCGCCCAGCGTCGGTCCGTTCTCACGCGGGTCGTCGTCGGACGGCTTGCCGTCCGCGGTGAACATGTCGGCTCGTCGTGTCGTGGCCATGGCCGCCATCATCGGTGATCTGCACGGCGGCCGACAAACGAATTACTCGTTCTGGTCGACGGGTCGGTTCAGCAGGGCGTTCGCCGACCGGTGGATCTTTGTCAGCGCGCTGAGCAGGTGTTCACGTTCGCTCTGGGTGAGGTCGGCGGTGACCTGTTCCTCGATCGAGCGACGCTCCTTCTCGATGGGCTCCTGCAGGGCGCGGCCGGCGTCGGTGAGCCAGAGCCGTACCAGGCGGTTGTCCTTGTCGTCGCGGCGCCGGGTGAGCAGGCCGGCGGCGGCCATCCGGGTGGCCGCCTTGACGACGTTGGGAGTGGTGACGTTGAGGGCGGTGGCGATCTCGCCGGGGGTGCGGCCGTCCTGCCGCCACAGCACCGCGAGCAGGTGGTCCTGCCCGAGATGCAGCCCGTGACGCCGCATGGCCGTTTCGGCCACCGCCCGCAGCGCCTTCGACATCTTGCTGTGCAGGTCCAGGAACTCGGGCATCGCACGGCCTCCGGTGACATCGCGGGGACGACACGGTTCGATTGACAGCTGATCGTGTACCGGTTAACGTTCTAATCGTTAACCGGTACACGACTTCGGAGTTCTCATGATACTGGTCACTGGCGCGACCGGAAACGTCGGCCGCGAGCTCGTCCACGAGCTGGACGCCATCGGCGCGGAGTTCCGCGTCCTGGTGCGCGACCCCGCCCGTGCCGCCGCACTGCCCCAGCGGCCCGAGCACGTCGTCGCGGACCTGGGCGACCCGGCGACGCTGCCGGCCGCCTTCGCCGGCGTGGACCGCCTGTTCCTGCTCACCCCCGGCATCGGCGTCGAGCACACCGCTCACGCCGTCGCCGCCGCACGGGCCGCCGGGGTGAGCCACATCGTGCACCTGTCCTCCTTCAACGTCCTCGGCGACCCGATGCCCGCCATGGGCCGCTGGCATCACGAACGCGAGCAGGTGGTCCGCGCCTCCGGCATGCCCGCCACGTTCCTGCGGCCCGGCGGCTTCATGACCAACGCCTTCGACTGGCTGCCCACCATCCGCGAGGGAGGATACGTCCTCGACCCGGTCGGGCCCGGCCGGTACGCGCCGATCGACCCGGCCGACATCGCCGCCGTCGCCGCCCTGGCCCTGACCCGGGACGGCCACCAGGGCCGGGAGTACGTGCTCACCGGCGAGGAATTGTTCACCATCGCCGAGCAGGTCAAGGTCCTCGCCGCGGCGGCCGGCCGGGACATCGAGGTCCGGGCGACGGCCACCCCGGAAGAGGCCGTCACCTCCCGCTTCCCCCACGGGGCGCCTCCGGCGCTGGCCGACGCCATCATCGAGGGGTTCGCCCTCATGCGCGCCGACACCGCCGGATTCCGCACGGACACCGTGGAGCGACTGCTCGGCCGCAAGCCCCGCACCTTCGCCGGCTGGTGTGCACGCAACGCCGACGCCTTCCGGCTCGCCGCCGGCTGACCCGGTGCGGGCTCATCAGGTGAGCGGGTGCTCCCGTGCCGCATCGATGAGGCGGCTGCCGAGGGCGCGGATGTGCTGGACGAGCTCGGGCGGTTCGTGCACCTCGAACGGGACGCCGAGCTGCGCGACCCACATGGCCAGCTCGTCGAGGGAGTTCGATCCGGTGCTGAGGACGCACGCGCCGTCGCCGACCGGCTCGACCACCGCCATCGTCGGCGGCATCCGGCCGGCCACCACCTCGGCCGGGGCGTGCACCGTGAACCGGCCGCGGTAGCGGTACGGATCGACGGAGATCCGCTCCGAGACGTAACGGACCAGGTCGGCGCTGGGCGGCTCGCGGGGCGTGAAGCGTGGCCCGTTCGGGGTGTGCAGGCGCAGCCGGTCGACACGGAACGTGCGCCAGGCGTCCCGGCCGGTGTCCCACGCCACCAGGTACCAGCGGCGGCCCGAGTTGACCAGCCGGTACGGCTCGGCGATGCGGCGATCCCCGGTGCCGTCGTGGGAGCGGTAGGAGAACCGCAGGCTCTCCCGGTTGCGGACGGCTGCGGCGATCGCGGTGAGCACGGCCGGGTCCACGGCCGCGGCCGGGCCCGACAGCGGCACCGTGACCGACCGCAGGTCGCCGACGCGGTTCCGGAGCCGGGACGGAAGGACCCGCTCCAGCTTGGCGAGGGCGCGGACCGAGGTCTCCTCGATGCCCGCCACGCCGGAGACGGCGGCGGTGCCGAGCCCGATGGCGACCGCGACCGCCTCGTCGTCGTCGAGCAGCAGCGGCGGGAGCCCGGTGCCGGCGCCGAGCCGGTAGCCGGGTGTGCCCGCGGTGGCGTGCACGGCGTATCCGAGTTCGCGTAGCCGGTCGATGTCGCGGCGGATCGTGCGGTGCGAGACGCCGAGCCGTTCGGCCAGCTCGGCGCCCGGCCAGTCCCTGGGGGTCTGCAGCAGCGACAGGAGCCGCAGGAGCCGTGCCGATGTCTCCAGCATGACGCCCATCCTAGGACCGAACCTGTCCTAACCGGTTCCTACAGTGACAGACATGAACGACGAACTGCAGATCCACCCGTTCCGGATCGACATTCCGCAGGCACAGCTCGACGACCTGCACGATCGGCTGGCCGCGACCCGCTGGCCGGACGAGCTGCCGGGCGTGGGCTGGTCCTACGGGGTCCCGGTCGGCTACGCGAAGAAGCTGGCCGAGTACTGGCGCACCGGCTTCGACTGGCGTGCCGCCGAGGCCCGGCTGAACGCCTTTCCGCAGTTCACGACCCGGATCGACGGGCAGGACGTCCACTTCCTGCACGTCCGCTCCCCCGAACCCGACGCGCTGCCGCTGATCATCACGCACGGCTGGCCGGGCTCGGTCGCCGAGTTCCTGCACATCATCGGCCCGCTCACCGACCCCGCGGCGCACGGTGGCGACCCGGCCGACGCGTTCCATGTCGTCGCCCCGTCGATCCCCGGGTTCGGCTTCTCCGGTCCCACCACCGAGACCGGCTGGGACCTGGAGCGCGTCGCGCGGGCGTGGGCGGAGCTGATGGACCGGCTCGGCTACCGGCGATACGGCGCGCAGGGCGGCGACAGCGGCTCGGTCATCTCACCGATGCTCGGCCGCGCCGCACCCCGGAACGTCGCCGGCGTGCACGTCAACGGCGGGCTCGGGTTCCCAACTGGCGACCCGGCCGAGTTCGAGGGGCTTACCCATGCGGAGCTGGCCCGCCTCGGCCAGTACCAGGACCAGGACCGGGCCGGCTACGCCATCATCCAGGCGACCCGGCCGCAGACTCTCGCGTTCGGGCTGCACGACTCGCCCGCGGCGCAGCTGGCATGGATCGTGGAGAAGTTCAAGGAGTGGACCGACCCGGCCCGCGAACTGCCCGAGGACGCGGTGGACGTCGACCAGCTGCTCACCGACGTGAGCATCTACTGGTTCACCGGGACCGCCGCCTCGGCCGCCCGCCTCTACAAGGAAGGGCAGAAGGGCTGGGGGGCGGTGGCCGAGTACTCGGCGCTGCCGCACGGCGTCGCGGTCTTCCCCGGCGACGCCGGGGTCCGGCGGATCGCCGAGCGCGAACACCACGTCGTGCACTGGTCGGAGTTCGACCGCGGCGGCCACTTCGCCGCGATGGAGGCCCCCGACCTGCTCGTCGGAGACATCCAGACCTTCTTCCGCCCCCTCCGGTGACGCCGGTCCGTGCCTCAGGTGGTCAGGCGGCGGCCCCGGTTGACCAGCCGGTACGGCTCGACGATGCGCGCGCTGGCCGCACCTGCATGGTCGTGGCAGTCGAACCGGAGCCGTTCCCGGTCGCGGCCGACCGCGGTCAGGGCGGTCAGGATCGACGGGTCGACATGGGCGGGGTCATGTCCGCGCGATGGACGCGAGGAGCGCCACCTTGTCGGCACTGTCGGTGCCGGGGTCCGGGTGGAGGACGACGAGCGTCTGGCCGGTCGCGCCGCTGACGCCCAGTCTCTCCCGGTTCAGCCACAGGCCGCCGACCTGCGGGTGGTCGATGCGCTTGGGCGTGCCTTCGCACGTGTTCACGTCGTGGCGGGCCCAGAGCCTGCTGAATCGAGGGCTGGCGAGGGCGAGCTCGCCGACGAGTTCGATGAAGCGGGGGTCGTCCGTGTCGGTGCCGACGGACTCGCGGAAGCCGGCGACCATGCCCTGCGCGGCGTCCTCCCAGTCCGGGTAGAGGTCCTGCTCGGCGGGGTCGAGGAACACGTCCCGCAGGCGGTTGCCCCCCGCCACGAGACGTGGCGACAGAGCGGTCGCCAGCGCGTTGGCGGCGAGGACGTCGAAGTAGCGGCCCTCCACGTACGCGGGCAGTGGCAGCGTGGCGACGAGCTTGGCGACGCCCGGAGGGACGGTCTGCTTCCGGGGCCGCCGTCGCCGCCGGGGTCTTCCCGCGCCGAGGCGCAGCAGGTAGGCCGTCGCGTCGTCGTCGAGCTGCAGCACGCGGGCGAGGGAATCGAGGACCTGCGCGGAGGGGTTGCGGTCGCGGCCCTGCTCCAGGCGCAGGTAGTAGTCGGCGCTGATGCCGGCGAGCATCGCGACCTCCTCGCGGCGCAGGCCCGGCACGCGCCGTACGCCGACGGAGGGGATGCCGGCCTGTTCAGGAGTGACGAGCTCCCGGCGGGCGCGTACGTATTCGCCCAGCAGGTTGACTTCGTCGCTCATGTCCCCACTGTAATTCGCACACCTTCGTGCGTGCCTGGTCCTGTCACCCCCAGGATCGCGGGGGCTCTGGCTCCGTCAGCGGGTGAGCGGAAACCTCACTTCCGGGACGAACACCGTCGAAATCGGCCGGCGGTTCCCTTCCGCGAGCAAGGAGCTACACCATGTCAACGTATTTGCTGGTACACGGGGCCTGGCACAGCGGGAACTGCTGGGAGCGGGTGGTCCCGTTGCTGGCATCGGCGGGGCACCGGGTGGTCGCGCCGTCGCTGACCGGCTTCGGCGACAAGGCGCATCTGCTCGGCCCCGAAGTAGGGCTGGACACGCACGTCGACGACATCGTCAGGCTGATCACCGAGGAGGACCTCACCGACGTGATCCTGGTGGGCCACAGCTACGCCGGGCTGGTCATCTCGTCCGCCGCCAACCGCATCCCGGATCGGATCGCCCAGCTGGTCTATCTCGACGCGATGGTCCCGGAGGACGGCGAGAGCGCGGTGGATGTGCATCCCGTGACCCAGGCCCTCATCGACCGCGCCGCGGAGTCCGAGATCGCCTGGCGGATCCCGCCGATGCCCGAGTTGCCGCCGCCCCTGGGCCTGTTCGGGGTCACCGACCCGGCAGACGTGGCGTGGCTGCGGGCGATGTTGTCGGATCAGCCGGTGCTCTGCCTCCGGCAACCGGTCCGCCTGGACAACCCGCTCGTGCGCACGATTCCGCGGACGCACATTCACTGCGTCGCCGGCGTACCGGAGGGCATCGAGCGGCGGCCCGTCCCGGCGATACAGCCCAACGGCAGCCCGGCACAGGTGTGGGAGCTGGAGACGGGCCACGACTGCATGATCACCATGCCGGCCGAGCTCACGGAGCTGCTGCTCAAGCTCGGCTGACCCGGTTGGTCGAGCTGACCCGATTGGTCGAGGGGCGTCCCGGGGCACAGCTCCCGGTTCCTGCGATCTCGCAAAGCTGGAGCGGTGATCTCGCCCGTCGGGGATCGCGCCGAAGCGAGCAGGAGATCAACGAAGGACACGAGGTGAGTAGGATCGTCCGCGTGGATCTGGATGGCGTGGATCTGGACGACACCGCCGCCCGGCTCGGGGTACCCGTCGAGGACGTCGACCGCGTGCACCGGCTCGCCGGCGACCGGCCGTCCGCTCCGCTGCCCGCCAAGGCCGACGCGCCCGCGATCCTCGACCGGCTCGCGGTGCGGCCGGACGACGCCGCCGAGATCATGGCGGGCTGGCCCGACCCCGGCTCTCCCCTGTGGACTCCGGAGTTGCGCTGGCTGCTCGACCGCTCGATCGCCCTGGTCCGCGCCGATCTCGGGGGCCACGGCTGGCTGTCACCCGGTCCGGAGCTGCCGCGCGAACGTGGCCCCGCCTGGCGGCATCTCTACGTGTACGCGTACCTGGCCCTGGTCGACGTCGTCACGGGGTACCACCGCGACCGCGGCATCGCCGACGCCGCGTCGTGGGCGACCCTCGCGGACCTGGGCCGCAACCTCGCGATCGACCGGCGGATGCGCCGCGAGGGCTGGCCGGTCATGCAGAGCTGGCTGACGCTGCACGCGCGCGGCGGCGTCTACGAGCTGGGCCGGCTGCAGTACCAGCGCGGCCGAACCGCCATCGACCTGCACATCCCCGAGTCGGGGCCGATGACCCCGGAGGCGGTCGCGGCGTCGCTCGACGAGGCCCGCGCGTTCTTCCCGCGCCACTTTCCCGATGAGCGGTACACGGCGTTCTCCTGCGGCTCGTGGCTGCTCGACCCGCAGCTGCTGGAGTACCTGCCCGATGACTCCAACATCGTCCGGTTCCAGCGGAGGTTCGAGCTGGAGCCCTACGAGGAGCCGGAAGGGCTGGACGCCGACGTGGAGGTGCTGCGGTTCGTGTTCCGCACCCTGAGCACGCCGCTCGACCAGCTGCCGCGCCACACCGTGCTCCAGCGCGCGATCATCGACCACCTGAAGGCCGGCCGCCACTGGCACTGGCGCCGCGGCCGCTTCCCGATCTAGCCGGCCCGGCTCTGCCGCGAGTACGTGTTCGCGCTCCTGAGTGGAGTGACGCACGTCACGTCGCGTCCTGTCACGCCGCTGCGATCCCCGGTGTCTTGAGGGCATGACCGAACACAACACATCCCACAAGGTCGTGGTCATCGGTGGCGGTTACGCCGGAACACTGGCGGCCAACCGTCTGCGGATGCGCGACGACGTCGACATCACTCTGGTCAATCCCCGCCCGGAGTTCGTCGAGCGCATCCGGCTGCACCAGTTCGTGGCCCGTACCGGCGACGCCACGATTGACTACGGCACGCTGCTCGGCGAGGGCATCCACCTGGTCGTCGACAGCGCAACGCGCATCGACACGGCCGCCCGCACCGTGCGGCTGGCGTCGGGCCGCGCACTGGACTACGACTACGTCATCTACGCCGTCGGCAGCACCGGCGCGGTCCCCTCGGTGCCGGGCGCGGCCGAATTCGCTTGGTCCATCGCGGAATGGGAGTCCGCGCAGCGGCTGCGCGCCAGGCTGGAGGAGCTGCCTCTCAACGCTCCTGTCACCGTGGTCGGCGGCGGGTTGACCGGCGTCGAGACGGCCGCCGAGCTGGCCGAACAAGGACGCAAGGTCACGTTGGTGTGTGGCCGGACCCTGGCGCCCTACCTGAGCGCAGGGGGGCGCCGATACGTCGCCACATGGCTGACCCGCCATGGTGTCGCCGTGCTCGAGGGCGGCGCGGTATCCGAGGTCCGGCCGGACGCGGTCGTCCTGGCCGACGGTTCTGCCGACAGCGTGGTACGTCCGAGCGCACTGACTGTCTGGACGGCCGGTTTCGGCCTGCCGGAGCTGGCGGCGGCGAGCGGACTGCGCACCGACACGCTCGGCCGGCTGCTCACCGACGAGACGCTGACCAGCATCGACGACGACCGCATCCTCGCGGCCGGCGACGCCGCCGCACCGTCGGGCCGGCCGCTGCGGATGAGCGGCTACGCCGCAGGGCCGCTCGGGGCGCAGGCCGCCGACACCGTGCTGTGCCGCATCGCGGGGACCGAACCGGCGGTGATCAACCTGGCCTTCACGGGCGCGTGCGTCAGCCTCGGCCGGCACGCCGGCATCAGACAGATCGCCGGCAAGGATGACACCGCCGTGAACATCTACATCCCCGGCCGCCTGGGCGCGATGATCAAGGAAGTGACCTGCAAGTTCGTGGTGTCGAAGAGGATCCGCGGCGAGGCGCGCAAGCCCGGTTCCATGGGCTGGCCCAAAGGTGGTCCGCGCCCCGGACAGCCGGCCTCCGCCGCGCGGGCGGCCACCTCCCCGTGAGCGCCGACGAGCATGCCGAGCGATTCACCGTGTTGCGGCCGCTGCTGTTCACCATCGTGTACGAGATCCTCGGCTCGGCGACCGAATCCGACGACGTGCTGCAGGACAGCTATCTGCGGTGGGCCAAGGTGGATCTCGCGGCGATGCGGGACACCAGGTCGTATCTGGCGCGGCTGGTGACCCGTCAGGCGCTCAACGCCTTGCGGGCGAGCACGCGCCGTCGCGAGGAGTACATCGGCTCCTGGCTGCCCGAGCCGCTGCTGCTGGAGGAGAACGACGCGTCGGCCGATGTGGTGCTCGCCGAGTCGGTGTCGATGGCGATGCTGGTGCTGCTCGAAACGCTCACCCCCGATGAGCGCGCGGTGTTCGTGCTGCGGGAGGTTTTCGCGTTCGACTATGACGAGATCGCTGCAGCGGTGGGCAGGTCCGTGGTGACGGTGCGCCAGATGGCGCACCGCGCCCGCGGGCACGTACAGGCGCGGCGTAAACGGTTCGACCCCGTCGACGCTGGGACGACCATGCGGATCACCGAGCAGTTCATGTCCGCGGCGGCGACCGGTGACATGGCGGGGCTGCTCTCGCTGCTCGCGCCGGACGCCGCGTGGACCGCCGACAGCGGCGGCAAGGTCACCGCGGCGCGCCAGCCGGTGGTGGGCGCGGAGAAGGTGGCCGCGCTCGTCATGGAACTGTTCCGCGTGGGGCGGTTGCCGGACTCGCGGATCGAGATGGTCAACTGCAACAACGCGCCCGCGATGGCCGCCTACGACGGCGATCACCTGGTGGGCGTCTGCCTGTTCGAGGTCGGCGACGGGAAGATCACCAACTTCTACGTCATCCGCAACCCGGACAAACTCCTCGCGCTGACGGTTCCGCGTCGGATCAGCCGATAGGAGCCGGCAAGCCGCAGCGCAGCAGGTCGCGATCACGCATGTCTGAGGTGCCGCTGCGGATGGGCGCGGCAGGTGACACGTCCTGTGGCGATCGACGAACGCGTCTCCGCCCCTTTGCGTGTGTCGACGACGCCTGTTTGCCCTGGTCGAGCGCCCTAACGTGCCTGCTCATGCCTGTGGATTTCCTCTCAGATGAGCAAGTAGCCCGCTATCGCCGGCTCTGGCCCGAGGTGTCGGTGGCCGAGCTCGAGCAGTTCTTCCGACTGGACGCCAAGGCGCTGCAGGCGCTGGCGAGTAAGCGCCGTTTGTGAGAACGGCGGCCAGGGACAAACCGGACAGCTCGGGCGACGGGCCGAGGTCTGTCAGAACTCCTCGTTTCTGAGAGGGGCCCTGGTCATATCCGGCCGGGAATTCCCGCTAAGCCTTCGAGTGTCGGCATGCGGGGCCATGGAGGACATCGGGATCATGGCAGGAGAACGCCGAGCGAGCTCGGCTCGATTTGGGTGTACCGACTGATAGTGATCTAGTATGCGCGTAGTGTGACGGCTTGTGGCACAGGAGTATTTGTCCGCCGCGCAGTGCCCTGTCCGGCGAACACACCGCCTGCCGCTCCGCTGGATCGACCCGGCCGACGCGCATGACAGCCGGAGTTATCTGGGGTTGTCAGGCGAACTAGCAGGTCAGCTACCTGAACGCCTGTCAGGCACGTTGGGCAAGCAGGGGGAAGCCCGGCTGCGCCGGGGCATGCTCGAGCCACGAGAAATGATCAGGTAGCCCGTGTCCGTGTGGCTGGTCAGCGCATGAGTGCAAGTAAGGCATGTCAGCCAAATGGGTTGGCCCGCGCTGCCGCACGAGGTGTGAGCTGGCAGGTCTAGCGCTGCCCTCTGCCGAGAAGAGCCCTCACCAGCGCATTTGACCTCAACTTAGGTTGAGCTGATGGGCTGTTCACCGCCCGCCTCGGAACCAGAGAAAGCGAACAGCATGGACACCTCCACACCACCGTTCGAACATTCCACCGCGGTGGATCGGCCCTCTCCGTTTACGCTTCCGGTGGTCTTGGTCGGCGTCGTGCTGGTGGCGATGTCCATCTCGGGCACCGCGGTGGCGCTGCCGAGCATCAGTCGCGACCTTGACGTGTCCGGATCCCTGCTGCACTGGGTCGTCGCAGGATACAACCTGGCCTTCGCGGCCATGACGCTCGTCGCAGGCTCGGCCGCCGACCGAATCGGCCGCCGCCGGGTGTTCATCGCCGCGGCGCTGATCTTCGTGACCGGATTCCTTGCAACCGCGCTGAGTCAGGCGATCATCATCACCGACGTCGCCCGTATCCTGTCCGGCGTCGGCGGAGCCGGGATTATGGCAGCAGGCGGCGCCATCATCGCCTCGAGTTACGACGGCGCGGCCCGCAACCGTGCCTTTGCCCTGATGGGCACCATGGCCGGCGTCGGCATCGCAGTCGGCCCCACCCTGTCGGGCCTGCTGATCTCGGCCGCTGGATGGCGGGAAAGCTTCGCGGTCTTCGCGGTCATCGGCCTGCTGGTCGCCCTGGGCGCGGCCCGCACTCGAGAATCCCGGTCGACCGGTATTGGCCCGATCGACCGGACGGGCAGTGCGCTGTTCGTCGCCGCGCTGACCCTGTTGATGTTCGCACTGCTGGAGGCGCCCACGTTCGGCTGGACCCATCCGATCATCCTGGTCACCGCCGTCGCCGGGCTGGTCGCGCTGGTGTGGTTCGGCCTGTCCCAGCGGCGCAGCGCCGCCCCGGTCCTGGCTCCCTTCCTGATCGCCAACCGCGCCTTTCTGGGCTGGAGCCTCGCGACGCTGACCACCTCGATCGGGTTCCTCGGCGTTCTGGTCTTCCTGCCGACCTACCTGCAGGCAGCCGCAGGACTCTCACCTGCCGCTGCGGGGACGGCCATGCTGCTGCTCACCGCTCCCGTGCTGATCACGCCCATGGCCGCCGTCACCCTGGTCAACAAGGGAGTTCCGGCCCGGCTGGTCATGATGATCGCGCTGGCCCTGGTGGTGGCAGGGAACCTATGGCTGATGGGACTGAACGCCGGTAATCCGGTCGCGGCGGCCACCGCCCCGCTGCTGATGATCGGCCTCGGCATGGGAGCATCCTTCGGCATCACCGACGGCCAGGCCATGGCCCTGGTCCCGGCCGACGCGGCCGGTATGGCGGCCGGATTCCTCAACACGCTGCGCGGCGCGGCGGAGGCCCTGGTGATCGCCGCCTTCAGCGCCTCCCTGACCGGCCTCCTCTCGGCCAGGCTCGGCGACACGACCCGTGCCGCCGAGGTCGGCGCAGGGCGCCTCACCTCCGGTGCCGAGTCCGCGGAACTGGACGCCTTCACCTGGTCCTGGCAGCTCACCCAGCTCGGCGCCGGGCTGCTCTGCCTCGTGCTGTCCATCGTCGTGGCCGTCCTCATCCACAGCCGCGCCAGGTCCCGCCACACCGCCTGACACCACCTCACCGCAAGGAGCCGCCGTGCATGCCAGCCCAGAGGATCACCTCACGATCGGTGACATCGTCCGCCGGACCGGCGTGCCCGCCTCCGCGCTGCACTTCTACGAACGCAAGGGCCTGATTTTCAGTGCACGCGACGGCGGCAACCAACGCATCTTCTCCCGGCACATGCTCCGCCGGATCTCCCTCATCATCGTGGCCAAGCGCCTGCACATCCCGCTGTCGGACGTCGCAGAGATCCTTGCCACCCTCCCCACCGACCGCGCCCCCGCCCACAAGGACTGGCAGCGGGTCTCCCGTACGTGGAAGAAACGACTCGAGGAGCGCCGCCGAGCCATCGAGCAGCTCGAACACGAGCTTACGGGCTGCATCGGCTGCGGCTGCCTATCGATGAAAGCCTGCCTGCTGCTCAATCCCGACGACGCCCTGCGCGACCACGGCCCCGGACCGGTGCGGCTCCAGGAGCCCACCGAGTCCCTGCCCGGCGACCTGACGCGACGTTCCTCGGACGAGCCGGGCCCTTGATCCATACCCGTCGGCCAGGTCCTCGACCGGGGCGGCGCCCGCCCGGCTCGCCGATGGCAACGACGGATCCCGATCTCCCCGACGGTGGCCGGTCCGGATCGGCGGCGAGACTTTCGAACCCTGAGCGAGATTCTTGGGAGGCGCCTTCGCTGGTAACGCACGTGCCTGACAACACTGGATAATTTGTAAGGCACGTGCGCCAGGAGCCCACCTGCCTTACATGCCCGACACCTTCTCGGCACCCCAGATAACCGACTTAACCCCCGAGTCGGGTCCCGACCATCCACGCCTGGCTCCGACACACCGCCGGGAACAGCGATGGGCCTGTTCGTGCGAACTTCTGAGAATGACACGTTCTCGGAAGTACTCTCCGGTAGTGACTTCCGAGAATCCGGCTCCAGCCCGGTCACAACCCCCCCGGAACAACTTCCGAGAACACGGAGCCAGCCACGGACGGGCAACGGCCGAAGCGCCACGGTGCCCGCCCCACCCCGCTGCCCGCGGCCTACCAGCAGACGCTCGCCGACTACAGCGCCGCGCTTGAGCGAATGCCGCTGGCCGCCGACACCCGCCGCACCTACGCCTCTCGCGTGCGGATGTATCTGGCCTGGCTCGCCGAGCGGCCCGCCACTGGCGCCGACCCGCTCGCCGACGGCCGCGCCCGCGACTGGGCGGTACGCGACTACCGCCACTACCTGCTGCGCGAGGCCGACCCCAAACGCTCGGTGCGCTACGTCAACAACGCCCTGGCCGCCCTGGACGACTTCCACGCCCCGGCGTGGCCTGGGCAAGGCCGACGTCGGCCGCGAGGACATCCCCAAGACCGCGCCCAAGGCGATGAACGCCCCGGCCCAGATCCGCTGGCTGCGCGCCATCGAGGACTGGCCGCACCCCCGCGATCGCGCCCTGGCCCTGCTGCCCTTTTACGCCGGGCTGCGCATCGGCGACGCCGTCGCCCTCGACGTGCCCGACGTGCGCATCTCGGCCCGCAAGGGCGTGCTGATCGTCTACGGCAAGGGCGGCAAGGTGCGCGAGGTGCCCATCCATCCCCAACTGCGCCAGCCCCTGACCGACTGGCTGGATACGCGCCGCTCCTGGCCCGGCGCCGCCACGCAGCGGGCCCTGTTCCTCAACCGCCGCGGCACCCGCCTGTCGGCCCGCGGCGCCTCGACCGTCTTCACGGCGATCGCCCAGGCCGCTGGTTTGGAAGACCCCACCACCGCGCACGTCGGCCGGCACACCTTCGTCACCCAGCTGATCCGCGGCGGCGAGGATCTCGTCACCGTCGCCGAGATGGCCGGCCACGCCCGCCTGGACACGCTACGCGTCTACAGCCAGCCCACCGAGGAGGACAAACAGCACGCACTGCGCCACCTCGCCGTCGACCGCTGACCGGCAAGGACTGCGTCTGCCCCCGCAACCCGCTGTTCTCCCCTACGTAAGCTGACCATGGACGACAACGACGAACACACCCCCGCCCCGCCGCCCTCACCACCTGCCGAGTCCACACTGCACTACACCGTCCCGCCCCGCCCGGACGGCTGGCCCAATTGGCTCGGCCGCCGCCCAATGCGCCCCGCCAACCGTGACAAGATCCGCGAGGCGCTTGAGGCTGGACTCCCCGACGGCCCGCTCACCGTCCCCGGCCCGTTCCTGTGCTACCTCACCATCGACGACCTGGACCGCACTACCGACCAGCGCAAGCTCATCCGGTTACGCGGCCGGATTCACGCCGCCGCCCGGGTGGCCGCCGAAGGATGCCACACCACCTACCACGCCACCGACTCCGCCCTCCCCATCGGCATCCAGGGCCCCGACGCACAAGATCGCATCAACCAGCTCCGCAACGCACTGGCCAGGCTCATCACCAAGCACGGATGGACCATCCGCTACGAACCTCGCTGACCTGCACCTTCTTGCTTAGCGGGAATTTCCGGCTGGATATGACCAGGACCCCTGAGAACGAGATCAGCCTGGCGCGGAGGCTCGCGGCGTCTTTCTCGTCCAGGTGAGTCCTGAACGGAACGTCACGCCAAGCCGCATCCGCGCAGCGCTCGTTGGGTATTGCCCTCCGCTTGCCAGTCATTAAACATACGTTTAAGATCCTAAACATGTGTTCAGCATCGTCGGACTTGACCGCCCAGGCCAAGATCCGCAACGCGGCCATCGCACACTTCGCCCGGGACGGCTTCCAGAAGACCAACCTGCGCGCCATCGCAGCCACCGCCGGAGTGAGCCCCGGCCTGGTCATCCATCACTTCGGCAGTAAGGAAAAGCTCCGGAGCGTCTGTGACGACCATGTCCTCCGCATCTTGATCCAGCGGGCCGACAACGCCCGGCCCAGCGGCATGCAGGACCTCTTTCACGAATACCTGTCCAACCCGGAGGAATACCGCCTCCAGGTGCAGTACATGCTGCGCGCGATCGAGGAGGACACCCCCGCTGCGGCCACGTTCGTCGACACGCTGGTGGCGGAGTCCGAGGAGATCCTGCGGGCCGGTATCGCCGACGGCTCGATGCGACCGTCCTCGGACGTGCGGGCGCTGGCGGTGCTAACCGTGCTCAACAGCGTGGCCACGCTGACCATGCCGCCGCCCCTGGCGCGGGCGCTGGGCTACGAGCGGTTCGGCCCCGACCTGCTGCGCCGCCTCGCCCTGCCCACGCTGGAGCTCTACACCCACGGGCTGTTCACCAACGACACCGCGCTGAAGGCAGCCCGGACCGCGCTGGACGAGTCTCCACAGAAAAGGGACTGACACGATGGCCATCACCCTCCCCGAACTCACCCCGCTGGAGAACACGCTCTGGCTGACCCTGGCCGGCAAGGCGCTCGACTACCAGGCCAAACACTCGATCCTGCACGACAAGACCGCATACGACATCGTCAGGAAGCTCGACTACGACGCCGGGCAGTTCAAGCTCTCCGCCAGCCCCGTCGTGGGCATCGCGCACCGCTCCCTGGTCATGGACAACATCGTGCGCCAGTTCATCGCCAAAAATCCCGACGCCGTCGGGCTCGACCTGGGCGCCGGACTCGACACCCGCGTCTACCGCGTCGACCCGCCCACCACCGTCGAGTGGTACGACGTCGACCTGCCCGGCGTGGCCAAGACCAGGCAACTACTACTCCCCGAGCGCCCCCACCTCCACACCGTCGGCTCCGACCTCAACGACCCCCGATGGATCAGCGAAGTCCCCGCCGACCGCCCCGCCGTGATCGTCGCCGACGGCCTGATCGGGTTCCTGTCCGAAGAGGAGCTGGCCACCCTCCTCGACCGCCTCATCCGCCACTTCCCCGCAGGCGAGATCTGCTTCAACGGCTACACGAGGTTCCACGTCTGGGCGGCCAAGAAGTACGCCGGCACCCAGTCCGTCGTCCCCTTCCTGCGGTCTCCCGGCTTCGACACCCCGCAGGACATCGAGCGACTGGAACCCCGCCTGAAGCTGGTACGCGAAATCCTGCTGGGCCGCGAGCCCGAAGTCGCCGACTACCCGTGGACGACCCGCCTGGCCAGCTTCCTGACCGCCTGGAGCACCTCCATTTCGCGCAAGGGCACCGCCATCCAGCACTACCGCTTCAGGGACTCCAGAGGGACGAGGTGACCGCCGAGGACCGGCGGCTGCTGGAGGATCGTGTGCGCTTCCTGGCGGGCGGCGGCCGGGACCGACCGAAGAGCCGCATCGCCCGGCCGGCCGATCCGACATCAACCAGGCAAGTCACAGCTAGTGGCCCGTCTCTGAACGTTGACCCGGTAATTGATCTCGGCTGGTGAACCCGTGAAGCCGGCTGCCTCTGGAACCTGGGAGGTAGCCGTGGCCCGTCCACCGGATGTGTTCGTCCGGCCCTTGACGATGGAGGAGGGCCGGAAGATCCAGCGCATCTCCCGTACTGCGAAAGACCCGGTCAAACTGCGCCGGGCGATCGTGGTGATGATGTCCGGGCAAGGCCAGAGCGTTCCGGACATCACCTCGTTGATGCAGGCCGGCGAGGACTATGTACACGATGTCATCTACGCCTTCAACGAGCGCGGGTTCGACGCGCTGGACCCAAAATGGAGCGGGGCTGGCCACCGGCCGGGCACCTCATCGCCCGGGGTGTCGTGGCGGCGATCAGCCGCGAGCACCTGCGGCGCATCCTGCGCAAGGGCGGGGTCACCTGGCAGACCACCACGACATGGAAGGCGTCCAACGACCCGCTCTTCATCGCCAAGATGCAGCGGGTGCTGGAGTTATACGATCACCCGCCCGCCGGTGGGCGCGTGATATGCGTCGATGAGTTCGGGCCGCTGAACCTGATGCCCCGTAAGGGCAAGCGATGGCGGGAGTTCTTGTCCTTCCTCAAGACCCTGCGGCGGCGGTGGCCCGGCGAGAGACTCTACGTGATCATGGACAACTACTCGCCGCACAAACATTCCCAGGTCCGAGCCTGGGCCGCCGACCACGACGTCGAGCTGGTGTTCTTGCCCACCTACGGATCCTGGCTGAACTGGATCGAGTCCGAGTTCGCCGCGCTGCGCTACTACGCCCTCAACGGCACCGACCACCGCACCCATGAAGAGCAGAACGCGGCAATCGGCGGCTACGTCCGCTGGCACAACGCCCGCGCGCAACCGAAGACCAGCTTCGCCGCCAGCTCACCCATCCGAAGCTGGACCAGTTACCTGGTCAACGTTGCGTGACGGGCCACTAGATCAACGCTGTTCGGGGCTCAGTCGGGTCGGGGCAGGGCGCGGTGCTGGTCCTGCGATCAGTCCGTTTCCCTGACCCACCCGCCTAACCAGGCATGTATGTTTCCAGGCACCGAGCTCTCCGCGTGTCTTGCCGGGGGTCAACCGCCTGCGGTGGTGGTGTCCACGGCGTCGGAATCTTGGTTCCGCGATGGCCGCTAACGCGAACTACGCTTACGCTCACTGGTGTGCGTCACGCAGTACGGTGCTGACCACGCGGTCGACGAAGTTGGTGAGGGCCTGCGGATCGTGTTGTCCGAAGGCGGAGGTCCACAGGGCGAAGCGACCGAAGATCGCGGACCAGATGAGCATGGCGGTGTGTTCGGCGCCGTCCGGCCAGTGCAGTCCCTCCTCCTCACACGCGTGGACGGCATCCAGCCATTGCTGCCACAGCAGCCGGGCCGGATGAACCTCGGTGGGCTGAGCGAATCGTGAGGAGTCGTGGCCGAACATCAGGCGGGTGACACCGCGTTCGGCGCGGGCGAAGTCGCAGAAGGCGTTGGCCTGGACGCGGAGGCGTTCACCGGCGTCGGCGCCGCGAGCGGCCGCCTGGGAGTCGGCGTCGCGCATGGCGGCGACGACCCGCTGGTAGCCGTCCTCGGCGACGGCCTGAGCGAGTTGGTCCTTGTCGGCGAAGTGCAGGTAGAGGCTTTGGGCGGCGATGCCGACCTCGCGTGCGACCTCGCGAAGGGACACCGGCAGGGCGGTCTCGGTGAGCTCCCGGTCGAGCAGTCGGGCGACGGCGGCCAGGATTTCCGCGCGTAGCCGGTCCCCCTGGCCGCGGGGGTTGCGTCGGCGTGTGGTCGTGTCGCTGGTGTCCTGGCTCATGTGTTCATTCTCCTGAGTTTTCCTGCTTCGCGGATTCCCGGTCCTCCCATGGGAATCCGCGTGAGCGGCGGCTACGCCTCCTTGAGCGCCCGGGTCGCGGAGGCCATGGCCTGGCCGGCGGCCGGGAGGCCGATGTAGGGGATGGTGTGGATGACGGCCTCCTGGATCTCCTCCGGGGTCAGCCCGTTGGCGAGGCCCCCCAGCACGTGGTTGCGGATCTCCCACTGATGACCCTGGGCCATGAGCACGCCGAGGGTGACCAGGCTCCGGCTGCGTCGGTCCAGGCCCGGCCGCGCCCATATCTCGCCGAAACACTGTTCCAGCGCCAGCCGGGCCGTCACGGCTCCGGGGCCGTCGCCGTCCGCTGCCGCGGTCATGTTCTCGGTGAGGAACCTCTCACCGAACATCTCCCGCACGACCTGTTCACCGGCGGCTCTGCGGTTCTCGGACGGGCTGCTGCTCATTGTTGTCCTTTCCCTGGGAACCGGCTATCCGGGGGAGCATGCCCAGCACGGTGGCTGTGGTGGTGCCCGCGTCGACGGGCAGTACGGTGCCGGTGATCCACCGGGATTCAGCACTGGCCAGGAAGAGAACCGCCCAGGCCAGGTCCCAGGCGGTGCCCTCGGCACCCAGCAGGTTGGCCGCGCGGCGCATCCGCCGGCCCTCCTCGCCGCCGTGGTCTCCGATGGGGGTGTACAGGTGACCGGGAACCAGGCAGTTGACCCGGATGTTGTCCGGTCCCCAGCTGTAGGCGAGGTCGATGGTCATCGACTGCAGCGCGCCCTTGCTCGCGGCGTACGCGCCGCTGCCGAAACCGCGCAACGCCGCGATCGAGGAGATGTTGACGACGGAGCCGCCGCTGCTGCGGACCAGATGGGGATGGGCGGCGCGAGCCACCTGCATGGCCGCGGTGACGTTCAGGGCGAAAACTCGGTCCCAGCCCGCGCGGGTGGTCCCGGTGATGTTGCCCTCGCCGCTGATGCCGGCGTTGTTGACAAGCACGTCAAGGTGTCCGGCTCGGTCGGTGAAGTCGTCCACCGCGATACGCGCGGCCTGCTCGTCGGTGATGTCCGCGGTGAGCGCGACGGCCTGGCCGCCTGCGGCCTGGATGCGCTTGCGGGTGTGTTCGGCGCGCTCGTCGTTGATGTCGACGACGCCGACGGTGGCGCCCTGGGCGGCCAGCAAGATCGCCGTGGCGGCCCCGGTGCCCAGGAAGTCACCTGAGCTGCCGGCACCCGTCACCAGGGCGGCCTTGCCCGCCATCCGCTCGCCGCGGCCGTCGGCGTGCCCGCCGACCTCGAACTCCGGGCTACTCGGCATGCTGCTCACCAGGTCACCGGAAGGGACTTGAGCCCGTAGACGACGGAGTTCTTCTTGAAGGCAAGCTGGTCCTCGGCGACGGCGAGCCGCAGGCCGGGAATGCGCTCGAACAGCCGCGGCCAGGCCACCTGCATCTCCACCCGCGCCAGGTTCTGTCCCAGGCACTGGTGGGAGCCGAAACCGAAGGCCACGTGGTGGCGGGCGCCGCGTCCGATGTCGAGCTTGTCGGCAGGGCACTCACCTTCGCCGGTGCCGAAGGCGCGGGGATCGCGGTTCCCGGCGATCAGCGAGACGATGACGCCCTCACCCTTGCGGACGAGCCGCCCGCCGATCTCCACGTCCTGCGTCGCCACGCGCCGCGGATCGGTGGAGACGATGCTCCAGTAACGCAGCATCTCCTCCGCGGCGCTGGGCGCCAGCTCGGGGTGCTCCCGCAACCGATCGCGCTGGTCGGGGTTGAGCAGCAACGCCACGGTGCCCAGGCCGAGCATGTTCGCGGTGGTCTCGTGCCCGGCGCCGACCAGGATGCTGACCAGGACGGGCATCATCTCCGGCGCGAACCCGTCCGGGCCGGAGTGGTCGGCCAGCAGCCGGCTGACCATGTCATCGGCCGGTTCCTGGCGCTTGCGCTCGACCAAAGAGGTGTAGTACTCGAACGCCTCACGCTGGATACGCGCGCGCTCCTCATGGCTGACGTCCAGGTCGGTCCCCGCATTGGCGTGCTGCTGGAACATCTCGTGGTCCTCGTAGGGGACGCCCAGGATGATGCAGATGGCTCGGGAGGGCATCGGCAGACAGAAGTCCTGGATGAGATCGACCGGCCCGCCCTTGGCAAGCATCGCGTCGATCAGCTCGTCGGTGAACTCCAGCAGTTTCTCGCGCATCGCCTGGGTGCGCTTGACGCTGAACTCCTTGGTGAGCATCTGCCGCAGGCGGGCATGCTCGGGGTCGTCCAGCCGCAGGAACATGCCGCCCTCGTGCTCGCGCTGGTTGGAGTGGACCAGTGGAAAACCGAGGTTGCGCACGTCCGCGCTGAAGGAAGGGCTGGACAGCACGGCGCGGATGTCCTCGTGCCGGGTGGCGAGCCAGTGCTGGGAGCCGTCCCAGATGGTGACCTTGTGCAGACCGCCGCTCTCGCGGAAGTCGGCGTACTGCGGCGGTTCGCTGAACGGGCAGCTGCGCGGAGCCGGAAAGAACGGCGCTTCCCCGGCGGAGGTGGTCTCGGGCGTGGTGGTCGTCATGTCGCCTTCCTTGATCAAAGAGTTGACGCCTCGGCGGTGGGAGCCGCCGCTGCGGATGCGGATGCGGGCCAGGGGGCTCGGTCGAGTACGGCCTGCCGCCAGGTGCGCAGGGCCCGGGCCATGCCGTTGCCCAGCACCCCGTCGACCTGGCGCGGTCGTCCGCCGGCGTCCCGGTGGCCGTAGACGCCGACGAACCGGCCTTCCTGCAGGGAGCCCTCCACGACCGTGAAGGCCATCTGCCGTCCGGTGAAGCCGTAGGACTGCAACTTCAGGTCGTACTGGTCGGACCAGAAGTAGGGCAGCGTGGCCGGGGCCGGCTCAGCGCCCATCAACGCCGCGCCGACCGCGCGGCCCTGCTCGGTGGCCGCGAGCCGGTGCTCACTGCGCAGGTGGCGCCCGGTCACGGGATCCAGCCAGGCGGCCACGTCGCCGGCGGCCCAGATACGGTCGCCGGCCCGGCCGCGGGCGTCACACAGGACCCCTTCGACGCCGTCCCGCTCCCGGCTGCCCAGCGGCACGCCGGATCCTCCCAGCCAGTCCACCACGGGCTGGGCACCGACCGCGATCAGCACCGTGGACGCCTCGACCACGGCACCGTCGTCGAGGACGACCCCGACGGCCCGGCCGTCCTGCGCCAGCACCTCGGTGACCCCCTTGCCGCAACGCAGGTCCACCCCGGCGGCGTGGTGACGGGCCTGCAGCAGGCCGGCCACCTCCTCGCCCAGGACGTTGACCAGGGGGAGCGGGAGCGGGTCGACCATCGTCACCGGCACTCCCATCCCTCTGGCGACCGCGGCCGCCTCCGCGCCGACGAATCCGGCACCCACGACGACCAGCCGCCCACCCATGCCGAGCGCCTCACGCAGCCGCAGGGCGTCCGGCAGGTTGCGCAGCACCTGGACACCGGACAGGCCCGCGCCCAGGGACGACGGATGTACCGCCTGCGCGCCGGTGGCGATGACCAGCGCGTCGTAGGAGATCTCCTTACCGTCGGCCAGACACACCGTGCCGGTGGCCGGCTCCAGTCGCACGACCGCGGTGCCGGGCAGGTGAGTGACCTGGAGGCAGTCCCACTGCTCTTGCGGGCGCAGCAGCAGCCGTTCGACCTCCCACTCACCCGCCAGCAGCTGTTTCGACAGGGGCGGACGGTCATAAGGCAACCCCGGCTCGGCGTCGACCAGCATCACCTCGCCCGTGAAGCCGCGGCGCCGTACCTCCTCGACCACCGCCAGCCCCGCGGCCGAACCGCCGACCACGACGAGCCGGCGAAGTCCTTCAGCGGCCTTCACGTCAGCGTTCCTCGATGATGATCGCCGCGGCCGGGCACACCTGCGCCGCCTCCCGCGCGGCGGAGTGCTGCTCCGCCGGGGGTTCGGCGTCCAGCAGGATGACGATGCCGTCCTCGTCCCGCTGGTCGAACACCTCCGGTGCGACCAGCACGCACTGGCCCGCACCACAGCATTTCGCCTCGTCAAGGGTGATTTTCATGTTCCTTCCGCCTTCTCTGGTGACACTCCAGCAGGCGTTGACCACCCACTTATCCTCACAGATGTCACCTTATGACTGTCAGGTTATGCGCGGAAGCTGACAAGCGCAAGGTTAAATCGGTGAAGTCGGGGGCCTTCCGTGACTGCCTCGGCCACGACGGCGAGCAGCCTGGCCGGCGCCGCCTCCACCGGCTCCGAGGCGCCGGCGACCAGCCGGGCCGGTGAGCTCATCGCCGTCCCGACGGCGGGTGTCGATGAACTCCTCGATCACGCGTACGGCGGCGCCGCGCGTGGCAAGTACCGGGTGGCCGAGGCCGCGCAGGCGCTCCACCAGATCCTGGCCGCCGACGCGCTCAACCCCTGGCACTACCAGTCGTGGGTCTTCATCCGTGATCCCGACTTCGCCGCCAAGGCCACCCGCGTGCTGGACCTCTACCAACGCATCTGGGACGGCCGGCCGTTCGCCGACGACGAAGAAGGCCGTCGCCCGGCGGGGGCAACGGCCTTCACCGTCCCGATGCGGGTGGAGGTGTTGTGACCCTGCAATCGATGACCGTCACCTGGGTGCGGTTCGCGCAACGATCTCTTTGGCGGGGTCCTGGTCGGCCGGGTCGGCATGCGGGCGCGCGCTGCGCAGTGCGGCCTCGACGCGGCGGTTGCTGGTCATGGTCGCGGTGACGGCGGTCATCGTGAGCAGGAGGCCGGCGGCGGCGTAGAGCGGGGTGCGCAGGTCGTAGGTGGTGGCCAGCCAGCCGCCGACGAAGGCGCCGAAGGGGGCGGCGCACATGGCGAGCATGCGGGAGGTGGAGGCGACGCGGCCCATCAGGTGGGCCGGGACGATGGCCTGCCGGAGGGAGGGGCCGAGCACCATCGTGGCGCCCATGCCCGCGCCGCAGACGGCGAGCGCGAGCCCGGCCACGTACGGGTTCGGGGCGGAGGCGAGTCCCAGGATGGCGAGGCCCTCGATTGCGGCGGTGCAGGTCAGCGCGGCGCCGGTGCCCAGGCGCCGGCCGAGGAGGGAGGCGATGCCCGCGCCGAGCAGGCCGCCGATGGCCTCGGCGGTGAGAAGCAGGCCGAAGCCGAAGGCGCCGACGCCGAGACGTTCGCGGGCGAACAGGGCCAGGACGGTCTCCACGGCGAGGAAGGCGACGTTCCCGACCGCCGGACGGAGCGCGAGCCCGAGCAGCAGCCGGTCCCGGAAGACGTAGGAGGCTCCGGCGCGCGCCTGCCGGAGCAGCGACTCGCGGGCGCTCGCGGCCGGGCGCGGCACGGCGGGCAGCGACCGGACGAGCAGTGCGGACAGCGCGAACGACACCGCGTCGGCGAGCAGCGGAACCGAACGTCCGAGCGCGAGCAGTGCACTGCCCGCAGGTGGCCCGGCGAAGCCGGACGCCGCGGTCTGGGCGCCGCGCAGGCGAGCGTTGGCGCGCTCCAGCTGGGCGGGGTCGCGGCCGAGCAGATCCGGCAGGTATGCCGTGGCGGCCGTGTCGAAGAACAGCCCGCCGAGGGCGAGCAGGAACGCGAGGGCCGCCAGCAGCGGGATGCTCAGCACGTCGAGCGCCGCCGCCACAGCGGGTATGGCGAGCAGCACCGCACGCGCGGCGTCCGTGACCCACATCGTGCGGCGGCGGTCCCAGCGGTCCACCAGCGCACCGCCGAGCACTCCGAACAGCAGCCAGGGCAGTGTCCCGGCGGCCGTGACGACGGCCAGCGCCATCGGATCCCGGGTCAACGTCAATGCCAGCAGCGGCAGCGCGGCATGCGTCACGCCGTCACCGAGCGAGGACACCGTCTGCGCGGTCCACAGTCGCCCGAAGCCGGCCGGCAGCTTCGCTGCATCGTTCATTGGATTTTGGGTCATTCGGCGTCCTCCTCGACCTGCCGGCGCGGAGTCGGCCGGAACAGCGCGAAGATCAGCGACACGTCTGGAAGCGATGGATCAGACAGCGCCCGGTACTCATCCGCCAGTGCCTCCAGGCGCGCCCCCAGCTCCGTGAACTGCTCCGCGGTGAGTCGCAGATGTGCCATTCGTACGTGCCGCTCACCATCCGCCGGCGACGCCTCCAGGTCCGCCACCGCGTTCCGCAGCAGCACGTCCGGCTGCCCCGGCCCTGGATCCGGCAGCTCGATCGACCGCGCGGCCATCGCGTAGTACCGCTCGGTGACCCCTCTCACTTTCCGCGTCCGCACCACCTTCACCAGGCCGGCCCGCTCCAGCAGCCGCACGTGATAGCTGGAACTCCCCTTCGCAAGGCCCACCCGTTGGGCGATCTGCGTGATCGTCGCCGGCTCGAAGCGGAGCATGGCCATGATCCGGTGACGCGTGAGATTGGAGACGGCGCGTAGTTGCTCGTCAGTGGTGACGTGAAACGTCTCGGGGAGATCATCGGTAGACACGCGGACAATGGTCAACGATTCTTGACCATTTGCACAAGGGGTCCATGCCTAGCAATATGGCGCTTTCCCCCGCGCCCCGGGGTCGCCCTCACCTGCCGCGCAGCTCCGCGGCCACCGCCCGCTCCCGCAACTCCGCCGCCTCGGCCCGGACAGCCTCCAACTGCGCCCGTACGTCGTCCAACCGCGCCCGCTCCAGCCGCAGCTCCACCCGCAACTCGTCACGCTCGCCGGCCAGGGTGTCGGCCCGTTCCCGCTCGGCCGTCACAGCCTCGGCGCGCCGCGCCGACTCCCGCTCGGCCACCGCGGACGCCTCCCGACGTGCCGCCTCCAAGCTCTCGGTCACGGCGGCGAGCTCGCTCTCGGCCCGCTCGCGCTCCCGCCGGGCCTCCGCCGCCTCCGTCTCGGCGGCCTCGCGCGCCTGCTCGGCCGCGTTGAGCGCCACGGCGCGGTCACGCTCCGCCTCCGCGGCGGCTCGCTCGGCGCTCTGCGCCCGCGCGACCGCCCGGTCCCGCTCCTGCTCGGCCGCCTCCGCCCGAGCCCGCGCCGCCGCCACGTCACGCTCGGCCTCCTGGCGGGCCAGCACCGCCGCGGCCACCTCCTGACGCGCCTGATCCCGTTCGGCCCGCGCCAGCTCCGCTTCCGCACCGGCTTGTACGGCCTGCTCCAGCGCCTCGCTCGTACGGACCTCGGCGGCCTCCACCCGTTCGGCCAGCTCCCGAGCCGCCTGGGCGCGGGCCCGTTCAGCCTGCTCGGCCCGGCCGTCCGCCTCCTCCGCCCGCCGCTCGGCCAGCTCGGCCCGGCGGGCGGCCTCCTCGGCGCTCTGCAACGCCTGCCGCTCGGTGCTGGCGGCCTCCCGCAGCGCGGCGAGGGCCTGCTCGCGTGCCTGTTCGGCGTCGCCGAGCGCGGTGTCGCGCTCCGCCTCGGCCTCCTCGACCCGCAGCCGCATCTGCGCCGCCTCCCGGCGCGCGTGCTCGGCCGCCTCACGCGCCAGCCGTACCTGCTCGAACGCCTGCTCCCGCTCGGCACGCGCCACCGCCACCCGGGTGTGCGCCTCGGCCTGCACAGCGCTCAGCTTCGCCTCCACCCCGGCGGGACTCAGCTCCTGCGCGAGCGCGTGCGCGAGCGGCTCGATGGCGGCGGCGAGCCCGCTCTCCATCCGCTCGTACAACTGCTCGGCCCTGGCCAGCGCGCCCTCCAGTCCGGGAGTGGCGCGCCGCAGCTCCCGCTCCCGCTTGGCGGCGGCCTGGCAGTCACTTTCGGGGCAGTACGCCTTCGGCCGCCCTCTCCCCCGCCGCTGCTCGATCGGCGCCCCACAGTGCTTGCACGGCGTCACCACGCCGGTCTCCACGGTCACAGCAGCACCCTACCATTATTGATTTTCCAGAAAATAAAAATCAGAAATTCAGATCTGTTGCGTCACGATGGCATCCCAGTAACTTGCGGGAATGCAGAATTCCCGCAAGCTTTGTCTGGACGGCCAACGTGAAGGATGACCGAGTGGCGGTGTGGGATGCGGCGCCCTGTCGGTCAAGACCGCGATGCGCATGCTGAACAACACCGGCGTCTTCCTCGACATCAACGCCACCCCGGCCAAGTTCCTGCACGCGGCGTTCAACCGGCGCCACAAGATCTTCAACTGCGCCCCGACCACGCAGATCCTCACCGAAGTCGCCCGCGCGGCCGTCGACGGGAGCCTGCGCATGCTGATCGGCGAGACGGTCCCCCTCGATTCCGCCATCGATCTGATCACCGACCTGGAGAAAGGCCGCAAGATCGGCGACAGGGGGGCTCATCCTCATGGACGCGAACTAGTAAGGGGCCGGTGACCGCTATCGCCGCCTCGACTGGCGGCCCGGCTTCCGCGCCGGGCGGTGCGAGGCACCGGGCAGGCGCCTGCAGCAGCGCG
Source organism: Nonomuraea sp. NPDC050383 (assembly GCF_044459125.1). Classification (NCBI taxonomy): domain Bacteria; kingdom Bacillati; phylum Actinomycetota; class Actinomycetes; order Streptosporangiales; family Streptosporangiaceae; genus Nonomuraea; species Nonomuraea sp. NPDC050383. The sequence goes on from NZ_JBITIP010000016.1 coordinate 83,558, forward strand.
GCAGCACCGTGTCGGCCCCTGAGCAGCAACCAATCGGTCAGTGGCGGTAGCGGATCGACGTCGGCGGACCTACCGCCATCCAGCGGCCCGTTGTGGGTGGGCAGCAGCATGACGGTGGATTGAGTAACTGTTCGGCTACTTTCGGTTCGTTGTGGGTGAGCTGGCCATAGTTTGCGGCGTATGCCGGTGGTGGAGTTCCTGACCGATGACGAAGCGTCCGCGTACGGCCGATACGGGGAAGTGCTGTCGCGGGCGGACCTGGAGCGGGTGTTCTTCCTTGATGACGAGGACCGGGAGCTGGTCGAGCGTCGTCGTGGCGAGCACATGAAGCTCGGCTTCAGCCTTCAACTCCTCACTGTTCGCTGGGTTGGGGCGTTCCTGGAGGACCCTCTGGAGGTGCCGGCCTCGGTCCTGGACTTCGTGGCCGAGCAGCTGGGCATCGCCGACCCGTCGTGCGTGAAGCGGTATACCGAGCGGACCAAGACGCGATTCGACCACCAGTGGGAGATCCGGCGGGTGTACGGCCTGAAGGAGTTCGGGATCGTCGAAGTGGATCTGCGAGCGTGGGTGGAGGCCAGGTCCTGGACCACGGGGGATGGACCGAAGGCGATCTTTCTTGACGCGGTGAGCTGGCTGCGGGAACGCGATGTGCTCCTGCCCGGGTGACGACGCTGGCGCGGCTGGTCACCAACGTCCGCGATGAGACTACCCGGCGGCTGTGGGGTGTCCTGGAAGGGCTGCTGACCGTGGGCCAGCGCTATGTGCTGGACCAGCTGCTGGAGGTCCCGCCGGGATCACGGATCTCTGACCTGGAGCGCTGGCGCAAGGGCCCGGTCCCGCGCGGGTCCGGGCCGACGCTGATCAAGGCACTGGAGCAGGTCGCCGAGGTCGCGGGATTGGGCATGACGGACCTGGAGGCCGACCGCCTGGTGCCGCCGCGTCGGCTGGCGGAGCTGGCCAAATACGGGATGAGCGCGGACGCCTCGCAGATCCGCCGTCACCGCGATGGCCGCCGTCTGGCGACGCTGCTGGCCACGGTGGCGTTCCTGGAGGCCAAGTCGGTCGACGACACCCTGGAACTGCTGGACCTGCTGATGACCACCGAGCTGCTGAACAAGGCGCAGACCGCGGCGGACAAGGAGAAGATCCGCAAGCACCCGAAGCTGGCCAAGGCCTCGGCCCGCCTGGCGGTGGCGGTGGAGGCGCTGTTCGACTCCGACGCCTGGGGCGGTGAAGACGAAGAACCGCGGGTGTCGGAGGTGTGGGAGGCGATCGAGGCGGTGGTGTCGCGGGCGGAACTGCGGGCGGCGCTGGTCTTGATGAATGAGAACGTACTGCCGGTGGATGCGGAAGAGCCCGACGACTGGCACCGAGCTGATCGGCCGCTACAGCACGGTGTCGGGGTTCTTGAAGGTACTGCCCAAGGCGATCTACTTCGGCGCCAACGCCGAGGGCGCCCCGGTGCTGGCGGCGATGCGGCGACTACCGGAGGTGCTGGCCTACCGCAGCAGGCTTCCCGCGCCGCTGATTCCGGCCCGGCGATCGAGGCGGCCGTGGTGAGCGGCCCGTGGAAGCGGCTGGTGTTCGGCCGGCCCGTTCACGAGGACGGCGCGGTGAACAGGCACGCCTACACCTTCTGCCTTCTGGAGCAGTTCCACCGGCATCTCAAACGCCGCGACATCTACGCCGATGCCTCCACCAAGTGGCGCAACCCGCAGGCCAGGCTCCTGGAAGGCCAGGCGTGGGAGACGGTCCGGCCGGACGTGCTCACCAGGCTGGGCCTGCCGGAGGACCCGGACGTCCTGCTGGCCGACCACACCCGCGCGCTGGATGCGGCATACCAGGACGTGGGCAGCCGCCTGGAGGTCAACACCGAAGTCCGGATCGACGACGCCGGGAAGATCCATCTGACCGGCGTGAAGGCCATCGATGAACCGCCCTCGCTGGTCGACCTGCGCAAGCGCACCACGGCGATGCTGCCGCGCGTGGATCTGCCCGAGGTCATCTTGGAGGTGATGAGCTGGGAGCCGCAACTGGTGGAGGCCTTCACAGCGGCCTCCGGTGGCCGCTCCCGGCTGGAGGACCTGCCGACCTCGATCGCAGCGTGCCTGGCCGCGCACTCCATGAACGTCGGCTACCGGCCGATCGCCAAGACCGGCGTCCTCGCGCTGGAGCGCTCGAGGCTCTCGCACGTGTTCCAGAACTACTTCCGGCCCGAGACGCTCAGCCTGGCCAACGCTCCGCTGGTCGCCTGGCAGGGCGGGCTGCCGCTCGCCCAGGCGTGGGGTGGCGGCATGGTCGCCGCGGTCGATGGCATGCGGTTCGTGGTCCCGGTCCCGGCGGCCTTCGCCCGTCCCAACCGCAAGTTCTTCGGCTCCAAGCGCGGCATGACCTGGCTCAACGCGATAAATGATCAAGGAATCGGGCGAGGCGCGAAGATCGTGTCCGGCACCGTCCGCGACTCCCTGCACATGGTCGATGTCATCTTCGGGCTGGACGGCGGGGAGTTGCCGGAGATCGTCGTTTCCGACACCGGCTCCTACAGTGACCTGACCTTCGGCCTGCTGGAACTGCTGAACATCTCCTACCGGCCCGCGCTGGCAGACCTGCCCGACCAGAAGGGCTGGCGCATCGACCCCGGCGCCGACTACGGCCCGCTGAACACCTTCGCCCGCGGCAGGATCGACCTGCGCAAGGTGCGGCGGATGTGGCCGGACATCCTGCGCGTGGTCGCCTCGATCTACACCGGCACCGTCCGCGCCTTCGACGTGGTGACCATGCTGCAGCGCGATGGCCACCCCACCGCGCTGGGCGAGGCGATCGCCGCCTACGGCCGGATCTTCAAGTCCCTGCACATCCTGGCCTACATCGACACCGACGAGACCTACCGGCGCGACATCAAGCACATCCGCAACCTGCAGGAGGGCCGACACGCCCTGGCCCGCAAAGATTTGCCACGGCAAGAAGGGCGAGCTCTACCACCGCTATCAACGCGGGCTGGAGAATCAGCTCAGCGTCCTCGGCCTTGTTCTCAATTGCGTCGTTTTGTGGACGACGGTCTACCTGGACGCTGCAGTCCGGCAGATGAAGGCGCAGGGCTATCCCGTCCGCGATGAGGACATGGCCAGGCTCTCACCCTTCGTCAACACCCAGCTGGGCGTGCACGGCGCCTACACCTTCCTGCTTCCCGACCTGGCTCCGGGGGCGATCCGCGCTCTGCGTGACCCCGACGCACCCGACGACGACGAGATCTGAAATTATCTAGTGCTGCGTCAGGCCATGTTTGCCCTCTTGACGATCCTGCGTAGCCGCTCGTCGTTGGTGTGGCGATTGCGCCAGGCGATGTAACGGCGGGGCTCCGGTGCTCAGTCCGCGTACTCGAGGCCCGTCTGGCGCTCGGCGGTGACCTCCAGGCCGACCACGCCCTCACGCGCAGGTATGACCTTGAACACGATCCAGTCGCCGCCCACCTGATCCGCGGCCAGTGGTTCGACCGTGTACCCGCCCTCATGGACCACGACGCGGCGGAACTCCGCACTCAGGCCGCGCTTGCCGACCTCGGCCAGCACATCGCCGACGGTCCGGCCGCTCACCTTGACGCCGGCCAGCGGCTCTCCGGGACGGGTGGCCGACTGCCAGTTGTTCTCGTAGGACTCCCCCTGCTTGGCCGGCCTGCCCAGCTCGAAGTGCACCGTGCCCTTGATCGCCGCCGGGACGGTCACCACCATGAAGCAGCCGCTGTCGGTCAGATCGCAGTCCGCCGGCTCCTTGCGGGCGCCGATGGGCACGTTGACCGGGGTGGCGCCGCCGCCCAGGCTCACGATCTCGCCGACCGCGCTGGGCGAGACCGGGATCACCCTGAGCTCGACGTTGAGGCCGAGGGAACGGAACGCCTCCGAGAACTCCCGCTGGTCCGCGTAGGGGTCCTTGATCCGGGCGACGTAGGTGTCGGCCTCCTCGTGGATCTCCACCGCGGAGTTGGCGTAGGAGGTCGCGACGCCGCCGAGCAGGCTCGGTCCGAGGACGACGCCGAGGGCGAGGACGGCGGAGGCGGTGAGCCCGAGCAGCGCGCGACGCCCGAGGCGACGCCCGCGCGGGCGTCGTAGGAGCGCCGCCGCCGTCGTCGTGTCCCGCTCCTGGGCGATGATGTCGGCGAACAGCGCCTGCGCGCGGGCGCCGCCAGCACGTCCGCCTGGTTCGTCCGGACTGATCCGGGCCAGCGGCCTCAGCAGCTCGTTGATCTCGTCGATGTCCCTCATAGTGATCTCCCCGTGGGAACGACCGCGTTGGTCGGCGTGAGTCGGACGTCGGCTTCTTCGAGCGCCCGGGACAGGCGTCTGCGCGCGCGGTGAAGCCGGATACGGACGGCGTTGCGGGAGAGCCCCAGCATCGTGGCGATCTCCCTGCGGTCCAGGCCCTCCCACGCGACCAGCGCGAGCAGCTCGCGGTCGTCGTCGGGAAGCGTCGCGAACGCCTGGGCGATCGCGTTCCTCTCGACGCTGTGGTCGGCGAGGTCACCGTAGAGGTCGGCCATCTCCGCGTCGAGGTCACGGTGCCGCGCCTGGCGGCGCAGCGCGCTGCGGCGGTGGTCGGCCAGCACGTTGCGGGCCACTCCGTAGACCCAGAGTCTCGCCTGCGCGCCCGGTGGCAGTTCGTCGATCTTGCGCCAGACGATGACGAAGGTCTCGGCGACCACGTCGGCCGCGTCCTGCGGCGAGTCGCAGCGGCGTCCGGCGTAGGCGGTGATCTGGTCGTAGGTCGCCCGGTAGACCGCTTCGAACCTGTGAGTGTCATCTGACACAGGCGGTTCCCATCGTGACGTCCTCCACTTCCGGTACGGGTACGAACGCTCTCTTCATGGGTGGCGGTGCCCCGATCATTTCGCCCGGGACCGGAGAATTTTCGCGCGGACTCGTCGCTCTCCTGTCCAGAGTGGCTCGCAGAGAGCGGCGAGGTCGGCTCCCCGGGTCGTCGGGCGTGATCACTTCAACGTCGGCGGGAAGAACAAAGACCCCGAGCGCGAGCCCCGGCCGCGGATGCGCGCCACCTACACTCGCACGCAGGGCGTACGCCACTTATTCGCCGCCCTGGACCTGGGCAAGGAAAGATGTACGGGCACATCAAGAAGCGCAAGCGACGCGGCGAGTTCCTGGAGTTCTGCCGCTACCTGCGCAGCCTCTATCCGCCCGAGATCCGCATCGCGATCATCTGCGACAACTTCAGCCCGCACCTGACAACCAAGAAGGACAATCGGGTCGGGCAGTGGGCAGAGGCGAACAACGTCGAGATCGCCTACACGCCCACCCATTCGTCCTGGCTGAACCGGATCGAAGCCCAGTTCACCGCGCTGCGCGAGTTCACTCTCAACGGCACCGACCACGCCTCCCACCGCGAGCAGGGCAGCATGATCCGCCGCTACATCGCCTGGCGCAACCGCCACACCCAAGACGAGCGGCTACGCAGGATCGTCAAGAGGGCAAACGTTGCCTGACGCGGCACTAGGTGCTGGAAACGCGTCAGGCATGTGAGGCAAGCGCACTCCCACGAACGTGCCTGACACGTTATCTGGGGTTGTCAGGCACGTTTGTCACCTGCGAAATCTTCTGCTCAGCTCGCTCTGTCGTACGTCAGCTGGTCCTCGAACGTAAGGTCCCTCAAACGTTTCGGTCCGCAACGTTTCCTGCCTGCATTCGAGGGACGTAAGCCCTGATCAGCGGCCTTTGAACGGTGAAGCCACCGAGAGGCGCAGGTCGTGCTCGGCGGTGATGCGGACGGCGCTGAACCACGGGATCTCCCATCACCTGGACCTACGCCCCCTGGTCCGCCGCAACTCGCGCTTCAACCCGCCCCAAGCTGGGCGCGCGGCCAGCGGGGTATCTGCCGAGCTTCTACCGGGTCATGGCCGACGTCAGCGCGGTGATGCCGGCACGGGTGCGCACATAGATCATCTCGTCGGCCGGGAGGATGGCGAGGTTCTCCTCGCTGTACTGCGCACCCAGGTACTCCGTGAGCTCGTACCGGCCGCCGACGATCTCGTCGTCGAGGTTCACCTGCCAGACGGACTCGCCGGTCAGCTGCTGATAGGTGGAGATCGTGCCGTCTCGCGCCGCCAGGTAGATCAGCCCGTCAGCCAATACTGGTGACCCCACGGGAAGGGCGGGCAGGCGGATAGTCCAAACCGGTGCGGCGGTGGCGATGTCCACGGCGTACAGCATGAATTCAAAAGGCCGCTCCGGCTCGGTCTCGGGGTCGCCGCCCTGCGCAACGATGAAGAACAGGCGGCCGCCGGCGACCGCGACCGCCCCGCTGACCTCCGATGCCAGGCGGGGATCGAGCTGGAACGACCAGCGCCGCCTCCCCGTCACCGGGTCGAGGCCCACCACCTCGGCGCTGGTCCAAAGCTGGGAATGGAAGCCGTCGTCACCGTGCTCGCGCCGGGCCGGCATCCACGCCAGACTCTCGGCCAGCACCGCGTGCGCCTGCGCGAACAGCACCCAATCGCTTGGGCGCTCCTCCTCCTCGTCATCATCGTCGTCATCATCGTCGTCCTCCATGGACGAGAGCAGCTCGGCTTCCAGCGGGCACTGCGCCTCCTGGTCATCTCCGGCCTGGAAGATCTCCGCTCCCGAGTTCACGTCGAATGCCACAACCCCGCTGTGCGTGTGATGGCCTTCGAAGCCCAGCGCCGCGTAGGCCACGCCGGTCGCCGACAGGGCCAGATCCGCCTCGAGTAGCCCGGTGAAATCCTCGTTGTGCCAGCGCGGTGTGAGCTCGGGCAGGTCCAGTGCCCGGACGCCGTGGTTCAGGTCGGTGCACAACAGCAGGTCGCCCGCTACGGTGCAGCAGCTGGCGCCGGGCTTGAGACGATGTAGCAGCGTGCCGGTTAACCGGTCGTGCACATGGACGCAGCCCTCATAGTCCCGGTCCGGCAGGAAGAGCAGGCCGCCCCAGACCGTAGGCGACCCGGTGAACACCGGGTTGAGGTAATCCCACTTCTCGTCCAGACCGCCGGATCGCCAGCGTACGGTGCCGTCCGCGGCGTCAAGGGCGTACAGGCTGCCTCGTACGTCCACGACGTAGAGCGTGTCGCCCGCCAGGACCGGCGCAGCCAGGACGGCGGCTTTGGTGAGTGCACGCCAAGCCACCGATGGCCGGTCCTTCACTCCGCCGCCCGGATGAACACCGCTGCGTCCCGCGTCCCCGAAATCGGGCACCGCGAATGCGGTCATTGCCATCTCCGTCTCCCTGTGTAGTGAGCCGCACCTGACTATGCCGAGGGAGGTATGTCGGTCTCGTGCACGGGCAGGTCGGTCGTCGATCTTGGCACAGTCCGGAGCTTCGACGAGCCGGATCAACACTGCCTGGTCCAGGAATCCTGGTACAGCCCGAGAACCACACCATGCATGCGGTCAACAAAGCGAGGAACCGGCGGACAGCCGTTATCGATGAGAACGATCGTGGCAACGCCCTCCAGGACCGCCTCGGTGTCGCACAATCCCTCCACCCACGCCAGGTGGACGGCCTGCTCCTTGGACTTCGACCAGCTCGCCGAGCGAGACCCTGCTCACTACCGTCGAACGCATGCCGCAGAAGAACTCCAAGGTCGTCGACCGCGTCAGGCAACTCGTCGGTGGCGTCGGCAACTCCGAGACCCAGGTGCACGCCACGCGCCTGGCCAACCTGAGCAACGCCTGGCCCGTCTCGTCCCCTTGCCCGGAGTGGTCGCGACCACAACCATCCGCGACGCGCTCCTGCAGAACCCCATGATGATCGACGTCCAGGCCCAACGGAACGACTTGACCGTCGTGCTGGTCGGCATCGGCAGCCTGGAACCTCCACCTCTCCTGCTCAGCAGCGGCGACCATCGCACCCGCTAGCGCAGGAGGTGGCGGTCGTCGATGAACGCGTTCCACAGCTGGGCGGCGCGGTCGCCGCGATGTGCGGGGGTGTGGCGGCGCAGGCGGCGGACGGCACCGCAACGTGCCGTGCACACCAGCCCATATGCCTACGTGCCTGACAAGATCACGTCTCTTCGACCTGTGAGAAGGCCCAAGAACCCGAGATAACAATCGATCCTAATGAAGGCAGCTCAGTGGATGAGAGAGATTATCCGCTGAGAATGGCTAGCATCTCAGTGGATAACGTCGCCGCCGGAGAATCAGAAGCCGGGGCTGAACTCAGCGGATAATAAGGAGCGGGCGCCAATGACGGCGGATCCCCACTCACACCGGACCGGGCAGCCCGAGGTCGATGCGCTCCTCGACCGAGCCGACACCGAGCACCGCGCGGTGGCCGAGCTCGTGACGATCAACCACGCCGAGGGCCTCGTCACCCACGCCCGGCAAGCCGACCTCGCCGCCGAGCACCAGGCGCTGCATGAGCGGTATGGACAGGCGGAAGCCGAGCTGGCGGCCGCGGCGGCCAGCGGCGATCCGGCCCGGGTCGCCAGGGCCCGCCGCCTCCGCGACGAGGCGAGCGCCACCTGCGACCGCGTTGGCCGCACGCTGCGCGAGGAACTGGCGGGGCTGGCGGAGGCGGGCTTCGAGCGCACCGGCGAGTTGCTGGCGCAGATGCGCACCGCCTGGCGGGCCGAGGACACCGCGCGCGAGGCGCTCCGGCGCAGCACCTGGGAGGCCGGCCCGCTCGACGGCGACGCTGACGGGCGAGGGTGATCGCGTCATGCCCAATGTCGTCGCGCTCCGGCCCGCCGGCGACGTCGGCGCTGCCGCTCGTGAGGCCGTGGTGGCGGCGCACCGTCACCTCGACCGGTGCAAGCTGTCGGCCAACACGGTCAAGGCCTATCGGCGGCAGATCGCCGCCTACGTCGCGTGGCTGGCCGAGCACGCCGCCGAGCGTGACGACGCCTTCGCCGACCTGGTGGGCGCCGAAGCCGCGGTCACCGCCTGGCGCCGGAGCCGGATCGACGGCCGGGCCGCGCCCAACACCATCAACCAGGGCATCGCCGCGCTCACGCTCATGTACGCCCAGCTGGGGCTGCGCATCCGCGTCAAACGCGCCACCGTCCCCAAACCGGGCGAGCCCGACGCCCTCACCACCACCGAGCAGGGCGCCGTCGAGCGCGCCGCCGCCCGCCGCGGCGCTCGTGACGCGGCGATCATCGCGATCCTGCTGTACGGCGGAGCCCGCGAAGAGGAGTGCGCGCGGCTGGAGGTCGATGACATCGCGATCACGGCCCGCACCGGCACGATCCGTCAGCACGGCAAGGGCGACCAGGTCCGGGTCGTCCCGCTCCCCCCGATCGTGCGAGAGCGCATCTCCACCTGGCTCGACCTCCGCGGCCGCCATCCCGGCTCGCTGTGGGTCGGCCAGCGCGGAACCCTGACCATCTCCGGGATTGTCCAGGTCGTGCTGGCTGTCGGCGATGACGCCAAACTCCCCGGCCTGCGCCCACATCGGCTGCGCCACACCTACGCCACCCGGCTGCGTGAAGGCGGCGCCGACGTCGCCCAGGTTCAAGCCCTCCTCGGCCACGCCTCCCTCGACACTTCAGCCCGGTACTTCCGAGCGGGCACCGCCGAGCAAGCCGCCGTCGTCGACCGCGTCTTCGAGTAGCCCAGCCACCAGCATCGGGCCGCTGGATGGCGGTAGGTCCACTGACATCGGCCCACTATCGCCACTGACCGATTGGTTGCTGCTCAGGGGCCGTGTCGGCGGTCAGAGATTTGGAACGGAATCCGGCTTCAACGGGATTTCCGCAGGTCAGTGAGCCTCTGTCATCGCGGTCTTCCAGACGCGGTTAACGCCGGATTCCGTTCCTTCGCACAGAGGGCGTGGGGCTCGGCCAGTTCTTGGATGATCTCGGTTATCCGGCGAGATAGCGATCAAGCCGGGTGCGGGCTGGGCGGCCGTCGTCCGGCGCGGGAGCTTCGATGCCCGGTTATCTGGCAACCTGGCCGATCGGCACAATCGAGAGTGTGGGCAGGACTGCTGACGAATCGAGGTTAGTAGGCGAGTTCTCCGATGCCACCGTCGACGCGCAGGACGGTGCCGGCGGTGTAGGCGGACTCGTCAGAGGCGAGGTAGACAGCTGCCTTCGCCAGCTCGGTGGCGGTGCCGATGCGATGGAGGGGCACGGTCTGCCGGAGTTCGTCGTAGATGGCGGCCTGTCGCTCGGGGCCGAGCGACTTGAACGTGTCCGTGAGGGTCGGCCCCGGGCTCAGCCCGTTGACCCTGATGCCCCGGTCCTTGAGCTCGTAGGTCAGCCCGCGGGAAAAGGACAGCAGGCCTGCCTTGGCGGCACCGTAGACTGCCGCGTTCTCGTGCCCGATGAAAGCGGAGACAGAGCCGACGAGGATGACCGAGGCTTGCCGTGACAAGAGCGGCAGCAATGCCTTGATCAGGAAGAACGGCCCCTTGAGATTGGTGGCGACGAGCCTGTCGAATGCCTCCTCGGTCCATTCCTCGATCGGGAGATGAGTGACGTCGGCGGCGTTGCTCATCAAGATGTCGAGCTGCGGCCATTCCTCCTGCAGCCGCGCCGCGAGTGCCGCCTGGCTGGGGACGTCGCCGGCGTCGCTGACGATGGGCAGCAGCGGTCCGTCCAGCTGCCGGGCGGCCTCCTCCAGCCGTTCCCGCGAGCGGCCGGTGATCGCGACAGCCGCTCCCTCGGCGAGGAACTCACGGGCTGTCTCCAGCCCGATGCCGCTCGTCCCTCCCGTGATCAGTGCGTACTTTCCCGCAAGACGACCCATTGACCTCATTCTCCTCACTCGCGCCAAGGCGCGTGATTCCGGTAACGATGACGGGCCATTCCCGCCATCACGGAACACCCGCCAGAGGCAGGCTTCCTCACTGTGGACGTGGCTCTGGCCAGCGCATTCGGGGTCAGATGGCGGTCCGGCCACCGTCGGCGGCCACGACCGCGCCGGTGACGTAGCTTGCCTGGTCGCTGGCGAGGAAGGCGATGACCTGGGCGACCTCGGCCGGGTCGGCGGTGCGCTTCAGCGCGGTCGACAAACCCATGCCGCCCAGGTCCGGACCCATGGCCGCCACCACCTTTGAGGTGGTCATCGGGCCGGGTGACACGGCGTTGACACGCACGTTCGACGCGGCGAACTCGGCCGCCCAGGTGCGGGTCAGGGACTCCAGCGCCGCCTTGGTGGCACCGTAGACCGCCATCGGCGGCATGCCCAGGCCGGCCGCGGTGGAGCTGACGTTGACGATGCTGCCGCCCCCGCCGGCAGCCATCTTCGGCGCGAGCTGGGCGACCAGGACGAACGGCGCGCGCACGTTGACCGCGAAGGCGGCGTCGTAGGCGGAGATGTCCTGGTCGGCGGTCGCACTGAACGGGACGACACCCGCGTTGTTGACGAGAATGTCCACCGCCCCGGCGTCCTCGGCCAGCCGCTGCACGGCCTGCGGGCCGGCCAGGTCGGCGGGAATGAAGCGCACGGTGCCGGCCGCGCTGGCCCGCACGTCGTCCACGACCTGGGCGCCGCGGTCCGGGTCGGTGCCCGTGATGATCACGTTGGCCCCGCCGGCGGCGAGGATTCTCGCTGTCGCGTGCCCGAGCCCGCCGATGGCGCCCGATCCGGTGATCAGCGCCGTCTTGCCGTTGAAGTCCATGTGATCCTGCCTCTCGTCCTCTGGCGCGCTCGCCCGCCAGAGGACTTCTATGTGGTCGTTCAATAAGTCGGTCAGCCCACAACGTACGGCATTTTGTGCACGCGGTCAAAAAGTCGTAACCTGGGAATATGGCACGGACAGGACGCCCCCGCGCATTCGACAAAGACCAGGCCCTGGAGCGCGCTCTCCTGCTGTTCTGGTCCCGGGGCTACGGAGCGACCTCCGTTCAGGACCTGGTCGACGCGCTGGCCCTGGAGCGGGGCAGCCTGTACGGCGCCTTCGGCGACAAGCGGAATTTCTACCTGGCAGCGGTCCAGTTGTACTGGGACACCTACGAGCGCCAGCTAATCGCGGCACTGGAGGCCGGGCCGGTGCTGCCGGCGCTGCGCGAGGTGCTCGCCACTCCGGCCCGGACGCACGAGTACGCCTCCGATGCCGGCAGTCCGCTAGGGTGCATGATCGGCAACACCACCGCCGAACTTGTTCCGCAGGATGCCGAGGCCCGCGAAGTCGTAGCCCGCTCGCACACCCGCTTCACCCAGATCGTCGCCGACGCCCTGCGGCGCGCGCAGGCCGACGGCGAGGTCACCCAGAGCGCCGCCCCCGAGGCCCAGGCACAGCTACTGCTGTTCACCGTCCAGGGCCTTTCGCTGGTCTCCCGCGCAGGACTCGACACGGCCGCCGCGCTCACTGCCGTCGATGCCCTGATCGACGCCCTTCGCGCTTAGGCCATCCGATAGAGCCGAATGACAAGGCCTCCCAGCTGACCAGCCGGGAGGCCTTGTGTGTCAGACCGGTCGGGCGCCGAAGGCCCGGATCTTGGCGAACATGTCCTCAAGCAGGAAGCGGACGTCGACGTCCTCGCAGACCCAGATCGGCTTATTGGAGCCTGCCAGCAGGGAGCCGTCGGCGCCGAAGCGAGGGGCAGGCCGGACCCGGAGACTCCCGCTCTGCGGGAAGAGCATCAGCGCGATGGCCGGCGAGTCACCCAGGGACCGGGACTCGATCGGCTCCAGGTTGTGGGTCGCATTCCACTCGTGTAGCTGGTCGATCAGGTAGCGCCCCAGGGGACCGGCGCCGCCGATCTTCTCCTCCAGTTCGGCGTAGCTCACCGAGACCTTGGTGTAAACGTCCCTCGGCACCTGCCACAAGGTGATCCCTGAGCCGAACACGACGTTCGCGGCGTGGAGGTCGTTGGAGAGGTTGAACTCGATCCAGGGGCCTTCGTCATAGCCCCGATATCCCGGGCCGCCTGTCCAGATCGCGACGACCGGACGGCGGACCAGGTCCGGGTCCAGCAGGATGGCGGAGGCCAGGTCGGTCAGGGGTCCGAGGAAGGCCACATAGAGCGGGTCCCGGGCGATGGCGAGCTTCGACTCCTCGATGATCAGTCGCGCGCCCGGGGACTCCGCCGGGGTCCACTCATCCGGCAGAGCTGCCGCCGCGCCGTCGGCCACGGTGACAGCGCCCCGCAGGCCAAGGAGGTCCAGGAGGAGGTCGATCTCTTCGCGTGACTCCTCCATGCTCCGCTGTGTTCGTCCCGTCCCGAAGTGCGCCGGAATCAGCCCACGCACGTCGAAGGTCGGCGACAGCAGCCCGTGGACGATGGCGAACTGGTCGTCCGCCTCGTTCTTGGCGTCGCTGTTGATGATCACTTTTCGCTTGCGCATGACAGCCTCCGATTCCGGCGAGCGTCACCGTGGGCAGGCGAGCCAGTCCTGCTGGTAACTGGCCCGGACATGGCGGATCTGGCCGATCCGCCCAATCACGCACCAGTTGCCGGGCCAGCGCGAGCGCGGGGACCCGGCAGTAGTTGAAGCCGACCATCGAGCGGACCCCGCGGGCGGCGGCCTTTTCCGCCGCGTCAGCCATGGCCTCAGCCTCGGCCACCGTGTTGGCCAGCGGCTTCTCGCACAACACGTGCTTGCCGGCGTTCAGCGCGGCGACCGCGATCTCGGCGTGCGAGTCCCCGGGCGTGCACATGTCGATGAGGTCGATGTCGTCCCTGCTGATCAGGGCCCGCCAGTCGGTCTCGGCGGACTGCCAGCCCAGGCGGCCTGCCGCGGCCCGCGTCGCGGTGCCGTCGCGGCCGCACAGGGCGACCAAGGCGGGCCGCAACGGCAGGTCGAAAGCGTGCGCCGCCGTACGCCAAGCGTGTGAGTGGGCGGCGCCCATGAACGCGTAGCCGACCATACCCACGCCGAGAACCGATGTTTCTGCCTTGAGTGACACTGGTCTTTCTCCTCCTGCTCAGACGGTGCGGGCCAGCGGATCCCAGTCCGCAGCCAGCACGTCGGGCGCGGTGAAGGTGGTCCGGACCGGCACGAAGCTCCCGGTGTCGGCGGAGGCCGTGATCGCCTCCATGACGTCGAGGACGTGCAGTGCCAGCTCGCCGGATGCGCGCGGCCGGCCGCCGTTGCGGATGGCCCGGGCCATGTCCAGGACGCCGAGGCCACGGCCCTGGGCCGCCCCGGTGGCCGGGATGACCGCCCAGTCGTCGGCGTCCGCGGTCTGCACGCGCACATCGCCGTCGAAGCGGTTGGGGTCGGGAGTCGCGAACGTCGCCTCGGTGCCGGTGATCTCGACGAAGCCACCGCGCCGCAGGGGCGAGTCGAAGCTCATCAGCAGGGTGGCCGCCTGGCCGCCCGCGTAGTTGATCAGCGCGGCGACGTGGGTCGGCACCTCGACGTCGAACGAGCTTCCGGCCTTGGGCCCGGCGCCGATGACACGTCGGTCGTGGCTGCGCCGGCCCAGCGCCGCCACCGAATCCGCCGGCCCGAAGATCGTGGCCAGCGCGGTCAGGTAGTAGGGCCCCATGTCGTACAGCGGGCCCGCGCCGCGCTGGAACAGGAACGCCGGGTCGGGGTGCCAGCGATCCGGCCCGGGATCCTGCAGCAGGGCCAGGGCGGTGAGCGGCGTGCCGATGGCACCGGCCTCGATCAGCCGCCGCGTGGTCTGCAGCCCGGCACCGAGTACGGTGTCCGGAGCGCAGCCGACCAGCACGCCCGCCGCGTCCGCCGCGTCGAGCAGGCCCCGCCCGGTCTCGGTGTTCAGGGCGAGCGGCTTCTCGATCCAGACGTGCTTGCCCGCGGCGATGGCCTCCGACGCGATCGGCGCGTGCGCGGCGGGAATGGTCAGGTTGACGATGAGTTCGACCTCCGGATCGGCGATCGCCTGCGCCACTGTGCCCGCCCCCGGCACGCCGTACTCGGCCGCCTGCGCCTTGGCCCGCTCGACGTCCAGGTCGGCGCAGAAGACCACCCTCAGATCGGGGAATGCGGTGAGGTTGCTCAGGTACGCATCGCTGATGTTGCCGCAGCCGACGACCGCGACACCGACGGGTCCGCGCGTCATCAGGCACCCTGCCGATGCTCGGTCAGCCAGGCCAGGCTGTCGCCGACGGCGGTCAGCATGTCGGTGGCGCACCGGTCGAGTTCGACCACGTGCCAGGTCGCCGACGGGCTCGCGGCCAGGATCTCGGCCACCGGCATCCGTCCGGCGCCCACGGCGGTATTCGGGTCGTCCTTGGTCACCGGGCCGTCCTTGACATGCAGGTAGCGCACCCGGTCGCCCAGCCGTCCCAGCAGCGCGGGCACGTCCTGCCCGCCGACCGCCGCCCAGTACGTGTCTATTTCCAGCAGCACGCGATCGTCCAGGGCGTCCGCCAGCACCTCCAGGGCGGGATGACCGTCCACGATCGTCGAAAGCTCGAACTCGTGGTTGTGGTACCCCAGCCGCAGGCCCTCGTCGGCGAACCGGCGCGCGGTGTCGTTCAGCTCCCGCGCGAGCTCGCCGATGCCGGCGGCGTCGGTGAACCGCTCGGGCGGGGCGTAGGGAAGGATGACGGTGTCGGTGCCCAGCGTCCTTGCTGCGGCGACGACCTCGCCGGTCTGCTCGCCGGAGAGCATGACATGCATGCTGCACACGGTCAGGCCGGCCCGTGCCAGATCGTCACGTAGCCCGTCGGTGTCGGCGAGCACGTCGTACGCCTCCACCGCCTGGAAACCGAGGGCGGCCACCTGGGCCAGCGCTCCGGGACGGTCGGCGGCCAGTTGTTCACGCAGGGTGTACAGCTGCACGGCAGGGGGGTTGATGGTGGTCAACTGGTCGAACTCCTTGGATGGGTGCTGAAGGGTCAGCCCTTGATTCCGGACGCGACGACGCTCCGGACGAAGTAACGCTGGGCGAACAGGAAGATCAGCAGCACAGGTATGACGTAGAGGCCGGCCGCGGCTGCCTGCACGGTCGGCAGGGGGTTGCCGCGCGGGTCCTGATACCAGGCGGTGATCGCCACGGAGAGCGTGGTGTGGTCGACGTCGAGCAGCAGGGCGGGTGCGATGTAGTCGCCCCAGCTCCAGGTGAAGGAGAGCAGGAACGCCGTGACGAGCACGGGACGGGACAGCGGCAGGAAGATCGTGGCGAAGATCCGTCCCCATCCGCAGCCGTCGATGATCGCGGCATCCTCCAGCTCGCGCGGGATCGCCGCGAAGAACTGCCGGAACAGGAACACCAGGAAGGGCGAGGCGGCCAGCCCCCACAGGACCCACGGCCAGTAGGTGTTGACGAGCCCTATCCGGGAGAACAGCACGTAGGTCGGCAGGAGCGTCAGCACCTGCGGCAGCATCATGGTGGACAGCAGCACGAGGAACATCGCGCGCTTGCCGGGGCCTCGCAGCCGGGCGAATCCGAATCCGACCGCCGCGCTGGACAGGGTGATGAGTACCGCGTAGACGGTGGCCAGGAACAACGAGTTCATCGCGTAGGCGGGGAAGTTGATGTCGGTGAGCGCGTGGACGAAGTTGCTCCACTGCGCCTGGCCGGGAAGGATCTTGGTGGGTACCGCAACCCACTCCTCGCGGGTCTTGAGCGCGGCCAGCAGCAGCCAGAAGATCGGGCCTATGAAGACCACGGCGAGCGTCAATAGGAGGATGTAGACGCCGCCGGCGCTCCGGCGTTTGCGCCGCGGCCTTCCGCGGGACGCCGCAGCTCGGCTGGCAGGCACGGGACGGCTCCTAACGGTCTGCATCGCTGTTCACCTCGTAGTGGACCCACCAGCGGCTCGACCGCTGGACCAGCAGTGTGAAGGCGAGAATGATGACGAAGAAGACCCACAACATCGCCGAGCCGTACCCGAAGCGGTTGCCGAGGAAGAACTCCTCCCAGACCTGCACCATGTACAGGTGCGTGCTCTGCGGCACCTGACCGACTCCCGAGATGCTGTTGGTCTCGGCCAGCAACAGCGGCTGGACGACGATCTGGAGGGTCGCGATGATGCCGGTGACCACCTGGAAATACAGGACCGGCGAGATCATGGGTACTGTCACGTAGCGGAACGCCTTCCAGCGGCCGGCGCCGTCCACCCGGGCGGCGTCCTCCAGTTCCTTGGGGACGCCCTGCAGCGCGGCGAGCATGATGACCATGCCGCCGCCGAGGCCCCACAGGGTCAGGATGATGAGCGCGTAGAAGGCCATCGGGTCGACCAGCCAGGTGATCCCGTCCAGCCCGACGGATTCGAGGAGGGCGTTGAGGACGCCGGCGTCGCGGTTCAGGACGAGCTTCCACATGATGGCCGTCGCGACGACCGGCACGACCGACGGCAGGTAGAAGACGGTGCGCCAGAGCCCCACCGCCTTCAGGCGGCGGTTGAGCAGGACGGCCAGGCCGAGCGAACCGGCGACGCTGAGCGGTACCACGATCGCGGTGTATCCGATGGTCCTGAGCAGAGCCGCCCAGGCGTATTCGTCTCCGAGCAGTTCGACGTAGTTGCGGAAGCCGACCCAGCGCCAGCGCGGCGAACTGCCGTCGAAGTTGGTGAGACTCACGGCGAACGCGTACACCAGCGGTGCGGCGGTCAGGAGCAGGAAGCCCGCCACCCACGGGCCGACGAACAGATAGAAGGTCCTCTTCGGGTAGCGGGACCAGGTGCGTCGTGCCATGCCGGGCTCAGCCGATCCGCTCTTTGCCCTGCTTCAGCAGCTTGTTGATCTCGACGGTCACCGCCGCGCAGGCGGCGTCGACGGTGAGCTCCTTCTTGATGGCTCGTTGCAGTTGCTTGTCGATCGCGACGTTGCACGCGTCGGTCGTGACGTACGGCGATTCGGGCAGGGGCGCGGCGTACTGGAGCTCGTTCTGGGCGACGGTGTAGGCCTGCTTCTGGTAGGGCAGATCCTGCGGCAGCTTCGAGGCCAGGGACTTCAGCCCCGGCAGCCCCCATCCGCTCTTGGCTCGCTCCTCGGCGGGCGGGCCGGCCATGAAGTACTCCATCAGCTTCCAGGCGGCGTCCTTGTGCTTCGCCTCCGCCGGGATCCACGCTCCTTGACCGGAGTAGCTGGCGCTGACCCGCTTGTCCCCCATGATCGGGGCGGGCGCCATCCGGATGCTGCCGTTCAGCGCCTTGTCCTCGATGAAGTTGCCGCCGAACCAGTAGCCGTCCTGCGTGATCGCCATCCGCTTGGCGCTGAAGGTGGACATGTCGGAGCCGTCCGGCAGCGGGTTCAGCGACGTCGGGCCGACACCCGCTTGGGCGAAGTCGACGTACCACTGGAAGGCGCGGCGGGCGGCGGCGAAGTTGAAGTCGATCTCGGTCAGGTCCGCCTTGTACAGCTGGCCGCCCTGCTGGAGGACCATCGTGGCCATGGGGCCGATGAGGCTCCACGCCCACTCCAGGCCGAGGCCGAAGACCAGGGTCTTGCCGCCGTCCTTGACGGTCAGCCGCTTGGCGATGTCCAGCAGCTCGTCGTAGGTCGCCGGCTCGGTGTCGCTCAGGTACGGCACCTTCGCCTTGTCGAACAGGGCGGTGTTGTACCAGAGGGTCGCGTCCTGGCTCCAGTCCTTGACGATGCCGTAGTAGCCGCCCTAGCCGATCTTGCTGCCGTCCCAGCGGAAGCTGTCGTTGACGGGCTGTAGGTCGTCCTTCTTCAGCGCCTGGCTCTTGTCCAGGTAGGGGGTCAGGTCGGCCGCGAGGCCGCGGGCGTTGGTGTTCGCGCTGCCCACGGCGGGGCCGATCACGATGTCCGGCGGGTTGCCGGAGGCGAGCATGGCGTTGAGGCGGGTGGGGTCGTTCTCCAGGAACTGGATCTTGATGCCCGGGTTCTTCGCCTCGAAGTCGGCGATCTGCGCCTTGGACAGGTCCTGGACGCCGAACATCATGGTGAGGGTCACCGCGCCCGCGCCGGCCGTGTTCCCGCCGCTGGGCGCCTTGCTTGACGGGCCCGCGTTGCACGCTCCAAGCAGGGGCACCCCCGCGACTGCCGCTGCGCCGGCCAGTAACCGGCGCCTGCTGATCGATGCGGAATTGGTCATGTCGACCTCCTGGCCACGGTGGGATTCAGGCTCTTTCGAGCCGTCCCGGGGTTGGGTTGAGGTGACAGTACAGCGAAAACCGTACACATGCTACATTTTGCTTCGGCTAGATTTCCCGCAGATCAACTTGTCGTAACCAGGCCCCCATCAGCGAGGAGCGCCCGTGACAACCCCGCCCGAGGCCGATCCCCGACGCGCGGGCAAACCCGCCCGCATTCGAGGCCCGTATGCCAAGTCGGCCCAGAGATCAAAGGAGATCATCGAAGCGGCCACGACCGTCTTCGCGACGCACGGGTACCGTGGCGGCTCGTTGCGCGACATCGCGCGGCAGCTTGATTTGAGCTTGACCAGCATCGTTCATCACTTCGGGACCAAGTACGAACTCCTCGAAGCAGTTCTGGAACGGGCGGACAAAACAGTCGGTACGGGCTTCGCCGCCTTCGACTTCGAGGCGGATTGTGCCGAGCACGGTGTAGCCCTCGCCACCCTGGAGCGGGTACGGTCCAACCTCGAACGACCGGAGTTGCTCAGGCTCCTGGCGATTCTGGCTGCCGAGTCGTCCGCCCCGGAGCATCCTGCCCACGACTGGTTCATCAACAGATACCGGAGCAAGCGAGAATCGCTCGCCGCGGCGTTCGCCTTCGACCGGACGAAGGGCCGAATCGACAGCGGGCGCGACCCCGAACTGCTGAGTGAATTGCTCATCGGCACGTGGGACGGGCTGCAACTGCAATGGCTCATCGATCCGTCCACCGACATGGAGCGCGGCATGCGCGCCTTCTTTGAGTGGGCGATTCCTGAGTCGCTGCCGGGTGGTGATGAAGTCACGAGCTGACCGGGGTCTCCTCGCCGGCCTGGCGTTCTTTCGGCATGCCCATTGCCTTGCGCAAAACCCGTGCACCAAAGGCAAATTCCGTGAAAGTTATTTGCGGCATTGACAGCGGAGAGCGGCCGTGTTTCGATGTGCGACTAAATCGGGGATTACGCCAATGCTTGTGCCTCCTTCAAGGATCACAGGGCCGGAGGAATTCCGTTGGAGCGTCATCAATCACCCGCTCGCGAAGCAGATCAGTATTCGTCCCGAAGCTGTTCACCTACTCGATCACGAGCCCTTCACCGTCGCGGATTCCGTCAACTCAGAGCGTTCGCGATTGCCGCTGTGCTCACGCTCGTCACCAGCGCGTACATCCCCGTAGCAGCGGCTGACGCGGCGGTCATCAGACTGCGGGAGAAAGCCGCTGAAGCGGGGATCCTCATCGGCTCCGGGGCGGTCAATCCCCACTATCTCGACGACCCGCAGTTCGCTCGCATACTCCCGCAGCAGTTCAACAGCCTGTCGCCCGAGAACGAGCTCAAGTGGTCCTTCGTACAGCCACGACAAGGTGCCTTCGAGTTCACGGGGCTCGACCGGCTCGTCGACTTCGCGGAACAGCACGACATGGCCGTGAAAGGCCACGGCCTCATCTCCGGCTGCTGCAACCCGGCCTGGCTGGAGCAGATCCAGGACCCGGCCCGGCTCCGCGCCGCGATGACCACCCACTTCCGGACGATCATGACTCGGTACGCGGGGAAGATGGACCGGTGGGACGTCGCCACCGAGGTATTGTCCACCTTCGGTGGTACGGGGCTCGCACAGAATTACTTCTACCGGGTCCTCGGCCCCGATTATCTCGCCGAGGCATTCCGCATTGCGCACGCCGCGGACCCCGGCGCCAAGCTGTTCATCAACGAGTCCCTCGTCGAATTCTATCCGGCGAAGCGCCAGGAGCTTTATGGCCTCGTTTCCGACCTGGTCGCCAGGGGCGTGCCCATCGACGGCGTGGGCCTCGAAACGCACTTGACCCTGTCCCCGCCCGACCCCGGTGTCATCACCGGGATCGTGAACTCGTACAAAGCGCTCGGGCTCGAAGTCGCCATCACCGAGATGGACGTTCACCTGAACCCGGACGCGAATCACGATACGGACCAGGCGCAGATCTATTGGAGCGTCGTTTCCGAGGCGCTGGCCGCCGGAATCCGGGATATCAGCTTCTGGGGCTTCACCGACAAGTACGCCTTCACCTGGATTCCCGGCGCCAGGCCACTGATGTTCGACAAGGACTACAAGCCGAAGCCGGCCTTCTTCGCCACCTGGGCCGCGCTGGCGCTTCACTCATGGGTCTCGGCCCAGGGAGCTTCGGGGTCGGCCGGGAGCATCGCGCAGGCGCTCGTCACCTCCGGCACCCTCGACGCCAGGGACGCCCCCAAGCTGACGACCATGCTGAAGGCCGCCGCGAGTGACCTGGGCGCGCGCAACGCCAGGAGCGCCGTCTCCAGGGTTCAGTGGGATCAGGTTCGCGTAGGACCTGTTCGACAGCGGTGATCCGTCGCCCGGCCATGGGCAGGGTCGACCTTTCAGCTCAACGGCCGAGCTGAGCGCGATCGGCCCGAATCGACAGAGCCACCGGATCGGAACGCGATCCGGTGGCTCTCCCGATGGGGATGCCCAGCCGCGTGTTTCGGCATGCCGGCGCTGCAGGTCGTTCCCCTTGCGTGCCATCTCCCGCCGCACCCCTGTCAGGAGGATGGCTCGAGGACGAAGACCGGGATATCGCGGTCGGTCCGCTTGCGGTACTCCTCGTAGTCGGGCCAGGTCTCCACGGCCATGGCCCACCACTTCTGGCGTTCTTCGCCGTCGACCCGGCGGGCGACGTAGTCGCGGACGGCTACGCCGTCCTGCAGGGAGACGTGCGGGTCGGCCATGATGTTGTGGAACCAGAACGGATGGGTGGGCGCCCCTCCCTGGGAGGCGACGACGGCATAGCGAGTGCCGTCGGTGACCCGCATCAGCGGCGTCTTGCGGATCTTCCCGGACTTCGCGCCTGTGGTCGAGAGGATGACGACGGGGCGGCCCTGCAAGGTTCCGCCCTCCGCGCCGCCGGTGCGTTCGTAGAGCTCGACCTGCTGGGCCACCCAGTCGGCGGGGCTCGGTTCGTACTTCCCCTTCAGGGGCATGGCGACTCCTTCGTGTTGGCGAGGTGTTCTTTCAGCGACCGGCTGGTGTCCGTGGCCATGGTCCGTGGCAGGCAGACGCCCTCGCCGAGAGCCCGGCGTACCGTGAGGAAGTCGGCGGGGCTGTTGACGCATTCGGCGGCGACCAGCCGTGACCCCCGATAGCGCAGCGTCGTGTGTTGCCCGGGGCGTCGGCCTCCGCGGGGCACGATCTCGTCGTCCGGCCGGGCCAGTCCGGCGATCTGCAGCTTGAGGCCTCCCTGGTCGGACCAGAACCAGGGAACGCCGCGGTAGGGGCGGTGCAGGCCGACCAGCGTGCCGGCGGCCGAGGTGGCCTGCTCGACGGCGTTGTCGACGCTTTCCAGCCGCAGCCGCGGAGCGTGGTCCGCGGCGAGCGAAGGATCGGGGAGGTTCGCACAGTCCCCTACGGCGATGGTGTGGCCGTCGGAGGCCAGGGAGCAGGCGTCAACGACGATGCCGTTGTCGCAGTGCAGGCCGGCGGAGCGGGCGAGTTCGTCCCGTGGTTGGGCGCCCACTCCGACGACCACGAGGTCTGCGGGCAGTTCGTCGCCGTTGTCCAGTTCGACCGCGACGACTGCGCCATCCATGCCGCGCAAGCGGACAGGGCGCAGTCCCGTGCGGATCCGCACGCCGGCCGCGCGGTGCGCGATGGCGACGATCTCCGCCGTGGTCGTGCTGACGACGCGATTCATCAGCGCGGGTGCGGCTTCGACCACCGTCGTCGGCACGCCGGCCGCGGCGGCGGTGGCGGCCACCTCCAAGCCGATGAAACCACCGCCGATGACGACCAGGGCCTTGGCGGTGGCCAGGCGCCCGGCGAGGACCTGCGCGTCGTGGACGTCGCGTAGCGTCAGCACGCCGCCGAGGTCGGCGCCCTCGGCCGGGAGGCGGCGGGGACGCGCGCCGGTGGCCAGCACGAGACGGTCGAACCTCCAGCGGCGGCCGGTGGCGGAGGTGGCCGTGCCCGCGCCGTCGCCGGCGAGATCGATCCGGTCGATGTGCTCCTCGGTCACCAGATCGATGCGCTGCTCCAAGTAGAAGGCGGCGCTGCGCAGCGCGAGTGACGTGAGCGATGCCTCGCCTTTGAGGAACGCCTTCGAAAGAGGCGGCCGGGCGTAGGGGGCGTGCGGTTCCTGCCCGATGAGGGTGATGGAGCCCTCCCAGCCCAGGTCTCGAGCGCTGCTCGCGAACTGCACGCCGGCTTGGCCCGCGCCGACCACGAGCAGGTTCACAGCTGGGCTTCCGGGACGGTCACGCGGACCTCCTGGCTCTCGCGCAGGACGAGCTGGCACGACAGGCGGGAGTTGTCCTGGCGTTCGGTGGCGGCACAGTCGAGCATCTCGTCCTCGTCGTCACTGACGGCGGGGAAGTCGTCCGCGTTCTCCTCGGCGAGGAAGACGTGGCAGGTCGCGCACGACAGGGAGCCGCCGCACTGGCCGACGATGCCGGAGACGCCGTTGCGGACCGCGGTCTGCATGACCGAGTCGCCGGCGGCCGCTTCGACCACTTCCTGGCGGCCGTCGGGCTGGGTGTAGAACACTTTCGGCATCGCGCTCACCAGGTGACGGGCAGTTCGGTCATCGGCTGGGTCAGCACGTCGTAGCGGACGACGGGCTCGCCCGCGAGTCGCAGTTGCGGGAGCCGCTTGAAGATCTCTGCCATGCCCACCTGCAGCTCCATGCGGGCCAGCGGCGCGCCGAGGCAGTGGTGCATGCCGTAGCTGAGCATCAGGTGCGGGTTGTCGACCCTGGTGATGTCGAAGCGGCCCGGATCCGGCACGACGTCGGGGTCGTGGTTGGCGGCGCCCGGGTCCATGCTGACCGCCTCCCCGGCGGCGATCAGTTGTCCGTCGATGACCACGTCCTCCGTCGCGACGAACGGCACCAGGCCGCCCCCTCCCCCGACCGGGCCGCCCATCATGAAGCCGCCGTGGCGCAGCACTTCTTCGGCGGCCGTGGGAGCCAGGGCATCGGGGTCGGTCAGGAACAGCTCCCGCTGCTCGTCGGAGCGCAGCAGCGACAGCACGCCGGTGGTCAGGAAGTTGGCGGTGTTGTCGAAGCCTCCCACGATGAGCAGGAACGCGATGGGCAGGATCTCGGCGTCGGTGAGCGTCTCGTCCCGCTCGTGGGCGTGAGCGAGGGAGCTGAGCAGGTCGTCCCGTGGTTCCGCCCGCCGCTTGGCGATCAGATCGGTCATGTACGCGGCCAGCTCGCCCATGTCCGCGGCGATCTCCTCCTCCGATTTCCCGGCCACCGACAGGGTGGAGGAGCTCCAGCGCTCGAACTTCTCCCGGTCGGACGACGGCACGCCGAGCAGCGAGCTGAGCATCTCGATGGGCAGCGGCACGGCGTACTCGGCGACCAGGTTGCGCACGCCGCCGCGGGCGATCATGCCGTCGATCAGCTCGTTGGCGAAGGCGACGGCCGAGTCGCGCATGTCGCGTACGCGCCGTGGCGAGATCGCCTTCTGCACCAGCCTGCGCAGCCTGGTGTGCTGGGGCGGGTCCTCGAACTGCAGCGTCGTGCGCAGGAAGTCCGGGAAGGGCACGAAGAACGGCACCTCCCGCTCCCCCGTGCGGAACGGTTCCCGGACGAAGCGCCGGTCGCCGAGCATCTCCCGGGCCGCCCGGTTGCGGTGCACGATCCAGACGTCGCCGCCGTACGGCATGGTGACCTTGGTCATGGGGCGGTCGGCCATGAGGCGCCGCAGGTGTTCCACGGCCTCGGCGGGTGGCCGGGGCGCGAAGGGGAACTCGATGGGGGTGGTCATCAGCTCTCCGTCGAAGTCAGGGTGATGGTTTCCGGCCGCGCCTCGGGGGTGAGGGCCATGATCTCGTCGAACCGTTCGGCCACCGTCTCGATGGTCAGGCCGGGCTCGTGGATGCCCTGGGTGGTGACGACGGCGATCCGGTTGACGATGCCGCCGGCGGCGTTGAAGACCTCGCCGCTCACCCGGCAGGAGGGGTGGACGAGGTAGGCGGCCACCGGGGCCACGTGCTCGGGCAGGAGCTGGGTGCGCAGGTACTCCATCACGTCGGGAGGCAGCGAGTCGGCCGAGTTCTCGGCCATGCGGGTGCCGGCTCCAGGCGCCAGGGCGTTGACCAGCACACCATGCGGGGCGCCTTCGATGGCGAGGTTGCGGGTGAGGGCGAAGACCGCTCCCTTGGAGCTCCCGTAGTGGGTCATCAGCGGGTTGCCGAGCATCGCGGCGGAGACCGTGTTGACCACCCGGCCGGTGCCGGAGGCGATCAGGTGCGGCCAGGCGGCGCGGCAGACGTGCAGCGAGCCGAAGAAGTGCACGTCGAGGTGGCGCCGGTACTCCTCGATCGGGATCTCGTCGAAGTGCCCGGTCCGGACGATGCCGGCGTTGTTCACCACCGCGTCGAGCCGGCCGAACTCGGCCAGGGCGGCTTCGACCACGGCGGCGGCACCGACTTCGGTGGAGACGTCGGCGCGGCAGGCGACGGCCCGCCCGCCGGCGGCACGGATCTCGGCGACGACGTCGGCGGCCGGGTCGTCGCCCTCGACGCCGGAGCCGTCCACGCTGGCCCCTAGGTCGGCGACGACGACGCCGGCCCCGCGGGCGGCCAGCAGCAGGGCATGCGCCCGGCCGATGCCGCGTCCGGCGCCGGTCACGATCACGACGCGGTCGTCGAAGGAAAGCTGGTCCATCTGGGGTCCCTTCTCGGTCATGGACGGTTGGCTCCGCCGCTCACCTGGACCGGGACCTGCCAGATGGTCCCGCGGCGGTTGCGGCGGGACTCCGCCCAGTCCATGACGTCCAGGCCGGCGCAGATGTAGAGGGTGCGCCGGTCGGCGCCGCCGAGGACGCACGCGGGCGGCAGGGCCTCGGCGGCGTCGAACGGCACCACGTCGGTGATGGCGCCGCCCTCGACGAAGCGGGCGACGGCCACGCCGGGCATTCCCGCCCAGACGCCGCCGTCGTCGTCCAGGCAGATGCCGTCCGGTAGGGAGGGCGTAACGGCGAAGACACGACGGCCGTCCAGCCGGCCGAAGGCGTCGCGGTCCAGCACGGTGATGCGGTTGGCGAACGCCTCGGCGGTGAACACGTGGCGTCCGTCGGCGGTGATCGCGATGCCGTTCGCGCCGGACATGCCGCCCAGGCCGGTCAGGGCGTATGCGGTGCCGGCGGGTTCCACGACCAGCAGCGGCGAGTCGCGCGGCTCCTCCCCCTGGAACAGCTCGAAGCCGAGCTGGGTGACGTAGGCGCGGCCGTCTCCGTCCACGACCATGTCGTTGATCGGTCCGCTCGCCAGCTCCCGCAGGTCGGCGTGGACGGTGAACCGCTCGCCGTCGAAGGCCAGGACGAGCCGCTCGTGCATCGAGGTGACGATCAGTCTGCCGTCGGGCAGCCAGCCGAACCCGCCGGGGATGACCTCGGTGCCGTTGACGGACGTGCGCTGCGACAGGTCGGCCACGGTGTGCGAGGTGCCGTCGTCGTCGAGGCGCACGATGCGGTGGGCGTACATGTCGCTGAACCACAGCGCCCCGTCGTGCCAGCGGGGGCATTCGGCCCACGTGTACCCGCTCGACAGCCGTCTGGCTGCCAGTACGCGGGCGTCGGCGAACGGATCGGCCACAGGTTCTCCTAGGTCAGAAGGGCAGCGGGTGGGCGAACTTGGCGCGCAGCAGCGCGCCGATCTCGGCGACGGCCAGCCGGCCCCTGGCGAGGTGGTCGGACTGCGCGAGGAAGCCGTGGTAGGTGCCGGGATAGCGGGTGTGGGTCGTCTGGACGCCGGCCTCGCGCAGCCGGCGGGCGTAGCGTTCGCCCCAGTCCCTGATCGGGTCGGATTCGGCCGTCACCACGATGGCCGGTGGCAGGCCGCGCAGGTCGGCGGCGTAGGCGGGGATGCGGTAGGGGCTGTCCGGGTGGCCCTGTCCGGAGTCGGCGTTCTCGTTCAGGAAGAGGACGTCGTCCCTGCTCAGGATCGGCGCGTGCGCGTACTCGGTCATCGACCGGGCGGCCAGATCCCGGTCGATGCCGGGATAGGCGAGCACCTGGCAACGGATCGCCGGCCCGCCTCGATCCCGCGCGGCCAGGGCCACCGCCGCCGCCAGGGTGCCGCCCGCGCTGTCGCCGACGACGGCGAGCCGGTCCGGGTCGATAGGCAGGTCGGCGGCGTGTTCGGCGGTCCAGACGGTGGCGGTGTAGGCGTCGTCGAACTGGGCGGGCGGCGGCGACTCCGGCGCGAGATGGTATCCGACCGACACGACCGTGGCGCCGCTGTGGTGGGCCAGGTGGCGGGCCAGCGGTTCGAAGGAGTGGTTGGAGCCCAGGCACATGCCGCCGCCGTGGAAGTAAACCAGCACCGGCGCGTGCTCGTCGAGGGTCGGGCGGTGGACGCGTAGCGGGATCTCCCCCCACGGCCCGTCGATCGAGTGGTCCTGAGTGGCGGCCATGACGGGCAGGTCCGCGGGCAGCGGCATCGTCTCCATGGCGTGCCGGATCGCGGCGAGGCCGCGCTCGCGCATGGGCGGCACATCGGCCAGGGCCGCGGCGATGGCGGCGGCGTCCGGGTCCAGGTGGAAGGGCGAGGTCATGAGGCAGGGACGGAGAACTCGCCCTGCGGCAGACGCGGGGCACGGCGGTGGGTCAGGGTGTCGGCGCGTTCTGCCATGGCGTCGGCGACGAAGGGCTGCGACAGCAGGTAGAACTCGTCCGCGGCGGCCTGGTCGAAGAACACCCGGGCGGCGTCGAGCGGGTCCATCGCCTGGGCCTTGATCTGCAGCATGGCCGCGCGGTGGTCCTCGGCGGCGGCGACGTCCCCGTGTTCGACGGCGCCGGCGGACTCGAAGATGTTCGAGGCCACGGCTCCGGGAAGCACCGCCTGGACGTGGACGTGATGCCCGTGTCCGGCGAGCTCGACCTCCTGGCGCAGGCATTCGGTGAGCGCCAGGACGGCGTGCTTGCTCATGATGTACGGCGCCTGCAGAGGGCTGGCGCTGACCCCGCCGATGGACGACAGGTTCCACACCCACGACCGGCCCTGCTCGGCCATCATGCGCGGCAGGAACGCCTTGATGCCGTGGAAGACGCCGCTGATGTTGATCGCCACTAGACGCTCCCAGTTGGCCACCGGCGTGTCCCACAGGTAGCCGAACTGCTCCACGCCGGCGTTGTTCACCAGCAGCCGGACCGGGCCGAGCTCGGCGACAGCGGTCTCGGCCAGGCGATCGAGGGCGGCGGCGTCGCGCACGTCGCAGACGACGTCGAGGGCGCGGGCGCCGTCCTGCTCCAGCTCCGCCCGCAGGGCTGCGATCGCCCCGGCGTCCACGTCGGCCAGCGCCACGGTCATGCCGAGCTCACGGGCCGCATATCGGGCCAGGCCAGCGCCGATCCCCGCACCCGCCCCGGTGATCACCGCGACGCCGCCGCCGAACAATTCTCGTGCCGTACTCATCGCATGCTCTCCTCACGCTCGGCGACGATCTCGCGGATGGCGCGCACCACGGGCTCGAAGGCGCCCACCGGGGCGTCCATGTTGTTGTGGCAGATGGCGACCGCGATCCGGTCGCGGAGATCGGCCCAGGCGACGGAGCCTCCCGCGCCGGGGCTGTAGATGACGGAGCGGTGGTCGCCCACGAGCGGGTCGGAGGCGCCGGCCTCGCCACCGAGCCAGAACCCGTTCGCGCCGAACCACACCGGGATGGTCAGCACCTGGTCCGGGGCGTGCGCGTCCGTGCGCGGGCGGGTGAACCTGGCGACCCTGTCCGGCGACAGCAGCCGGACGCCGTCAAGTTGCCCGCCCTCGGCCAGCATCGCGAAGATCCTGGCCACCGAGCCCGCGGTGGCGATCGCGCCCGCGCCGGGGTCCACGGCCTGCTGCATGACCGGCTGATTGTGCACGTCGGAGCCGGGGAAGACGGCCTGGGGGCTGATGTTGTGCTCGTCGGTGATCGCGAACGCGTTGCCTCCGTACAGGGTGGCCACCCGTCCGAGGTCGCCGTCGGAGACCCCGAGGTGGAAGTCGGTGACGCCGAGCGGCGCGCAGATCTCCTCGGCGACGAAGACGTCGAAGGGACGGTGCGCGGGATCGGTGCGGCGCACGACCTCGCCGGCGATCCAGCCCCAGACCAGGACGTGGTAGGCGCTGGTCGTGCCCGGCTCGTGAAGAGGGGTGAAGCCGGCGATCTGGTCCGTCATCCAGTCCCAGTCGGCCAGCAGCTCCGGGGTGACGCCCTCGGGCATCTGCGGGATTCCCGCCCGATGCGACAGTGCCTGCTCGACCGTGATGGTCTGCTTGCCGTTGGCCGCGAACTCCGGCCAGTACCGGGCGATCGGCGCCTGGAGGTCGACCAGCCCGCGCTCGGCCTGCAGGTGGAGCGCCGCCGCGGTGACGCCCTTGGTCACGGAGAACACCGGGAACAGGGTGCGCTCGTCCACGGGTGCGCCGGTGGCGACGTCGGTGACCCCGGCGACGGCGTCGGCGATCAGCTCGCCCCGGTGGTAGGCGGCGACGGCGATGCCGATCTCCCCCAGATCGAGCGCGCGATCAAGGGCCTTGCTGAGGCGAGGGTCGGTGGTTGTCATGTGCTGTCCCCCTGCGGTGAGCGGCATCGCTTACGGGCTGGTGACCCGACGCTAGGGCTGAGGCGACGCGGTCGCGGGACGGTGTTCCGGTGAGTGGACGGCTATGCGCCTCAGGTCGTCACCTCGCGGCGTGCCAGGAGCCAGCGGCCGTCCTGGCCGCGTCTGAGCTCGTCCCGGTAGGAGCCTGCGACGGCAATCGCCGGCGGGCCGGACGATACGAGCAGGAAGTAGGACGATGCCGTGGCGCGGTCGCCGGCGGCGTGCACCTCCAGGTTGGTGATCACGTGCCGGTTGCCCGACTCCGGGCCCGCGTGTCCGAGCTCGCGCATCTGGGTGAGCCCGGCGACGGTCTGCTCGCGTCCGCGCCAGTGCGCCCCGGCCATCGTCCACTCCACGTCATCGGTGAGCAGGGCGCCGAGATCGTGCGGGGTGCCCTCGTCGGCCAGCCGAGCGAACGCGTGCAGGAGGTTGGCGATATCGGAAGTCATGGATATGCACTGTCCCCTTGATCGCTCGCCGTCCGGTGGCGGACGTCCACTGAGCGGACACCTCGGTGGGGGCGGTGACCGGTGTCGGGCAGCTTAGGAGGCGAACTCATTCCCGACGGTGTGGAGGCCGTTCGTGCAAGCAGACACCGCGGCCCGTTCAGGGCCGGACCTGTCGGTCACGGTGGAGAACGGGGTCGGGCTCCTGGAGATGCGCCGGCCGCCCGCCAACTACTTCGACGAGCACCTCATCGGCCTGATCGTGGACGCCGCCCGCGAACTGGACGACAGGCCAGAGTGCCGGGTCCTCGTCCTGGCGTCCGAGGGTAAGCACTTCTGCGCCGGCGCCGACTTCGGGACGGGCGGCGGTTTCGACAGCGACCGGGTGGCCGTGTCGGAGCGCCTGTACCGGCGGGCAGCGGAGCTGTTCGAGATCAGGACGCCGATCATCGCCGCCGTCCAGGGCGCCGCCGTGGGCGGAGGGCTGGGGCTGGCGTGCGCGGCCGATTTCCGGGTGGCCGATGAGCACACCCGATTCGTCGCGAACTTCGCGATGCTGGGCTTTCACCAGGGGTTCGGGCTGAGTGTGACGCTGCCGGAGATCGTCGGCCGGCAGGCGGCAGCCGACCTGCTGCTGAGCGCCCGTCCCGTGCGCGGCCGGGAGGCACAGTGCATCGGGCTGGCCGACCGGCTCGCCGAGCCCGGCCGGCAGCGCGAGCACGCGCTGGCCTGGGCCCGTGAGCTGGCGTCGGCGGCACCGCTGGCGGTCAGGTCGATCCGCTCGACGTTGCGTGCCGGTCTCGCGCGCCGCGTCGCCGAGGCTCTGGAGCACGAGCTGGCCGAGCAGGCGCGGCTGTGGGCGACCGCGGACTGCGCCGAGGGCATCGCGGCGAGTCTGCAGCGTCGGCCTCCGGTGTTCCGCGGGGAGTGACCACGTCAGGGGTGCGGGCTGCCCCGCATCCCTGACGATCAGCTTTCGGGCGCCGGGGTGAACACGTGGTCGCGCGGCTCCGGCACGCGCAGCATGGCCCAGTAGTCGACCAGCCGCCAGGGGCAGGCCACCCAGGCACGTCCGGCCTTGTTGCGGTAGTACCCGGTCGCCGTGCCGCCGTGTTTCCAGACGGTTTTGTCCAGCTCTTCATCGACGCGACGGTTGTAGTCGTCAGTCGCCTCCCGCGTCGGCTCCATCGCGGTGTGGCCGTTCTCTACGAGGTACTGCAGGCTCTCCACGATGTAGTGGACATGCTCCTCGCTGGTGACGTTGTGGCCGCCGCCGTGATTGGGTGCGGCGTTCGGACCGGCCGTGACGAAGAAGTTGGGAAAGCCCGGCACCGTGACGCCCAGATACGCCCGCGGGTTCTCCTCTGCCCATTCCTCGGACAGCCTGACGCCGCCGCGGCCGACGACGTCGAGGAAGCCGAGGTATTCGAGCTTGAAGCCGGTGGCCCAGATGATGATGTCGGCGGCGATGAACTTGCCCTCCGTCGTCACCACGCCGTCCGGGCGGATCTGCCGCAGCGACCCGCGGTGCAGCGACACGTTGTCGCGCTTGACGGCTTCGAAGAAGCCGGGGTCCTTGACGATCCGCTTGGCGAAGGGCGGGAAGTCCGGCGTCAGCATCTCCTTCAGATCGGGACGGTCCGCGAACGACCGGTCAAGGTAGTCCAGGCAGACCTGCATCACCATGTCGTTGGCCGGGGACGCCGAGACGTGCGTGGCGTACCACTCCTCGTCGATGCGCGGAATGGACCAGCCCTTGTCCGCGGCCCACCAGTAGGTCTTGACGCGGAACCACTGGTGGAAGTACGGAATGTGCTCCAGCGCCCACCTCATGCCCTCGGGCACGTCGGCGGCGACCTTGCGCTCGGGGATGACCCAGTGCGGCTGGCGCATCACGACGTCCAAGGACTCGACCTGCTCGGCGATGGTGGCCACCACCTGGACGGAGGTGCAGCCGGTGCCCAGAACGACCACCCGCTTGCCGCTCAGGTCCACGTCGTGGCGCCACTCGGCGGTGTGCATCGTCTCGCCTTCGAAGGTGTCCATCCCGTCGATGTCGGGGATGGCCGCGGCGTTGAGCACGCCGGTGGCGGTGACCACGGCGTTGGCCCGATGCGTCCGCGCGGAGCCGTCCTGGTGGCGGACCGTCACCTCCCAGACCTGGTCGTCCTCCTGCCAGCGACAGCCGAGCACCTTCGTGGAGAAGGAGATGTGCGGGTAGAGGTCGTATTTGGCGGCCACGTGGTGCAGGTAGCTCAGGTATTCCGGACCCGTCGGGTAGTACTTCGACCAGCAGGGGTTGAGCTCGAAGGAGTACGAGTAGAAGTGGCTCGGCGTGTCGACGGCGGCGCCCGGATAGGTGTTGCGCGACCACGTGCCGCCGAGGTCGTCGCGCTCCTCGAACACCTGGTAGCGGAAGCCGGCCTGGCCGAGCTTGATCGCGGCGTTCAGGCCGATCATGCCGCAGCCGATGATCGCGACGGTGAAGTCCGCCGGTGGCGTGCGGGTGGTGGGGACCACCCGCCGGGCGGCCTCGAACCCGCCCTGCTCCAGCAGGTGGGGGATGTACTCGTCGCCGACGGCGTCGTCCACGCACACCTCCGCCATGCGGCGGAACAGCGTCTCGTCCGGAACGGCGATCCTCGGGGTGAGCGGCCCGGCGAGCAGGTGCCGGGCGCGCTCGCGCACCTCGGCGGCGACCGTCGCGGGGTACTCCCCCATGATCGCCTGCGGGTGGCCGCGCTCCTGGTCGAGCCTGGCCCTGAACTCGTCGAGGAGACCGGTGTCCCCGCTGTGATGGACCAGCGCCATCAGCAGGGCGCCCGGCTCGGCGACGTCGATGGCCGCTTCGAGGGCCTGGCGGTCGACGTCGGTCATCGGGGCCAGGACGTAGGTGGGCTGGTCCGGCGATATCAAGGTCATGGGTTCACCAGTTCCTTCGTATGGGGGGTGGTTCAGCAGGTGCCGGTGATCGCGGCGGCACCCGCGGGCCGTCGGGGGCGGCGGGTAAGTCCGGAGGCGGCGTACCAGATGTCCATGGCGGCGATGCGCACCGCGTCGCCGGCTTCCTGGACCGGCATCGACTCGGCGGGCCCGCAGAGTGACAGGGCCGCGCGTAGGTCGCTGCCGGATGGTCCGATGGAGGCCGCCACCGCAGTGATGCCCGCGGTGCACCCCTGAACGTCAACGGCGACGCCGCCTCGGTCGCGTACGCGCTCCAGGTCGCGTCGCAGCTGGGTGAGGGTGTGGAGGCCGTACACGGTGGCCGGGGCGGGGAAGCTCAGGTCCGGCCATTCGGCTTCGGTGAGTTGCGCGAGGATGGCACGGCCCGCGGCCGAGTGCACGGCGGGCTGGCGGCCTCCGGGGCGCCAGGCGTCTCTCCTCTCCGGCCAGTCGCCGATGCGCTCCAGGTGCAGGACCTCGTCCGACATCAGCGCGCTCAGGTGCACCGTCAAGCCGGTGGAGCGGTGCAGGGCGTACATGAAGGGAAGGCATGCCTGGTGCAGGCGCTCGCGCTGGACGACCTTGCTGCCCAGCTCGAACATGCGCAGGCCCAGGCGGTACTGGTAGCCCTCTCGTTCCACCCAGCCGAGCTCCACCAGGCGTTGCAGGATCCGGTGCGCCGATGAGCGCGGCAGGTCGGCCTGCCTCGAGATCTGCGCGAGCGTGAGCCTGGGGTGGCCGTCGAAGACCTGCAGTAGGGACGCCACCCTGTCGATCATGGTGATGGGCGAGCCATGGCTCTGTGCCGTGGTCATGTTTGCCTCCCCGGCAACATCGCCGGTTGCACATTGTGCCTACATGGCACAAACTGACACCTCGTGAGCTTACGACCCCGTTGCAGTGGTGTAAACGGATCGGATCCAATTTCCGCATACGAAATGCGTAGCGGGCTTCTGGGAGACTGGGAGGCTATGAGGTGCTGCCCATGACGAAGCCCAGCCGGCCGAGCTTGACGGAGCGGCGTACCGAAGAGCTGCGGATGACGATCGCTCACAAGGCGGCCGAGATCTTCGTCGCCGACGGCGACACCTCGGCGACGGTCGAGCGCATCGCCGAGGCGGCCGGTATCGCCACGCGTACGTTCTACCGCCACTTCCCGGTGAAGGAGGACGTCGTACGGCCGCTGTTCCGCCACAGCTCACAGCTGGTCATCAAGGCGCTGCGGGACGCGCCCTCCGACGGGAACCTCGTCGAGGTGCTGGTCGCGGTGTGGATGTCTGCGCTCGAAGAACAGGTGGTCGGTCCCTCAGAGCGCCGCTTCCTGGCGGTGGTGGCCGCCAGCCCGCAGTACCGGCTGCGCTGGATGGAGGTCGACGACGAGCTGTCCGAGGCGGTGGCGGAGTTCCTCGCCCAGCGCATCGGATGGAGCGAGCGTCCCTTGGAACGCTCGCTCCCCGCTTACCTCGTGGTGCAGGCCACCCGGCACGTCTTCATGCGGTGGATCACCTCCGACGCCGGTCAGGACATCGCTGACCTGCTGCGGGAGGCCTTTCACATGGTGCTGGACGGCGTCCGGACGCCCTCAGGGTGAGTGCGGCCCGAAGGCCCCCGAACCGCCGAGCGCCGAGATCCGCTCCGGGCTGTAGCCCAGCTCGGTCAGAACGCGGCAGGTGTCGGCCCCTGCCGCCGCGGGGGCACGCGGCGGCACCCCCGCCGACCGGCCCAGCTTGATCGGCACCCCGATACCGCGGTACGCCCCGTCCTGGACGACCATGGCGCGGTGCCGCGTGTGCGGTGCGGACAGAGCGCCGTCGATGTCGTGCACCGGACTCGACGGCACGCCGCGCGCCGCCAGCTCTTCGGCCAGATCGCCCGCATCGTGCAGCAGGAAGACCGGCTCCAGCTCCGCCAGCAACTCCGTACGATGGCCCACCCGGTCCTTGTTGCGCCGGAAGCGCGGATCGCCGGCCAGGTTCGGGCGGCCGAGCACCTCGGTGAGCGCGGCGAACTGGGCGTCGCTGGCGGCGGCGACGAACAGACGGCCCCGGCCCGCGGTACGGAACACCTGGTAGGGCGCCACGGTCGGATGCGCGGCCCCGGTTCGCTCGGGCACCTCGCCCGACTGCAGGTAGGTGGCGGAGTGCGGATGCAGGATCGACAGAACCGCGTCGAACAGCGTCACGTCCACGAGTTGGCCCCGCCCGCCGCCGGTGCGCTCCAGCAAGGCCAGCAGCACACCCCCGAACGCCTGGTGGGCCGCGGTGAGGTCCACGATGGGCACCCCGACGCGTAGCGGGTCCCCGTCGCGTT
This sequence comes from Nonomuraea sp. NPDC050383, assembly GCF_044459125.1. Classification (NCBI taxonomy): domain Bacteria; kingdom Bacillati; phylum Actinomycetota; class Actinomycetes; order Streptosporangiales; family Streptosporangiaceae; genus Nonomuraea; species Nonomuraea sp. NPDC050383. The sequence continues at coordinate 118,747 of NZ_JBITIP010000016.1, forward strand.
CGCCGTTCAGGCTCATCAGCCCGCCGTAGGCCTGGAGCACGGCGTCGTAGCCGGGCAGACCCCCCAGAGGGCCGTCGACGCCGTAGCCGGTGATACGGCAGTAGACCAGCCGGGGGAACTCCCGCGCGAGCCGGGACTCGTATCCCAGCCCCCAACCCTCCATCGTCCCCGTCTTGAAGTTCTCCACGACCACGTCGGCCCGGGCGATGAGGTCGTGCAGCACCTCTCGGCCCGGTGGTGTGCGCAGGTCGAGCACGATGTTGGCCTTGCTGCGGTTGAGGCCCTGGTAGTAGGCGCTCGTCGTCTCGGACTCGTCGACGAACGGCGGCCCCCACCGGCGGGTCTCGTCGCCCGCGGGCGCCTCCACTTTGATCACTTCCGCGCCGTGGTCGGCGAGCATCTGCGCGCACAACGGCCCGGCCAGGACCCGGCTCAGGTCGAGCACGCGCACCCCACGGATGGCCCCGCTCACCTGGTGCCCCCTGCGAGCAGCGGCCACCAGGCACGGTCGTGAAGGGCGGCGGCCAGGCGGTCGTGCCAGTGGCTCTCGTCGCCGAACTCCTCGCGCCAGGCCCACAGCCGCGTGGTCACCGCCCCAAGGTGGTGCTCGCCGGTGTAGCCGAGCGCGCCGTGCAGCTGATGGCCGATCGCGGCGACCTGCTGCGCACCGGCCGAGGTGGTCGCCTTCGCCGCGGCGACGGCCACCTCGGCGTCCGCGTCCTCGTGCTCGACCGCGGCCACGGCGGCATCCGCGCTCACCTGCATGGCGGTGACGTCCGCGGCCAGTGCCGCCAGGTGCTGCTGCACCGCCTGGAAGCGGGCGAGCGGGCGGCCGAACTGCTCGCGTTCGGTGACGTAGTGGCGGGCGGAGGCCAGCACCGCGCGGGCCGCCGCCGCGAGCTGGACGGACCTGGCCAGCGCGCCCCGCAGCAGCAGCGCGGTGGTGTCCAGGCCGGGCGGCGCGGCGGCGGAAGCGTCCGCCACCGTTCCTTCCAGGACCAGCATGTCGCGTGGCTCGCCGGCGAGGTTCTCCGCTGTCACGAGGTCCGCCCGGGCATCGCCCGGGATGACGGCGACTACGTTCTCCTGCCCGCACCGGACCATCGTGACGACGTGGTCGGCATGGCGGGCCCACGGCACGCGAAGGCGTCCCGACAGCCGTAGCGCACCGTCCTGCCGGTGCCCGCGAGCCTCGTCCAGCGAGGCCACGACCAGCCCGTCGGGCACGGACAGCCCGGCGCCCGCCAGCAGCCAACCGGCGAGAAAGGCGGTCTCCACCACCGGCACCGGGACGGCGTGGAAGGCCGCGAGATCCGCCACCACCGCCAGATCGCCGAGGCTCCCCCCGCTGCCGCCGGCCGCCTCCGGAACGCCCACGAGATGGAATCCGCCCTCGCTCAGGTCCTTCCACACCCTCCGGCCGAAGCCGTCGTCGCACGTACGGCCCTCGCCTTGCCCGCCGAGGATGGCGGTCACCGCGGCGCGGATCTCCGCGCGCAGATCGTCGTTCATCGGACCCCCAGTCCTCGCGCCACGACCGAGCGGAGGATCTCGTTGCTTCCGCCTCGCAGGGTGAAGGCCGGGGTGTGCAGTATCGCCTCGGCGAGCAGCCCTTCGAGGCCGGGCCCGTTCTTACGAGGCTCGATGCCCGCCAGCCTCCGTACGGTCTCCACCACGTCTCCTTCGAAGCGGGATCCGAGATCCTTCACCAGCGCGGCGGCGATCTCGGGCGGCCGCCCCTCGGCCAGGGCCGCCGCCACGGACAGCGACATCTGGCGCAGGGTCCAGGCGCGTGCCGTGAGCCTGCCCAGCTCCCGCTCCGCGACCGCGTCGCCGCCCTGCTGCCGCATCTGCTCGGCCCAAGCGCGCAGCAGCGGCACCGTGCTCATGTAGCGCTCGGGACCGGACCGTTCGTGGGCCAGCTCGGCGGTGACCTGCCGCCACCCCGCGCCTCGCTCGCCCAGCAGGCTGTCCTCGGCGACGACGGCCGCATCGAAGATCACCTCGTTGAAGTGGTGCTCCCCGTCGATGGTGCGGATCGGGCGGATCTCGACGCCCGGCGCCGGCAGGTCCACGATGAACTGCGACAGCCCCGCGTGCCGGTCCGCCGGCGAGCCGTCCGTACGGGCCAGGACGACGATCGCGTGAGCGAAGTGCGCCCCGGTCGTCCACACCTTCGTCCCGGTGATCTCCCACCCGCCGTCGACCTGCCGGGCGCGGGTGCGTACCGAGGCCAGGTCGGAGCCCGCGTCGGGCTCGCTCATCCCGATGGCGAAGTAGCACTCGCCGCGCGCGATCGCCGGCAGGTAGCGCTCCCGCTGCGCCTTGCTGCCGTGCCGCAGGATCGACGGCGCTATCTGGCGGTCAGCGATCCAGTGCGCGGCGACGGGCGCGCCCGCGGCCAGCAGTTCCTCGCTCACGACGAACCGCTCCAGCGGTGAGCGGTCATGGCCGCCGTAGGCGCTCGGCAGCGTCATGCCGATCCAGCCGCGCGCGCCCAGCCGCCGGCTGAAGTCCGGATCGGTCACCGACATCCACGCGTCGCAGCGCGGGACGAAGGCGCCTGCTTCCAGCTCGTCGTTCAGGAAGCTCCGGACCTCGTCGCGGAGCCGTTGCGAGGCCGCGCTGAGGCGGTGTGGGGGAAGATGGATGGTCGTCGTCAACCGGACTCCTCCTTCAGTCCGGTTCACGCTATGAGGTCAGAGCCGAGCAAAGGAGACAATGTTCCGTTGAGCGGACGGTCAGCGTGCCATGCCTGGGGCCAGCATCAGGCTCAGCTGTGCCGCCGATCCCGCGCGGTGCGTGTCCATCAGCTCCACCAGCCGGTCCACGTCACCTGCACCGAGCGCGGCGACCATCGCGCGATGCTCGTCCAGGATCCGTGCCCGTCCCGCCTCGTCATGGAGGTAGACCGCGTGGTAGGGCAGTGCCCGCGTCCAGATGCGTCTGATCTCGCCCACCACGAGGTTCAGCTCGCTCAAGGCGAAGATCGCGAAGTGGAACCGGCTGTTGAGAGTGCGCATGCGCGGCAGATCCACCTCGGCGGCGGCTCGTTCGACCTCTTCGGCCAGGGCCGCGATCTGGTCGAGCTGCTCGGTGGCGGGCTGCGGCAGGCTACGGATCACCTCGGTCTCCAGCAGCCGGCGCATGAGATACACCTGGTCGAACTCCACCCGGCTCAACCGGGCCACGGCGAAGCCGACATGTTGCTCATGGACCACCAGGCCGTCCGCGGCGAGCTGGCGCAGCGCCTCGCGCACCGGCAGCCGGCTGACCCCCAGGGCGGCGGCCATCTGCTCCTGCCGGATCTGCTGACCGGGCAGCAGATCCCCCGACACGATCAACTGCTTGATCTCGTCGACCACCCGTGACACCACCTGGCCGGCGGCAGGCGCGACGGCGGTGGCCGAGGTCTTCCTGGACGGCATGGCACTCCTCACGATCCCCCTCCACCGTAGGGGTGGGCCACCCCGGTACGCTCCCCGGTACTCAGGCGGTGACGCTGCCGCCGTTGAGGTTGAGGGTCTGGCCGGTCATCCAGGACGCCTCCGGCGAGGCGAGATAGACGACGGCCGCTCCGACGTCCTCCGGCGTGCCGAGCCTGCGGGTCGGGATCCGCTGCGCGAACTCCTGCGTGCTGTCTCCGGCGACGTTGCTCTGCAGCCCGAGCGCGAGCGAGTTCGCGGTCACGCCAAACGGGGCGAACTCCTGGGACAGATGCCGGATGAAGCCCTCCACGCCGCTCTTGGCCGCCCCGTACAGGGAGATGCCCGCCGCCGAGCCGGTGCGCGCCGCCCCGGAGGAGATCTGGACGATCCGCCCCCAGCCCGCCTCGCACATGTCGTCGGCCACCGCTGCCACACAGTTCATGGCGCCGAACAGGTTGATCTCCACCGGTGCCCGCCACCGCTCCGGCGCAAGCGTGCGGAACGGTCCCTGCCCGAAGTCGGCAGGGATGCCCGCGTTGTGGACCAGGATGTCGAGGTGACGCCCGAACTCCGCGCGGGCCCGGCCGACGCCCTCACGCACCGCCTCCAGGTCGGTGACGTCGAAGACGACGGGCACCGCGATGCCGCCGGCGGAGGTGATCTCTTTGCTGACCGCTTCGGCGCGCTCAGGCACCAGATCGTTGACGGCCACGCTCGCGCCCTGCGCTGCGAGCGCCCTGGCGATCCCGGCCCCCGCGTTCTGACCCGCTCCGGTCACCAACGCGGTCTTGCCCGACAGATCAAACATCGTCTCCCCTTTCCTTCGCGCTTGTCATCTGCACCAGCTCCACCGCGTGGCCTTCGGGATCCTCCACCTGTGCGACGCGCACGCCCGCCTGCGGCACCGCCGTGGGTCCGGAAACCACGACGCCGCCCGCGGCCCGCGCCTGCCGTACCACCTGCTCCACGTCGTCGACGACGAAGCCGAGCACGGTCTCACCGGGGTCGGGGGCCGCTTGGTGAGGACGGTGCAGCAGGATGAGCGAGGGCCCGTCGTCTTCCGCGGCGGACAGGATGATCTCCTGGTACGCGGCCTCGCCTTCCCCGCCGGTGACGCGGTGCCTGGTGAGCAGGCCCAGCACCGCGGAGTAGAAAGCGGCCGCGGCTTCCAGATCGGCGACGAGGAGCTTGGTGAACGCGAAGCGCTGGCCGACGGCCATGGTGCCTCCCGGGACGTGGTGGGTCGCTCGGCCCAGTACATCGGCTGGCGGACGGAAGCGGACGCCGGTGTTCCACTGACTGGGAGCACCAGGGGCGTTACCCCAGTGTGGATTCGCGGCCCATGACGGCGAGGTGCAGGGCCAGGCTCGCGAGGCGGCGCCCCAGGCCGACGCTGTCGACGCTCACGCTGGACAGCGACGGGTAGAGCATGCCCGCCAGCGGGGTGTCGTCGTGCCCGATGATCGATGGTCCCCGGTGACAGTCAGTACGAGTAGACGGATATGCGTGCGATACCCGCGTCAGGAATACGGGTCGGGATGACGCGTCCGGGAATCAGCGGCGACCCCGCGAACGGGAAGGCAATGAGGGTCCCGCCCGCCGTCTCGTCACCATTGAGGTGCCGGACCGGCCGCAGGACTTCTTCCTCGAGGCGGTAATGGGTTGCCGACGCGAACGACACCTGCTTGTCGTCGCTGCCGGCCAGCGTGATCCAGAACCCGCGCCCGATGATGTACAGGCCGTCACCGTCCTCGATCGCGATTCCGTATGCGGGATGGACCGGTGTGACCATGCCCCACTCGTCCTTCGAGTGAATATGGACCGTGGCGTCGCCGAATCGCAGCTGAGCTCCCGGCTGAGCCTCTGACAGCACGAACGCCTGGACGGCAGCGTCCGGATTCTCGCGGATGAGGAGCGCGGCTGCCCTGAGCAGGTAGTACGCATCGATGAGCTGAGCGCTTGCCCGATCGGAGGGGTCGAGGCTGTCCACCCCGAACGGCGACACTCCCAGCGCGCGGTGGGTGCCCAGCGCGGAGAACATCTGGCCGATGCCGACGGCGTCCGCGCGCAGTTCCGGGATGAAGAGCCGGCCGCGGCGGCTGCGGTAAGCCTCGAACACCTCCTCGCCCTCGTCGACGTACATGTCGACCGCGAGAAAGTGCAGCGCGGGCGCGAGGCTCTCCCAGATCGCGGCCATGGGAACGACGGGGCCGCCGCTGGGATAGTCTCCCGGGCGTTTGCCCCCCGCGACGGCGACGGGCCCATCGAGCACGCTGTCCGCGTCCAACCAGGCGTTGACGAACAAGGGCACGTCGTGCTCCGCGGCGCCGGCGGCTGCGACGTGACCGACGTAAGCGGCGAAAGCCGCCGCCATGAAAGCCTCGTCGCGCCGGTCGCTGTCGGGGAAGATCTCCGACCAGGTACCCTCTCGACGAGATCCGTGGTCGGCCCACTCTGCATGCAGCGGCATCGACCGGTCGCTCGCAACGGCGTCCACCACCTCGGCGGGCACGGCCGACGCGAAGGCGGCTTCCGCGAACTCGCCTCGGTCGCGCGTGTCTCCCAGAAGTCCGATCTCGTTCTCGACCTGCACGGCCAGGACGATGCCGTCCGTGTCGACCTCGCGAATGCGCCGCATCAACGCGGCGAACGCGCGGGCGTCGGCATCACGGGATTCGGGGCAGAACGCCGTGAGATGCTCGATGCGGCGCCCGCCGCTGAGAACGGCACGAGGGAAACGATCGAGGTCGGTCTTGACCCAGCGCGGCACGTAGGTCGACACGGCGTTCTTCCACGTCCCGAACCACAACGGGATCAACCGCAACCTGAGGCTGGATGCTGTGGAGATCATTGTGTCGATCAGCGAGAAGTCGAACGCCCCCTCCGCCGGCTCGAAGAGCTCCCACGCCACTGGCGCCAGCACGGTGTTCGCACCGAGCTCGCGCACTGTCGAAAAGGACTCGGTGATCGCGTGGGCCGTGCTCGAACTCGAGTTGTGGACCTCGGCGCCGATGATCGGGAACGGGGCGCCGTCGACGGCGATGTAGGAGCCGTTCCAACGGGGTGTCGCGGTGCTGTCGCTCATTCTGTATCTCCGTGAAGAGGTGTGATGTCGGGAGGAGTGGTCGTGGGCGGCCAGAGCCCTCTATGCGGCGGCCACGATCAGCGCGGCCGGCCGGCGGCTGGCTCGGTACTCCACCTGTCCTGGGGCACCTTTACTCCCAGTCTCATCGCGAGCGTGCCAATGCGGTCTCCAGGTCGCTCTTCAGCTCCTCGGACGCGCCGGGGATGAAGCCGACGATCTGATTGAGCGAATAGAGGGCCGCCTCGGGGGCGGTTCCGTCGAGGGGCATGCCGGGGAAGTGCTTGGCGAACACCTCCGTCAGCGCCCGCCACACCGTCAGATCACCGGCGAGCGTCTTCAGCGCGGTGTCCATGGTGTACGGCTCGCGGGGGGCGTCCTTTCCGGGTAGCTCGCAGTTGAAGGAGTGATCGCCGCCGGTGACCTCGGCAGTCTGACCGTCGGGCAGTTCGACCAGGGCGTGGGTGCCGTCGGGGATGGTCACGTCGAGGGTGAACCGGTCGGTGACGCGCCAGCCGATGCGGACCTCCCCGTGGACGGTCGTGTGGGTGAGGGTGGTGTGGGTGAGGCCGCCGCCGGGCTTGGGGGCGATGCGCATGCGCCGGTAGCCGGGTTCGAGGGGGGCCAGGCCGCCGACGGTCTTGTGCAGCCAGTCGCAGACCGCGCCGAGGGCGTAGTGGTTGAGCGAGGTCATGCCGGTGGAGTTGAGGCTGCCGTCGGGGCGGACGGCGTCCCAGCGCTCCCAGATCGTGGTCGCGCCCATGGTGACCGGATACAGGAAGGAAGGACAGCCGGTCTCCATGAGCAGCAGGTACGCCTCCTCCAGGTGGCCTGTCCTGCTGAGAGCGGGCAGGATCAGCGGGGTTCCCGCGAAGCCGGTGGAAATCTTGAATCCAGCCTTGGCGACCAGTTGCGCCAGCCGGGTGCCGGCGTGCGCTTCTTGGGCGGAGTCGAGCAGGTCGAAACAGATGGCCAGTGCGTAGGCGGTGGCGGTCTCGCCGGCGACCCGGCCGTTCTGGGTGACGTATTCGGCGCGGAACGCCTCCCGTGTCCTTTCGGCCAGCGACGCGAAGTGAGCGGCATCGGCCGTGTCCAGGATGCGAGCGGTGTCCGCCATCTCGCGTGTGGTCCTGGCCAGGTAGGCGGCGGCCACCAGATGGCGGTCGGTCTTGCCGCCTCCGGCGTTCTCCGGTGGCGCGTCGGGGTCGAGCCAGTCGCCGAACTGGAAGCCGCTGCTCCACAACCCGGTGTCGTCGAGCCGGGTCTCGACGTCGCGGATGAAGGCGGCCATGGAGTCGTAGCAGCGCCTGAGGATCTCCTCGTCACCGTACTCCTGGTACAGAGCCCACGGCAGGCTGACCGCCACGTCGCTCCACAGGGCGGTGGGAGAGGAGGGAGTGGACAGCACGTCCGGCACCACCCAGGGCACGAAGCCTTTCTCGCGCTGCTCGGCGGCGAGGTCTTCCAGCCAGGAACCGAGAACGTCGCGGACGTCGTACAGGAAGGCGGCAGTGGGGGCGAAGGCGTTGAGGTCGCCGGTCCAGCCGAGTCGTTCGTCGCGTTGCGGGCAGTCGGTCGGCACGCCGACGAAGTTGCCGCGCATCGACCAGACGGTGTTCGCGTGCAGCTTGTTGACCAGGTCGTGGGAGGTGTCGAGCCAGCCGGTACGGCGCATGTCGCTGTGCACCACCACCGCTTTGACCTCGTCGAACGGGCCGTCGATCTCGGCGTGGCGGAAGCCGTGGAAGGTGAAGCGCGGCTCCCAGATCTCCTGGCCGCCGCCGCGCAGCGTGTAGCGATCGGTGGAGCGGGCCGTACGCAGCGTTTCGGTGTCGAGGGCGCCGTCGCGCAGGAGCTCCGCGTGGCGGATCGTCACGCTCTGCCCGGCCTCGCCGGTGGTGGCGAGCCGCACCCAGCCGGAGATGTTCTGCCCGAAGTCGACGATCGTCTTGCCGTCCTTGACGACCGTCTCCACCGGGGTCAGCTCTTCGATCCGGCGAATCGGCGTGGCGACCGTGGGCGCCAGCGTGCCGAGATCCCAGTCGAAGAGCTCCACCGGCGACCAGGCGCCGGTGAACCCCGGCAGGTTCCAGCCCTCGGGCTCCTGCCGGGCGTCGTGTGTCTCGCCGTCGTACAGGCTCGCGGCGAGCACCGCGCCGGTGCCAACCGTCCACTGCTTGTCGGTGGTGACGATCACCGTCTGCTCGCCGTAGGTGAGTTCCAGCCGCATGTACAAGGCGGGCTGCCGCGTGTAGTGGTGCCTCTTGCCCTCGTAGCCGAGGCGCCCGGCGGCCCAGCCCTCGCCGACGATCGCGCCCAGGGCGTTGGCGCCCGGGCGGATCAGCGGGGTGACATCGTAGGTACTGACCTGGAGCCGGTGCCGGTAGGAGGTCCAGCCGGGGGCCAGCACCTCATCGCCCACCCGGGTGGCGTTGAGGTATGGCTCGACGATACCCAGTGCTGTCACCTGGAGCCGGGCGTGGTCCGGCGGCCCGTCGGAGGTGAACTCGCGCCGGAAGTAGGGCGCCTCGGCGGGGAACGGCGCAGTGACGAACGACATGAAGGCAAGCTCCTCAGCGGACGGACTTGATACGGAGAATGACCAGGCCACCGAGCAGGGTGCAGGCGGCGGCGACGAGATAGAGCAGGGCGTAGTTCTTCTCCCCGCCGCCGGCGCCGACGGCGAGGAAGAAGGGCGCGATGAACGGCGCGACGGATTGCGGGACCGAGGCGGCGAAGCCGAGCACGCCCAGGTAGCGGCCCGCGTCGGTGTCCCGCTCCGGCAGCACGTCCAGAGCGAGCGCCTGGTCCACGGCCGAGAACATGCCAAGTCCGAGCGAGCAGACGAGCGATCCGGCGAACAGCAGCGGCACGCTGGCCGACAGCGCCATCGCCGCCGTACCCGAGGCGTAGACCGCTCCGGCGGCCAGCACGAACACCCGGCGGCGGCGCAGCCGGTCCGACAGGAATCCGCCGCCCAGCGCCCCGCCGGCGGTGGCCAGCACGCCCAGGCCGGCGACCGTCGCGATCGTGCCCGCCACGTGCTCCACACTCACACCCAGCCGGGAGGCGAAGAAGAAGGCGGTGAAGGTTGTGTTCAGGGCCAGACCGAAGTAGAAGGCAAAGCGTCCCAGCCAGTTCAGGGAGAAGTCCGGGAAGCGACGCACGCTCCAGGTGTACTTCAGCAGCAGCGACCCGAAGGTCAGCGGCTCGGCGGGGGGCAGGTGCCTGCTGTCGGCCTCGCCCGCCAGGCAGACGAACAGGATCACCGACAGCACGCCGACGGCGCCGGGGACGAGGAACAGCAACAGGGCGTTGCTCGAGAGCGTCCCGGCCAGGATCACGCCGACCACGGGCGAGACCAGCGCGGCGAAGCCGCTCAGCCCGGCGACCTTGCCGCGCTGCTCCTCCGGCAGCCGGTCGGCTTGGGAGCTCAGCAGACCGCCCAGCGTGCTGCCCCATCCGAACTGGGCCAGGACCCAGCCGGCCCCCAGGACGAGGATGCTCGGGGCCAGTGCCATCACGATCAGGGAGGCGACGCCCACGAGCGCGCCGCCGATGATGAACGGCCGGCGGCGGCCCAGGTGGGAGCGGGTGCGGTCGCTCCACGTGCCCATCAGCGGCCCGGTCACGAGCGGGACCAGCGCGCCGACGCCGGTGAGGTAGCCAAGGTACTGCTCCTGACCCGGAGCGAGCTGGGCGACACGGATGGACAGGGAGATGGCGAGCGGCGTGGTCAACGCCATGAAGACCCCGAACTGGGCCAGGACCATCAGCGAGATGTACGTCGGGCCGACTTTGGGAGGAGGGGAGAGTGCCGGTGCGCTCATGGGCGACCCCGTGGTTTCGAAGGGGTGAGATGTGTTGATCACCCGCTACTTTCGCGCGCAAGTAGGGCGTCGTGCGTCGGCGCGAAGCGGTGGGCAGCCCGTCAGGGCTGGGTCGTGGTGGTGTTGTGGGGGTGGTAGGAGATCTCGTGGACCACGACCTCGCCGACGACCGGCTCGACGCCGAACGTGCGGCCGGTGAAGCCGCCGGCCACTTCCGTCGACAGGTAGCGTCCGTCGAACGTGCCGAGGGCCTGAGGCGTGCCGTCGGCGGCAAGGATGGCCAGTTCCACGAGGTCGGGCTCCGGCGGCGGCATGAGACCGCCCGCCGCGGGTTCCCGGACCGAGATGCGCAGCTTCACGCTGTCGCCCGGGGGGACCGGCACCCGCGCGATGGTCGTGCTGGCGGGTCCGATGACCACGCTGGCCTCGACCGTCTCGGCGTCGGCCGTGAGCCCGTACCAGTGGGAGTCGTCGATGCCGACAAGGAGGCGCCCGGTGCCCCTGGAGGTGTCGAGCCGGGCCTCCGCGGTCCATTCGAGGTCTCGTGCCCGCGCCGCCAGCACCGGCCTCGGGCCGCCCTTGGCAGGCGCTGTCAGCACGAGGCGGCCGGGCGCCTGCCACCTGGCGAACGTGTGCGGGAACAGGTTCGGCGACACCCAGCGCTGGTCGAGTTCGGAGGAGGCGAACCGATCGACGAACGAGTGGTCCGGCGGAACCGGGGTGAAGCGGTCCTCATCGACCACAGGCCAGCCGTCAACCCACTCCACGCCCGCGATGAACGTCTCACGACCGTTGACGTGGAACATGGGGCTCTGGCCACGGGGGCGCACCCCGAGATACACCATCGCCCACGAGCCGTCGGCCAACTGGACCAGGTCGGCATGGCCGGTGTTCTGCACGCGATGGCTCGTGCTGCGATGAGTGAGGATCGGATTGGTCGGTGCCGCCTCGAAGGGCTCGTGCAGTGAACGGGAACGCGCGATGGTCACCGCATGCCCCCGCTCCGTTCCGCCTTCCGCGAGCATGAGATACCACCAGCCGTCACGCCGGTAAAGGTGGGGCCCCTCCGGATACGCCAGCCCAGTGCCGAGCCAGAGCAACCGTGGCGGAGCGAGCATCTTGCCCGTCGCGGGGTCGATCGGCGCGCTGGTGATGCCGGTCAGCTCAGGCGCGGCCGACGCCCAGGTGAGGTGACAGGTCCCGGCCTCGTCCCAGGCGAGGTCCGGGTCGATACCGATGGCGCCATCCACGTAGACCGGCTCCGACCACGGGCCCGCGGGGTCATCAGCCGAGACGATCAGCTGGCCACGGTGGATGTCCACCACGTTCGTCGTGACAAGCCAGAACTTCTCCCCGTGGTGGCGAAGCGTCGGTGCGTACACTCCTGTGCTCGCCGGGGCGGTATGGACATTCAACTGGTCGGGACGCTGCAGCGCGTTGGTCACCAGCGTCCAGGTCACCAGGTCGGTGCTGCGGTGGATCGGCACCCCTGGCGCGAACTCGAAGCTGGAGCTGGCGATGTAGTAGGGGTCTCCCGCCCGGCAGATGGTCGGGTCGGGGTGGAACCCGGCGATGATGGGTGTCGTCGTCATTGTGCGGCTCCTACCGCCGGGTTGACTCGCGGACCACGATGGCGGCGTGCAGGTCTGGCGGCGCTTCAGGCAAGGGACGGTCCTCGGCCGCGTGCAGGGCCTGATTCGCGAGGTAACGGCCGAGGCCGACGCTGTCGATGCTCACGCTGGAGAGCGACGGGTAGAGCATGCTCGCCATCGGCGTGTCGTCGTGACCGATGACGGCCAGGTCGTCGGGGACGGACAGACCGGCCCGCAGTGCGGCGGCCACGGTCATCGCGGCGATGTCGTCGTTGAAGGCGGCCACGGCCGTGACGCCTTCCGCATGCCATTCCCGTACGGCTTCCGCGACACTGCCATCGCGGTGATCGACTGGGCGGACGTCGAGCAGGTCGACGCCGACCCGGTCGGCCGCCTCTCGCGCCGCCTCCGCACGTCCTTGGGACAGCAGGGAGAAGCGCTCGTTGACGCTGGTTGCGAAGGCGAGCCGCCGGTGGCCTTGTTCGTGCAGATGATGGATCTGCAGGTGAGTGCCTGCGGTGAGCGTCGGCGAGGCCAGTGCGGACCGCTCCTGCTGCAACACTGGAAGGATCTTAGTGATGCCGCTGGCCTGCATGGAGGTGCGCTCGGCGGCGGTGATGGACGTCCAGGCGATGACTACGTCCGGGTTGAGCAACTCCCACAGGGGCCGGGCCTGGCCGCCTTCGTGGCGGGTGTAGGTCACCAGGGCGTAGCCGGCGTCGTCGAGGAGGCGGGAGGCGGTCTCCAGGTTCTGGCGCAGGCTGTGTTCCATCGGCCAGTCGGGCAGCACCAGCAGGATGATCATGCTGCGTCCGCTGGCGAGGGCCTGGGCGGCCCGGTGCGGCCGGTAACCCAGGCGCGCGGCCTCGGCCATGACCCGCTCACGGGTGGCGGCGGGGATGCTCTGCCCGGGAGTGTTGTTCAAGACGTATCCCACGGTGGCGCGGGACAACCCCAGCGAGCGGGCCACGTCGGTGGCGGTGACGCGCCTTCTGCGCTCCGTCACGGGAAATTTCACCTCTGACTGCGACAGGGCTTGCACGCGTAAGCTCCCCCATCCTCTCACGAAATCGGACATGACCTTGTCTACGCACCGCCACCATCGGCAGTTGAAAGCGTCAGGCGCCACTGCCAGGCGTACTCACGTTGTGACAGTCGATACGCGGGCCGGGTGTCCGGGCCCAGCAGTCCGGTGCCGACACCGCGGTGGGCGACGTCGAGATGGACGACGGTTTTGCCGCTCGGCTGCAGTTCCCACCAGTGGCCGGCCGTCTCCAGCTCGCTGGTCGAGTGACGGCTCACGTTCATGTGCAGGGGCGTCGCGTGCACGGTCCGCACGGTTCCGGCGGGGCCGGACACCAGCAGTTCGGTGACCTCCCCGCGGGTGCCGTTCTCCTGTGGTTTCAGGTACGGCACGGCAAGCTCGTCGATGGGGCTCTCCCACGCGCCGAGCAGGGCCGAGGCTCGCCGGTCGGGGTAGTTCTCCCACGGCCCCAGGCCCACCCAGCGTGCCTGTTCAAAGCCCTCGACGAGCTCGAAGTCCATGCCCACCCGCAGCCTGTCGCCTTCCGGCAGGGTCACGTGCTCGGCCAGCAGGTAGTCGCCCTCGCCCAGCACGGTGACGGTACGGGTGTGCACGACCTCGTCGCCGAAGGCCGCGCGGTAGCGAATGGTGGTCGTCGCCGCGTCGGTGTGGACGTCGATCGGGGTGAGCTGGAAGAAGCCGGAGCGGACGAACCGGTTGTCCAGCGCGATGGACTGGTCGTTGTCGGTGAGCGCCCGCCACAGGGACAGTCGTGGCGTCCGGCGCAGTAGCGGATGCCGCAGCTCGGCCGGGGCGGTGCCGGTACCGCGCGGAAGGCGCGGCAGTTGACGGGGGAAGGTGATCTGGTGGGCGGCGAGCTCCGTGCCCGCCGGCGCCCAGACGGAGTCCCGGCGGGTGTGCACGGTCACCGTCAGGGCTAGAGCCGTGTCGAGCAGAGCGCGGATCGCATCGGGCACCTCGATGGCGGCCTCCGCGCCCGGCGCGACCGGCGGCGCGGTGAGCGTGACCACGGCTGCCGGACCGGCTTCGGCTTCCACGCGCATCTGCAGGTCGTAGGCGCTGAGGTCGGCGAAGGTCTGCCGGTTGCGCAGCCGCAGCGTTCCGGCCCGCGCCTCCTCCGCGCCGGAAGTGAGGCGAATCGGGCTGAACAAGCCGCGCGCCTCGTACAGAGCCGGCTTGGGGGTGAGGTCGGGGAAGACCACGCCGTTGAGGAGGGTGGTGCCGTCGTTGGGCTCGTCCCCGAAGTCGCCGCCGTAGCGGTAGTGGCCGTCACCGTCGGGGTCGAGCGCGTGGTCCTTGAATTCCCAGATGAAGCCGCCCTGCAGACCCGGCAGGCCCTCGAACAGCCGCCAGTATTCCGCCAGTCCTCCGGTCGAGTTCCCCTGCGAGTAGGCGTACTCGCACAAGATGACCGGTCGATCGGCTCGCGGATCGGCCGAGAACGCCGTGAGGGCCTCGAACGAGGGATACATCGGGCAGACCAGGTCGCTGGCCGCGTGACCGGCGTGCCAGTCCCCCGCGATCGCGCCTTCGTAGTGCAGGGGACGGGTCGGGTCGGCGCCGCGCACCCAGGCGGCGGCGGCATCATGATTGGGCCCGTAACCGGTCTCGTTGCCGAGCGACCAGATGATCACCGAGGGGTGGTTGCGGTCGCGCAGCACCATGCGTGAGACCCGCTCGACGAACTCGGGCAGGTAACGCGGGTCGTGGGCGAGCGTGGTGGTGAAGGCGTGCCCCTCGATGTCGGCCTCGTCGACGACATAGAAGCCGATCTCGTCGCACAGGTCGAGGAAGACCGGGTCGTTGGGGTAGTGCGAGGTGCGGATCGCGTTGACGTTGAACCGCTTGAGCAGGGACAGCTCGGCCAGCATCAGCTCGCGTGAGATGACACGGCCGGTGCGCGAGTCCACGTCGTGGCGGTTGACGCCTTGGATGAGCACCCGCTCGCCGTTGACCAGCAGGTCGCGCCCCTCGATGCGGACGCGCCGGAAGCCGATCCGCAACCGAGCCGCGTCCACGGCCTCGCCCTCGGGCGAGATCAGCTCGACCAGGAGGTCCTCCAGATGCGGCGTCTCGGCCGTCCAGGGAGCGACGTCGAGGGCGTCGATCGTGAACACCGCGGTGCCGGCCTTCGCCCGTGGCGGCATCATGCGCTCGGCCGTCGGGCGCAGTTCCTCGGCGATGGGCGCGCCGGCCGGCTTCAGGCTGAACAGATCCATCAAGCCGTCGGGGATTCCCAGCGGCTCAGGCCGCTGGGAGCGATCGGACAACGGCGGCGTGAAGCCGGATTCGACCACGCGCGGGTTGATCGGGCGCGTCTCCGTCCGGCCGAGCACGCCGATCCGTGCCGACCACCCGACTTCTCGAAGATGATCCAGTCCAGTTGTGGCCACTGTGACCTTCAAGTGACCCCGCCCGGCCTCATGGTCTGCCACTACGGCCACGTCGGCCAGGTGCACTTCCGGCACGGTGTAGAGAAACACCGACCGGGAGAGGCCGGATTGCCACCAATGGTCCTGGTCTTCCAGGTAGGTGACCGGCGACCATTTGGCGACCGCGAGTTCGATGGTGTTGGAGCCCGCCATGACGACGTCGGTGATGTCGAACTCGGCGGCGAGATGCGAGTCGGTGCTGGTGCCCATGACCTGGCCGTTGACCGTGACCGTCAGATGGCCTTCGGCGGCGCCGACGTGCAGGATCGTCCGGCGACCTGATGATGGCACCAGGTCCACGCTCCGACGGTAGACACCGATCGGATTGTGCTTCGGGACCACCGGAGGCGCCTCGTCGAACGGCATCGCGACGTTCAGGTAATGCGGCGGATCGTTCTTCTCCCGCATGGTCCACAGTTCCGGTACCTCGACGTTCCTCCACTCCTTCTCATACGGCAGGAGCCGGAATTCCCACGTTCCGTCGAGATCGATGTCGGGAGCACGGCGTAGCGCTCGCATGGGCAAGCGGTTCACAGACGGCATGGACAACCCCTCCGAGGCGGCAGGGGGCCTCACTGTAGGTCGCTCAACTTTCGCGCGCAAGTACTTGTTTGTGAAAGTTGAGGCAGCTACGGTACCGGGCAAGCTTGCACGCGAAAGCGCGCGGAAAGTTCCAAGCAACGATGACAGCCAGTTCCCTGGCCTGCCAGACGATTCGCCGTCTGCCCTCGTCACCGCTCAGAGCGGCATCCAGCCCGACCCAAGGACTCCGCAGATCATGACCGATATTCGTCAGCTCGTCACGCGCATGGACCTCGACCAGAAGATCGGTCAGATACAGGGTGTCGTGCCCATGGACCTCGTGGACTTCGAGAAACTCCGGGACCCCGCCAACCCTCCCCCGGACCTTTCGAAGGGGTTCCCGTACGAGATCGACCGTCTCCCGCTGGTCCGGCCGCACGGGGTCGGGCACCTGTCGCTGGGCTGGCAGCTCGACCAGGACATCGAGCGACTCCGCCGTGACCTCGTCAGGTTCCAGGAGGTCGCGCGAGAGGTGAGCCCGTTCGGCATCGGAGTACTGATCCACGCCGAAGGCGTCAACGGGCTCGTCCACCCGCAGGGCCACCAGTTCACGACGCCCTGGGGACAGGCGGCGAGCTGGGATCCCGCAACCTCCGGGGCAGTGGGCCAGATCGCCGGACGGCAGGCTCGCTCAGTCGGCATCCACCTGTTCTTCTCTCCCCTCCTGGATCTTGCGAGGGACATCCGGTGGGGCCGCGTCCACGAGACCTACGGCGAGGACCCTGAGCTGGTCGCACGCATGGGCATCGGGTTCATCCGCGGCGTCCAGGGCGACAGCGGTGAGACCGGCATGCTCGCCACCGGCAAGCACTTCCTCGGCTACGGATCCTCACTGGGCGCGCTCAACCAGGCCGCCACCCAACTCGGCCGGCGAGAGCTGACCGACGTGTACGCGGAGCCGTTCCGGCGGGCAATCGCCGAAGCCGGACTGTCCGTGATCATGAACTCCTACAACGAGATCGACGGCATCCCCGCGGCCGCCAACAGGTGGCTGCTGACAGAGCTGCTGCGCGGGCAACTCGGTTTCGACGGTCTCGTGGTGAGCGACTACGACTCGGTCACCATGCTGCACAAGACGTACCGGGCCGCGGCGACCCCGGGGCACGCCGCGGCCCAGGCGCTCAGCGCCGGGCTCGACGTGGAGCTGCCGAGCGCCCCCATGACCAGTCATCTCCGGCCGCTGGTCGAGGACGGCACCCTTCCGGAGGAGGTCCTCGACCGCGCCGTCGAGCGCGTCCTCCAGCTCAAGGCCCGGTTCGGGCTCATCCCGGAGATCCAGTCCACGCCTCCCGCCGAAGCACGCGCCATCGGTGCGGCCGAGGCGGACGAGCAGGCGCGCGCGGTGGCCAACGCCGGCATCACCCTGCTCGCCAACGACGGCATCCTCCCGCTGGCTCCGGGCAGCGTCAGGGTCGCCGTCGTCGGGCCGGTCGCGGACGAGATCCGCATCCACTTCGGCTCCTACTCCTCAGTCGCCGACGCCGAATTCCCGCAGGCGATCGCCCGCATCGCGGCTGGCCAGGTGCCCGGCGTGCAGACCTCGCCCGACGTGTTTCCCGACCTGTTCCAGACGAAGCTGCCCGGTATCGAGCCGGTCTTCGAGGAGGGCGCGCGGCGCCTCCACCCGGATGCCCTGACCGTCCTCGAAGCCGTCCGCGCGCTCGACCCGAAGGTGGCGTACCACCCACTGGGCAGCCTGGAGGCGGACGCGCCGGCCATCGACAGCTCGGCCGTCGAAGCTGCGGCCGCGGACGCGGACGTGGTGATCGCGGTCGTGGGCGAGCGGACCGGGTGGGTCGGCAACCACACAGCCGGCGAGGGCCGGACCACCGCGAACCCAGCCCTGCCCGGCAACCAGACCGCGCTGGTCGAGACGCTGCACGCCGCGGGCAAGCGCGTCGTCACCGTCGTCATCTCCGGGCGGCCCCTGCTGATCGAGCCCGTGCACCGGGCTTCCGCGGCGGTGCTCCTCGCGCCGCTGCTGGGCCACGTCGCCGGCGCGACGATCGCCGACGTGCTGTACGGGGTGACCGAGCCGGGCGGTCGCACTCCCTCGACGTTCCCTCGCCATCTCGGCCAGATCCCGATGTACCACGGCCATCCTGCCGGCAGCGGACACGACCATCCGACACTGCCCCGCCACGGCTACATCGACCTGCCGGACAGCAGCCCCCTCTACCCGTTCGGCCACGGACTCACCTACACCTCCTTCGACCTCACGCTGGAAGAGGCACGCCTGGAGGGAGACGTGGTCCGCGTCCACGCCACGGTGCACAACACCGGGCCGAGGGCCGGCACCGCGGTGGTGCAGCTCTACGCACGGGACGAGGCCGGAAGCGTGGTGCGTCCCGTTCGTCAGCTCGTCGATTTCGCACGGGTGCCTGTCGAGGCCGGGGCGAACCAGGACATCGGCATGGTCGTACCGCTGGAGCGCCTCGCCTACACCTGGCCGGACGGCCGGCGCGGCGTCGAAGCGGGCGAGGTCACCCTCCTGCTCGGCCTGTCCAGCGCCGACATCCGGCACACGAGGACGATCGACGTTCCCGAGCTCGTCCTCGCATAGCCGCACCGTCCACCTTCGCCGAGACGGCAAGGGAGCCGCACCATGACCCTCCATCCCCCAGACCCCACACCGATCGACGTCGCCGGCGAGCTCGGCCCGGACGGTCCCGTCGCCACCGACGTCCAACCCGAGCCACCTCCCGCGTCGAAGTGGTTGATCTCCGTCTATGCGATCACGATGTTGGCCGGCAGCTTCGCGCTGCTCACCCCGACGCTCTTCGCCGTCGCCTACAAGGTGCAGCTAGTGGATCCGCAGGGGAAGGAGACGGCCCTCGGCGTCATCTTCGGGATCTCCGCTGTGATCAATCTGGTGACCGGGCCGCTGTTCGGCGTCCTGTCCGACCGGACCCGGCTGCGATGGGGGCGGCGACGCCCTTGGATCGTTGCAGGGATCGTCGTATGCGTAACCAGCGGCGTGCTCATGGCTTCGGCGACGAGCACGCCGATGATCGGCGTCGGGTGGGCCCTGTACGGCATGGGTGTGGGATGCGCTTTGGGCGCCATGAACCCCGTACTCGCGGAGACGATCCCCTCCAGCCAGCGCGGAACGGTCGGTGCCCTGGTGGGAGTCGCCGGCCAGCTCGGGGTGTCGCGGCGACCCTCGTCGGAGGCATGCTCACCGGCGACCTGCTGCTGCTGTTCCTGTTCCCCATCTCCGTGTACGCGGCCCTGTTCGTGGTCTACGCCTTCACCATCCCCGACCGCCCGGCCCCGGCCACGACGGACCAGTTCGCCCTGTCGGCGGTGTTCCGCCTGCTGGTGTTCAATCCGCGCGAGCATCGCGACTTCGCCCTGGTATGGCTCGGCCGTTTCCTCATGCAGGTGGGGCTGACCTTTCTGAGCACCTACCAGCTGTACTTCCTGCTCGACCGGCTCGGCCTCGTCCCGGAAGAAGCCGGGCAGCAACTGGCGTTCGTCGGGGGGATCGGCATTCTCGTGACCACCTCCTTCGCGATCGTCGGCGGGATCCTCTCCGACCGGCTGAAGCGGCGCAAGGTGTTCATCTACCTCTCCACCGCGCTCTCCGCGACCGGTCTGATCATCATGGCTTTCGCGGGCGGTATCCCGCTCTTCGCGACCGCCGTCGTCTTCATCCTCGCCGCGGCGGGACTGTTCGGCTCCGTCGACCTGGCCCTGGCCAGTGATGTGATCCCGGACAGCGCCGAAGCGGGCCGGTGGATGGGCATCTACTACGTCGCGAACACCACCTCCAGCGCCATCGCCCCGATCTTCGCGCCGGTCATCCTGCTCATCGGCGGTGGCAAGAACTACACAGCCCTGTTCCTGGTCGGCGCGGTGGTGGCCCTCGGGGCCAGCCTCTCGGCCTGGCGCATCCGCGCCGTTCGATAGCACCACAGGTAGACGTCCGACAGCACCGCAGACAGACAGGAACGATGACCGCTCACCACGACACCGCCCCGCTCGCCGGAATCTCCGCAGAGCGGAAGGCGAGACTCCTGTCCGGCAGGAACTTCTGGAAGACCGAGGCACTGGAGGAAGCCGGCATCGCCGCGATCTCGATGGCCGACGGGCCCTACGGTCTGCGCCACCAGTCCGGCCGGCACGACAACCTCGCGCTGTTCGACAGCGACAAGGCGACCTGCTTCCCGCCCGGCGTCGCGATCGGCTCCAGCTGGGATCCGGACACCGCGGCGCGACTCGGCGCCGCGCTGGGCAGGGAGGCGGCCGCCCAGGGCGTCGATGTCGTTCTGGGCCCCGGCGTCAACATCAAGCGCTCCCCGCTGTGCGGCCGGAACTTCGAGTACTACTCCGAGGACCCGCATCTGTCCGGCGTGCTCGGGGCCGCCTTCACCCGCGCTCTGCAAGCCGAAGGGCCGGGGGTGTCGGTGAAGCACTTCGCCGCGAACAACCAGGAGACCAACCGGCAGACGATCAGCTCCGACGTCGACGAGCGCACGCTCCGCGAGATCTACCTGCCGGCGTTCGAACGCGTCGTCACCGAGGCGCGCCCGGCCACGGTGATGGCGTCCTACAACAAGATCAACGGCGTGGCCGCCTCGGAGAACCGATGGCTGCTCACCGAGGTCCTCCGCGACGAGTGGGGCTTCGACGGGGTCGTCGTCTCGGACTGGAGCGCGGTGACCGACCGGGTCACGGCCCTGAAAGCGGGACTCGACCTGGAGATGCCCGGTGGTGCCATGGGGCACGACGCCGAAGTGATCGAAGCCCTCCGATCCGGCGATATCTCGGAATCCGACGTCGATGCGAGTGTCGCCCGGATCGCCGCGCTGGCGCGGCGCAAGGTGACGTCCGCCGTCACGGTCGACGAGGACGCGCACCACGAGATCGCCCGGCAGATCGCGCAGGAGTGTGCGGTGCTGCTGCGAAACGAGCATCAGGTCCTGCCCATCCCGGCAGGCGCCCGCGTCGCGGTCATCGGCGCGTTCGCCGGACAGCCGCGCTATCAGGGCGGCGGCAGCGCGCACGTCAACCCCCCGCGCGTCGACCAGCCCCTCGACGAGATCCAGGCGATCGCGGCCGAGCAGGGAGTGACCGTCAGCTACGCGCCCGGGTTCACGGTCGACGGACCACGGGACGAGCGGCTCGTCGGCGACGCGATCGCCGCGGCCCGTCGCGCCGACATCGCGGTGGTGTTCGCCGGCCTGAGCGAGGAGCGGGAGTCGGAGGGATTCGATCGCGACACCATCGACCTTCCCTCGCCGCAGGTCGAGCTCATCCGCGAGGTCGCGGCCGCCGCGCGCCGCACGGTCGTCGTGCTGGCCAACGGCGGAATCGTCTCCCTCGAAGGGTGGCACGACGAGGTGGACGCCATCCTTGAGGGCTTCCTGCTCGGCCAGGGAGGCGGGCGCGCTCTCGCCGACATCCTCTTCGGCCGAGTCAACCCGTCCGGACATCTGGCCGAAACCATCCCGATCCAGCTCCAGGACCACCCGAGCTGGCTGAACTTCCCGGGCGAGCAGGGGCACGTGCGCTACGGCGAAGGCGTCCTGGTCGGTTACCGGTACTTCGCCACCTCGGGAATGCCCGTGAGGTACCCGTTCGGGCACGGCCTGTCGTACACCACCTTCGAGACGCGGGCACTGAGCATCACCCGAACCGGCGTGGACAGCGCGACCGCGCACGTCGAGGTGGCCAACACGGGCGACCGGGCCGGCAAGCACGTCGTCCAGGTCTACGTGTCGACCGAAGCCGGACCCGTCCGGCGGCCGGTGCGGGAGCTCCGAGGCTGCGCGAAGGTCCAGCTCGAACCCGGCGAGACGAGGACCGTGGAGATCGACCTTCCCCGGCGAGCGTTCGCCTACTGGGACATCGCCGCCGGCCGCTGGGTCGTGGCCCCGGGCGACTACCGCATCGACGTGTGCGCCGACGCGAACACCGTGCTGCGGTCCTCGGCCCTCACGCTCGAGGGTGAGCACGTCGCCGTCGAGCTGACCATGGACACCCCCGTGGGCGTGTGGTTCGAGCATCCCCAGGTAGGCCCGGACGTGATGGACACGCTCGGCCTCACGGGCGCGCCGGTCACCGAGGAACAGCTGGCGATGATCGCGTCCATGACCATGCGTCAGTTCATCGGCATCTCAGGCCTGGACATCTCCACGGACGCGCTCCAAGCCCTCATGACGGCCAGCCGTTCCGCCTGAGACCTGTCCCACCAGCAACATCGTATTGAAAGGAGACCGGTGTCCCGATCATTTCCGCAGGGCTTCCTCTGGGGAGCCGCGACCGCCGCTCACCAGGTGGAAGGAAACAACCTCAACAACGACTTCTGGCAGCTGGAACATGCCGCCGCGGAGCATGGCGTCCAGTTCAGCGGGGACGCGGTCGACAGCTACCACCGCTACCAGGAGGACATGCGCCTGCTCGCCGACGCGGGCCTGAACGCCTACCGGTTCAGCATCGAGTGGTCCCGTATCGAGCCGAGCCCCGGCAAGTTCTCGAAGGCCCAGCTCGCTCATTATCGCCGCATGATCGACACGGCTGACCGGCTGGGCATCAACCCGGTCGTGACCCTGCACCATTTCACGCATCCGCTCTGGTTCGGAGAAAGAGGCGCGTGGCTCGGCAGGGGTGCCGTCGAGTCGTTCTCCCGCTATGTCGAGCAGGCGTGCACGATCCTGGGCGGCGTCGAGTGGGTGTGCACGATCAACGAGCCGAACGTCCTGGCGGTCAACCACGGCCAGCTGCGGCGGGTCGCTGAAGGGAAGGAGTACCAGCGCGTCGGCGCCCTGCCCGACGTCGAGATCGGGGAAGCCCTCATCGCCGCCCACCGCGCAGTCGCTCCCCTCGTACGCGAGGCGACCGGCGCCAAGGTGGGATGGACGGTCGCCAACCAGGCGCTCGTCCCCGCTCCTGGCGGTGAGAGCAAGCACGCCGAAGCGCAGCACATCTGGGAGGACATGTACCTCGAACCGGCACGCGACGACGACTTCGTCGGCGTGCAGTCCTACACCAGCCAGCCCGTCGACGAGAACGGCATCGTTCCGCATCCCGAACACCCGGACAACACCATCATGGGCTGGGCCTACCGGCCGGACGCCCTCGGCATCGCCGTGCGGCACACCCATGACGTCGTCGGCGGCGTCCCCATCGTCGTGACCGAGAACGGGATCGCCACGAGCGACGACCAGCGCCGCATCGCCTACACCGGCGAGGCGCTGCGGCATCTGCGCGACGCGATGGACGACGGCATCGACGTACGCGGCTATCTGCACTGGAGCTTGCTCGACAACTTCGAATGGGGACGCTGGGATCCCACCTTCGGCCTCATCGCCGTGGACCGCGGAACCTTCGAACGCCACCCCAAACCCAGCCTCACCTGGCTCGGCGGCATCGCCCGCGCCAACGCGATCTGACGCGCCTGCGCGACCTGGTGCGGTTGTCCGGGCCAGGCACGCCACTGTCACCTGTAACTCGCGGGTCGCGCGCGGACGCTGACATCGTGACGTACGGGCAGCGGCGACCAAGGACGGCAACGGGCGCCCAGCATCGTCGTGCAGCAGGCCGAACTCCGCGGGCATGGTGGACGTCGGCGGGCGGCCGGCGAGTTTGCGGCGATCAGAAGTGATGCGTAGCCAGCCCTTGGTCGGGTCGCTCTCTTCGCCGAGGCGGATCGTGGTGAGCCCACTCACCTCTCTGGGCGGGTCGCGGAGTGGTCACGGCAGTCGATGCGTGGGCAGCGCTCTTCTCCAGGCTGCGTAGCGTTTGCGCGTCCGCTAACGATCATCTGCAGAGGCCAACCGGGCGAAGGCGTCCGGCGTCACGATGGGGATGCTGTAGGCGCGGGCCTTGCGGGCCTTACCGGACATGGTGTCGGGGTCCGCGGCAACCAGCAGTCGGACCCGCTTGGTGACGGTGGAGTGGGGAACGCAGCCCGCCTGGCGGGCTCGTTCTTCCCAGCTCTCGCGGCCTCCTGCTATATCTCCCGTGAAGACCACGAGATCCCCGGGTTGAAGGCGGAAGCCGCCGGCGGTGGTGAGGTGCTGAGGTGGGGCGGCGGTGGCCAGGGCCTGCTCCACCGCAGCGGGAGGCAGACCGAGCAAGGCGGCGACCAGGTCGAGTTCGTGGCGTTCAGCGGCCGTGACGACGCCGTCCGCCTTGGCTGCATGGGCCAACGCGCTCAAGTAGTCGTGGTGTAGACGGAGGGCGTCGGCGCGGCTGAGATCCAAACGTGCGGCCAAGGCGATCAGCATGTCGGCTTCGGTCGCTGAGATGTGATGATCGAGAAGCACCTGGTCGAGCAGCGCGAAGTACGGGTCGGCCTGGACGGTGTCGCACGCGCGAGGCAGCCGATCGAGGAGCCGGGCCAGGAAGTGGCTGTCGCGCTCGGCCGAAGCGCCTCGCCGTACGAGATTGGCGGCGCCGCGGGAAACGGCCGGCCAGGCGGTTGCGAAGGCAGCCGTGAGGCAGGCGCCCCACGGCGATTCCGGGTGGGCCAGAGCGAGGTAGTGCCGCAAGAGCTCGGCGGCGGCACGGGCGTCGATGAGCGCGTCGTGGTGTTTGCCGAGCGGGATGTCGGCGACCGCGCAGCAGCCGGCCAGCGTGCGCGGGGCGGCGGGCAGAAAGCGGACGGCCTCCGTCATGGTGCAGATGCCGATGGAGCTCAGGTCGGGGATCTGCGTCCCGGCCCGCGCGTATTCTGAGTGGAGGAAGCCGAGGTCGAAGCGGAGGTTAACTTCGTCGCCACGACATCGAGCTGGAGCTACTGAGCGGCCCGTTGCAGGGCATCTACAACCCCTCGGGGCATGGGGCGGCGTTGTTCGCCTTCTTCGCCGGGATGGCCGAGTCCGAGCGGGAGTACATCCGGGAGAAGTACACCGTGATGTTCGGGTGGCCATCGAGCGAGGGCCCGTAGGCGTTGCACCGGCGGCTCAGCCCCGCCCTGCGTCGTGCAGGCCCGCAGGGCAGCCGGCCATCGCTGCGGCCGCCCGGACGACGGCCGGCCGCACAGCATCGGGCTCGACCAGTTGGTCGAAGAGGTCGATGATGCGCAGGGCGCTGGCGGTGTCGTCGACGACCTCGACCCTGGCGATCAGCTTTCGCTGATGAACCTTCCCCGTCACTGTCGCCGGCGAGCGGCGTCGGGCAGTCCACATCAGCCTTCCAGCGCCCGCGGCGGAGGAACTCGTGTCGGCGTACCTCTGATCGTGCAGACGGAGGAACGAGTAAACGTGCGCAGCTGAGGGATGGCTCTGCGCGAACCAAGGCGGTGCGGCCTGGTCGGGGCCGACCAGACCGCCATCGCCGGGGCATCGATCTCGATCAGGGTGGATATCTGCCTCGTACCGTCCGCTCAGAACATCCCGTGGGGAACCTGCGCCGCTTCCGGCACCGGCTGGACGACATCCCAGTGCTCGACGATCTGCCCGTCGACCAGCCGCCAAATGTCGACGACTGCGATGCCGCGCGGGTCGTCGTCCGTGGCCATGTGGTAGTGCATCACCACGTAATCGTCGTCGGCAATGACCCGTTTGAGCTCGAGCCTGGCGCGGGCCACCGGCGCGGCGGCGGTGAACGCGATGAACGGCTCCCGCCCGGAGGGGTTTCCCGGGCTGTGCTCGATGAAGTTCTCGTGCAGGAGGGTGCGGAGCACATCGATGTTGCCCGCCGCGAACTCGGTGAAGCCATGGACGGCGAGTTGCTTGTTGCGTGCGGCCTTGCTGCTTTCGCTCATGCGGCCACCGTTCCAGCAGCCGCCCGGCCCTGTCGATTACATGTCATGTAATCGCGGTGATCGACCAGGCGGGGCCATAATCGCCGCATGGTGCAAGATCGGCCGGTCGGCGAGCTGCTGCGCGAGTGGCGTCACCGCAGAGGGCTCAGCCAGCTCGATCTGGCGATCCAGGCGGAGGTGTCCGCCCGGCACGTCAGCTTCGTGGAGACGGGACGGACCATTCCCAGCAGCGCGATGGTGTTGCGTCTGGCCGAGAATCTGGGCGTGCCGTTGCGGGAACGCAACCGCCTGCTAGTGGCGGCCGGGCACGCGCCCGTCGTCCGGGAGCGGCCGCTGGACGATCCGCACCTGGCGTCGGCGCGGGAGGTCCTGGAGCAGATCCTGCGGGGGCACGAGCCGTATCCGGCGCTGGCCGTGGACCGCCGCTGGAACCTGCTGCTGGCCAACAGAGCGATTGACGTCTTCCTGGAGAACGTCGATGCGTCGTTGCTGCGGCCGCCGGTCAACATGATGCGGCTGGGCCTGCATCCGGGCGGGTTCGCGCCGCGGCTGCGCAACCTCGGGCAGGTCCGCGGCTATCTACTGCCCCGGCTCGCCCGCCAGGTGGCGCAGGCGGGTGATGCTGAGCTGAGCGCGCTGTATGAGGAACTGCTGTCGTACGGACCCGAAGGGGATCCGGCGCCGCTCAATCCCGCCGACATCGCGCTGCCCATCCGCATCCGTCATCGCGGGGTGGAGCTGTGTTTCATCAACACGGTCACGACGTTCGGCGCCGCCTTCGACGTCACACTGGAGGAGATCGCCGTCGAGGCGTACTTTCCCGCCGATGACGACACCGCCCGCTTCTTTCGGACAGGAGCCGGAGGACCATCTGTATGAGGGATCCTCAGCACGTCCTGCTGTGGATGGTTAGCCGTACACGGCTCTGCAGGTGAAGCTGGTCGGCGGTGATCTGCCAGCCCTCGGCGACCAACTGCCGCACGACGTCGGAGATGTCCAGGGCGTTGTGGAAGACGACCAGGTCGGCCAGCAGGGTGCTGATCTTGATCAGTTTCTCCTGCTCTTCGGGGTCGTTGTCGGCCAGCACCCCGCCGAAGCCGAGCCACTTGGAGAATCCGTTGTAGGACTCGACCTTGTTGGTCGCCGCGGTGACGCGCGCTCGCAGCGCGGGGTCGGCCGGGTACCGCAGCAGCGCGACGGTGCGCACGCTGCCGCCGACCTCGCGGAAGGCCTTGTAGACGCGGTTCTTGCGGGAGTTGGACCGCAGCCGCCGCATCAGCGTGGCCGAGTACAGGCGGCCCTCGCTGATCGAGATGGCCACCTGCATCAGGTCGACCCAGTGCTTGTCGATCAGCTTCCAGTCGATGACGTTGCGGCCGCTCTCGCCGAACAGCTGGTCGATGTGCGGATAGGCGATCTTCTCGGAGGCGCGGAAGAAGATCAGGTCTTTGAAGTTGCGGATGCGTGGCATCAGGTCGAACCCGAACAACGTGGCCAGCGTGAAGACCGGGAAGTTCTGGCCTTGGGTGTCGGCGTGCACGGTGGAGGGCTGGATGTCGGAGGTGTTGGCCAGCAGCCCTTCGATGAGGTGCACCGCCTCCCACACCCCGCACGGGATGAACCGGGAGAACAGCGCCACGTAGGTGTCGGAGATGTGGTGGTAGGCGATGCCGCCGAATCCTGAAGCGCGTGGGTTCGTCGATTCCTGGCAGTGGACATGCGGGAACTCACACGCCGACGTGGTGTTGAGGGTACTTGGTGGTGCGGGTTCGAAGCTGGGTGGCTGGCGGCGGCGTTCTGGGTCAGATGCCGGTGGGACGGCGCTTCCTGCCTTCCGGGGTGAAGGTGAAGCCGGTTTTGAAGTCGCCCGGGCCGTAGTGGACCGCCAGGAGGACGGCTTCGTCGTAGCGAGGAGGCCAGGTCGACTCGGCATCTGGATCAACGCCGTTCCACAGATGAAAGAAGATCATCGGGATTTCTGTGGGTTCGGTGAGGTAGCCGAGGGTCTTGCCGTGGTAGGGGTTGTTGCCGCCCAGCAGCACGGAAGGTGGCCCGAAGGTGTTGATCACCTCGCTGAGCGAGCGGTCGCGTGTGGTCCAGGTGGGGATCTGGGTTCGCATCTGGTCGTACTCAGCACTTGTCAACGTTCGGTCAGCCTCCAGCCAGCCGCGGCCGTGGGCGAACTCCGAGTAGACAGCGGCCATCCCGGATTCGTATGGACCAGGGATCAAGTTCCGGAAAGCCCCGGACACGCCGGTCGAGGTCCAGGCTCCGCGCAGCTCCAGAGCTCGCTGTTCTTCGGCCCAGGCTTCGTCGCTGTGCTCGAGGTGGAGCAGGTGATCAAGGACGAGTCGAACGCTCACTTCTCCGCCATACATCCCTGGGCGGCGCAGTACCGAGTTCAACTGGAGGACGAGGTAGTCCCGCATCTCCGACGGGGAGCGCAACCCAGGAAGCTCTGCCACGAAGATCAGTCTCTCAACATGCGAACCGGAAGGGCCAGATGGGGCAGGAATCGCCCAGCGAAATCACTACCGGGGCAGGCTCGATCGCTTCTCGGGGTGGGCGGCGTAGACGTACTTCATGGGGTCCTGGCGCCGATGCCGAACACGCGCATGAGGTGGACGGGGTCGGCGGTGTGCTTGGCAGCACATCATCGACCGCATCCAGGCCGAGAGCGTACGCAGCCCGGACGACCGGCTCCAACGCCTGGCCTCCGAACTCACCGACCTGGCACCGCCACGTCCGCGCGAGTCCCCGCACCACCTCGGCTTCGCCGTACCGCTGCGCCTGCGGGCACCTGATCCAGGCGACGGCCGGGAGCTGACGCTCATCACCACGCTCACCCATTTCGGCACCGCCATCGACGTCACCATCGCCGAACTACGACTTGAGGCGTTCCTACCGGTTGACCAAGCGACCAGTGCCATGCTGGCCGAACTCCTCAAGCGGTAACCGATCCGCCCGCCACAGCCCCGCGCGGCGAAGCCACCGACCCCTTGGAATTGATCATCTGGTCCGCAGCGCCCAGCTGAAGGCCACCAGCGAGCCGGTGCTGGCCACCGCCCGCACCACGTTCCAGGTGTTCCAGGGATCCTCGAACCCGGACCGCGTCACCTTGCCCGCGGCGAGCGCGTCGTTGAGCGGCACGTTCGCCGCCATGGTGACCAGCAACATCACCACCGACAGCGCGAACCCGACCGCAACCGTCCAGCGGCGCTCCAGGACGAGCGCCACCAGGCCGAGCACCGGCCCGCCCAGGAACACCAGCAAGAACAACGGATTCACGATGGCGACGTTGATCTGGTTCATCGCCTCGACGAACATCGCGTCACCCGCCCCGGCCAGCCCCGGCATCACCGCGTAGGCGAACCCGGCGAACAGCCCGGCCATCAGGCCGGCAGCCAGGGTGGCCGCGAGCAGGAGCGCTGATCTCATCACACGCTCCAGATTCCGGTCGCCGCACTCTCCCGGGCGAAGTCGGCGAAGGCGCGCGGCTCGCGGCCCAGCACGCGCTGGACCCCGTCGCCGAGCGAGGCGTTGCGGCCGTCGAGCACCGTCGTGAACAGGTAGGCCAGGAAGCCGGCGACGTCCTCGGGCACGTGCTCCACGTACGCCTCGACCGGGATCTGCGTGTAGCGGATCCCGCGCCCGGCGGCCGCGGCGATCTCGGCGGTGGCCTGGGCGAACGTCAGCAGCCTGGGCCCGGTCAGCTCGTAGGTCTCCCCCGCGTGCCCGTCTCGGGTGAGCGCGGCGACCGCCACCTCGGCGATGTCGTCGGCGTCCACGAACGGTTCGGGCACCTCACCCGCCGGGAGGTAGACGTCTCCCTCCTGGAGGGGCGCGAGCATGTAGCCCTCGCTGAAGTTCTGGTTGAACCAGCTGCAGCGCACCACAGTCCACTCGGCCGCGGAGGCGGCCAGGATCTCCTCGCACTGCTGCGCCTCCTCCTCGCCGCGGCCCGACAGCAGCACCAGCCGCCGCGAGCCGGCCAGCTCGGTGAAGGCCGCGATGTCGTCGGCCGCGCCGGGGACGGCCAGGTCAGGGTAGTAGGAGACGTACGCGGTGCGGGTCCCCTCAAGCGCGGGCGCCCAGGTCGAGCGGTCCGCCCAGTCGAAGGGGACGCCGCCGGAGCGGGTGCCGACCCGGACCGGCACGTCCATCGCAGTCAACCGCTCGACCACACGCCGCCCGGTCTTGCCAGTTCCGCCCAGAACAAGAGTCATGTTTGTCATGCCTCCACGATGCTGTTTGCCCGGGTCGGCAACAATGAGAGTGTCGGCAACGATCGTTAACATGGAGGTTCACGGAGTGGAGCGGCGGGACTTGGAGATCTTCCTCATGCTCGCCGAGGAGCTGCACTTCGGACGCACTGCGGAGCGGTTGCACGTCTCCACCGCCCGCGTCAGCCAGACGATCAAGAAGATCGAGCGCCGCATCGGCGTCCCGCTGTTCGAACGCACCAGCCGCCAGGTCGCGCTCACCCCCGTCGGTCAGCGTCTCTTCGACGACGTACGGCCGGCCGTCCAGCAAATCGAGGACGGCATTGCCCGGGCCGTCGCCGCGGGCAGGGGCATCGACGGCGTGCTGCGGGTGGGGTTCGTGGGCACCGCGGTCGGCCAGTTCGCCATCGAGGTCTCCGATCTCTTCCACAGCCGCTACCCCGAGTGCGAGGTGGAGATCACCGAGAGCCGCTACGCCGGGGGCACCTCGCTCCTGCACAGCGACCAGATCGACGTCCTGCTCGTCGGCGCGCCGTCACTGGAGCCAGAGGTGGCCGAGGGGCCGATCCTGTTCCGCGAGCAGCCGATGCTGGCAGTCTCCTCGCGGCACCCGTTCGCGCGCCGCGCGTCGGTATCGATGGAGGACCTGGCCCGCGACAGGGTGCTGCGGCCCAGGGAGTTCACCGACGAGGTGGACGCGCTGGTGGTGCCGCGCACCACCCCGGGCGGCCTGCCGATCCCGCGCGGCCTCACGTTCGGGACCATCCAGGAGATGCTCGCGCTCATCGGGGCGGGCAAGGGCGTCTTCGTCGTGCCCGCGCACGCGCGCCGCTACGACTCACGGCCGGACGTCACCTACGTGCCGATCCAAGATGGCCGGCCGTTCGAGTGGCGGCTGGTGTGGTTGACCTCCGCTGAGAGCGCCCGCGTACGCGCGTTCACACAGGCGGCGACCGACTACGTGCGCCTGCATCCGAACCCGCTGATCGGCCCCAGAGAAGGATCTTGAAATCCCATCCCCTCGCGGACCGCGGCACTGTCGATCCCCAGCTCCGGCGGCCGCCACGGCGGCGTGCGCCAGCGAAAGCGGTCACACCGGAACCCAGTTCCAGCGCTCCTGCCTGACCCGCACGGCCCTGTCCGTGCGGCGCCCCATCCAGAGCGCTCGCTCACCTCGATCGCGAACTGCTGGGCGTCTCCGTCGGAACGCCTGTACAACCACATCCCCGACCTGCGGGAACTTCGGGCCGCACCGCAGCCACCCGCCCTGAAGGCCTGACCCAGGAGGGTTCTGCAAGTCTCCATCCCGGGTGCCGGTGCTTCATGGTCACCTGCGCAACGCTGCCACAAGAACGGCATGACCCTGCAACAGACCACCAGCTACCTCGCCCATCACGTCGGCCCGGCCGGCCGCTCCGACCCACTGTTCACCGACGACGCCCTCGCCAAGCGGCTGCGATCGTCGACCCCATCCTTTCGGCTGACCAGACGCACGTGCAGATCGGTCAATCCGCGGATCTGTCACCCCTATCTGCGACACTCCCGGGATGCTGAACGTAGAACTGTTGCGGCCGCTACTGCGGGCCGCCTGGGGGCCTGACACCTGCGATCCAGTTGGCCGTGAACAGTGGCGGCCCGACAACCCGGCAAGGAGCCAGTGCGGGACGACGGCACTGGTAGTGCAGGACCTGCTCGGAGGTGACCTGATTCTTGGCGAGGTTCATATCGATGGCGTCAAGGTCTGGAACCACTATTGGAATCGGCTGCCTGACGGCACCGACGTGGACTTCACATCCGATCAATTTCAACCCGGCGAGGTCGTGGCCGGTGGTCACGTACAGCAGCGGCCACCAGGACCGCCCCGCCGGTGTCGCGAGGAGTACGAGCTACTGCGGCAACGGGTACTTACCGCCCTAGCCGCGTGACCGCGGCCTCGCCGCGACTCGACCGAGGAGACCTGCCGGTGGCGTCACGGAGCACGATCTCCTAACGCGCCACTCACAGAGGCGGCCACTCATCAATGACCTGGCCGGACGCGATCCACGGCTGAGCCCGGGCCTCCGCGACCGGCTGCCGATGCGCACATCAAGCCGCCAACCCATACGCGCAGACCCCGTCAGCTTCACGCTGCCGGGATCTGCTCACACCACCACGTCCTCACGGTGAATGATGCGCTCGTCCTCATCTTGAGTGTCCGGGAACATGAAGGAACCGCCTGGTGGCGTGTCCAGCGAACCGGCCGGCCATGCGCTGGGCCGCTCGCGTGACGCCCAGTTGCGGGCCGCTCTCGGCGACGGCGCCCTGCTGAGCGACCTGGGCGAGGACGGCTGGTCATCCTCGATGCTCATGGCCCTGTCCGGCCACCGGAACCTACGCTCCCCCGGCATCTACGTCCAGCCCAGCACCGAAGCCGTCGCCGCCGCGCTCGCCGAACACGACATGACCAAGGGCCCGCTGCTCAGTCGTAGTCATCGTGACGCCTCGAAAGCGTGCAACAGGAAGGCCAGCACATCAGCGAGCAGGGCATGTTCCTGCTCTCGGGTCGAGCCGGCGCCGTGACCGCCGTGCTCCTCAACACGCAGCAGCACCGGCCGGCCGGAGGCGCGGGCCGCCTGGAGGCGGGCGGCCAGCTTCGCCGGCTGCCACGGCGGCACCCGCGCGTCGCGCCGTCCGGTCGTCAGCAGCACCGCCGGGTACGGCACGCCGTCCTCGACCCGCAGGTAGGCATCGGCGATCAGCAGGCCGCGCAGGCCATCCTCAGTGGTGACGCTGCCGAACTCCGGCACGTTGATCGGCCCGTTCTCGCTGAACTCGGTCCGTGTGGCGTTGACCGTCGGCACCTGCATCGCCATGGCGGCCCACAGCTCCGGCCGGCGCACCAGCGCGCCGCCGGTGGGGATGCCGCCGGCGCTGACGCCCTCGCCCGCCAGCCGTCCCGGCCGGGTGTAGCCCAGGGCGATGAGGTGCTCGGCGCAGTCGATGAAGTCCGTGATGGTGGTCTCCTTGCGCGGGCCGCGCCCGGCCTCGTGCCACTCCCGGCCGTAGGCGCCGCCACCGCGCAGGTGCGCCACGGCGTAGACGCCGCCGCGCTCGTACCAGGCGAGCATCTCGGGACGGAACTCAGGCAGATCGGACATGCCATGGGAGCCGTAGCCGGTGAGCAGGACCGGGTTGTCGCCGTCCAGCTCCAGGTCCTTGTGGTGGATGACGGTGAGCGGGATCCGTGTTCCGTCTCTCGCGGGCACATGCAGGGTCCGGGCGTGCACGTCGCCGAAGTCGACCGGTGAGCGGGGCGCCAGCCCGGTGTCCTCGAGGGTTTCGCCGTCGTAGCGGTAGAGCCGCGGCGCGTCTGTCCAACCGGCCGCCAGCAGCAGGGCCTCGGGCCGTTCCGGGTGGGTGGTCAACTCCCAGAGAGCGCCCTCCACCGGTAGCGGGAGGTCGGCGGGCTCGCCGCCGGACAGGGGCGCATGCCTTACCCGATGGACGCCACCGTCGAGATCGCGCACCAGCAGCCGGTCGCCGACGACCCGCACCGCCTCCACCACGCGCTCACCCG
This sequence comes from Nonomuraea sp. NPDC050383, assembly GCF_044459125.1. Taxonomy (NCBI): domain Bacteria; kingdom Bacillati; phylum Actinomycetota; class Actinomycetes; order Streptosporangiales; family Streptosporangiaceae; genus Nonomuraea; species Nonomuraea sp. NPDC050383. The sequence continues at coordinate 152,232 of NZ_JBITIP010000016.1, forward strand.
CGGGCACGACCACCCGGGCTCGAGACAGATCCGGTACGGCAAACGGAACGGCCAACACCTGGGAGCGGGGCGCGTCCCGATGGGAGACCAGATAGAGGGTGTCGGGGCTGGTGGCGAAGGCGGTCACACCGTCCGCCACGCCCGCCACCTTCCGCCACGGGCAGGTGGCCGGATCGGCGAGCGCGGCTCGTGGCGCCACGTACAGCGAGCAATCGCTGCCGGACCTGCCGTTCCTCGTCCGGGTCGCGGCCGGCCCGCGCTTCAGCACGGCCAGGCGATCGTGTGCGGGCGGCACGCTGGGCGGCTCGGATCTGCTGCTGCCGGTCTTCCTCGCACGGTGGTGTCCATGGCATCCGCAGGTAGGCGCAGATGACGTCCACGACGGTCTGCCTCAGCCTGGGGTTGTTCTGGGCGAGCTGCTCCAGCGCGTACAGGCCGCCCAGGCGGACCGGGGCCTGGCCGCTGCCGAGCTGCTCGACCGCCTTGCTGAAGCGGTCGGTGTCATGGCCGCGCTCGCCGAGTTGAAAGGTGCGCCGGGCGGTGTCGGCGTTGCGGGCGGTGTAGAACACGGCCAGCAGCGCGGCCAGGCCGGTGGCCACCGCCAAGACGTTTCCTCGGATCGCCGCCAGCGCGGCAGCCCGATCCTTGTCCTCGGCGAAGACAGTGGCGTGGTCGAGGTGCTCCAGCACCCACGTGGCGCCCGGGCCGAGCATCCACACCAACGTCGGAATCGCTACGAGAATCAGCACGCCTACGACGATCGATGAAGGCTTCACCGCTCGAACCAACACTTCGAGTTCTTCTCGACCATGGGCTGATGATGCGTCGGTGGCTGAGACAACGGACATCCAGTGACGTGATCGTTACCTGGAAGGGAGGCGGCTCGTGCGTGCGGATATTACGGGGTTGAGGAACCCAGGAACAGCCGTCGGCGGTGAGAATGATCTTGTGCGAATAGCTTCACCGCATTCCAGCCCACAGAAGGGCTGCGGCCCCTGCGCGATCCAGCCCGAGCTGAGAGCGACGACACCGACCAATAAGACCCCCAGGGCCCCGAGCAGGCCGCCCAGCAGGCCCATGACGTGGCTTCGAGTCCGTCCCCCCGTCGTTCCACCGGCAGCTACTGGGCCCACCATTCGGGTCGGCGCGACCAGCCCCAAAGTAGCCCTGTGTAATCATCGCTACTCTTCGTGTTCTCAGGAATGAGGAGTTCTGCTAGCGATCATCATCGGTTCCCGCGCGTCCCCGAGCGGAACGCAGTAGTTCAGGCCCCCGCCGTTGTCCGACAACAAGCTCAGCGACCGCACCACTCCATCCATCCCGGTCGGGCGCCGCTGCTCCTTACGGAGGAGCTGGACTCGAAGCTGCTGATTCGTCGCCGCTGTTTCGAGTGCGTTGGGTGATGGTGTGTTCGAGGCCGTCGAGGAGGGTGTGCAGGCCGAACTCCTGGGTCGTGGTGGCGGAGGGGATGGCCATGGTGGTGGCCAGCAGCGGGAAACGGTCGGCGTTGCGGAGTAGCAGGTCGCGCATGATGGGGGCGGCGCTGCCGTCCGTCCAGGTCTGAGTGCCTTGGGTGGCGGCTGGGTGGGTGGCGCGGATGTGATGGGAGATCAGCATGACCGCGTCCAGCCGTTCGCGTTCGGTCAGGGGCGTGTCGGCCAGAGCGCTGAGGGCTCTTTCGGTCCATCCAGTTTCGCATGGACCCATGACGCGGTCGCCCACGGTGATCGACGGCAGCCAGGGGTGGCGTCGCCAGGCGGCGGACAGTTGGCGGGCGTACTCTTCCAGCTTGGTCCGCCAGCTGGTCACGCCGCTCAAGTCGGGGGGTGTGCCGACTGCCGCCTCGATCATGATTGCCCTCAGCTCGGACTTGCCGTTGACATAGCGGTACAGGGCCATTTTGGTGAGGCCGAGCTCGGCGGCAACCCGATGCATCGAGACCGCCGCCAGTCCCTCGGTATCGGCCACCTTGACAGCGGCGTCGGCCACCTGGGCGAGGTCGAAGGCGGGCCTGGGGCCCCTGGTGCGCGGCTTCCGCAGGCCCCACAACAGTTCGGCCAGTGCCATCGAATCCTCGTTAGCCGACATCGCAGCCCCCCACTTGCCACCTTAAAAACTGTATCTATGATACACAGTGTCATGGAGACACAGTTAATCCCCGAACTCGGGAGCAGGCGGCGTGGCTGAGGAGTTGCACCGTCGCAGACAAGGAGCGGACTATGTCCACATCAGTGCTCGACATGTCAATGTCGCTCGACGGGTACGTCGCCGATCCCAACGACTATCTCGGTGGCGACGATGGCGAGCGGCTGCACAAGTGGGCTGACGCGGGCCCGCAGACCGGTCCGTCGTCCGGGCCGATCCAGCAGTTCCAAAGCGAATGGAAGGCGGCCGGTGCGGTCCTCGCAGGGCGGCGGACCGCCGAACTCATGGATCACTGGGGAGGCGATCACGACGGTCTCCCGATCTTCGTCCCCAGTCACCGGCCGCCCAGCCCGGCCGCCCGTTGGGGTCATCCGCTGGTGACATATGTGAACGACGGGATCGAAAGCGCGATGGCGCAGGCGAAGGCCGCCGCCGGGGGCCGGGACGTCCAGGTGCGTGGCGGCGCCTACACGGTGCAGCAGGCACTCGAGGCCGGGGTGCTGGACGAGGTGCAGATCCATCACATCCCGGTGCTGCTGGGCGCCGGCCGCCGGCTGTTCGACGTCTTGCCGTCGGAGATCGAACTGGAGATCGTTCAGGTGATCGACACACCGGAGGCCACCCACATCCGCTACCGCATCCGCCGCTGAGCCGATCGGTCAGCGACCCAGGCCAGCGGCGCTCCGCCTCTCCTTCCCGGAGATGGGCACCGAGTACGAACTGGTGCGGTTACCTGTCAATCTCTTTGAGGTGACTTCGGCTGATCCTGGGTGGTGTTCGGTGGCTCTTCTCGGCCGACGGGCGTGTTGATCTGTAGGCGGCCCGACAGCGATGGCAGTGCCCCAATCAGCAATCAAGATCGTTCTCAGCGCTAATGGCTGTACCGGTGTTCCTCAACCCCGGTATCAGCCGACCGCCGAGGACGACTGCGCAGGACCCAATGGTCAGCAGCCCCCCGGCGAGGAAGGTGCCTCGTACCTCGGCGAGTGGCAGGAGCAGAGCCCCAAGCGCGGCACCCGCCGCTATGCCGGCGTTGTAGGCGCCGGAGTTCGCCGCAAAGGCGATGTCCGTGCGACCCGGCGCGCAGTGCAGCATCGCGTTTTGCGTAGTCATGAACACCGGCCCGAGTGCACCGCCCATCAGTACCAGGAACACCACCGCCGCCACCTGATGAGCGCCGAACGCGTACAGGCCGAGCATGCCCACCGCCTGCGTGGCCACGGCGGTGGCCAACGCGGACTGCGGAAAACGGTCCAGGAACACCCCGGTGATGCTCACCCCGATCAGGCACGCGACACCGAAAACCACGAACAGGACGCTGACCGCGCTCGGGGAGAACCCGCTCACGTCTCCCAGGAACGTCACGATGTAGGTGTATCCCGTGAACGCCCCGGTGGCGGACAAGGCTCCGGCCGCCAGTACCGTGCCGAACCGTCGCACGTCGGGACTGGTGGCGTATGCGGCAGGCTCTTCTTCCGGGCGCGAAGTCGGCAGCAGGACGGCGATCGTCACTAGGGAGACAAGCCCCAGAGCCGCCAGTAGGGCGATGGGTACCTGCCAGTTGCTCTGCTGGCCCAGCCAGGTCCCAGCGGGAACACCGAGCACGAGGGCGAGAGAACCGGCGACGGACAGCGCCCCGACCACCCGCCCCCGGACCTCGGGCGCGAACAGGCCCACCGCGACCGGCCCCATCACGGCCCAGAACAGCGCCTGGGCGAGCGCAGTCAGCAGCCGCGCCACCAGGAGCAGCCCGTACGAGGGAGCCAGCGCCGCAACGAGACTGGACACCACGAGCGCGGCCAGCAGCCCCGTGAGCACAAAACGTCGGGGCACGGCGCGGACAACATGGGCAATCGGCACAGACGCGATGGCCACCGTCACGCCGTAGCCGGTGACCAGGAGGCCGACCGCTGACAGTGACACCCGGAGGTCTTCGGAGATGAGCTCCAGGAGGCCGACTGGTAGGTTCTCCGCGGTGTTGAAGGTGAGGGCGGCAAGCATCAGGGCCCCGAGCACCGCAAGCCTGTGCCAGGGAGCAGGTGGTCGCGTAATCGTTCGGCCTCTTCGAGCGCTCGCCCATTGCACCTGCTCAGTGGCACTGTCCATGCAGGTACTCCACCAAGCCCATCAATCACACCGCAACCGAATTCATCCGGGCAGTTTCTGCTGCGTCAGCCACGACATTCAGACGATCGCGAGCTTGTCTTTCCTGCGAGTCGCGAGGGTTCGAGCTTCAGAGACCTCCGCTTTACGCCCTCCTCGTCCATGCCGCCGCCATCGGTGATGACCGGGGCCGGCCGCCGTGCTTGCCCTTGTGGGCCGCGGCGTCGAGTCCTTCGAGCGTGGACTCGCGGATGTTCTCCCGCTCGGTCTCGGCCATCGCGGTGAGTTCGGCGGCGGCGCGGCCGAGTCGCTTCATCTCGTACCCGGTGAAGATGACCCGGCAGTGTGGGGCGTGGGCGTTGACCTCCCGCGCGGTCCGCAGTGCTTCCTCGAACTCGGGGCGTACGCGGACGCGGGTGCTGATCTTCTCGCTGAAGATCTTGTCCCTCGGGATGCCGTGCTTGCTGAGTGCGTCGAGCTGGGAGCTCGTGGTCCACCTGTTTCTCTTGCCTCAGCAGGCCATTGGCGCTGGCGATCGTCGATATGTCTCCTCGGCGCCGACCAGGGCGACGGGTCCGCCGCCCTTACGTCGTCCGCAACGTCGGGTACTCCCCGGGCAGCGCGATAGGCGGCCTGGCCCTGGCCACCGGCACCGGTCATCTCTGCCCGAACCACCACGCCTGCACCACCGCAGAGCTGGTCTGCATCGCCGCGATCGCGGCAGCGCGCGCACAACACGCAGGGTGTTGCTGTCGAGGTGGAGGTCGAGTCGACAGCCCAGGCAATCGAGGCCCTGCACGCGGAAGTCGAGTGGATCACGCTGGACAAGGCCTTCGAGCTCAGTCGGCTGTTGACACCGACGACGCTCGCGGGCGAATCGCCGCGCGCCTCGGCCGATGGACGCCCGGCGCAGAGGTTCGGATGAACCACCGGGAAGCGTACGGTGCGTCGTGGCTAGGCGGAAATGGAGCCCGCATGGCCGGCGGCCGGATCCGGGGCACGGAAGGTGCGACGGTACGCCGACGGGGCGACTCCGGCCTCCGCCGCGAGGTGCCGCCGCAGCGAGGTGGCGGTGGCGAATCCGACCTCGTGGGCGACGCGTTCCACCGGCAGATCGCTGGACTCCAGCAGGTGCCGGGCCCGCCGCAGCCGCTGCGAGGTCAGCCAGCGGCCGGGGCTCAGACCGGTCTCCTCCTTGAAGCGCCGGGCGAAGGTACGGGTGCTCATCGCCGCGTGCGCGGCCAACTCGTCCAGCGACAGCGGCAGTTCAAGCCGCTGCAATGCCCAGTCGCGGGTCGGACCGGTGCCGGTTGCGCCCGTCGGCGGCAGTGGCCGCTCGATGTACTGTGCCTGCCCGCCGTCCCGGTACGGCGGCATGACGCAGAAGCGGGCGACCTGGTTGGCGACCTCGGTGCCGTGGTCCTGGCGCAGCAGGTGCAGGCAGACGTCGAAGCCGCTGGCCGCCCCCGCTGAGGTCAACACGTCACCGCCATCGACGAAAAGAACGCCGGCGTCGAGCTCGACCCGGGGGAACAGTTCCCGGAAGCGGTCGCTGAGCGCCCAGTGGGTGGTGGCCCGGCGCCCATCGAGGAGACCGGCGCCGGCCAGCAGGAAGGCACCGCTGCAGATCGACACCAGACGGGTGCCGGGCCGGACGATGGAAAGCGCGTCCAGGGCCTTCGAGCCCGTAACGGCGGCCGAGGCCTGGGTGATCGCGTACCCAGGGATGATCACGGTGTCCGCCTCGGCCAGCACCTCAGGGCCGTGCCCGGGGGTGACGGTCAGGTCCGAGACGGTGCGCACGGGCTTCCCGTCCACGCCCGCGGTCACCACCTCGTAGCGGCCACCGGCGGAGCCCAGGACGTGTTGAGGTATGCCGAGTTCGAAGGGGTAGATCCCGTCGAGTACGAGGACGACCACCTTGTGGGCGCCAGGCCGCGGTTCTGGGCGCGTCGCCCGATCCTGTTCGGCGGTGCGACCGGCCGGGTCGCGGGTGCCGGGAGCACCGGGGGCGGCATGGTGGACGGGCATGGCGAGAATATATCGGAGGATGACTTCTCCGCCATGGCCGAGGCCGGGTCGAACGGCAAGGATCGAGGCATGACCTCGACGGAGACATTTGAGAACCTCGAGCCCCTGGGCCGTCGTCGGGGTCGAGCCATCTGAGCGTCAATTCGAAGTCGGACGTGTCCGGCCGAACACAGGAGGTTTCCATGGCCAAGGGTTACTGGGTCAGTGTCTACCCCGCCATTTCCGACCCTGAGAGGCTGACTGCCTACACCAAGCTGGCGGGTCCGGCTGTCAGGGCTGCGGGCGGGCGCACCCTGTCCCGTGGCGGTCGAGTCGTCGCCCACGAGGCCGGAATCACGCAACGCGTCGTTCTGATCGAGTTCGACAGCTTCGAACAGGCCGTCGCGGCATACGAGAGCGAGGCGTACCAGAAGGCGCTGGTGGTCCTCCCCGACGGCTTCGAGCGCGACTTCCGCATCATCGAAGGCATCGACTGACCGGCGGGCCCAGCCATCGCCGTGCATCCGTCACCTGATACGCCCGCGATGCTGAACGACGACTCTCGCCGTCATCTTGGGTTGTGAAGTGTTTGCGCAGGTCAGCGAATTGGATGACGTTAAGGCAAGTTAGGCAAGTAGTGAAGGCGTGGTCGGTCGGACCTGGCGGGAGTCGTTGTCCAACACCGACAGTGTCGATGTTGGGATCATCGATGGGCTACGCCACCGGCTGAGGCAGGCCGGTACGCTCCGGGACGCGTTCGGTCGGCCGTTGCGGCCAGGCCCGGCTACAGGTTGAAGATCAAGGCGAGGCGCAGCGGATCAGCGACCGCGGATGACAGGGCGACGGCGGCATCCAGGTAGCGGGTGTTCCACAGGACGACGGCGTTGAGGACCAGGCCGAGCATGGCGAGCTGGTCCTCCTGGCCTTCGCGGTACGCCTGGCGGATCTGGCCGCCGGCCGCCGTGGCGAATTGCACGGGCCAGGCGGTGGCGGGACTCTTGCACGGTGAGCTGCCGTTTCATCAGCCGCCGGTAGGTGTCGTCGACTGGGTCGACCACGGCGAGCAGGTGCATGGTCTTGTCGATCCGGCCGTACTCGGCGAACGCGGCCCCCAGCGGGGTCGGGTGGCCCTCGCGGCCGAACATCCTAGCAGGTCGTACGCGCGCACCTGGTTGGTGATCAGCGACCCGACGATGAGGAGCATGTCCGGCCGCTGCGTGACGATCCGCTTGAGGTTGACCTTGTTGCAGGCACTGCGTCCAGCGGCCCGTATCCCGACGGTTCGTCGCCGTCGGGCAGGTCCGCGCCAGAACCGCTGGTTGCGACCTGCCGCTCGGCCGCCGTACGGGCCTCCGACACCTGCCGGGCCAGCACCGAGACCCCGGGCAGCAGCACCCGGTTCTTGCGCAGCCACGTCACCGCGTGGTTGAACAGCGCCACCGGCCCCTCGGCGTGCGCCCACGCCCGCCCGCACAGGAAGCTCCGGAACTCCCGGCCCCACTTCCGGTCGGTGAAGTCCCGGTACTTGAAGCGCTCCCGGATCTCATGCGCGTGCTCGTACACCCTGCGGCTCGGGGTACCGCTTCACGCACGAGGAGTCCTCGATGCCGAGCTGCCCGGCGAGGTACTCCACGACCTCCCACGGCACCGCGAGCGGATCTTCGCCCAGGAACCGGCCGATGTATCGGACCGTGCAGATCGGCACCGCCATACCCAGACGGTGCGCATCCGTACGACGCCGCGCGATCAGATCGCGGTCGTCATCGTCGAGGGAGAAGAACCGCTCCAGCTCCGGACGCGTGGGCACCGTGGTGAACGTCCCGTACGCCTCGGCCTGCTCATCAGTCAGAAACTCCACCGGCACGAGCCGGACCGTAGCCAGCAGCGACGAGCAACCGGCGGCTTTCCGTGAACCCCAGCAGCAGCCGCATCCGGTGTGCTAGCCGACCATGATCGTTCTCACCGGGCTTTCCTGTACCGCAACTACTCACCCCCGTATCCCTCCAGGAGCCCTACGAGTTACAAGCTGCCGGCGGCCCCGAGCGCCCGCGGCCGCGTCGTCTCAGGCTTCGTCGGTAGCGGCGTCGGTGAGGGCGCCTATCAGGGGATTGGCGTTGGCGGTGAGCCAGGCGAAGGCCCATCGGATGGGTGGGGCGTCGCGGACGGGGATGTAGACCACGTCGGGTCGGGCGTAGAAGCGGGCGGCCTCGGCGGCAGCGGCGGCGACGGCCTGTCCGGTGGCGGTCGCCTTGAGCTCGTCCTCCCAGTTGGAGACGCGCGGGCCGCGGGCGATGAGGCGGCCCGACGGGGTGCGGAAGGGTTGGAAGGCTTCCTCCATGGACGCCGGGAGCGATGACTGGGGCGTCATGAAGGTCAGGTCGCCGTAGTCCTCCAGGCTGACCGAGTCGCGGTTGGCGTAGGTGTGGGTGGCGGCCATGGCCAGGACGACTGGTGAGGTGTGGGTGATCGGTCCGACAGTGATGTCGGGTTCGCGGATCGGCAGCCACAGGTGGGCCACGTCGATCGTGCCCTCCCGCAGGGGTGTGAGCGGGTCGACGACGTTGAGTTCGCAGTGCACGAGCCGGGCGGTCGGGTGCCTGGCCTGGAACCGTTCGACGATGCCGTTGATCATCCAGCACTGAGGTCCCATGGTGCCCAGGGTGAGGGTGCCGCTGATGTCGCCGGTGGAGACCGACACGTCCTCGACCCCATCGACGATCTGCTGGTAGGCGGGCCGCAGTGACTGGTAGAGCCGCTGCCCGGCAGCGGTGAGCCCCACAACGCGACTGGTGCGGTCGAACAAGGGCACGCCGATCCGGCGTTCGGTCTTCTTGATCGACTGGCTGACGCGGGCCGGGGTGACGTGGAGGCGTTCGGCGGTGCGGCTGAAGTGCAGTTCCTCGGCCAGCGCCAGAAAGATCTCGAGATCGCGGAGCTCCACGGGCCTTGTGTCCTGATCTTTAAGCGTTCGGTTAATAGCAGGTTATCGGACTCGTCGTTGATCGGGACCAGCCCGCAGGCGAGAGTGGGACGCGTCATCCCTGCTGAACGGCCTGAACCAGGCCCCCGAAGGAGCCCCTCGAATGTTTCAGGAGATGTGTTACCGCGGACCGTCGCTCGACGAGCTGCACGAGAACTACGCCAAGCGGCACCGGATCGACGAGGCCGCGCCCATCCGATCCACGCACGAGGTGGTGATCGACGCACCTGCCGAGCGCATTTGGGCCCTGCTCGCCAACCCCGCCGACTGGTCGGCATTCGACCCTGCCATCCACGACGTGCGCATTGCCGGCGACGGCGACGTCACGGTGGACACACGGTTCACCTGGGTCAACGGCCGCACCTCCATCGCCTCACGGTTCGCCGTCGTCGAGCCGCTCCGCGAGATCACCTGGACCGGCAGTGCGATGGGCTCGCGCGCCGCGCACCGCCACGTCATCACCGCCCGTGAGGACGGCACCACGCTCCTGCGAACTGAGGAGTCGATGGCCGGAACCCTGCTTGGGCTCTTCTACAACAGCGCGAAGCTGCACGCCGAGCTGACGCGCTGGCTCGGCTCGATCAGGACCGCCGCGGAGGCCCGGGTAGCCACCATCTGATCAGGGACCCTCCCCAGCGCCGATCACTGTTCCTGGAGTGAACCTGGGGGACGTCGAGCACGAGGAGCGAACCCCTCCCGGCAACATCAAGACCGGCTGTCTCGGAAAGACGTCGATCTCGGCGAAGGTTTCGTGCAGAGCCGCGGGCACCTGCCCGGTTCCCGCGCCCAGGTCCAGCAGCCGGCGTACCGGGTGCCAGGCGGCGCGGCTTTCAGCAGGTCGCTGCGGGTGGCCTGCAGCAAGGCCAGCATGTCGGCTTTGCGGCCGGGGCGGATGGTCGGGCTGGTATCCCACAACGGTCGATTGGAGTCAGTCAACGCCTCCAGGTGGGCAGGGGCGCGAGAAGAAGCCGGTCAGATCTCCTCATACCGCCCATCCTGGTGTTGCCGTCCCAGGATGAACGACCAGCCCAGGAGCGCCATGCGCACGGTCGAAAGCAGCCAGCTGCCGCCCTGCTCCCGCTGCGGCCAGACGGTGGCCATGGTGGTGAACCTGAGCCGATCGGGCGGGACACGGCCGAGCTGGAGCAGGCCGGGCAGCTGTGGGCGGCGTGCCTGGGGTCCTAGGACGAAATAGGCCCTATTTGTAGATCATGGTTGGATGCCACCGGTACTCCCCCGACCAGCCCGCTGAGATGATCGCGCCTGTAGCGCCGTATGAGCTGGTGCGCATCGTGCCGACCCGCCCGGATGGCCGGCCCGACCGGCTGGGCCGCAGGCCGATCAGCTCAGCTGACCGCGACAAGACTCTTTGTGCTCTGCGCCTCGATCAGGGTGAGCAGAACGCCGTGGAGCGCCGCGACAGTTTGCAGCGCGCCGCTGTTCTGCTGTCTGACGATCGAGGGCTTCGGCGGTCAAGACGACCCTCGTAGGATCACTCGGTTGCGCGCCAGCATCAACGCGGCGTGCCGTGTGGCCGCTGGTGACCGGCGAACCGGCTACCACGCCACCGATGAGCGCATCACGATCGGGATCGCCGGCCCCGACGCCCGTGAACGCATCGCTGACCTGCGTCGGCAGCTCGCCCGGATGGGCCGCGATCGGGGCTGGACGATCACCGAGGACCTGCGCTGATCCTGGCCGCTCAGATGGACCGTCGGCGAGCGGCGGGGTCGCGCCCGGCCACGGGGTCGGCGACGGCGTCGACGCCGGGCCTGGCATAGCGTTCCAGGGACCGGACGGAGGCGTGCCGGGATCGGGCGAGCAGCGTGGACGTGTTGGTGCCGTCCTCGGCTTCGTGGGTGAGGGCGGAGTGGCGGAGTGGGTGCAGTGTCCAGCCGCCGCGTAGTTCGAGTTCGGCTGCGCCGGCGATTCCGGGATGTGCCGGCGGCCGGGTGAGGGCCTCGAACAGCTCGGCGGCGCGCCGGTAGGACAGCCGTCCGCGTCCGGTGATCCTGCACGCGTCTGGGGCCGGGGTACGGGCGGGAGCTTTGCGGTCGGTGAGGAAGACCGGACCCCGGGTGCGGCCCGCCACCAGCCGACAACGGCCTTCATGATCGACAGCTCCCGGTTGACGGTGTCGGCGTCCACGAGGCGGGCCCGCTCAACGAAGGCTCCGGCGAGGAGTCCGGAGGTCGCCGGATCGGCGAGTGCCGCGAACCTGATCGCGGGCGCCTGGGCGGCGCGGCGGTCCTTGCCGAGCGGCGGTTGCTGTCCGCAGGTGAGCCAGGCCCATGTCGTCAACGAGGTGCGACAGATCCGCTTGGAGGCCTCGCCGATCCCGGCCGAGCGCAGATATGCCCGGTACTTACTGCGGCAGTCATTCGGCAAGGCAGAGATCCGCCTCGGCGTAGTAGGGCTGGGGCGATGGACCGCTTCGGGCGTCACCGGGCAAGACCTTTACGGCGATCCTTATGATCCTTTAACATCTGGGACTCTAAAGTGCTAGCAAGCTAGATATATGGAGGACCCAGATGATCGAGTTCCATCTGGACGGTAGGTCGGGCGTTTCGCCGTACCTGCAGCTGGTCCAGCAAGTACGGCATGCGCTACGGCTCGGCGTGCTGCGCGAGGGCGACCAGATGCCCACCGTCAAGGAGGTCGTGGCGCACTTGGCGATCAACGCCAACACCGTCCTGAAGGCCTACCGGGAGCTCGAGCACGAGGGCCTGGTCGCCGCCCGGCCGGGGGTGGGGACGTTCGTGACGGCGACGCTCACCAACGCCTCGCTGGCCGCGCACGGCCCGCTGCGGCTGGAGCTGCAGCGCTGGCTGGCCAAGGCCCGCCGGGCCGGCCTCGACGAGGAAAGCATCGAGGCCCTGTTCATGACCACTTTTCGGACCACTGCTCAGGAGGACATAGCGTGACTTCGGTCCTACAGGCCCAGGCACTGGGCCGGAAATACGGCAGACGCTGGGCGCTGCGCGAGTGCTCCATCGACATACCGGCGGGTCACGTCGTCGGGCTGGTGGGCCCCAACGGAGCCGGCAAGACCACGCTGCTGAAGCTGGCCAGCGGCCAGCTGGAGCCGACCACGGGCGGCATCACCGTGCTCGGCGGCCGGCCCGGGGGCTCGCCCGCGCAGCTGGCCAAGGTCGGGTTCGTCGCCCAGGACACCCCTGTCTACGCGGGGCTGACCGTCGCCGACCACCTGCGGCTGGGAGCCCGGCTCAACCCCCGCTGGGACGCCACCATGGCACGGGACCGTATCGCGCAACTCGGTCTCGTCCCCGCCCAACGGGCAGGCAAACTGTCGGGCGGCCAGCGCGCCCAGCTCGCCCTCACCGTGGGTCTGGCCAAGCGGCCCGAACTGCTGATCCTGGACGAGCCGGTCGCCTCGCTGGACCCGCTGGCCCGCCGCGAGTTCCTGCAAGGCCTGATGGAGGCCACCGTCGAGCACAAGCTGAGCGTGCTGCTCTCCTCCCACCTGGTCTCCGACCTCGAGCGGGTGTGCGACTTCCTGATCGTGCTCGTCGACTCGCGCGTCCAGGTGGCCGGGGAGGTCGACAGCCTGCTGGCCACCCATCACCGGCTCACCGGCCCGCGCCGCGATCCCGACCGGCTCCCCGCCGACCAGCACGTGGTCTCCGCCCGGCACACCGACCGGCAGAGCACGTTCGTGGTCCGCACCGACGCCCCGATCCACGACCCCACCTGGACGGTCACCCAACTCAGCCTCGAGGACCTCGTCCTGGCCTACATGGACAAGCACACCGCGGACAACCGGCGAGTCGCCCTGGAGGTGCAGCGATGATCTGGCTGACCTGGCGCCAGCTCCGCGGCTCGGCCGCGATGACGGCCGCCGTACTCGTCATCCTCACCGTCGCCCTGGCCCTGACCGGCCCGGGCCTGGCCACCCGCTACTCCGCCGGGATCGCCGCCTGTACCCAGGACAACACCTGCCTCAGCTTCTATGACCGCTTCTTCGGCGATTACGACATGCCCTTCATGGCCGTCAGCCTCGTCGTGCTGCTCCTGCCCGCTGTCGTCGGGCTCTTCTGGGGAGCGCCGTTGATCACCCGCGAGCTGGAGACGGGCACGCACCTGATGGTGTGGAACCAGAGCATCACCCGCGGCCGCTGGCTGGCGGTCAAGCTTGGGCTCACCGGCTTGGTCGCCATGACCGCCGCCTGCCTGTGCGGCCTGATCGTGACCTGGTGGTCCGGACCCCTGGACAAGTCGGCCCCGGACGAGCTCGCCCTGATGGCTCCCCTGGTGTTCGGCGCGCGCGGCATCGCCCCGCTAGGGTATGCGGCCTTCGCCTTCGTTCTGGGCGTGACCGTGGGCATGCTGGTGCGCCGCACCCTGCCCGCCATGGCCCTCACCCTGGCCGTCTTCGCCGCGATCCAGCTCACCATGCCGCTGCTGGTCCGTCCCCACCTGATGCCCCCGGTCACCTCGACCTTCGAGCTCGGCCAGGCGAACGTGGACGGGTTCGGCGTGAACCAGCAGGAAGGCGGATCTGTGCATGTTCGGCTGAGGTCGGCCGTTCCCGGCCTGGCGGGCGCCTGGGTCCTGTCCAGCAACCTGGTCGATCCGTCAGGACGCACGATCTCAGGCAGCGGCGGCGAACCCGCCATCCAGGTCTCCACCACGTCGGGACCATGCTCACCGTCGGCGGGCGGCGGGGACGGCTGCATGGTCGAGGCCAACCGGCTCGGCTACCGGCAGCAGGCCACCTACCAGCCCCTTGAGCGCTTCTGGCCCTTCCAGTGGATGGAGACCGGGATCTACGCTCTGCTCACCCTCGGCCTCGCGGGGCTTTGCTTCTGGTGGATCCGCAGGCGCCTGTCATGAGCGCCGTCAGGACCGGTGCCGCCGGGCTCGCCCTCCTTCTGGCGGCGGCCTGCACGGCGCCGGCGCCGCCACGCAGCCAGGCGAGCACGGCAGCCGGTACGGTCTGCTCAAAGCCCCAGGGACCCGCCGGGGCGGAGACGCCCACCACGATTGACGTCATCGAGCAGGCCTACTTCTGCATCCTCGGCAACTACTACAGCGGCGCCACGCTGGACGCCCGCTCGCTGCTGAGCGCCGGATTCGTCGCCCTGACCCAAGAGCTCAACCGCGAGGGACGCGACGTGCCCGAGGCCGCCTTGCCGGCGCTGACCGGTGACCGCAGGACCGACTGGGCCGCCTTCGAGGCCGCCTACCGCGACACCACCGATCAGGTCCCCGGCCTGCGCGACAAGCTGGCCGTCGTCACCCTCCAGGCCATGGTGTCCGCCCTCGGCGACGACCACGCCCGCTGGACGCACGACGTCAAGCGGCCACCCGGCAACTACGAGGGCGACGGCTACGGCCTGGGCTTCCTGGCGAACGTCAACGGCCCGCAGTTGGAGGGCAATCCCGGCGTCGCCCTGCCCCCGCTGTTCGTCACCACCGTGCAGGGCGGCGCGGCGCAGGCCGCCGGGCTGCGCCCCGGCGACGTCATCGAATCGGTCAACGGTTCGGCGCCCTTCATCGACGCAAAGCCCACCCCCGCGATCGCCGCCCTCTACCCGCAATACCCGCAAGCCGCTCCGGTCCGGCTGCGGCTGCTGCGGCAGGCCACCGGCCGCCGCTGGAGCGTGATCCTCAAACCCGGCCTCTACCAGCGGGATCTGGCTGCCCTGCAAGTGGTGCAGTCGAAGCTGCTGGACGACGACATCGCCTATGTACGGATACGCGGATTCGCCCCCGACTCCGCCGACAGAGTTCTCAAAGCGATCTCCAGGTCACGCACCGGCCGGACCCTCACCGGCATCGTGCTGGACCTGCGCGGCAACGGCGGCGGCAGCCCCACCGAGGCGACCCGGCTGGTGAGCGCGTTCGCCCACGGCAAGGTCACCGCCTACCAGTGCACCGTGGACGGCAAGTGCGAAGCCATGCGGACCGACGACACTGTCGAGCTGGTCAACCTGCCGCTGATGGTGCTCACCGACCGCAGCTGCGCCTCGGCCTGCGAGCACTTCAGCTCCGCGGTCAAGGACCTGAGCATCGGCCGGCTGGTCGGCACCAGAACCGCCGGCGTCATCTCCGGCCCGGCGCAGTCGTACCTGCTCAGCAACAACACCACGCTGGGCTTCCCCGCCAGGCACCACCTGGGGCCCAATCGCGAGGTGATCGACCGGATCGGCGTGCCCCCCGACCACTACGTGCCCCTGACCCCCGAGGAAGCGGCCGCCGGGCGTGACCCCGTCCTGGCCAAGGCCCTGACCTTGCTGCACAAGTGAAGGACCTCTCCATGAGACACCTTCTCGCCGCCGCCGCGGGACTGGCCGTCCTGGCCGCGTCGGCCTGCTCCGCGCCAACGCCGCCCCGCTCCGCCGTCGTGTCAGCCACGCCGACCGGGCCTGCCACCCTGCCCGCGCCCACCGGCGCCCATCCGGTCGGCAGCACCGTCCTGTACCTCAAAGACACCTCCCGCCCCGATCCCTGGAACCTCGACGTCGACGCCAGGGAGTTGAAGGTCACCCTGTGGTATCCGACCGGGCAGCGGGACGGGCAGCGGGCGCCGTACATGACGCCGAAGGAATCGGAGCTCGCCATGAGGCGCTATGGGATCGCGGGCGTCCCGGACGACACGCTCAGCAAGACGCGCACGAACGCCATCGAAGACGCCGAGCCCACGGGGCGCAAGCTTCCGCTGGTGGTGCTCTCCCCCGGCTTCACCAATCCGATGAGCACGCTCACGTCCCTGGCCGAGGACCTGGCCAGCCGCGGGTACGTCGTGGCCGGCATCGACCACACCTACGAAAGCTACGCCACCACCCTGTCCGACGGGCGGGTCGCCGAATGCCTCGCCTGCGACAGCGACACCGACCCGGGCTTCGGCACCGGACTGGTCCAGGGCAGGGCCGCCGACGTCTCCTTCGTGCTCGACCAGCTGCCCTCGAAGTGGGACGGTTCCGACCGGATCGACCGCTCCAAGATCGCGATGGCGGGCCAGTCGATCGGCGGGGCCAGTGCCATGGCGGCCATGGTGAAGGACTCCCGGGTGCGCGCCGGGATCGACATGGACGGCACCACCTACGCCCGGATCCCCAAGAGCGGGTTCTCCCGGCCGTTCATGTTCCTGGGCTCGGCGCAGCACGTCCCCGGAGGCCGCGACACCTCCTGGGACCGCGACTGGAAGCTGCTGACCGGGTGGAAGCGCTGGCTCGTGCTGCCGGGCGCCGAACACCAGTCCTTCACCGACGGCCCGTTGATGGCGGGCGCCCTCGGCATCACGCCCGTTGCCGGCATTCTGCCCGCGGCGCGCGCCGCTGAGCTCACCCGCACCTACGTGGCAGCCTTCCTCGACCAGCACCTGAAGTCCAAGCGGCAGCCCCTCCTGGACAAGCCGTCATCACGGTACCCCGAGGTCAAGCTCTGCCCCGAGGCCTGCGGTCAATCATGAATCCCCGCGCGCCGTGGAGCCACCGGGGGTGCCGACCGCAACCCCAGCACTTGAGGGCGGCCTGCTCGTCGGGGAAGTGACCGCGGGCCTTGACCGGGTCCGGCCGGAGTACGGCAGAAACAGACCGCGTGGCGTAGAGACCTGGCGTCAGCGCTTGCGCCGACGGGCCGCGGGGTCGTGCTCGGCGGTGATGCGAGCGGAGGTCTCCTCGCCGAGCCGGACGTAGCGGCCGAGGCTGGCCAGGTGCTGGTTGCGGCTTTCTGCCTGGAGTTCGGGTGCGGTGCGGCCGGCTTGGGCGAGGTGTTGCAGAGCGCTGTGGCGAAGTTGGTGCAGCGTCCAGCCTTCCCCGTGCGGGCCGAGGTGCGCAGAAGCGGCCTAGCCGGCGCGAGTGGTGGCCGTTCGCAGGGAGGCGAGCGGTGCGCAACCCCTTCCCTGCACAGCCTTCCAGATTGACATTGCTAGATATTTCAGTCATGTTTGAAATAACTAGCCACAAGCATGGAGCGAGCCATGGAACACGTGACCTTCAACAGCCTCGGCACCCGCTGCGCGGGCGATCTCTACCTGCCCGAGACGAGCGACCCGGTCCCCGGGCTGGTGCTCGGGCACAGCGGGGTGATGGTCAAGGAGGCGCTGGCGTTCTTCGCGCCGTACTTCGTGAAGGCCGGCTTCGCGGTGCTGGCCATCGACTACCGTACGGTCGGTTCCAGCGAAGGCGAGCCGCGCGGCCTGGACTACCCGGAGCGGCAGGTGGAGGACTTCCGCAGCGCCGTGTCCTACCTGCAGACCCGTCCCGAAGTGCAGCCGGAGCGGATCGGGGTGTGGGGGGTGAGCATCGGCGGCTCGGTGGCGACCCAGGCCGCCGTGCTCGATCGGCGCATCAAGTGCGTCGTCGTGCAGAGCCCCAGTGTGTGGAACGGATGGCGCTACCTGGAACGCCTCCTGGGCCGTGCCGGTGTCCACGCGCTGCGCGACCAACTGCAGCAGGACTGGCAGCGGCGCTATGAAGGCGGGCAGAGCGCTCGCGTGCCGCACCTGACGCTGGAGGGCGACAGCGTGAAGGACACCCCGGACATGTCGACCCGCCTGTTTCCCACCTACCGCAACGAGAAGACCCTCGACTCAGCCGAGCACCTGCTCACCTTCGCACCGGAGAACCTCATCCACCGGCTCGCGCCGACGCCACTGCTCATGATCGCCAACGGCGGCTGGGACCCGTACCACATGCTCGAGGAGGCGCAAAGCGCCTTCGCCAAGGCGGGCGAGCCCAAGCGGCTCGCGGTGCTGCCCTACGACGTGCTCGGCCTCTACACCGGCCCGGGCCTGGAGGAGGCGATGGCGCTCGCGATCGACTGGTTCGACCTCTACCTGCGCAGGACCCGGCTCGCGGACATCACCCCGACACCCACCTACGAGTCGGTGGCCGCCATGACACAGTGAACCGGCACACGATCAACAACGGAGGATGCGACGATGAGCACTGAGGAACAGCAGGACCGGCTGCTCCGCTGGGTGGAGCGGGTGGCCGCCTTCTGCGTCGAGGAGTGGGGGCTGCCGCCCATCACCGGACGCGTCCTCGGCTGGCTCATGATCTGCGATCCGGCCGAGCAGTCCGCCGGCCAGATCGCCGACGTCATCCAGGCCAGCCGGGCCTCACTCACCTCGAACATGCGCTTCCTCACGGCCATCGGCCTGGTCAAGAAGGTGAGAAGGCCCGGCGATCGCGTCTCCTACTACCGCATCGAAGACGACGCCTGGCAGAAAGTCATCCAGCGCAAGCTCGAAAGCCTGAGCGCGTTCGGCGAGATCGCCGACGAAGGGCTCGACATCGCGGGCGGCGAGAGGCACCGCACCGAGCGCATCAAGGCCGCCCACGACTCCCTGACGTGGCTGCAGAACCTCGCGGCCCGTCATCCGCTACGCCGTTAAGGAATCCCCATGCACCGCTGGCAACCCAAGCTCGGCCTGATCCAGGAAACGCTGCTGCTCACTCTCCACGCCAGAGCCCTGGACGCCGGGCGGCCCAGCCCGATCCTCGGCGACACGCTCTCCGCCGACCTGGCCGGCACCATCGATTACGACTTCGGCAAGCTGAAGGTCAAGCCCAACCTCGTCCTCACCACGGCACTGCGCGCCAAGAAGCTCGACGGCGTCGTCCGCGCCTACATCGCCGCTCACCCCGGATGCGTGGTGCTCGACCTGGGCTGCGGTCTGGACACCAGGATGTTCCGCTGTGATCCCCCGCCCGGCGTCGACTGGTACGACATCGACTTCCCAGAAGTGGTGCACCTGCGGGCCGAATGTCTGCCCGGCCGTTCCCACCTGGTCGGAGCCGACCTCACCAGCTCCCACTGGCTCACAGCCATCCCCGCTGACCGGCCGGCGATGATCGTCGCCGAGGGGCTGCTCCCCTTCATGCCCGGCGACTCCTTCCAGGCGATGGCCCGCGCGCTGGCCGGCCATTTCCCTTCGGGCGAGCTCGCGCTCAACGGGTACACCCGCTTCGCCGCCTGGGCCATGAAGTACCACCCGACCATCAAGGCACTCGGCATCAAAGCCGCCCAGGGCTTCGACGACCCACACGAACCAGAGTCCTGGGACGCCGGCCTCGAACTGATCGAGGAGCAGATCCTCACCCGCGCACCGGAAGTAGCCCGGTTCCCGCAACCCCTCCGCGCGCTGACCCGTCTCACCGCCCGCAGCACGGCCTTGTCCCGGCAAGGGGCACGCATTCTCCGCTACCGGTTCTGAGCCCGTGCGGGCGGCGGTTGCGACAAGCGGCGCTCCTTCGGCTTGTGGACGTGCCGCCGAAGGCGCTGGGGTGATGGAACGGAAACGTACGCGAGTGCGCCCGCCCAACGAGATCGCGCCCTATCAGTGACCTGGGCGAACGGGCCTTGGCGTACGTTTCCGTTCGCGCCCACTCCGACGGCCGGGACGAGCAGTGCTCGATGGCGAGCTCGAGTGAGGTGCAGGCGCTCACCCCTGACGGTTAGGCCGCGAACAGCACCCGGGGTTCGAGGTCGAGCCGGGTCACCGGGGTCTGCCTCGGGTGGCGTCAGATCAAGGGCCCAGTTACCGAACCTGCGCATGGTGTGGGTGATGTGGGGCGAGATGGTGGCCAGGTCGTCCAGGTCGACGGTCCTGCCTTCGGCGGCGATGTTGTTGGCGGCATAGGTGATGTCGCAGGCGATGGAGCAAATGACGCAGTTGGCGATCAGCTCGTTGAACGTCACCACCTTCTGTTGGTGATCGGGGTCGTTGTGGCCGATCAGCTTGCCGCCGAACATCAGCCAGTCGGCGAAGCCATGGAATGCCTCATTGCGGTTGGTGACCTGGGTGATCTGCTCACGTAGCTGCGGTTCCGACACATAGCGCAGCAGCGTGATGGTGCGGATCGCCCGTCCGAGCTCGCGAAAGGCCCGATACAGGCGGTTCTTGCGGGAGTGGCTGCCCAACCGGCGCAGCAGCATCGGGCGCGGACCAGTTCCTCCAGCGCCACGTTCACCAGGTCGGCCGGGTTGTCCTTGGACTGCACGGCCTTCCGGACGCCCTCCTCGGCGACGCGCCGGACCCGGGCCGCCTCATACGACACGCCCATGCGCCGGCGGACGAACGTCCGATGGCGGCTGGCGGTCATCGGTGCGGCCCGCCGCAGCTCCATCTCCGGCCAACCCCAGTGCCCCTCGCACGTGTCCAGTCACGGCCACCGGGATGCGGGCGTTGACCGACTAGATGGCGTTGGTCGAGCAGATGCCACGCCCAGGCGTCCTCCCACAACTTCACGATCGCGGGGTACTCACCGCCTCAGGCTCGGCGAACTCCATGAAGCGCTCGAGCGCGGCGGATTCGGTGGGCGCGGTGTAGACCGGGCGCAGCGCGTTGGCGATGGCGCCGCCAGTGCTGGCGGGCCGCGTAGCGGAATGAGGCGCGCGGCAGGTGCACCACGCAGGTCTGAACGACCGCCTGCGGCCAGACCGTCCCGATCGCCTCCGGCAGCCCTTTCAGCCCACCTGCTGCAACCTCCCAGCACTCAGCTGAACTGCGGCTCAGCCTAGCCCTTCCTGACCTCCTCGCTCACCTGGGCCGGTGAGGTGCGCCAGGGGGCGCCGTGGCCCGGAAGCACCCAGGATGCCGGCAGCCCGGCGAGCCGGTCCAGGGAGGACAGGGCTTCGGCTGGGTCGTCGGTGAAGGGCGCGGGCTGCGGGCCCGTGCGTCCCGTGAGGACGTGCCGCGTGGTCAGGGCGTCGCCGACGAAGACCGCGTCGGCCAGGGGGACGTGGATCGCCACGCTTCCTGGTGAGTGCCCCGGCATGCCCACGATCACCGGCTTCCCGGGCAGGTCCAGGACGTCGCCGTCGCCGATCTCGGTGACCTCGCTGACGTAACGGGTGCGCAGGCCGTTCTTGCGGAGGGAGTAACCGAAGAAGCCGAGCGTCGGGCCCAGGCGCATGGGCCCGAACGCGGTCTTGGGCTTTTCTCCCGTGCGGGTACGGACTGCGTCGGCGGCATGCACGAACACCGGAACGCCGTGCTCGCTGCGCAGGCGTTCGGCGAAACCGATGTGGTCGGAGTCGCCGTGGGTCAGCACGAGTCCGCGGATGTCATCGACGGACTTGCCGAGGGAACGCAGTTCGTCCTGCAGATCGCGCCAATGACCGGGCAGCCCCGCGTCGATCAGGGTGATGCCCTCATCGGTGTCGACGAGGTAGCACGCCACGACATCGTTACCGAGGCGGTGCAGGTGGGGCGCGAGCTTCATGAGCTTCCCGAGGTCGATGTCAGTGGCTCTCAATGCTGAGAGTTCGGGCCGGTTATGAGATCGATGCTCTCGCGGAGATGTGCTCACTGTCAAGAGCACTGCTCTCTCTTTGGTGTTGTCTCGCATGGGTCGGACCGTGCTGAGGGAACCTAGGCCCAGCGAGATGTCCTCTTCGCGGGCGAGCCGGCCGGAAAGGGTGAGCTCCAACGCCTGGCGTACCACATCGGTGAAGCCCACCCGCAGCGGCGAGCGGGTCTCCGACGAGCTGTACGCCAGGGCGTCCGAGCAGTACGACGACAGGGTGCTCGCCACGCTCATCATGGCCATCGGCCAGGTCTGCTTCTTCCTTCCGCTGGCCCTCATCGGCAAGCCTCTGCCCCGGGGTATCGCTGGCCGAGCAATGGAGGCAGTAACAGAACTTCCTAGACCGGGAGTGCGCAACAGTTCAGGCCTGCTGGTGGAAGCCGGTTAGCCAGGACGAATAGCCGGCTTCCAGCCCAGGCCGAGCGCCTTGGCGTTGTCGGATCTGCTCCGCGTCCTGCTCGTCCTGACGAACCTCGAACTCCACCGCTGACAGACGATCAAGACCGAAGACAGCCGCCCACGACCAGCACGAGCACCCACGAACCCCGCCACACCAGCAGCCGCACCAGCGAAAACCAAGATGGTGGATCTTCAGCGAAGACCCGACGGGACCTCGGTCAGTCGATGCCTTCGACGATGCGGAAGTCGCGCTCGACGCCGTCGGAGAGGGCGACCAGCGCCTCCTGGTAGGCCGCACTCTCGTGCGCCGCGACGGCCTGCTCGAAGCTGTCGAACTCGATCAGGACGGTGCGCTCGGCGATTCCGGCGTCATGCGCCACGACCCGACCGCCACGGACGAAGACCCGACCGCCCCCGGCCGCGACGGCCGGACGGGCCAGCTTGTTGTAGGCAGCCAGCTTCTCAGGGTCTGAAATGGTGCGGTAGACGCTGACCCAGTAGCCCTTGGGCATGGAACCTCCAGTGTTGGGATGAGTGCATCTGACTTACGTGCTGGTCTCGGACGAGCGTCGGCGGGCGAGAGCGAGGCTTGTCAGCGTCGTGATCGCCATGGCGCCGATGCCGACCAGCGCCGCGGTGGTGTAGGCGCTGTCGTCGGGGAAGAGGTGGCCGAGGCCGGTGCCCGCGGGAGGATCAGGCCGCCGATGGCGCTGCCCAGGGAGTACCCGACGCTGCGGACGACGTAGTTGAAGCTCATGGCGCTCGACGTCTCGCTCTTGGTGGTGACGGCCAGGCTGACGCCGGTCATCGCGGCCGAGAAGCCGCCGACGCCGCAGCCGAGAACGAACAGCATGGCGTACCCCTTAACGTCGAAGTGACGATTAATGATGGCACGCTTCCCAGCGCAGTTTTATCCGGGGCACCCGCCGCCGACCACGACGGCGCTGCCGGCCAGGAGCCCGCACCGCCCGCACATCGACCAGGGGTGTCGTGCTGCGCAGCTCGATGACGGCCCAGACGCAGAGCATCACCACCGCAACGACGGCGAGGTGCCGGCTCCACAGATTCCGTTCGCCGGCGAGGAACAGCACCAGGAGCAGCGCAGCGGCCAGAACGACCGCGCCTGCCACGTCCACGTGGGTGAAGCGGCCTTCGGGCATGGAGCGCCACGCGGTCAGGAGGGCGGCGGCGGTGACGAACAGGCCGAGGCCGTAGGCGGCCCGTACCCCGCCGAGCTCGGCGAGCAGTGCGGCCGGCGGGTAGCCGACGCCGACCCGATGATCGAGACCACCGAGATGCCGACGAACCACCTGTCCACGGCGCTGGTCGAGGAGATCACCGAGGCCCTGTCCGCCACGGCGGCAGCCGTGGTGCTGGCCACGCACGATCGGC
>NZ_JBITIP010000017.1:0-170354 GCF_044459125.1 Nonomuraea sp. NPDC050383
ATTTTTTCCGCTTTATCTTTTAAATATTAAAAAAAAACCACAAAACAACACAAAACTTTCCCTTTTTTTCTGTGTGGGGGGGGGGGCGGGGGGGGGCCCCCCCCCCCCTTCTGTTGCGCGGTTCCCGGAGTTTCGGTTCCTGACGTCTCGGTTCAGGATGCTTCCCGGGTCCTCAGCGTGCCCGCCTCAGCATTCGAGGCAGTACACCCCGTACGCCTTGCCCAGCACCGGCAGCGCCACGTTGCGGACCCGGATGCCGCCCGGGGTCAGGCCCTTCTCCGTGCCCTTGTGGGCGTGGCCGTGCAGGACGAGGTCCGCGCCGGCCGTGTCCACGGCCTCGGCGAGCAGGTAGCTGCCGAGGAAGGGGTAGATCTCCAGCGGCTCGCCCTCCAGGGTCTCCTTGATGGGCGAGTAGTGCGACAGGAGGACCCGCCGGTCGGCCTGCATCTCCTTCAGCGCGAGCTTCCAGCTCTCGGCGATGAGCCGCGTGTGTCCCACGAAGTCCTTGATCTCGCGCTCACCGAACTCGCTCGCGCACTTGCCGGCGAACCCGCCGCCGAACCCCTTGCCGCCCACGACGCCCAGCCTCGTGCCGGCGCACGTGAGGACCGCGCCGTCGTCGTCCAGCACGGTCACCCCGGCGTCGCGCAGCTCACTGGCGATCTCGTGCTGGAGGTCGGAGTGGTAGTCGTGGTTGCCGAGGACGGCGACGACCGGCACGGGCAGGTCGCGCAGCTCGTCGGCGACCACCCGGCCCTCCTCCAGCGTGCCGTGCCGGGTGAGGTCTCCCGCCAGCATCAGCACGTCGGCGCGCTCCTCGATGCCCTCGAGCCGCTTGCGGTACTCGCCACGGACGTCCTCGCCCAGATGGATGTCGCCCACGGCCGCTATGCGGACTTCAGTCAAGGTGCTCATCCTCCCCCGGCTCGTTGACGACGACGACCTTGATCTCGTTGTGCACCTTCAGGTCCGGGGCGGTCTCGTGCGCCACCTCCCCGAGTCGTACGCGTTGATCGCTCCCGCTCACCTGGCCGCGCAGGAACAGCTGGTCCCCTCTGACGTCGACGTGGATGCCGAGCTCGTGGGTCCGCGCATCCTCGGCCAGCGCCTGCTGGATGCGGGCCGCGACGTACTGCGGAGCTTCCATGGATGCCTCCTTCCCTGACGCCGCATGCCCGGGTATGAATCCCTCAAACGGCGCGTATCAGGTCGATAACGGCGCGTTCTACGGCGCCATGGGTGGCGAGCTGGCCGAAGTCCGCCTCGGCTCCCAGCTCGGTCAGGACGGGCGCGACCGTGCGTCCCCGCTGGTACGCCTGGACCACACGGGGGTCCACGTACGACTCGCGCGCCACGGTGGGCGTGTTGCCCAGGTAATCGGACACCTCCCGCATCACCCGGGTGATCGCCCGCTTCCGGGCGGCCTCCCCCCGCCCCTCCGCCGCGTGCGTGGACACCGAGAGGCCGACGGCGGCCAGCACGGTCGCGTGCCAGGTGCGGAAGTCCTTGGCGGTGAAGTCGTCGCCGATCTTCTCGCGGAGGTAGTCGTTGATGTCGTCGCTGCGCACGTCCACCCAGCCGTGCCCCTGCCGGTAGAACAGCAGCTCCCCGTCAGGGTGGCGGCGCTTGAGCGACCTGATCACCGAGCACACCGAGGAGTCGGCGATCACCACCTCGCGCGGGATGTCGCCCTTGGCCGGGTACGCGCAGGTGATCGTGTCCCGCGAGCAGGTCACGTGCTCCATCCGCAGGGTCGCCAGCCCGAAGGTGTCGTAGGTCTCGCCGCCCACGCGGAAGAAGCCCACGTCCAGCATCCGCGCCGCGGCGGCCAGCACCCGCTCCCGGGTCAGGCCGCGGCCCCGCAGCGCCTCGTCCACCGCCTTGCGGAAGTCGGGCAGCCGCTCGGCCAGCTCCAGCACCCGGTCGAACTTGATCTTGTCCTGCTGTTCGCGCCACAGGTCGTGGTAGCGGTACTGGCGGCGCCCCGCGGCGTCGGTGCCGGCCGCCTGCAGGTGACCGGCCGGCGAGGCGCAGATCCACACATCGGTCCACGCGGGCGGGATGACCAGCGCCTTGATCCGCGCCAGCGTCTCCGGGTCCACCGGGCGGCCGTCCGCGTGGTGGTAGCCGAAACCCCGCCCACGGCGCCGGCGGTGGATCCCCGGCTCGTTCTGGTCACTGGGATGCAGCTCGGCCACGGACGCCCGGCTACCCCCAACGTTAGGCGCCAAACGGCAGGGGCAGGTGATCCGCCATGTCTGAGAACAACCAGTGGGAACAGCGCTCGGAGTCGGGCAAACCCATGGTGCCGGCCACGCCGAGGGACGTGGTCCACATCCGGGCCGGCTCGTTCATCCTCGTGTTCGCCCTCGCGCTGGCGGCGCTGGGGCTGATCGCCGGGATCCCGGTGCTGACCGGCATCGCGGCCGTCGCGGCCGTGGTCACCATCGTGGACATCGTGCTGGCCGTACGGCGGCAGAAGAGCAGGAACGTGGGAGAGGCAGGCTGAGCATGACACCGCAGCGAACCGAACTGGACACCTCGGCCGGGGAGCCGGCCGGCTCCCTGGCCGGCGCCGTCGCCGAGACGGCCGAAGGGCTGCGCACGCACGACCTGCGCGGCAAGGTCGTCGTGGTCACCGGCGCCAGCGGCGGCGTGGGCCGGGCCGTGGTGCGCGAGCTGGGCGCCAAGGGGGCCAAGGTGGCGCTGATCGCCCGCGGCACGACCGGGCTCGGCGCCGCCGCCGTGGACGTGGGCGCCGCCGGCGGCAGCGGGAAGGTGTTCGAGGCCGACGTGGCCGACTACGAGCAGCTCCGGGATGCGGCCGAGCAGATCGAGGCCGAGATGGGCCCCATCGACGTGTGGATCAACGTCGCGTTCTCGTCGGTCTTCGCCAAGTTCACCGACGTCACCCCCGAGGAGTACGAGCGGACCACCGCCGTCACCTACCTCGGCTACGTGTGGGGCACCCGCGTGGCGCTCGACCTCATGCGCCCCCGCGGCCGGGGCGCCATCGTGCAGACCGGCTCGGCCCTGTCGCACCGCGGCATCCCCCTGCAGTCGGCGTACTGCGGCGCCAAGCACGCCATCAAGGGCTTCACCGAGTCGGTGCGCACCGAGCTGATGGCCGAGAACAGCGACATCAAGATCACCCTGGTGCAGCTCCCGGCGGTCAACACGCCGCAGTTCGACTGGGTGCTGTCCAAGCTGCGCCGCCATCCCCAGCCGGTGCCGCCCATCTACCAGCCCGAGGTCGCCGCGCGCGGCATCGTGTACGCGGCCGAGCACCCCGAGCGCAAGGAGTACTGGGTCGGCATCACCACCGCCGCCACCATCATGGCGGAGCGCGTCGCCCCGGCCCTGGTGGACCGCTACCTGGCGCGTACCGGGATGAAGTCGCAGGTGACGGACGAGGAGCAGCCGAGCGGCGTGGCGAACCTGTGGGAGCCGGCCGACGAGGACAAGGACTACGGCGCCCACGGCAGCTTCGACCGGCGCTCGCACGCGCGCAGCCCCCAGCTCTGGCTGTCCCAGCACCGCCGGCCCGTCCTCCTCGGCCTCGCGGCGGGCGCGGCGGCGGCCACGGCGCTCCTCCGGCGCAAGCGCTGAAAGGTCTGCCCGACCGGCGGGGACACGGCGTTAAGCGGGCGAGTTGGGGTAGTCGGCGGACGACCAGAGGAGGCCCTGACCATGCCTGAACGCGATCTGCACTACCTGACCGAGCTGGCCGCCCAGCTGCGCGTGGACTCCGTGCGCAGCTCGGCCGCCGCCGGATCGGGCCACCCCACCTCGTCGATGTCGGCCGCCGACCTGATGGCGGTGCTGTTCACCTGCCATCTGCGCTACGACTTCGACCATCCCGACAACCCCGCCAACGACCATCTGATCTTCTCCAAGGGGCACGCCTCGCCGCTGCTGTACGCGCTGTTCAAGGCGGCGGGCGCCATCGGCGACGAGGAGTTGCTGTCCTTCAGGAAGCGTGGCAGCCGGCTGGAGGGGCACCCGACCCCGCGCCTGCCCTGGGTCGACGTGGCCACCGGGTCGCTGGGCCAGGGCCTGCCGGTCGGCGTGGGCATGGCGATGGCCGGGCGGCTGGAGCGCCTGCCGTACCGGGTGTGGGTGCTGTGCGGCGACAGCGAGCTGGCCGAGGGCTCCGTGTGGGAGGCCGCCGAGCTGGCGGGCGACGAGGGGCTGGCCAACCTGACGCTCATCGTGGACGTGAACCGGCTGGGCCAGCGCGGCCCCACCCGGCACGGCTGGGACACCGGCGCGTACGCGCGCCGGTTCGGCGCGTTCGGCTGGCACACCATCGAGATCGACGGCCACGACCCCGGGCAGATCGACTTCGCGCTGGGCGACGCCTGCAACACCCGCAGGCGGCCCACCGTCATCCTGGCCAAGACCCGCAAGGGCGAGGGCGTCGTGGAGGTGGAGAACCGCGAGGGCGCCCACGGCAAGGCCCTCAAGGACCCCGACACAGCCGTCGCCGAGCTGGGCGGCGTGCGCAACCTCACCGTGGACGTGCACCTGCCGGAGCCCATGCCGCAGCCGTACCGCTTCGACGACGGGCCGCTGACGCTGCCGGAGTACGAGCCGGGCACGCGCGTCGCCACCAGGACCGGGTACGGCGAGGCGCTGGCCGCCCTCGGCGCGGCCCGCGGCGACGTGGTGGCGCTGGACGGCGAGGTGGCCGACTCCACCAGGACGGAGGAGTTCGCCAAGGCGTTCCCGGAGCGCTTCTTCGAGATGTACATCGCCGAGCAGCAGCTCGTCGCCGCCGCCGTCGGCATGCAGGCGCGCGGCTTCGTGCCGTACGCGGCGACGTTCGCGGCGTTCCTCACCCGGGCGCACGACTTCATCCGGATGGCCGCGGTCAGCCAGGCGTCGATCAGGATCGTCGGCTCGCACGCCGGCGTGGCGATCGGCGAGGACGGCCCGTCGCAGATGGGGCTGGAGGACCTGGCCATGTTCCGGTCCGTGTACGGCAGCACGGTGCTCTACCCGTGCGACGCCAACCAGGCCGCGGCCCTGACGGCCGAGATGGCCGGCGTCTCCGGCGTGTCGTACCTGCGGACCACCCGCGGCGACACACCTGTCATCTACCGGCCCGGCGAGCGCTTCCCCGTGGGCGGCTCGCGGGTGCTGCGCCACACACCGGCCGACCGGGCCACGATCGTGACCGCCGGGGTGACCGTGCACGAGGCCCTCGCGGCGGCCGACGAGCTGTCCGCCGCGGGCATTCCGGTGGGCGTCATCGACCTCTACTCGGTCAAGCCCGTCGACACGGCCGCGCTCACCGCCGCCGCCACCACGACCGGGAACCTCATCACCGTCGAGGACCACCGGCCCGAGGGCGGCCTCGGCGACGCGGTCCTGGACGCGGTGAGCGAGCTGGGGCCGCGCGTGGTCAAGCTGGCCGTACGGGGGCTGCCGGGGTCGGCCACGCCGGAGGAGCAGCTCGCGGACGCGCGCATCGACCGCCGCGCCATCATCGACGCGGTCAAGCGCCTGCTCTGAGCGCGGCTTCTCCGCTTCGCGGGGGAGGCAGGCGAACGGCCCGCCGGGACGAACCTGGCGGGCCTGACGGGTGGGGACGGGTGGGCGATGCGGACCGGTGGGGATGTGCGGACCGGTGGGCCGGGCCGGCCCGCCGGGCGCGCGTCCTAACGGCGGGCCTTGGCGGTGGCCCGGCGGTTGGCCTTCTTGATGGCCTCGACCAGCTCTTCCTTGGTCATCTTCGACCGGCCGGTGACGCCCAGCTCGGACGCCACCTTCTGCAGGTGGTCCTTGCTGGCGTTGGCGTCGACGCCCTCGGCCGTGCGGCCGGAACGATCCTTGGCGCCCTGGTCCGACGGTCCCTTGCCGGACTTGGGCTCCCAGTGGTCGCCGACCTTCTCGAACGAGTGCTTCAGCGCGGCGAAGGCCGTCATGTGGGCGCGGCGCCCCTCGCCGTACGTCTGCACCGCGGAGTCGTGCGCCTTCATCCACGTGGCCTGCGCCTTCTTCGGCGAACGGCGGATCGTCGACGGCAGTTCATCTTCGGCTGGCATGTCGGTTCACCTCCTGCAGGGGCTCTTCCCCGCTCGTGGCTGATGATGGCGGTTACAGCGGGGGCTCGTCGTAGCGGCGGCGCTCCTCGTACACCGTCGTCCGGCGCGCCTCGGGCTCCTCGTAGATCTCGTGGCGGTGCACCGGCTCGTCGATGGGTCCTACCGCCCTGCGGGTGACCTGGATCCGGTAGATGCCGAACAGGAGCCCGATCAGACCACCGAGCATGAGGATGACGCCGACGACGTTGATGTCGAGGCCCGCGAGGTCGAACTCGACGGCCCACGTGAGGATCGCGCCCAGCATGATGAGGATGATGCTTCCGGCGATGGTCATTAGTACCTCCTTGACAAGAGGAACCTCTATCCACATGGCAAAAAACAAACCAGTAGTGATGGTCGGGCTTATGGGCTCAGGCAAGACGTCCGCGGGACGCCTCGTCAGTCAGGCCCTTGACCTGCCCTTGAGCGACAGCGACCCGTTCCTGCTCGACCGGTACGGAGCCACGGCGGCGCAGATCGTGGCGCGCGACGGAGCCGACGTCCTCCACCGGCGGGAGGCCGAGCACGTCCTGTCCGAGCTGGGCGGCGAGCCCAAGGTGATCACCGCGGCGGCCAGCACCGTCGAGAACCCCCGGGTACGCGCGGAGCTGCGGAGCAAGGCGTTCGTGGTGTGGCTGGACGCGCCCGACGCGGTGCTGGCCGAGCGGATGCGCTCCGGCGACCACCGGCCGGAGTTCGCGCCGTCGGTGATGCGGGCGCGGCGGGAGCCGTACTTCCGCGAGGTCGCCGACCTGACGTGCGACGTGAGCAGGATGACGCCCGAGGAGGTGGCCGAGGAGGTGCTGCGGAAGATGGGCTCGTCCGCGGGCGGCGACGGCTCCTAGCGGCCGGCGCGGGTCGTCCCCGTCCGGGACGCTGGCATAATGATCATGACGCACGGGTCCTCCGAGGCGCGCGGAGGACCTGTGACGTCCTCTCCCGTACCGCCGTCACCACCGCTCTCCCGGGGCAGGCCCGGCGGCGGCCGGCGCGAGGCGCAACCAATCTCCCTCCGGCGGCATCTAAGCATCAGTGACGATGCGCTTGGTGCCGGGCGACCCCGTGAGCCTCGGCGGCTACTGGCTAGCCGGACGGCTGGGTGCCGGCGTGCGGGGCGTGGTCTACGACGCCTACGACGACGAAGGCCGCCGGTTCGCGCTCAAGGTGCCCCGAGGTGAGGTCACCGACCAGCTCTCCGACGCCGTCTGGCGGGTCTCGCCGCGACACCTGGCCCGAGTGGTGGACGTCGGGGTCGACGGGGCCGTGCCGTACATCGTGAGCGAGTTCGTCGAGGGTCCCGACCTGCGGCAGGCGGTGGAGCGGCACGGGCCGTACACGGGCGGGGAGCTGGCCGCGCTGGCCCTCGCGGTGGCGACGGCGCTGCGCTCGCTGCACGCGGTGGGCATCGCCCACCGGGACCTGCGCCCCGAGAACGTGCTGCTCTCCCCGTACGGGCCCACCGTGATCGACCTCGGCGTGACGGTCCCGGACACGGTCGGCACGCGTACGTACCTGGCCCCCGAGGTGTTCACCGGGGGACGGCCGGGGCCGGAGGCCGACGTGTTCGCCTGGGGCGGGGTGCTGCTGTTCGCCGCCACGGGCCACGACCCGTTCCGCGGGGAGAGTCTGGGCGAGGTGATGCACCGGCTGCTCGCCGTGGACCCCGACCTGGACGCGCTGCCGGAGCCGTTGCGCGCCCTGGTGGGGCAGGCCCTGTCGAAGAACCCGGCCGACCGCCCGCCGTCCGCGGAGCTCCTGGCGGTCGCGGACGCCCTGCCCCGCCCTCCTGTCCCGGCGGCCGGCAGTGCGGGCGCCGGCGTCGAGGGGGCCTGGAGCGGGTGGGGGCGGCTGGTGGCGCCGGCGGGGCTGGTGGGGCCGCCGTCGCTCGGCGAGGTGGCCGAGCGGGTGTTCGCGTCGCTGACGCCGCGTCAGCAGGAGGAGGCGCCCGCGCTGCTGCTGCGCCTGCTCGACGAGGACGCCGTCGGCTGCGACGCGCACGGGGTCCTGGACCGGCTCACGGAGGCCGGTCTCCTCGTACGGCGGAGCGTGGCCGTGCCGCCCACCCGGGCGGAGGCCGGCACGCTGGTGGCCGTCAGCGGCGACTGCGTCGAGCCGGCCAGCGCCGCGCTGGTCCGGGCCTGGCCCCGCTTACGCGCCTGGGCGTCCGAACGTCCCCCCGCCCGGACCGGCCCCCGGCCCGGCACCGCGACCCGCACCGGGGACGACCACGCGGACGACCACGGGACCGATCAAGGGGCCGGTCCCGCAGTCGTTCCCACGGTGGGGGGCGCGTCCGGAGGGCGTGGCGGGGAGGGCGAGCCCGACCTGACCCCGATGTACGTGGCTCACCGGGCCATGCTCACCGACCTGCGCCGCCTGACCGGCCTGCTGGCGGAGCCCGCCACGTTCACCTCCGCGCGGGCGGGCGCGGTCCGCTGGTACACCAGGTCCCTGCTGACCGCCATCCATCACCACGTCGACGGCGACGCGGCCCTGTGGCCGGTCGTCGCGCGCGCCGCCGGCCGGGACGTGGACCTCTCCCCCTACACCGGCGGCCACGAGGCGCTGAGCCCTCTGCTGGAGCGCTGCCACGCGGCCGTGGACGGCGATCTGGCCCGGCTCGGGCGCGAGCTGAAGCCGATGCTGAATCTCCTCGCCGAGCACATCGCCGGGGAGGAGGCCGAGCTGTTCCCGATCATCAGGGTGTCGGTGCCACCTGCGGCCTGGGCCCGGGTCGAGAGGCAGGTCGCCGGGCGGGCCGGCGTACGGGAGATGACGTTCAGGATGCCGTGGCTCGACCGGCACGCCACCGGGGACGAGACCGAGCGGCTCCTGGCCGGGACGGGCCGGACGTCCAGGGTGTTCCTGGCGCTGACCCGGCCCGGCTACCGGCGCCGGGAGCGGCTCGCGTTCGGTTAGCGGCCCCGCGGGGCCCCGGCAGTCGCTCGGAGGTCACTCGGGTCTCTCCCGTGACGGCTCTCACCGGCTCGGGTCATGATGGAGCGGCACGAGGTCCGGGCCTGGGAGAGGCGGGGCGATGGGCAAGCTGCTGTACTCGGCCACGATGTCGCTGGACGGCTTCATCGCCGGTCCCGGGGGCGACATGTCGTGGCTGACGGACTACCTGGGCCCCAACCCGGCGGTGGAGGAGCTGATCGGGCGGATCGGCGCGCTGCTCGTGGGCAACCGCAGCTTCGGCGGCGACGATCCGCACAAGGGCACGGACAAGGAGGGCAAGGCGTTCGGCGGAGGCTGGAGCGGGCCGCAGTTCGTGCTCACCCACCGGCCGCCGGAGCGTCAGGTGCCGGGGACCACCTTCGTCGCCGACCTCGCCGAGGGGGTCGCCGCGGCCAGGGCAGCCGCCGGTGACGCGTACGTCAACGTCATCGGCGCCGACGTCGCCCGGCAGTGCCTGGAGGCTCGGCTGCTCGACGAGGTCTTCGTGTGCGTCGCGCCGATCATGCTGGGCGACGGGGTGCGGCTGTTCGACCATCCGGGCGGGCGGACCGTCAAGCTCGAACGTCTCAGCCTCACGGAGGCGCCGCTGGCCACGAACATCTGGCTGCGCGTGGTCAGCTGACGGCCCCCGGGTGGGGGGTTCTCCTCGAAGTCACCTCGTCCTCTCGGTCGTGCCGGCGGGCCAGGGCCGGTCCTTGGTGTGTGAGGCGCCGGTGCGCGCCGCCAGCTCCTCGCGCACCCGGGCGCGGTCGCGGTGGCAGCCGAGCAGGGCGCCGAGCAGCACCCGAGCCTGCGACGCGCGCAGAATCCCGGTGGGGATCGCGCCGGCCGCCACGAGGTCCGCGCCGCCGCCGTTGCCGTACAGCGCGGCGACGGGCCCGGCATCGACCCGGGTCGACAGGGCGACGACGACGCCGGCCTCGGTGAGCCGGGCCACCTCCCGAGTGACGATGGGGTTGGCGTTCCCCGCGCCGAGCGCCTGGAGCACGATCCCGGTGGCTCCCGCGCGGGCCGCCGCGACCAGCGCCGTGTCGTCGCAGCCCGGGTAGAGGGCCACGACGTCGGTCCGGACGCCGTCGAGGTCGTACGCGTCCAGGTCGAGCGGCTCGGACCGCACCGGCGTCAGCGTGATGTCCACCTCACCGGCGCGCACCCGGCCGAGCGGGCCGCCGTCGGGCGCGGAGAACGCCGCCGGCGCGACCGTGTGGGTCTTGCGGGTCCCCCGGGCGGCGTGGACGACGCCGTCGAAGCAGATCAGCACGCCGAGGCCGCGGGCCGCGCCGGACGCCGCGACGGTGATCGCGTCGGCGAGGTTGCGCGGGCCGTCGCCGTCCACGGCGTCGGCCGGACGCTGGGCTCCGGTGAAGACGACCGGCCGGGGGTCGTCGTGGAAGAGGTCCGCCAGGTAGGCGGTCTCCTCCATGGTGTCGGTGCCGTGGGTGACGACGACGCCGAGCACGCGGTCGTCGGCGAGGGCCTCGCGGGTGCGCAGGGCGACCTCGCGCATGTCGGCCGGTGTGAACAGGTAGCTGCCGGCGCGCAGCACGTCCACGCCCTCCACCTCGACGCCGGGATCGGCCGGGAGCCGCCCGAGGAGGTCGCCGGCCGCGTCCTTGGCCAGGCCCACCCCTTGCGTGTCCCGGCGGGTGGCGATGGTCCCTCCCGTGGACAGGACGATGACCTTGGACACGCGACGGCCTCCTAGGGAACGTGATTGCCCAAACGTTTGGGCCAAACGTTTGGTAGCATCTGACCTGCGCCTGAGTGATGTCAATAACTCAGCGTTAAAATCAAGAAAACGCCGGCCGCCCGCCACGGCACACGAACCAGGCGAGCCAGAGTTCACCGGAGGCCGAAGGGCATTGGGTGCGGAGAAGGCACGACCGGTAACCCTGCAGATGATCGCCGACCAGCTCGGTCTGCATGTCTCCACCGTGTCACGCGTGCTGCACGCCAAGCCCGGCGAGGGGCTGCGGGCGGCGTCCAGCCCGACCGTCGAGCGGGTGCGCCGGCTCGCCGACGAGCTCGGCTACCAGCGCAACCCCCATGCCATGAGCCTGCGCACGCAGCGCAGCAACCTCGTCGGCGTCCTCGTCCCCCGCCTGTCCGACATGGTTCTCGCGACCATCTACGAGGGCGTCGAGGAGGCCGCCGCCGAGCACGGCCTGTCCACGTTCGTCACCAACACCCGCGACGTCCCCGAGGTGCAGCGGGCCCGGACCGAGATGGTCCTCGGCCGCCGCGTCGACGGCCTGATCTTCGGTGACGCCCACTCCGACTCGTCGTTCCTCGACGAGGTGGCCGCGCGCGGGGTCCCGTTCGTGCTGGTCAACCGGCGGGCCGGCGGGCACCCGGCGGTGGTGTGCGACGACTACCTGGGCGGCCGGATGGTCGCCGACCACCTGCTGGAGCAGGGCCACGAGGACGTGGCGGTGGTGGCCGGCGAGCCGTACGCCAGCACGGGCATCGACCGCACCGGCGGCTTCGCCGACCGCTTCCGCGAGGCGGGGCTGCCGATCCCCGCGCACCGGATCGTGCACTCCCGCTTCGACGCCCAGGGCGGGCGCGCGGGCACCGAGCGGCTGCTCGCGACCGGCCCCCGTCCGTCGGCCGTCTTCGTGGTCAACGACTTCGGGGCCATCGGCACGATCGGCGCGCTGCGCGACCACGGGCTGCGGGTCGGCGCCGACATCGCGGTCGTGGGGTTCAACGACACGCCGCCGGCGGCCGAGCTGCCGGTGCCGCTGACCACGGTCCGCTCCCCCATGCGGGAGATGGGCCGCCGGGGGCTGCGGCAGCTCGTCCGCGTCCTCGGGGGCGAGCAGGCCGAGAGCGAGCTGCTCCGCCCCGAGCTGATCGTCCGCGCGTCGAGCGACCCCACGCTGTACGAGCGGCTGACGACCGGGACCGTGGGCTAACGGCCGGGCAGCACCTCGGCGAGCTGCGGCACGCGGGCGCGGTAGCCGTCGAGGAGCCGGCGGGCCGTCCCCACCGAGTCCACCAGGGGGTGCAGCGCGAACGCCTCGACCGCCAGCCGCGACGAGCCGGTCAGGGCGGCCTCGATGGCCGTCTGCTCCACCGCCTTCACCTGCTGGACGAGTCCCAGGAACCGGCCGGGCAGCGGCCGGGTGGCCAGCGGCCTGACCCCCGAGCCGTCCACCGCGCACGGGATCTCGACCACCGCGTCCTCCGGCAGGCCCGGCACGGCCACGCCGTTGCGCACGTTGAGGATCATCGTGGCGGGCTCGCCGCGGGCGATCGCCGCCATGAGCGCCAGCGCGATGCCCTCGTACCCGCCCGCCTCCAGGTCGGCGGCGTCACGCTCGCCGGCGTCGGTGACGTCGCGGGCCTCGGCCATGTACGACTCGTCCCGCTCCCTGCGCGCCCGGGTCCACTCGGCCAGGGCCTGTCCGGGCCGCTCGCGCACCGCCGCGTAGAACCGCTCCTGCTGCTCCAGCAGGGACTCGCCGCGGGTGCGGCCCGAGGTCGCGGCGACGGCCTCGCGGGTGAAGTAGTAGTAGTACAGGTACTCGTTGGGCAACGCCCCCAGGGTGCGCACCCAGTCGGGGCCGAAGATCCGCGCCTCCTCCACCTGCCGCAGCGCCGTGTCGTCGGCCAGCAGGCCGGGCAGCACGTCACGGCCCTGGTGGGACAGGCCGCGCAGCCAGCCGAGGTGGTTGAGGCCCACGTAGTCGGGCGACACGCGGGCCGGGTCGAGCCCGAGGGCGGAGGCGGCCCGCCGGACCAGGCCGATCGGCGAGTCGCAGATGCCGACCACGCGCTCGCCGAGGACGCGGCGCATGGCCTCGGTGACCATGCCGGCCGGGTTGGTGAAGTTGATGACCCACGCCCCGGGGGCCAGGGCGGCCACCCGCTCGGCCACGCGCACCGCGACCGGGATCGTGCGCAGGCCGTAGGCGACCCCGCCGGGGCCGGTGGTCTCCTGGCCGAGCAGGCCGAGGTCCAGCGCGACCCGCTCGTCGGCGGTGCGGCCGGCCAGGCCGCCGACCCGGATGGCGGAGAAGACGAAGTCGGCGTCGCGCAGCGCGGTGTCGAGGTCGGTG
This sequence comes from Nonomuraea sp. NPDC050383, assembly GCF_044459125.1. NCBI lineage: Bacteria > Bacillati > Actinomycetota > Actinomycetes > Streptosporangiales > Streptosporangiaceae > Nonomuraea > Nonomuraea sp. NPDC050383. The sequence continues at coordinate 13,112 of NZ_JBITIP010000017.1, forward strand.
GTGACGCGCACCAGGGGCGGGTCGTCGTGCCCCGCGGCGAGCTGCGCCAGCACGTGGCCGACCGCCTCCAGGCGCTCGGGCGACACGTCGTACAGCACCACCTCCTCCACCCGGGGCTTGGCGGTGTCGCGCAGCAGCGCGCCGTACACGAGCGGGACCCGGAAGCCCCCGCCTCCCAGAACGGCCAGTCTCATCCGATCTCCTCACATGCTCGCGTCGTCACACGGGTCGTCGCAGGGGTCGTCGCACAGGTGGTCGTACGGTCGTCATGCCAGCAGGATCTCGGCGCCGGCGTCCGCGCAGGCGCGCAGCGTGGACGGGTCGGCGCCCTCGTTGGTGACGAGCACGTCCACGTCCTCCGGCCCGCACACCCGCAGCGCCCCCGTTCCGGGGAACTTGTGCCGGTCCACCACCAGCACGACCTGCCCGGCCGCGGCGATCATCGCGCGCTTCAGCGGCACCTCGGCGAGGGTGGTGTCCACGAGCTGGCCGTCCGCGCGGACCCCGCTCCCGCCCAGGAACACCCGGTCCGCGCACACCTGTCCGAGCGCCTCCTCGGTCAGCACGCCGACCAGCGAGTGGTACGGCCGGCGCAGCATCCCGCCGAGCAGCAGCAGCTCGACCACCGGGTCGTCGCGGAGCACGTCGAGGACGGCGAGACTGGAGGTGACCACGGTGACGCGGCGCCCGCGCAGCCGGCAGGCCAGCCGCATCGTGGTGGTGCCGATGTCGAGCAGGACGACGTCGCCGTCGCCGACGAGTGTCGCGGCGCGCGCGGCCACGGCCTCCTTGTCCTGCTCGTCGACCACGGCCACCTCGGCGAAGGGCCGGTCGGCGTCGGCGTCGGCGCCGGCCAGGGCACCGCCGCGCACGCGCCGGAGCGTGCCGTCGCGGTCGAGCACCTCCAGGTCGCGGCGGATGGTGGACGGGCTCACGCCCAGTTGCGCCGCCAGGTCGCGGACGCTGGTCGCCCCCGAGAGCCGGACACGGCGCATGATCTCCGCATGCCTGAGGTGCTGGAGCACGATCGGATTCTAACAGTCAAACACGCGCATGAACGAGCATCTTCTACCATTTGCTCACACGAAACACTTGATGTACGCGAGTAAACGTGCAAGATTGCGCACATCTCGGTCTGTCGAGGAGGTCCCATACCCGTGTCTGCCCAGGCGTACGACCCTCTCGCCGATCAGCGGAGCCCCGGAGCCCCGCAGTTCGACGTCTTCCTAGCGGGCACCGTCTTTCTCGACATCGTGTTCACCGGCCTGCCCGCGATGCCCGCCGCGGGCACCGAGACGTGGGCCGAGGGCATGGGCTCGTGTCCGGGAGGCATCGCCAACCTCGCCATCGCCACCAGCCGGCTGGGCCTGCGCACGTCGCTGGCCGCCGCGTTCGGCGACGACGACTACGGTGACTTCTGCTGGCGCACGCTCGCCGAGCAGGAGGCGGTGGACCTGTCCAAGTCGCGGCGGTTCGAGCACTGGCACACGCCGGTGACCGTCTCCATGGCCGTCGACCGCGACCGGAGCATGGTGACCCACGGCCATCCCGCGCCCATGTCGGCCTCCGACATGATCGGCGATCCGCCCCGGTCGAGGGCCGTGATCGTGACGCTCTCCGCCGAGGAGCCGCTCGGAGCGCCGCCCGGCGCCGCGTGCAACTGGGCCGAGCTGGCCCAGCGCGAGGGCGCCCTCATCTTCGCCGACGTGGGCTGGGACCCGTCGGGCGCCTGGTCGCCGTCGCTGCTGGACCAGCTCTCGGTGTGCCACGCGTTCATGCCGAACGCGGTCGAGGCGATGGCCTACACCGGCACCGACAACCCGCGCGACGCCCTGTACGCCATCGCCGACAAGGTGCCGCTGGCCGTCGTCACGGACGGCGCGAACGGGGCCATGGCCATCGACTCGACCACCGGCGAGGAGGCGTACGTGCCCGCCCCCCGGGTGCGGGCCCTCGACCCGACCGGCGCAGGCGACGTCTTCGGCGCCGGCATCGTGCTCGGCACCCTGCGCGGGTGGCCGCTGGCCGACCGGCTGGCGTTCGCCGGGGTGTGCTCGGCGCTGGCCGTCCAGCAGTTCGGCGGGTCGCTGGCCGCGCCGGGCTGGGGCGACATCGCGGACTGGTGGCACGGGGTGCGGGGCGCGGCCGGGAGCGGCGGCGCCTACGGCGACTCGCTGGCCCGCCGGTACGCCTTCCTCGACCGGCTCGTGCCGGCCGTCCCGGTGGGCGCGGTGCGCCGGGCCGCCGCCACGATCGCCCGGCACGCCGACCTGGAGAAGCCCGCTCCGGAGGCGCCCACGGAGCCCGACGTACCGGCCGCGCCGCGCGTGCCCGTTCAGAAGGAGTAGCACCATGATCACCCCGACGCGTGAGGGCCGGACGCGAGGCCACCGCGCTCCGCGGAGGCGGGGCGCGCTCGCCGCGTTCGCGGCCGGTGTCCTGGCCCTCGCCGCCACCGCGTGCGCGCCCGGCTCCTCGGCCCCGCCCGCGCCGACCCCCGACCAGCCGGCTCCCTCGGCCGTGCGCACCGACGCCGGGTCCCTGGGCGATGTGACGCTCACCGTCTGGGACCAGGAGGTGCGCGGCGGGCAGGCCGCCCAGATGAAGCAGCTCAACGCCGCGTTCGAGGCCAAGTACCCCAACATCAAGCTCAAGCGGGTGTCCCGCTCGTTCGACGACCTCAACACCACGCTGCGCCTGGCGCTGAGCGGCAACGAGCCGCCCGATGTGGTGGAGGCCAACAACGGCCGCTCCTCGATGGGCCAGTTCGTCAAGGCCGGCCAGCTCCTGCCGCTGGACTCCTACGCCGACGCGTACGGCTGGAAGAGCCGCTACCCGGAGTCGGTGCTGCGCTACTCCCGCTACAGCGCCGACGGCAAGGTGTTCGGCGAGGGCAACCTGTATGGCCTGCCCCAGGTCGGCGAGGTCGTCGGCGTCTTCTACAACCGCGCCAAGCTGACCAAGCTCGGCCTGGAGCCGCCGAAGACGTGGGCCGACCTCCAGACGGCGCTGGCCAAGGCCAAGACCGCCGGCGAGCTGCCGATGCAGCTCGGAAACCTCGACAAGTGGCCCGCCATCCACGTGTTCGGCACCGTGCAGGGCCGCCACGTCCCGGCCGACCAGATCGCCACGCTGGCCTTCGGCCGCAAGGGCGCCTCGTGGACCACGCCGGAGAACGTCAAGGCCGCCGAGGAGCTGGTCGGCTGGGTCGACCAGGGCTACTTCGAGAAGGGCTTCAACGGCCAGGGCTACGACCCGGCCTGGCAGGCGTTCGGCAAGGGCCAGGGCGTCTTCCTCGTCGCCGGCACCTGGCTGCTGGCCGACCTGGAGAAGGCCCTCGGCAAGGACCTCGGGTTCATGCTGCCGCCCGGCGCCACGCCGGACGCGCCACCCGTCGCGACCGGCGGCACCGGCCTGCCGTTCGCGATCACCGCCAAGAGCCCCCATCCGGACGCCGCCGCGGCCTACGTCGACTTCATCACCAGCGCCGACGCCATGAAGGTGCTCACCTCCACCGGCAACCTGCCGGTCGCCGACACCGGGCAGCAGACCGTCAAGGCCGGGCCCCAGCAGGACGTCTTCACCGCGTTCGGCACCGCCACCAAGGAGAACGGGCTCGTGCCGTACCTCGACTACGCCACCCCCACCTTCGCCGACACCCTCGGCGCGGCGCTGCAGGACCTGCTCGCCAAGAAGGTCACGCCGAAGGAGTTCCTCGACACGCTGGAGAAGGACTACAAGACCTTCGCGGAGAGCAACGGGTGAGCAGGCGGGTGAGCATGGGCCGGCCTCCGGGAGAGCCCAGGCGCATCGCCTACCTGTACCTGCTGCCGGCGTTCGCCGTCTACGCGGCGTTCCTGCTCTACCCCATCGGCCGCGCGGTGCAGATCTCCCTGTACGACTGGGACGGTCTCACCCTGGGCCGGTGGGCGGGCCTGGACAACTACACCGCGATCCTCTCGGACGAGCGGCTGCGGGCCGGGTTCGGTCACGCGCTGGTGCTGATCGTGTTCTACGCGGTGATCCCGCTGGCCATCGGGCTGACGCTGGCCGCGATCCTCAACCACGCCAAGGTGCGCGGGCTCGGGTTCTTCCGGACCGTGGTGTTCCTGCCGCAGGTGGTGGCCATGGTCGTGGTGGCCGTCGCCTGGCGGCGGGTGTACGCGCCGGACGGCACGCTGAACGCGGTGCTCGGCGCGCTCGGCCTGGACGGGCTCACGCGGGGCTGGCTGGGCGACCACACGTTCGCGCTGCCGGCCGTCGGCGTGGTGGGCACGTGGTTCGAGACGGGGCTGGTGACCGTGCTGCTGCTGGCCGGGATGAGCCGCGTGCCGATGGAGCTGTACGAGGCGGCGCGGCTCGACGGGGCCGGCGCGGTCAGGGAGTTCTTCGCGGTCACGCTGCCGTCGGTGCGCGGGGAGATCGCCGTCGCGCTGACGCTGACGGTGATCGCCGCGCTGCGGACCTTCGACCTGGTGTACGTCACCACGCGCGGCGGGCCCGGCGACTCGACGTCGGTGCCGTCGTTCGAGGTCTACCACCGGGCCTTCGGGCTCGGCCAGGTCGGCTCGGCCGCGGCGATCGGCGTGACGCTGACCGTGGTCATCTTCGCGATCTCGTTCGCGGTCAACCGGCTGGCCGACAGGGGGACCTCGTGATCTCGCGTACCGAGCGGGTGGCGAACTACGTCATCCTGTGGGCGTTCGCCGCGTTCGCGCTGTTCCCCGTCGTGACGATCCTCGGCGCCGCGCTCGGCCCGGACGACGCGGGCCCGGCGGGACAGGGGTTCGGGCCGCACCTGGGCAACTTCGCGGCGGCGTGGGAGGCCGGCCGGTTCGGCACGTACCTGCGCAGCAGCCTCGCCGTGTCGTCGTTCGTCGTGGTGGTCAGCGTGGTGCTGTCGATCATGAGCGGGTACGCGTTCGGCACCATGCGCTTCCGCGGCCACACCGTGCTGTTCTACCTGTTCATGCTCGGGATCATGATGCCGAGCGAGGCCATCGCGGTGCCGCTCTACTTCGACCTGCGCTCGCTCGGCCTCATCGACACGTTCTGGTCGGTGGCGCTGCCGCAGGTGGCGCTGTCGGTGGCGTTCGGCACGTTCTGGATGAGGGCCTACTTCCGGGCGAGCAGCAGGGCGATCGCCGAGGCCGCCCGCATCGACGGCGCCTCGACGTGGCGCACGCTGTGGCAGGTGCTGGTGCCGCCGGCCCGGCCCGCCATCGTCACCTTGATCGTGCTGGTCTTCATGTGGACGTGGAACGAGTTCCTCATCCCGTTGATCATGGTGACCAGCGAGTCGCTGCGGACGGCCCCGCTGGGCCTCGCCTTCTTCCAGGGCCAGTACACCTCGGGCTTCACCCTCCTCGCGGCCGGATCGGTCATCGTGGCCACCCCGGTCGTGGTGTTCTACCTGTTCCTGCAGCGTCACTTCGTTCGCGGGCTGCTCCAGGGGGCGGTCCGCGAGTAACCCACCCGGAGGTCCCTTTGCGCAGACCCTCGCCACCCCCCTCACCTCGCCGATGGGCGGTCCTCACCGCCGCGGCGTCGCTCGTCCTCGCGCTCGCCCCCGCCCCGCCCGCGTCAGCGGACCCGGCCGCGTCAGCGGACCCGGCCGCGTCAGCCGACCCGGCCGCGTCAGCCGACCCGGCCGCGACCGGCTCGGGGCCGGCGGCGGATCTCGACGTGCTGTTCGTCGGCGCCCACCCCGACGACGAGGCGTTCAGCCTCTCGACGCTCGGCCAGTGGAACGAGGACCACCACGTGCGCACCGGCGTCGTCACCGTCACCCGGGGCGAGGGCGGCGGCAACGCCGTCGGCCCCGAGGAGGGCCCGGCGCTCGGACTCATCCGCGAGGCCGAGGAGCGCACGGCCGTCGGCGGGGCCGGGGTCCGCGACGTGTTCAACCTCGACGACGTCGACTTCTACTACACGGTCAGCGCCCCGCTCACCGCCCAGATCTGGGGCGACGACACGCTGGAGAAGGTCGTCCGGATCGTCCGGCAGACCCGTCCCGAGGTCCTGCTGACCATGGACCCGGCCCCCTCCCCCGGCAACCACGGCAACCACCAGCAGGCCGCGCGCCTGGCCGTGCAGGCGTTCCACGCGGCGGCCGACCCCAAGGCGTACCCGGAGCAGATCACCCGCGAGGGGCTGCGGCCGTTCGCGCCCGCCAAGGTGCTCCTCGGCGGCGGGCGCGGCACGTCACGCACCGGCCCCGACTGCGCCGCCACCTTCCGCCCCGCCAACCCGGCGCAGAACGTCTACGGCGTGTGGAGCGGACGCCCCTCAGCGAGCCACGGCGGCCGGACGTGGGCCGCGATCGAGCGCGACTCCCAGCGCGCGTACGCCTCGCAGGGCTGGGCCGTCTTCCCCGACGTGCCCGCCGACCCGGCCCAGCTCGGCTGCGACTTCTTCACCCAGGCGGACGCGCGGGTGCCGTTCCCCGAGCCGGGCACGGCCGCCGCCGCGGCGCCCACCGCGATCCTCGACGGCGCGCTGGTGCGGGCGAGCGGCGCCGTGCCGCTCGGCACGCTGCTCGACCTGCGTCCCGGCACGTTCGACGTCCGCCCCGGCGCGGCGTTCACCGTCAAGGTCACCGCGACGGCGCCGCCGCGCGAGCCGCTGGGCCGCTCCACCGTGGCGCTGCGCGTGCCCGACGGCTGGAAGGCCGACGGCTCCGGCGACCTGGGCCGGCTCACGCCGGGACGCACCGGCACGGCGACGTTCACAGTGACCCCGCCGAAGGGCGCGGCTCCCGGTGACCGGGCGCGGCTCGCCGCGACGCTCACGACCGAGCGGGGCACCGGCCACACCGACCGGCAGGTCGAGGTGAGCCCGGCCGTGCGCGGCGTCCAGCAGCTCCTGCCGCAGGTCGGCCAGTACGAGAAGTGGGCCGCCGAGGTCGGCGTGCCGCAGCTCCGCGGCCTGGTCACCCCGGTTCTCACGCTCCCGTCCGGCGGCTCGCGCCAGGTCGGCGTCGTCGTCACCAACGTCAGCGACGCGGCGCAGTCCGGCACCGTGCGCCTGGACCTGCCGGCGGGCTTCACCGCCGACCGGGCGGAGGCGCCCTACAGCGGGCTGGCCGCCGGGGCGTCGGCGACGGTCACGTTCACCGTCACCAACACGGACGCCTCGCTGAAGACGTCCAACGACGGCGGCGACTACGCCTACACGATCACCACGACCAGCTCCGACGGCTCCAGCGTGACCAAGCCGGCCCTGGAGCTCGTCCCCGCGACGGCCATCCCGCGGGCCGCCTCGGCGCCCGCCGTGGACGGCGCGGAGGGCGACGGCGAGTACACCGGCGCGGCCCTGGACATCTCCCGCCTGTGGGAGGGGACCGCGTGCTCGTCGGCGGCCGACTGCTCCGGCACGGCCAAGGTCACCTGGCACGACGACACCCTCTACCTGCTCGTGCAGGTCAAGGACGACGTGCTCGGCACCCGGCTGGCCGCCTCCGACTGCAAGCGGCACTGGCGCACCGACGCGGTCGAGGTGACGATCGACCCGCGCGGCACCTCCGAGAACACCTCCACGACGTTCAAGGCGGCGGTGCTGCCGGTGACGGCCGAGGGGCCGCCGTGCGCGCTGCGCGACGCCGACAACCACCAGGGGCCGGCCACGGGCGTGCGGATCGCGTCCAAGGTGTCGTCCGGCGCGTACGCCGTGGAGCTGGCCGTCCCGATGGAGCAGCTGCCAGGCGCGGTGGACCCCGCCCACCTCGGGCTGAACATCCTCGTGTACGACTCCGACACCCAGGACAAGACCGGCCAGACGCGCATCGGCTGGTCGACGTGGGGCGGCGTCCAGGGCGACCCGTACCGGTGGGGCGTCGCGACACTGCCCGGCTACCAGCCGCCGGCGGGCCGGCCCACCACGCCGCCCGACCCGGTGATCCCGGCCACCGGCCTGTCGAGCCTGGACTCGCCGCAGTCGCTGGAGCAGGCGGTCCGGCTCGGGCTGCCGCTCGCGGGCGGCCCGGCGGCGAAGGCGTCCGAGAGCGGCCGGGTGAGCGCCGCCACCCCTGGCGCCACCGGGGGCCAGGGCTCGGTGAGGGTGACGCTGCGGGCAGGTGGCGCCGGTGAGGCGCACCTGTTCGTCCGCGACGCCCAGGGCACGGCGGGCAGCCGGGTCGTCAAGGTCGGCGGGAAGGGCGTCACGACCGTGAGCGTGCCGCTGACGCGGGCGCTCGGCGCCGATCCGGCCGTCGTGGCCGGCTGGCTGGCCCCGGGCGGAGGCACCGCGGCCTCGCGGGTGACCGTGCGCTGACAACCTCGCGGTAACGAGGGAATCGCGGAAGGACGTCTTCCGCGATTCCCTCTAGCGTTGCCGGCATGGATCCCCTGCTCAGCCGCCGGGCCCTCAACCGGGCCACCCTCGCGCGGCAACTGCTGCTGCGCCGTACCGGCCTGCCGGTGGTGGACGTCGTCGAGCACCTCGGCGGCCTCCAGGCGCAGACCCCCCACACCTGGTACACCGGCCTGTGGAACCGGATCGAGGGCTTCGACCCCGCCTCGGCCTCCGGCCTGCTGGAGTCCCGCGCGCTGGTCCGCATGGCGTTGCAGCGCTCGACGATCCACCTGGTGAGCGCGCGCGACTGCCTGGCGATGCGGCCGCTGGTGCAGGTGGTCACGGAGCGGATGACGCGTACGACGTTCGGCCGGCGCCTGGCGGGCGTGGACCTGGACGAGCTGGCCGAGACCGGCCGAACGCTGCTGGCGGAGCGGCCCATGACGTTCGCCGAGCTGGGGCGGGCCCTCGCCGAGCGGTGGCCGGGCAGCGACCCGCACGCGCTCGGGCAGGGAGTGCGGTGGCTGGTGCCGCTGGCGCAGGTGCCGCCACGCGGGCTGTGGGGCAGGAGCGGCCCGGTCGCGCACGTCCCGGCCGACACGTGGCTGGACGGCCTGGACGTGCCACCCATGACGGCGGCCGAGCTGGTCACGCGCTACCTGGCGGCCTTCGGGCCGGCGACGGTGAAGGACGCGCAGACCTGGTCGGGCCTGACCCGGCTGGCGGAGGCGGTGGAGGGGATGGACCTCCTGCGGTTCCGCGGCGAGGACGGCCGCACGTACTACGACCTGCCGGACGCGCCCCGGCCGGACGAGGACGTCCCGGCGCCCGCCCGGCTGATGTACGACTTCGACAACCTGTTCCTGTCGCACGCCGACCGCTCCCGCGTGATCACGGAGTCGGGGCTCCGCGCGCTCGGCGGGTTCATGGGGACGAACGTGATGCCGCGCCTCGTCCTGGTGGACGGCTTCACGGCCGGGGACTGGACCGTCACCCGCGCCAGGGGCGTCTCCACGCTCACCCTCCACCGGTGGGAGCCGAGCGCCTCCTTCGACGAGGCCGAGGCGGAGGCGCGGCGGCTGCTGGAGTTCCTGGCCCCCGGCGACGAGCACCGGACAGCGGTGGCCGACGGCCCCTCCAAGTCCTGACATGCCGTGCGATGTACAAAGGAGGGCCGCGAACAGTGGATCTACGCCCCCCACGGGCCGTATGTTGGCGAGCGTGCACGAGCGGAACCACCTCCGATGACCTCCCCCGCGACCGATCTGGTGACCTTCGGCGAGACCATGGCGCTGTTCGCCGCCCGCCGTACCGGCCCGCTCCGCTTCGCCCGTGACTTCGATCTCGGGGTGGGCGGCGCGGAGTCCAACGTCGCGATCGGCGTCTCCCGGCTGGGCCATCGCGCGGCCTGGGTGGGCCGGGTCGGCGCCGACGAGTTCGGCGACCTGATCCGGTCCACGCTGCTGGGCGAGGGCGTGGACGCCCGCGCCATCACCGACCCGGGCGCGCCCACCGGACTGATGATCAAGGGCAGGCGCACCGCCGAGCTCGTGGACGTGCGCTACTACCGCTCCGCGAGCGCCGGCTCCCGCCTGTCGCCCGGCGACCTCGACCCGGACCTCGTCGGCGGCGCCCGTGTCCTGCACGTGTCCGCGATCACGCCCGCGCTGTCCGGCTCCGCCCGTGAGGCCGTCCGGCACGCGATGGCGCTGGCGCGCTCGGCGGGCGCGCTGGTGTCGCTCGACGTCAACTACCGGGCGGCGCTCTGGTCGCCCGCGGAGGCCGGGGCGTGGCTGCGGGAGACGGTCGCGGACGTGGACGTGCTGTTCGCCACCGGGCCCGAGGGCCGGCTGATCGCCGACGTCGAGCAGCCGGTCGAGCTGGCCCGCGCCCTCGCCGACCTCGGCCCCCGGCACGTGCTGGTCAAGGCGGGCGCGGAGGGCGCCCTGGAGCTGTCCGATGGCGTGGTGCGGCACGCCGAGCCGTACCGGGTGACGGAGGTGGACCCGGTCGGCGCGGGTGACGCGTTCGCGGCGGGCTGGCTGGCCGGCTGGCTGTCGGGCCACGGCCCCGAGGAGCGGCTGCGCACGGCCTGCGCGGCGGGCGCGTTCGCGGTCACCTCGCAGGGCGACTGGGAGAGCCTGCCCCGCCCCTCCGACCTGCACCTCCTCCAGCGCGGCACGGACGACGGCGTCAGCAGGTAGCCGCCCCGCGCTCCTTCGCGGGCTCCGGCACGGCGGCCTCGGTCAGCGCCGGCGTGTCCTCCAGCGGCGCTTGCTCCAGCCTCGGCTGCTCCAGCGGCGGCTGACTGTCTCCTTCGATCTCGCCCGGCCCGGCCCGCTCTTCCCGAGGCTGCTCGGCCACCTGTCCGGTGGCCTGCGTGGCGCGGTCGAAGAAGCGCAGCAGCTCCACCGGCAGCGGCATGATCAGGGTGGAGTTCTTCTCGGCGGCGACCTCCACCACGGTCTGCAGCAGGCGCAGCTGCAGCGCGCCGGGCGTCTTCGACATGATCTCGGAGGCGTCGGCGAGCTTCTGGGAGGCCCGCAGCTCCCCGTCCGCCACGATCACCCGGGAGCGCCGCTCGCGCTCGGCCTCCGCCTGACGCGACATGGAGCGCTTCATGGTCTCCGGAAGCTGGACATCCTTGATCTCGACCCGATCGATGTGGATGCCCCACCCCAGCGCCGGGCTGTCGATCATCAGGGCGAGGCCCCTGTTCAGCTCCTCGCGGTTGGTGAGCAGGTCGTCCAGTTCGCTCTTGCCGATGATCGAGCGCAGCGACGTCTGGGCCACCTGCTCCACCGCGTACAGGTAGTTCTGGACCTCGATGGTGGCCCGCAGCGGGTCCTGGACCCTGAAGTAGGCGACCGCGTCGACGCGGACGGAGACGTTGTCGCGGGTGATGCCCTCCTGCGTGGGGACGGGCATCGTGACGATCTGGACGTTGACCTTCTTCATCCGTTCCGCGAACGGGATGAGCATTCTCAGCCCGGGCTCCCGGACCTCCTTCTGTGCCCGGCCGAAGCGGAAGACGATGCCCCGTTCGATCTGGTTGACGACCCGCACGCTGCTGAGTGCCACCACGATGACGAAGAAGGCGATCACGATGAGAATGATGTTGATGTCCATGACGGCATCCCTTCCATGTCGAGCCTAGGCCCGGAAGAACCGTCATGGGAGGGTGCGGCCGACGTCGCCGGAAGTCAGCCCACCGGCGTCACGTCGACGCCGCCGCACACCGGGCCGCCCGGGAGGCGGACGGTCACGCCGGGCCCTCCGCCCGGGGGCGTCGCGCGCAGCCGGGCCGGGCTGACGCATCCCGGCTCCACGACCGTCCAGTGCAGGACGGAGCTCACGCTCGCGCCCGGCTCCAGGGTCGCCACCTCGCCGGGCCCCTCCAGGTTCCGCACGCTCACCGGCAGGAGGCCGCCGTCCGCGTCGAGCAGGGCGATGCCCGGATGGCCGGACAGGACGCAGGCCGCGCCGGACACGTTGGTGAAGGTCAGGGGGGCGTACCGGTTGCCCGCCCCGGGGTCCACCCGGCCGAGCCGCACCCGGAGGCCGCCGGCGGAGCAGACGTCCGCGCCGGCCGGGCGCCCGGTGATGGGCGACGCGGGGGTGGACGACACGGGGGCGGACGACACGGGGGCGGACGACACGGGGGCGGACGATGCCGCGGCGGAGGACGCGGGGCGTGCCTGGGTGCAGGCGGTGCCCGCCGTCAGCAGCAGCCCGCCGATAATCCCGGCAATCCCCAGCTTTCTCATCAACACCACTTATGCCCATCCAGAGCCCACCCAACTCCGCCAATCAGCCACGTAAGTGCAGCTAACGGGCATCGTCCCGCGCCCGCGCCCCGGCGGCTGGTCAAGCTCGTCGGGCAGCCCCTGAGCCACGGGTGAACCAGACCGCGGCCACCCCGCACAGCACGGCCGCCAGCACGAGCGAGAGTGCGGAGCCGGTCACCGTTCCCAGACCGGCGAAGGCGCCCATGAGGGCGACCCCGAGCGTGGCGCCCGTCTGGCGCACGGCGTTGAGCAGCCCTCCGGCGGCCCCGGCCGTGCCCTCGGGCGCCGCGGCGATGACGGCGGCCGCCAGGGCGGGCAGCACGAGCGACACCCCCGTGCCGGTGAGCAGCAGCCCCACGGCCAGCCACCCGTACCCCGCCTCGGCCGCGACCGCCCAGGCCAGCCCGCCGCCGCCCGCGGCGAGCAGCGCCAGCCCCACCAGGATCGGCGGGCGCGGGCCGACACGGGCGACGATCCGGCCGGTCAGCGGCGGGTTGACCGCGAACGGCAGGGTGAGCGGCAGGAACGCCAGGCCGCTGGCCACCGCGCTGAGGTGACGGCCCTGCTGGAGCAGCAGCGGCAGGACGAAGAGGCTGCCGTTCAGGGTGAAGCTCACCGCCGCCCCGGCGGCCAGCCCGGCCCGTACGCCGCCGCTGCTCAGGAGCGGCCGGTTGAGGACGGGGGCGTCGCTGCGCCGTTCCAGGACCACGAACGCGCGGGCGGCCAGCGCCGTGGCGACGGCGGAGACGGCCGCGTGCGCCCAGGACCGCGAGCCCGCGGCGATGAGCGCGTCGGTCAGCAGCGCGAGCACCGCGCAGGCGGCGAGCTGGGCCGTCCAGTCGATCCGCCGCTCGCCGCGCGGGCACGCCAGGCCCCGCCCCGCGGTCAGCGCGAGCACCAGCAGGCCGATCGGCACGTTCACCAGGAAGATCGCCCGCCATCCGGCCAGGTCCACCAGCGCACCGCCCGCGACGGGGCCGGCGGCCACGGCCGCGCCGCTGATCGCCGCCCACGCCGCCACGGCGCGGGTCCGCTCGGCGGGCGCGGGGTAGAGCCGCGCGATGACGGCCATCGAGGCGGGCACGCAGGCGGCTCCCGCCGCCCCCAGCACCGCCCGCAGCCCGACCAGCACGCCCAGCCCCGGGGCGAACGCCGACAGCAGGGAGCCCAGCGCGAACACGGCCACACCGGCGCGCAACACCCGTTCGGCCCCGTAACGGTCGGCGACCGCCCCGGCCGACAGCAGCAGCGCGCCGAAGACCACGGTGTAGCCGGTGGTCGCCCACTGCAGACCGGCGATGGAGGTGCGCAGCGAGACGGCCAGGTCCGGCTCGGCGACCGAGAGCACGGTCATGTCCAGGAGCACCATGAAGTAGCCGAGCGACACACCGAGCAGCGCCGCCGCGCGCCCGCGACCCGGCGGGGCCGCGACGATGGAGGGAGAAGTCATGCGCCCCACTGTCCGGCCCGGCCCCCGCTCCCCTCCACCGGCAGGACCGCAGCCCGCGTTCGGAATCCCCGAACGCCCTCGCTACACCGGAGGCAGCGGGAAGCGGTGGATCTCGGCGCGGTGACCCGCCGAACCGGCGAACTTGGCGTCATCGGTGAGCAGCGGCACCCCCAGCAGCTCGGCGAGCGCCACGTACATGCCGTCTACTCCGGAATGCCGGGGCCGGTGCGGGCGGTTGGGACGGGCGTGGAGTTGCGTCAGTTGCGGACCTTCGAGGCCGTCGTACGGCACCGGACGGTGACCGACGCCGCCAACGCCCTCGGCATGGCCCCCTCCAGCGTCTCCGAGCAGATCCGCGTCCTGGAGAAGTCCCTCGGCGTGACGCTGTTCGACCGGACGCCGAAGGGGATGCTCCTGACCGGGGCCGGGCGGCGGCTGCAGGGCTGGGCGCGGCGCCTGCTCGACCAGGCCGAGCAGGCGCGCCGGGAGGTGGCGCGGCAGCCGGAGGACGTCCGGCTCGGCGCGCTGGAGACGATCGTCGCCGCGTGCGTGCCGCGGGTGCTGGGCAGACTGGCCGAGCGCCGTCCGGGGCTGCGGGTCGAGGTGCGGCCCAGTGTGAGCCGCGACGACCTGCTCGCCGACGTGACGTCCGGGCGGCTGGAGGCGGCGCTGGTCCTCGACACGGGCGACGCGCTGGGCGATCTCGGGTTCGCCCCGCCACCGGCGCCGCTGACCTTCCTCGACGTCGACTCCGTCCCCCTCGTCCTGGTCGCCGCTCCCGGCCATCCGCTGCTCGAACGGTCCCAGCTGTCCCCGGACGACCTGTCCGGCGAGCGGCTGCTGGTGAACGCGCCGGGGTGCTCGTTCCTCATGGCCGCCGACCGGCTCATCGGCCCCGGGCCGGAACGGCTCCCGGTGGGCGGGGTGCAGGTGATGCGCGCCTGGGCCGAGCAGGGCCTGGGCGTCGCGCTGCTGCCGGACTTCGCGGTGTCCGCCGCGCTCGCGGCCGGCACGCTCGCCCGGCTGCCGTTCCCGGCGCCGGATCTGGAGCTCCGGCTCGTCTGGCACGCCGACCGCGAGCACCTCCCCGGACTCCGCGACGTCCTCTACGCGGCCGGCACCCCGGGCTGACGCCTGTCCGCGGGTTCCCGGACGGCGCTCTCAGCTGCCGAACCCGCCGCGCGCGACCACCTCGATGGTCACCACGGTCGCCACCGCCTCGGCGGCCAGCAGCGCCACCAGCACCACGAGCTGCACGATCCCGGCCTGTACGGGGCTCGCCCCGCCCAGCAGCATGCCCACGAACGCGCCCGGAAGCGTGACCAGCCCCACGGTTCGCGTCTGATCCAGGGCGGGCACCAGCGCCTGGGCGGCCGCCGGGCGGCAGATCTCCAGCGCCGCCTCCCTCGGGCCGAACCCGAGCGACAGGGCCGCCTCCACCTCTCCCCTGCGCTGGACCAGCTCGTCCATGGCACGCCGCCCGGCCAGCGTGGTGGCGGTCAGGCAGCCGCCGAGCAGGATCCCGGCGACCGGAATGATCACGATCCCGGCCGTGGTGATCACCCGGCCCGCGGCCAGGACGCCCAGCACCGGTACGGTGCCCGCCGCGATGGGCACCCCCGCCCACCACCCGGCCCGGCCGGGGGTGATGCGCCGGCCCGCGGTGAAGGCGGCGACCCCGTACATGAGCAGGATGAAGCCCGCCACCGCGGCGGAGAGGGTGACCACCCAGGCGATCACCGCCGACACCGCGCCGAGCTGCGCGGCCGCGCGCAGGCAGGCGGTGACGACGGCGCGTCCGTGACCGAGCCGGCCGAGCCACGCCACCAGGGTCGCCAGCACGACGAGGACGACCAGCGCGACCGGCAGGAGCGGGGTGACGGTGATCAGCGATGAGGAGCGCACGACAAGCAGTCTGACGTCGCCGGCCGCTCCCGCCGGGAGGCGGGGCCCTTCCGGACCGGCCTTTCCCGGGCTACCATCGTCCTCATGACTGCCGGGTCGGCCATGCGCCGCGCACAGAATGGGCCCCCGGCCGGCGTTTGATCACCGCGCGGGCCAGAGGCCCGCCCCCGTCACGAGCAGTGCGGACAGCCACTCGTGACGGAATGGAGGTGACATGTATGAGCTGGCAGGATTTTCTCGCCCGTCACCAGGTCGGTGACGTCGTCGAGGGCGTGGTGACCAGTCAGGTGCCGTTCGGTTCGTTCGTCGAGTACGACGGCTTCACCGGTCTCGCGCCCCAGCAGTCCTGGCCCGTCGGCAGCCGCGTCTCGGTCAAGATCCTCGCGATCGATTCCGAGAGGCAGCGGTTCAGCCTGGCCGGAGTGTGAGTGAGCGCTGATCCGGGGGAAGGGCACTCCCCCGGATCAGCCGCCTGAGGTCAGTCCGTCGGCAAGGGCGCCTCGGTGCCGAAGCCGTCGAGCGAGCGGCGCTCCTCAAGGCTCAGCGTCTCCTGGAACACCGTGATGTGCAGCCCGGCGGGGGCGTCGAGCCGCGCGTTCAGGGACTGCCACGGGGTGAGGGTGGGCGGCGCGACCTGCTCGGCGCCGGCCTCCACCAGCCGGTCCGTGGTGGCCTGGGCGTCGTCGACCTCGAACGCGATCCGGATCCTGGGCGCCACCTGGCGGCCGACCTCGACCTCGTCGATGAACTCCTTCTGGGCCGTGTTCGCGATCTCCAGGGTGGCGCGGCCGGCGTCGAGGATCGCGACCCGGGCGTCCCCGTCGTTGGAGAACGCCGCCTGCTCGGGCAGGCCCAGCACGTCCCGGTAGAACGCGAGCGCCGCCTCGTAGTCCTCGGCCTCGACGACGAGGCGGAGCTGGCGGACGGGGGACGGCTTGTCCTCGGCTGTGGTCATGGGAGGCTCCTGCCCTTCACGTGCTCGATGCTTTGTGCAGGAACAACCGCCGCGACGCCTGAGCCGTTCCCGTCATGCGTCCTGCGGCGTGGCGGAGACCGCGGCCGCGGGAGCCTTACGCCGCACGGCGAAGGGAGAGATCGCGGCGCCGATGACGGCGACGGCCGCGCTGAGCCAGAACAGGGTGGTGAAGGCGGAGTCGGGCACGCCCACGGCGCGTCCGGAGGTGCTGGAGACGATCACCGCGGCGGCGAGCTGGCTGCCGATGACGCTGCCGACGGTGCGGGAGATGTTGTTGATGCCGTTGGCGGTGCCGGTCCGGGTCAACGGCACGATGTCGGCGATCAGCTTGGGCAGCGCGCCCATGACAAGCCCCGATCCGGCCCCGACGATCCCGTAGAACACCAGGTGCTCCCACCGAGCGGTGTGCGCCATGGCGATCAGTACGGCCCCCGTGGTGAACAGCAGGAATCCGCCCGCCAGCGGCCAGCGCGGACCGAGGACCGAGGTGATCCGGCCGACGGCCATGCCGGCAGGGATGATGGCCAGCATTCCCGGGAGCAGCAGCAGTCCGGCGACGGTGACGGACGTCCCGAACCCGGCGCCGTCCGCCCCCGGCTGCTGCTGGGCGAACAGCGGCATGGTCAGGTAGAAGAAGTAGGATCCCGCTCCGAACAGCAGGGCGGCGGCGTGCGTCACCAGCATGGGCGGGTCGGTCAGCTCGCCGACGTCGATGAGCGCGTCCTTCCTGGCCCGCTCCACCACCATGAGCCCGCCGAGCAGCAGCACGCCGAGGGCGAACAGGCCGAGCACCCACCCCGACGTCCAGCCCCATGAGGGCCCCTGGGTGAGGGCGAGCAGCACCGCGACGAGGCCCGCGGCGAGGAGCGCCGCCCCGGGCAGATCGAGGCCGCCCGAGGCGGTGTGCCTGCTGGCGGGCACCCACCGCGTCACCATCAGCAGGCTCACCACCGCCAGCAGCGCGCCGAGGACGAACAGATACCGCCAGGACAGGTGGTCGGCCATCAGCCCGCCGACCACCAGGCCGAAGCCCGCGCCGGCGCCGACGACGCCGGACACCAGTCCCATCGCGAACGGCAGCCGCTCCCGGGGCAGAGCCTCCCGCAGGATCGCCATGGACAGCGGCACCACCGCCAGCGCCGCGCCCTGGACGACGCGGGCGGCGATGAGCTGGCCGATGTTCTGCGCCATGGCCGCCCCGGCCATACCGGCCGCGTACGCGACCAGCACGCCGATCATCACCTGCCGCTTGCCGTACAGGTCGCCCAGGCGGCCGAGCAGCGGCGTCAGCACGGCGCTGGAGAGCAGGAACGCGCTGAGGATCCAGGCGGACCAGGTCCGGGTGGTTTCCAGCTCCCGGGTCAGGAGCCCCAGGGTGGGGACCACCACTGTCTGCATCAGCGAATAGCCGAAGACCGCCGTGACGAGCGTGACCATGACTCCGGTGACGTTCGCGGCGGGGTCCGTCGTGGGGGACGCGGTCATGAAGACCCCTTCTAGTTCGTAGTACGTATAGTTGGCTGTACGAACTACAGTAGTTGGGACCGCGAACTATCGTCAATTAGACTGAGCGGAGGAGGTGCCATGACCAGCACGACGGGCACAGAGGCCGACGTACACCTGGACTTCGCCGCGGCGTTGGTGCGCATGTCGCATGTGGTGCAGTACGTCTTCGCCGATGTGAGCCGCGAGCACGACATCACCCCGCAGCAGGCGCAACTGTTGTGCCTGCTGATCGGCGGCCCGGTCGGCATGACCGAGCTCAGCAGGCTCCTCCATCTGGAGAAGTCCAGCCTCACCGGACTCGTGGACCGCGTGGAGCGGCGCGGGCTGGTCACCCGGGTCCGCGACCTGGAGGACCGCCGCGCCTGCCGGATCGAGCTGACACCGGAGGGCACACGGCTCGCCGTCGAGTCGCACGAGCAGATCACCCGGAAGCTCACCACTCTGGGCGAGGTGCTGCCGGACGCCGACAGGCAAGGGTTCGCCGCCGTCGTCACACACCTGCTCACCCGGTACGCGACCCAGCAGTAGGCCACCGTGCGGCCCGTGACGATCGCCGCCGGCTCCGGCTCCTCAAACGCGGATGATCTCCATGGTCACCCAGCCCTTGATCATTTGTGGCCCGGTGGTCACACGCAGGTCACCTGAGCTCATTACGTTGCCCTCACCTTTGTGCCGACGTGAGAGGCGGATCACCCCTGGCGGAGCCCTTCCAGCTGATGCTCGACGAGCTGACCGCGGAGTACGAGCGGCAGCTGCGTCGCGTCCGGGACGCCTACGGCAGGCTGGCCGAGCTGAAGGCCACCGCGCGGTCGGGCGACGGGATGGTCACGTCAGGTGGGACCGCGCGGAGAGGTGCGGGCCATCGAGCTGAACCCCCGGGTCTACCGCAAGCTGTCCCCCTCGGAGCTCTCCCACGAGATCATGACGCAGATCGAGCGGGCCACCGCCTCCGTGACCGCGAGCTCGCAGGAGCTCATGGGCCCGCTGGTGCCCGGGTCACGTCTTCACCCCGGCCGCTCCGGACCTGACCGAGGAGCCGGACGACGGCCCTGCCGACCTCATGGACGCCCTCGTGGTAGACGCCCTCACCGAGCATGCCGGCGTCGTCGCGGTCCGGCGGGCCTGGCGGACCGTGTCAGGAGGGTCGCCGGAGCGCGGGCGGCGGGCCTACCTGGCCGAGGCTGACCCGGGCGTCCCGGCCTGGGACCTGACCGTGGACGCCCAGCGGGAGCTGGTCCAGATGGGGATGGACTCGCCACAGGTCGAGGTGTACTGGAGCGGCGACGACCTGCCGCCCTACCACCGGGCGGCCCGCACGGGCGCAGCGCTCCTGTGGCGGCGACCGGAGACCACGCCGTAGCCGGCGGTCGTGTGGTCAGCGCACCTTCTCGCCCGCCGCGAGCGTGGCGACCATCCTGCGCAGGCGGGCCGACCGCGTCCGCGGCGTCCTCGCGGTCATGAGCCGCAGGATGACCGTGTACCGGTCCGTCTTGCCGAGGGTGTCGAAGAAGGCCCTGGCCCGCTCGTCGCCCTCCAGCGCCACGGTCAGATCTTCGGGGACGGTGACGTTCCTCGGCGACTCGTACGCCGCGTCCCACCGCCCGTCCGCCTGGGCCGCCAGCACCGCCGCCAGGCCCGCCGGACGCATGCGGCCCTCGGCGAGGAGCTGCTCCACCTTGGCGACGTTCACCTTCGACCACACGCTCCTGGGCCGGCGCGGCGAGAATCGCTGCAGGTAGGACGCCTCGTCGCACGACCGGGTGTGGCTGTCGATCCAGCCGTAGCAGAGGGCGACGTCGAGGGCCTCGCCGCGGGTCACGGACACCGTGCCCGACCCCTTCTTCGCGATCCTCAGCCAGACGTCGGCCGCCGATCCGTGCTGCTCGGCCAGCCACGCCTCCCACTCGCCGGCGCTGCCGAACGCCATGACACTCGTGTCCGTGCCGGTGGCGACGGGTCCTCGGGGCATCTGGATGTTCCCTTCCTCGGCTCGGGTGACGCCGGCGTCCTGCCGCGCACAGGGAACGCTACGAGGCATCGAGGAACGTCACGTTCCTCAAGGGAAGGGGAGAACGTCGTACCTTCGTGACGACCGCTCTCCCGGGAACCTGATCGATCGCGTCATCGAGCGACGTCGGCGAACGCCGCGGCGTGGTCGCGGACGAAGTCGGCGATGTCGCGCGGGGGGCGGCCGAGCAGGCCGGCGACCGTGCCGGTGGTGAAGTCGCCCCAGCCGGAGACGTACGCCTGCGCGTACTCCTCCAGCATGTCGACGATCCAGGCCGGGACGCCGTGGCCGAGCAGCGTCTTGCGCTTGGCGTCGTCGCTGACCGGCAGGTACGTGACGGACCTGCCGAGGACGTGACTCAGCCGGCCGGCGACCTCGTCGAACGTCAGCGAACGCGGGCCGGTCAGGGTGTACGTCTCCCCGTGATGACGGTCCGGGTCGTCGAGGAGCACGCGGGCGGCGCACTCGGCGATGTCGCGTACGTCGATCATGCCGATCCGCGCCGAGGCCATGTTCAGCGCGAACGTGCCGGTGGCGGCGATGTCGCCCGCCTCGTTCAGCAGGTTCTGCATGAACCAGTGCGGGCGCAGGACCGTCCAGCGCATGCCGCATCGTTCGGTCTCCTGGTCGGACAGCGCGTGCAGTCTGCCGCTGCGGTTCGGCGCGTCGTGCGCCGCGCCGACGACGGACAGGCGCACGACGCGCTCCACACCGGCCTGGCGTGCGGCCCACATGACGTTCATGTTGTTCTCCGGAGCGCGCGGGCCGTTCGGGGTGAGCAGCCACACGTCGTGCACGCCCTCGAAGGCGGGCGGCAGCGACCGGGCGTCGTCGAGGTCGCCGACGAACACCTCGGCGCCCTGCCGGCGCGGGCCGTCCGCTCTGGACTCTTCGCGGACGAGAGCGCGGAGGTCCACATCGGCCCCTTCCAGCGCGGTCAGCAAGGCGGTGGACACGGTCCCGGTGGCTCCGGTGATCAGTACGGTGCGCGACACGGTCATTCTCCTGTGGTGGTGGTGGGGATACGGACTGAGGTCTTCGAGGGCCTGCCTGCCGCCCGGTTTGTGGTGACGCGCTCCAGGCACCAGAGCACGACGGTTCCGGCCGACAGGAGGGCGCCCAGGACGCACACGCCGGTCCAGCCGCCGGTCGACCAGACGACCGAAGCCAGCGCGGAGCCCACCGCGCCGCCGACGAACAGGGACGTCATGAAGGCGGAGTTGATCCGGTTGCGGGCCTCGGGCCGGAGCGCGTAGAGGACGTTCTGGCTGCTGTTGAGCACCGCCTGATGCGCCAGGTCCAGCACGATCACGCCGGCGAGCAGCCAGATCAGCGAGCGCCCGCCCGCCGAGATCGCCGCCCAGGACGCCACCAGCAGGACCGTGCCGGCGCCGGTCACGATCTGTACGAGCCCGCGGTCGGCCAGCCGCCCCGCCACCAGGGCGGTCAGCGCACCCACGGCGCCGACCAGCCCGAAGAGGCCGACAGCCGACTCCGACCAGCCGTACGGCGAGCCCACCAGCAGGAACGTCAGCGCCGTCCACAGCACGCTGAACGAGGCGAGGCTCAACGCGGCGATACCCGCCCGCCAGCGCAGCAACGGCTCGTACCGGAACATCGCGACCGTCGAGCGCAGCAGGCCCAGGTAGGACCGGTTTCCGCCGTCTCCCCCGAGCCGGGGCAGGAAGGTGCGCAGCAGCACGGCCATCAGCACCATCAGCGCCGCGTTCACCCAGTAGACCGTCCGCCACCCGCCCAGCTCCGACAATGCTCCGGACGCGGTGCGCGCCAGCAACAGGCCGAGCATCAGCCCGGTCATCACCGTGCCCACCACCCGGCCACGCTCGGCCGGGTCCGCGAGCGTCGCCGCGAACGGCACCACCACCTGCGCCCCGACCGAGGTCAGCGCGGTCAGGGCCGTGCTGACCAGGAGCACCGTGCCGTTGGGGGCGGTGGCCGAGACCAGCAGGAACACCGCGGTCACCGCGTAGAGCGACACCGCCAGCCGTCGCCGCTCCATCAGGTCGCCGAGCGGCACCAGCAGGATCAGCCCCAGCGCGTACCCGCCCTGCGCGGCCGTCACCAACAGCGCCGCCCGCGACGGCCCGATCGCCAGCTCCCGGCCGATCACGTCAAGCAGCGGCTGCGCGAAGTAGTTCCCCGCGACCGCCAGCCCCGTCGCCACGGACATGAGCAGGAGCAGTCCGGGTGACAGGCCGCCGCCGTCCCCGTGAGGTCTCATCGCTGTCATGCCCCCAGCCTGGATGACAGGGGATCAATGAGTCCAACACATGCTTGTCATCGAAGCGATCGCGCATCACGATTGATCCATGGAGCTCCAGCAAATGCGCTATGTCGTCGCTGTCGCGGAGACGAGCAACTTCACCCGCGCCGCCGAGCAGTGCCTGGTCGTCCAGTCCGCGCTGAGTCACCAGATCGCCCGCCTGGAACGCGAGCTCGGCGCCAAGCTGTTCGAGCGCACCAGCCGTCGCGTCCAGTTGACCCCCGCGGGCGAGGCGTTCCTCCCCGCGGCCCGCCAGGCCCTCGACGCCGCCGAACGAGCCCGCGCCGAGGTGGCGGCCGCCGCCGGCGAGATCCGCGGCCGGCTCGCCGTCGGCGCCATTCCCACCGTCGCGGCGGTCGACCTCCCGACCGCGCTGCAGCACTTCCACCTGCGGCACCGGCAGGTGCGGATCAGCCTCCGCTCGGGCGCGAGCGAGGAGCTGACCGAACGGGTGCGGCAGGGCACCCTGGACGCCGCGTTCCTCGGACTGCCGGTGGGCGTACGACCCGAGGGCGTCCGCGGTCGCGAGCTGGGGCGCGGCGACCTCGTCGCCGTGGTGGCGCCCGGCCACCCGCTGGCCGACAGGGAACGCGTGGACCTGCGCCAGTTGTCGGACGAGCCGTTCGTCGACTTCCCCCCGGGCACCGCCGCGCGGGCCCAGTCGGACGAGGCGTTCGTCGCAGCCGGGGTCCGGCGCGAGGTCGCGTTCGAGGTGACGTCCGTGGACTTCATCGCGCGCCTGATCCGGCAGGGCCTGGGCATCGGAATGCTGCCCGCCGCCTTCGTGTCCCAACTCCCCGACCTGCCCGTCCTCCGGCTTCGCGACGCCCCCGCCCGCATGGAGCACCTCATCTGGAGCCGTTTCCCTCCCTCGCCCGCGGCGGCGGCGTTCCTGTCCGGGCTCGGCGTCCCGGCAGCGGAGGCCTCAGGATCGCCGGACTCCTGACGCGACGATGCCGGGCGAGAGCGGATGGATCACCGTACAGGCGGACCCGTGCTCACCCCGCAGGCGGACGACGGTCGCCGTCATGACGGCGACCATGGATTTCGCTCACTGCAGGCTCTCGCCGAAGGACATGGACATGCTCATGAAGTCTCTGCCGGCCGCGCTGGCGGCAACGGCTGTCGCCGCCCTCACCCTGGTCCCCGCCGGCCCCGCCGCGGCTGCCACGATCGAGATCCGTCCCGGACAGGTCTCGACCCTGAGACAGTCGAACAGCAAGTTCAGCTGCCCGACGAACGAAGTGCTGATCGGCCGCGAGCACCGCGGCGACGAGAACGGCGACACCACGTTCCGCTGCGGCCGCATCTACATCGACAACGTCCAGGTCACGGTGCTCAAGGTGGACATCTGGGGCACCAAGACGGACGAGAACAGCCACGACTACCACACTCCGGCGAACCAGGCCATCACCGGGATCCGGCACGACGGGGACGAGAACGGCGACACCATCTACTACAGCGGCGCGCTGTTCCTGGGCGGCCAGGCGGTGCAGATCACCCCCAGGCAGCTGGAAGGCTGGGTCAGGGAGAACAACCACGCCTCGATGGGCGGCGCCAACCAGGTGATGACCGGCCGCAGGCACAGCGGGGACGAGAACGGCTGGACCCAGTACGAGTACGGCTGGATCTCGTACATCGGCTGATCACGGGAGCGATGGCGATCCTGGCAGGACGGCAGCCCGGCTGACGGTGGGGGAGCTCGGCTCCCCCACCGTCACAGCCCGGACCCCGTCGTTGTCCCGACCCGTGGGCGGCCAGGCGTTACAGCAGGCCCGCCGTGGCCAGGTGTTTGCCGATGCGGCCGATCTCGTCGTCGTTCAGGGGGATCTGGGGCGGGGCCGTGACCGGGCAGGCGATGATGCCGCGCAGGTACAGCGCCGCCTTGAAGGCCCCGAGTCCCGCCGAGCTGCCGCCCATGCGGCCGCCGCCCACCCGGACGATGTCGAAGAGCCGCACCAGGCGCTCCTGCTCCTGCCGGGCCGCCTCCCACTCGCCCCGGCCCGCGCAGGCGGTCAGCCGGACGTAGCCGTGCGGGTCGACGTTGCCGAGCCCGGGCACGACGCCGTCGGCGCCCATCCACAGGGCCGAGTCGACCGTCACCTCCGACCCCGTGAGCACGCTGAACCCCGGTGTGCGGCCCAGGATGACCTCCCGCAGGCCGCCGTCGTCGCCGCTGGAGTCCTTGACCCCGGCCAGCACCCCTTCGGCGGCCAGCTCCAGCAGCAGGGCGGCGGGGAGCTTGGTGTGGACCGAAACCGGCAGGTCGTAGGCGTACAGCGGCAGCCCGGTCCGGTCGGCGATGAGCCGGAAGTGGGTGCGGATCTCCTCCGGGTGCGTACGCGTGTAGAAGGGCGCCGTGGCGACCAGGCCCGACACGCCCGCCTCGACGGCCACCCGCGCGTGGTCGAGGACGCGGGGCGTCGTCATGTCGATCACTCCGGCGAGCACCGGGACCTGCCCGGCCACGTGCCCCACCACCGTGTCCAGCACCACGCGCCGGTGGGCGTCCGGGAGGTAGGCCACCTCGGAGGACGAGCCGAGCACGAACAGCGCGTCCACGCCGCCCTCGATCAGGTGGTCGACGAGCCGGGTGAGCGACCGGACGTCCACCTCGTGCTCGGGGGTCATCGGGGTGCACACCGGGGGGATCACCCCCGTCGCGGGCGCGGGTCCGGCGGGGTCAGGCATGGTCACGAGCGCTCCTGGATCAGGTCGAGGTCGGTCGCTCCCGCCGCCACCGGGTGGTGGCAGTGGAAGTGGTGGTCGTCGCCGTCGGCGGTCGCGGCGGGCCAGGCCGCCGCGCACGTGTCGTCCGCGCGCCAGCAGCGGGTACGGAACGGGCAGCCGCTCGGCGGCCGGGTGGCCGAGGGCACGGCGCCGGTCAGCGGGATGGGGGTGATGGGCGAGATCAGGCCGGGCGTCGCGGAGAACAGGGCCCGGGTGTACGGGTGCCGGGCCCGCAGGGGTACGGCCCGCGCCGGCGCCTGCTCCACGATCCGCCCCAGGTACATGCTGACCACCCGGTCGCTCATCCGCCTGACCGTCTGGATGTCGTGCGAGACGAACACCATGGCCAGGCCGAGTCGTTCCTTGAGGTCGAGCAGCAGGTTGAGGATCTGCGCCCGTACGGACACGTCGAGGGCGCTGGTCGGCTCGTCGGCGACGAGCAGGGCGGGCTCCAGCGCGAGGGCGCGGGCGACGGCGACGCGCTGGCGCTGGCCGCCGGAGAGCTGGCCGGGCAGGGCGTCGGCGACGGAGGAGGGCAGCCCGACGAGGCCGAGCAGCTCGCGGACCCGGGCGTCACGCTCGGCGGGCGTGCCGCGCCGGTGCACGTCGAGCGGGTCGCGCAGGACCTGCCGGACGGGGAGCCGCCGGTTGAGCGCCGTGGACGGGTCCTGGAACACCATGCCCACGCCGGTGCCGACGAGGGCGCGGCGCTCGGCGTCGTTCATGGCCCACAGGTCGCGGCCGTTCAGGGACACGGTGCCGGACGTGGGCCGTTGCAGCCCGACGAGGACCCTGGCCAGGGTGGACTTGCCGCAGCCGGACTCCCCGACCACGCCGACGGTCTCACCGGAGGCCACGGTCAGGCTCGCGTCGGTCAGGGCGTGGACGCGGTCGCGGGAGAACAGCCCGCCGGTGCGCGCCTTGTGGACGACGTGGACGTCCTTGAGCTCAAGCAAGGTGCTCACTCCCCGCGGTCTCCAGGCCGGCCGGCTGCGTGGTCGCCGGATGGTGGCAGGCGTACGCGTGCCGGTGCGCGTCGCCCTCCAGCGGTGGCGCGTCGGTCCAGCACACGGCGGTCGCCATCGGGCACCGGTCGGCGAACCGGCATCCGGCGGGGAACCCCGAGGGCGGCGGCACGACGCCGCGGATCTGGGTGAGCCGCTCGGCCCCCGACTCAAGGGACAGCACGGAGCCGAGCAGCCCGCGGGCGTAGTGGTGGGCGGGCGCGCCGACGAGCGCCGCCGTGGCGCCGGTCTCGACGATCTGCCCGCCGTACATGACGACGACCCGGTCGGTGACGTCGGCGACGAGCGCGAGGTCGTGGGAGACGAGGATCAGCGCGAACCCCAGCTCCTCGCGCAGCCGCAGCAGCAGCTCGATCACCTGGGCCTGCACGGTCACGTCGAGCGCGGTGGTGGGCTCGTCGGCGACGATCAGCCGGGGCTCGCGTGACAGCGCCATCGCGATGAGCACCCGCTGCCGCTGCCCGCCGGACAGCTCGTGCGGGTACGCCGACAGGGTACGGCCGGCGTCGAGGCCGACCAGCTCCAGCAGCTCGGCGGGCGAGCGGCGGCCGCCGCGGCGGGTGACCTGCTTGAGCTGGGCCTTGATGGTCATGGCGGGGTTCAGGGACGACAGCGCGTCCTGGTAGATCATCGCCATGTCGTGGCCGAGCAGCCGGCGGCGGGCCTTGCGCGGCAGGCCGAGCAGCTCCCGCTGGTCGAAGCGGACGTGGCCGCTGACGCGGGCCTCACGGGGTTGCAGGCCCATGATGGTCAGCGCGGTCAGCGACTTGCCGCACCCCGACTCGCCGACCAGGCCGAGCACCTCGCCGGGCCGTACGTCGAAGGCGACCCCGTCCACGATGTCGACGCCCCCGGTGAAGCCGATGCGCAGCCGCTCCACCGACAGGATCGGCGGCCCCGAGGGCAGGGGCCGGGCCCGCTCGGCGAGTCTGCGGGCGGCCTCGGCCAGGCCGGGCAGCTCGACGAGCTCCCCGGAGCCGGGCTCGGCGCGCTCCACCGGGTCGTCCTTGACGGGCACGGCCTTCTTGGCCGCGGGCGCCGCCCAGGCGTCGGAGACACCTTCGGACAGGATGTTCAGGGCGAGCACGGTGAGCAGGATGAACAGGCCGGGGAAGACTGTCGCCCACCAGCCGCCGAGCAGCACGAGGTTCTTGCCGTCGGCGATGACGCTGCCCCAGGACGGGTTCGGGGGGCGGACGCCGGCGCCGATGAACGACAGCGACGCCTCCAGCACGATGGCGTCGGCCACCATCACCGTGCAGAACACGAGCACCGGCGCCGCGCAGTTGACGGCCACGTGCCGGAGCAGGATGTGCGGGGTGCGGGCGCCGATGACGCGCTCGGCCGCCACGTAGTCCTCCCCGTACTGGGCGAGGACGTTGGCCCGCACGACCCGGGCCACGGACGGCATGTAGAGGAACGCGATGGCCATGACCAGCACCGGGATGCTGCCGCCGAAGACGGCCACCAGCACCGCGGCCAGCGCGATGCCGGGGAAGGCCATGATGACGTCGAGCACCCGCATGAGCGTCTCGTCCACGCCCCTGCGGGAGGTGGCCGCGACCGCGCCGACGACCGCCCCGGCCACCAGGGCGAGGCCGGTCGCGCCGAGGCCGATGAGCAGGGACCAGCGGGCGCCGTACAGGAGCCTGGACAGGATGTCGCGGTTGGCGCTGTCGAGCCCCATCCAGTGCCCGGCGGACGGGCCGCCGCCGGCGGCCTCCTGCACGTACGGCGAGTGAGGCGCGATCCACGGCGCGAGCAGGGCGGCGAGCACGACGAGCGCGATGACGGCGAGGGCGGCCCACGACAGCGGGCGCAGCCGGCGGAAGCCGATGCCGGGCCGGGACAGGCGCTCCCCCAGGGCACGTCTCATGCGGCGCTCCTCAGGCGGGGGTTGACGAGCAGGTAGAGGATGTCGACGGCGAGGTTGACGACCATGAAGCCGACGGCGATGGTCAGCACCACGCCCTGCACCACGGCCGGGTCGCCGTCGCGCACCGCGTTGATCATGAGCTGGCCCATGCCGGGCAGGCCGTAGATCTGCTCGATGACGACGGTGCCGCCGATGAGGTAGCCGATGCGCAGGCCGAGCACGGTCAGCGGGTTGATGAGGGCGTTGCGCAGCACGTTGCGGCCGACCACGACGACGGGCGGCAGGCCGCTGCCGACGGCGGTGCGGACGTAGTCGCGGTCCAGCTCCTCGACCATGGACGTGCGGATGACGCGGGTGAGCTGGGCGGCGGCCGGCAGCGACAGCGACAGGGCGGGCAGCGTCATGGAGCGCAGCCAGCCGGAGAAGGAGTCGGCCGGGTTGATGTAGCCGCCCGTCGGGAACAGGCCCTCGCCGACGGCCAGCCACTGGATCAACAGCAGCGCCAGCCAGAACGCGGGCGCCGCGACCCCGACCAGCGAGACGATGCGGATCACCTGGTCGGGCCAGCGGTCGCGGAACAGCGCGGCGGTGACGCCGAGGACGAGCGCCAGCCCGACGGCCACGGCCAGGCCGAGGAACGTGAGCTGCAGCGTCAGCGGCAGCGCCGTCGTCACCGACTCGATGACCGGCTTGCGGGTGAGCACGCTGGTGCCCATGTCCCCGCGCACCAGGTCGGCGACGAAGCGCAGGTAGCGCAGCGGCAGCGGGTCGAGCAGACCGTTCTCCAGCTGGAACTGGTGGATCTGCTCGGGGGTCGGGTTCGCGCCCTGGAAGTACGCGTACTCCGGCTTGCTGTTGGAGAAGCGCATCACGATGAACACGAACGCGACGACCCCGAGCACCAGCGGCACCAGGATGAGGACGCGCCGGACGAGCAGGCGGGCGATGAGGACCATGGCGGCTCAGACGCGCTTGGTCTGGAGCACGTTGATGCCCGGGTACGGCTGCGCGCGCACGCCGGACAGCTTCTTCGGGTCCCAGGCGGTCATCAGCTCGGTGTGCACGACCGGGTAGACGACGGCCTGCTCGGCGATCAGGTCGAGGTACTTGTGCAGCAGCTCGGCCTTCTTCGTCTTGTCGGGCTGCTTGGTGGCCTCGTCCATCATGGCGAACAGCGCCTTGGCGTCCTTGCTGCCCTCGAAGTGGCTGTACTTCATCCACAGGCCGCCGGAGACGTAGTTGTAGCGCATGATCAGGTCGGCGTCCATGCCGAACTGGTTGGGGTTCGAGGCGGCGGCGACCACCTGGTAGTCCTGGAACTGGTCCATCTTGGCGAACAGCGCGGCCGTGTCCTGCGGCTCCAGCGTGGTCTTGACGCCGATGGCCTCCCAGGAGGCGGCGATGGTGGGCAGGCAGTCCACGAGCCAGCTCACGTTCACCGACATGAGATTGACCGTCAGGCCGCTCACCCCGGCCTCCTTGAGCAGCGCCTTGGCCTTGTCGGGGTCGTAGTCGTAGACGACCGCGGCGCGCTTGTGGTCGGGGTGGCCCTCGTTGAGGAACGAGCTGGAGGCGGTGCCGTGGCCCTTGAGCGCCACGTCGATGAGCTTCTTCTTGTCGATCGCGTAGTGCAGGGCCTGGCGGACGCGGACGTCGTCGAACGGCTTCGCGCCGGTGTTGAACATGAGGAACAGGTGGTTCATGCCGGCGCCGCCCTCGACCGTGAGTCCCTGCTGCTTGAGCTGGTCCACGTTGGCGTACGGGATGTTGTCGGCGATCTGCGCCTCGGCGGACGAGCCGGAGATCTTGGCGACCCGGGCGGAGGCGTCCACGATGC
This sequence comes from Nonomuraea sp. NPDC050383, assembly GCF_044459125.1. Taxonomy (NCBI): domain Bacteria; kingdom Bacillati; phylum Actinomycetota; class Actinomycetes; order Streptosporangiales; family Streptosporangiaceae; genus Nonomuraea; species Nonomuraea sp. NPDC050383. Next base: position 42,789 of record NZ_JBITIP010000017.1, read on the forward strand.
TCAGCCAGTTCATCTTCTTGGCCGCGGCCGGGCGGGGCCCGTTGTAGCCATCGAACGCCTCGAAGGTGGTGTTGGATTTGGGGTTGTGCGCGGTCAGTTTGTACGGTCCCGAGCCGACGGCCTTGCCGCCCTTGGCGGCGTCCCAGGCGCCCGGCTGGCCGAAGACGTGCTTGGGCATGATCTTGGCGATCGTGAGCCGGGGCGCGGCGTCGGGGAAGGGGAACTTGAAGACCAGCTCCACGGTCCGGTCGTCGACCTTCTTGACCTCCTGGAGCCAGGAACGGAAGAAGTTGCCGACGAGGACGTTGGCCTCCGGATCGAGGACCCGCTGGTAGGTGAAGACGACGTCGTCGGCGGTGACAGGCTGCCCGTCGTGCCACTTTGCGCCCTCGCGCAAGGTGAACGTCCAGGTCGTCGCGTTCAGGTCCGACGGCAGCGCGGTCGCCAGCGCCGGGTACGGCTCGCGGGTGATCGGGTCGGTGTCGAGCAGGCCCTCGTAGATGTGCGTGATGCCGGCCATGGCGAAGGCCGAGGCCGTCTGGGTGGGGTCCCAGCTCTGGTCGTTGCCGTACCCGATGACGGCGGTGATGAGGTCCTTGTTCGAGCCGGCCCCGACCGAGCCCGTGGAGGCGGGGCCTCCCGAGCAGGCGGTGAGGGTGGCCGCGATGAACGCCGCCGCCCCCGTTGCCCCGCTGTAACGCAGGAAGTCGCGGCGGCTGAGGTCAGAGCTCACGGATGCCTCCTGAAGGGGGTAGAACGTGGGACATCCCATGTCCTATGTTGTGCGTAACGTGGACGCTAGAGGCGGGGAGCGCTTGAGGTCAACAGGAGATTTCCGGAATGTTACCTAAGCGCCTACCAGAGAGGGATTCTTCATGACGACTGTCCCGCGCTCCCGGCTCAGCCGGGCCGTGGAGGCCCAAGAGGGCGTCAAGGACCTGATTCTCAGGCGCGGGCTGGTCGCGGGCGACCCGCTGCCGACCGAGTCGGAGCTGATGGAGGAGCTGGACATCAGCCGTAACTCCGTCCGGGAGGCGCTGAAGGCCCTCCAGGCGGTCGGGATCGTGGAGATCCGCCACGGGTTCGGGATGTTCGTCGGGCGTATGTCGCTGGCCGGCCTGGTCGACGAGCTGGCCTTCCACAGCCGCATCACGCTCCAGGACGGCCGCAACCATCTCGGCCACCTGACCGAGATCCGGGAGGTCCTGGAGAGCGGCCTGGTGGTGCGCCTCATCGACCTCGGCGACGACGCCGACCTCGCTCCGGTGACCGAGGTGATGGCCCGGATGGAGGCCGAGGCCCAGGTCGGCGCGGTCCCTCCCGAGACGGACCGGCTCTTCCACGACCTGCTCTACCGCCCGCTCGGCAACCCGCTGGTGAGCCAGCTCCTCGGGGCGTTCTGGGACGTCTACCACCAGCTCCGCGACGAGATCGGCACGCCGGACGAGGCGCCGGCGGACGTGGCCAGGCGGCACCGCGACATCCTGGCGGCGGTCACGGCGGGCGACCGGGCGGCGGCCACGGCGGCGGTCGAGGCGCACTTCGAGGGCGTCCGCAACCGCCTGGAGCGTCTCGGACCGCGCCCTCTCTGATCACTGGCTACGGGATTGAGCCGAAACGCGAGCAGGGCCGTATCTCCACGCGAAGGCGATCCCCTCACGGGGGCCGGGCAACCTCTCGGGCGAGGCGCCGGCCCCCGCGGGATCAAGTCTTCGGGCGTTCGGTTCGGGCGTACAGCCAGGAAGGAGCGGAACGGTGGCGGGATGGGCGCGGCTTCCCCGGTGCGGAAGCGGCGCCCGTCCCCGCCGTCACTTGCTCGGCGTCCGGGAACCGGATGGGCAGAACTCGGCCTGCAACACGGTCTTGGAGATGTCGAGCGAGTTGTTCTGGCCGTACTGGTCGATGTTCATGTTGATGGCGATCACGCGCTCGGCGTCCCGGGTGCCCATCGCGAAGGTGAACCCACCGGTGATGGCGCCGCCGATGCCCCATACCTTCACACCGCATGACAGTTCCCACGAGAAGACGCCGGTACCGTACGTGGTGCCGGGGATCCACGTGTCCTTCCAGGTGCCGTCCGGCATCTTGACCCCGGTCTTGACCATGGTGAACATCTCCCGCTGCTGAGCGGGCGGAAGAAGCTTGCCGCGCAGCAGCGCGCTGCTGAATCGCTGGAGATCGCCGACCGTGGAGACCACGCCGCCGGCCGCCCAGCCGGTGGTGGCGCTCTGGTCGGTCACGTCGTAGACCTTGGCGTCGGTCTCGGCGGCGAACAACGTCGAGTAGTGCCGTGGGTGCGGTCCGCGGATCTTCGTCTCCTTGCCCGGCAGGTACGTCCCCGTCAGGCCCAGCGGGCGGACGATCCGCCGCTCGATCTCGCCGGCGAGCGTCTTGCCGGTCACCTTCTCGACGATCATCCCGGCGATGATGTAGCCGGTGTTGGAGTACACGAAGCCGTCACCCGGCGCTTCGAAGGAGCGCGGATTGCGCAGGCCGATGTTCACGAGCTGCTCGGGCGTGTAGGTGTCGTAGCGGTGCTCGAGCCACGCGGGGCCGGAGAACTTGGCGAACTCCTCCTTGTCGTTGCCGTAGTTGAAGATCCCGCTGGTGTGGTTGAGCAGATGCCTGATGGTGATCGTGCCGCCGTCGTTGTTGTTGCCCTTGACCAGGCCGGGCAGCCACTTGTCCACGGTGTCGTCGAGGCTCAGCTTCCCTTCGGCCGCCAGCTGCAGGACCACGGTGGCCGTGAACGGCTTGGCGGCGCTGCCGATACGGAACCGCTCGTGCGGCCGGCGCTCGCGGCCGGTCCGGGTGTCGGCCACCCCTGCCAGGCCGACCCACCGCCCACGACTGTCGCGAACCTCGGCGACCATTCCGGGCACACCGCCGTCGGCCACGGCCCGGTCGAGCGCCTTCTGGACCCGGGCGTGATCGGGGGTGTCCGCCGCGGCGGCAGATGCCGCGGGAGCCGCCGTCGCGGCCCCCGCCAACGTCACGGCGGTGATGAGCAGCCCTGCGGTTGAGGGGAGAGATCTGGTCATGTCGATTCCTTCCAGGCGGGGGACGTCAGCGCGAAACTGATCGCTTCGATCGCGATAGTACTCATTCGGCGCAGATCAAAAGCTAGCTTGCATTCAGAAATTCGGCAACTCAAATCCAGGAAATATCGCGTTTTGCCAGGTCATCTCACTGTTAACTTGCAATGAGCATGCCAACGAATGCAAGTTGGATGAACCGACTTGCAATGAGATGTCGACGAACGCAATACTGTCCACTGTCCGCGGACACATCCGAGCGGGCTGGGCATGGCACAGCGACAGGAGGCACGCCCAATGCCGGGAGGCAGGCTGACTCACCAGGACCGCCGGCACATCGCCACGGGGCTGGCCGAAGGACTCACCTACACCGAGATCGCCAAGCACCTGCAACGACCGATCTCCACCATCACCCGGGAGGTGACCCGCAACGGTGGAGCCGACGGTTACCAGGCCGACCGGGCACATCAGGCAACCGAAGGCCGGGCTCGCCGCCGTAAGCAGGCCCCCGCCCCGGCTCCGGCGCCGCCGGCTGCCACCGGCGCACCCGGGCGAGACCCCCAAGCGGTTCACGCCCTGGAGGAACGATTGACCGCAGTGATGATCACGACAGGGCTGCCGCGCATGACCGCCCGGGTACTCACCTGCCTGTACACCACCGACAGCGGCAGCCTCACCGCCGCCGAACTCGCCCAGCGTCTCCAGGTCAGCCCGGCGTCCATCTCCAAGGCCATCGGCGAGCTCGAACAGCATGAGCTGATCCGGCGTGAACGCGATCCCCGGCGGCGGCGCGACCGGTACGTCATCGACCCCGACGTCTGGTACCGAGCCTGGCTGGTCAGCGCCCGGCAGAACGCCACAATCGCCGGTCTCGCCCGTGACGGAGCCGAGATTCTGGACGCCACCACCCCTGCCGGCGCCCGGTTGCAGGACATGAGCCAGTTCTTCGAGCACGTCAGCCAGAGCCTGGTCCAGGCCGCCGAGCAGTGGCGGCACGATTTCATGTCGAGGCGATCGACGGAGCGTTAGCTTGCCCTTTCGCTCACAAGGCGCCCCCGCGCACCACCCGGCGCCGGGTCTTTGACATGCCAACCCTTGACGTCGACAATGGTTGGCAACATCAAGAGAAGGCGGGCAGCCGATGGCGGACAGCGAGGACACTCCGGAGGACGTGTTCTTCCAGGAGCTGACCGGCACCTACGCGGAGGTCCGGGAGGCGTTCGCCGGTCACGTCGGCATGAGCCGGCCGCGGGTCCAGCTGCTGACGCGGCTGTGGAGCCACGGTGAGACGAGCCACAGCGACCTGCGGCGGATCCTCTCCCTCGACGGGGCGAGCGTGACGCGGCTGGTCAAGGAGTTCGAGGCGGAGGGGATGGTCAGCCGCCGCCTCGACCCCTCCGACAACCGCTACACCCTCGCCCGCCTGACCCCCGCGGGTGAGGAGGCGGCCGCCGAGCTGGCGAGCGCTCACCGGCTCTACCAGACGCGGCTGCTGGACGGCGTTCCTCCCCAGGACCAGCAGACGGTGCTCGGCGTCCTGGCGCGGCTGCGCGCCAACGTTCGGGCGAGCCGGTGACGCCCTCGGTTCCCGGCCCATCACGACAGGAGTGGATCAGATGACGGACGACGTGCGCGCCCTCGGGCGGCGGATGTACGAGGCGTTCAACACCCGCGACGTGGGCGCCGCCGACGCCATCTTCGCGGCGGACTTCGTCAGCCACCCGATGGGCACCGTCGGCGTCGAGAGCGTCAAGCGGGCCTGGTCCGGGATGCACGCCACGTTCCCCGGCATGCGGGTCGTGGTCGAGGACATGCTCGTGGACGGCGACCGGGCGGCCGTGCGCACGACGCTGCACGGCGTCACGGACGACGACGGGCAGCCGCCGCCCGCGATGCTGGAGATCTTCCGCGTACGGGACGGGCGCATCGCCGAGCTCTGGGGCATGTCCACCCTGCGCCGCCCCGAGTGACCCGCCGCGCGGGGCCGGACGGTCCTATGACGGGGTCTCTCCGCGGTGGGCGGGGCGCATGCCGAACAGGAAGCGCGTCACCGCCGTGCGCCGCACCAGCAGGTCGTACGCGGCCAGGATCAGCACCAGCGACATCGCCACGATGGCCACGAACTTGACCGGCCCCGGCACCGGCCAGCGCACCACCCAGAAGGCCACCACGACCACGATCGGCTGGTGCAGCACGTACAGGGGAAGCACCCCCTCCGACAGGTAGGCGTACAGCCGCCGCCCGGACCCGCCACCGGACGTCCCGTTCCCGGACGCCGGGCGGCGGCGCTGGAGGAGTGACATGATCACCACCAGCCAGCACCAGCCCGCCGCCCCGTACAGGGCGCGCGCCGTCATCGCCATCGGAGTCAGCTCCGTGAACGCGTCACCCTCCGCGACCAGGAACAACGGCAGGCCCACCGCCGGCAGCAGCAGGCCGCCCACCACGGCCGCGCGCCTGTCGCGGCGCAGCGCGTCCCGAAGCCGCCCGTCGGAGGCGAGCACCAGCCCGTAGACGAAGAACAGCAGGTACGCCCAGCGGCTCCAGCCGGCGTACTCCTCCTCCAGCCCCAGCACCGCGCTGACCAGGGCCAGCGGCAGGGCCGGCAGCAGCGCCGCGCCCGGCCGCCGCGCCAGCGCCGCGAGCCCGCCGCCCAGCGCGCGGGCGCCCGCGACGGGGAACCAGCGCACCACGGGCGCCAGCATGAGCGCGAACGCGAGCAGCAGGAGGAGGAACCACAGGTGACCCGTCTCGAAGCTGTCGCCCTGCAGCACGAACGGGAACTCCCACGGCTCCACCCGGATGTCGAAGAAGCGTGGCAGGAAGGCCAGGTACGACTCGTGGTAGGCGGGGTCGGCGCGCAGCCGCAGCCACTGCGGCACCGGCACGAGCATGGCCGTGCCGAACACGAGCGGGACGCCGATGCGGCGCAGCCGCTCCAGGGCGAACCCGCCGGGGCCGCGCCGGCGGAGCGAGTGCCAGGCGCCGAAGCCGGCGATGAGAAACAGCAGCGGCATGGCCCATAAAACGCCGAAACCGGCGAAGATTGTCGTTATGCCGGTGGTTTCCGCATTTTTCACGTAAAAGTCGTCGTTGACGTCGAAGACCAGGGACGAATGGAACAGCACGAGGCCGGCCACCACGAGCACCCGCACGAAGTCCAGCTCAGCCACCCGCCCGGGGCCTCCCCCGGCTCCCCCCGTCCGATCGGGGACCCGCTCCTCTCCGGCACTCCCCTCTTGCGGAGGCCGGCCCTCGAAGGGGCGCGGGGCCTCGGGGCGCTTCCCTCCCGGGCGTTCCGCTCCTGACGATCGCCCTTCTCCGCGTGGAGGGCGCGAGGACGACGCGGGGCGGGGTGCGGGGGCCGGGCGGGGTGCGGGCTTCGGGCGGGGAGCGGGCTCGGGGCGCGTGGCGCGGGCGGGACGGGACTGCGGAGCCTGGTCCGTGCGGGCCCGGCCCCGTCCCGGAGCAGGACGTGGGTCGGAGGGCCGTGGGTCCGAGGGTCGTTGGTTCACGGGTCGTGGGTTCACGGGTCGTGGGTCCACGGGTCAGCCCGCCGACGGGGGCGCGGAGCGGCGGCGCAGGACCACCGTCAGGACGAGCAGGACGACTCCCGGCCCCGCCAGGCCGCCGGGCGAGAACTCCACCGGGCAGGGATCCGACAGCGCCTCCACCACCCAGCTCGCGACGCTCACGACCAGGGCCACGCCCCAGACGGCCCACGCCACCTTGAGCCAGCCGGGTAAGGAGGGCCGTCCAGGCGGGGGGCTCGCGGGGTCCGGGGCGGGCAGGCCGGGGTCCGGGAGGTCGGCGACCAGCTCCGCCAGGTCGCGGCGCGTCACCGACTGGTAGGCGAGCCCGACCCGCTCGTCGAACTCGCCGAAGTCGAGGCAGCCCTCCTCCACGGCCACCCGCAGCCGCTCGGCGGCCGCCTCCCGGTCACCGTCGGAGGCCCGTACCTCGCGCCGCTCGTCCATCTGCCTGCCTTCCCGGGTGTCGCCTGTCGTGCTGCCCGTCCACTCGCCTCAGGGGGCCTCGCGGGCCAGGAAGCGGTCGATCGCCGCCCGCTCCTCCGCCGTGACGTTGCCGTCCGCGCCGCGCCGCTCGCCCATCACTCTCAGGTACGGCCGCGCGGCCTCGGTGTCCGCGCCGTCGCGGAAGCCCTCCAGCAGCCCCTCCCGCCCCGCCTCCACGGCCGGATCGCCCACCGGCGCGGCGGCCAGGATGAGCCAGGTGCAGGCGGTGTCCGCGCCGGGGGCGCCGCGCGCGGCGTTGGCCCAGTCGATGACCCGGGGCCCGTCGGCGGTGAGCAGGACGTTGGCCGGGTGCAGGTCGAGATGGAGCAGCCGGTTGCCGGGGCAGCCGTCGGCGGCCTGGAGCCAGCCGGGGGCGCGCACGGCGGCGAGCGCGCGCAGCAGGTCGCCGAGGAGACGCCCGTGGGCGGGCATCCGCTCCGGCCGCTCGGCCGCCTCCTGCCGCATGCTCGTCCCCTCGACGTGCTCCATGAGGATGTCCGACCCCTCGGCGTCGAAGACCCGGGGCACGGGGAACCCGTTGCGCCAGGCGTGCCGCATGACCGAGGCCTCGCGTTCGAGGCTGCGGCCCTCGCGGGCGCGCCGGATGATCTTACCGGGCCCCGCCTGGAAGATGTCGCAGTCGTAGCCGGCCGCGATCAACGAGCCTACGTGCATATCAGTCAGATTAGACGGTCAAATGGAATACACGAAGCATCTTGTAATTGGCCGGTTTTGCCGGTCATTACTGGCCACCAGGCGTCGTGATATTCATCGCTATCGTGCAAGGGAACATAGGTTTGCCGCACTTATCCGCCTAACTCCATCAATTGTGGGTTGGCTGAGGAGGTGACACGTTGCTGGTGGCAACCGATCTCGTCAAACGGTACGGCACCATCCAGGCCCTGGACGGGTTCAGTCTGAGCGTGGCCGCCGGCGAGATCGTCGGGCTCGTCGGACACAACGGCGCGGGGAAGTCGACCTTCGTCGAGATCGTGTCGTACCTGATCCGCCCCGACGGCGGTCATGTGACCATCGACGGCAGGCCGCCCTCGGCCACCCGTGGCGAGGTGGGCGTCGCGCCCCAGCACATCGCCCTCTACCCGTCGGCCACCGTCCGCGAGCACCTGGAGCTGTACGGCAGGCTCGCCGGCCTGCGGCGGGTCGCGCTGCGCGACGCCGTCGAGGACATGAGCACCGTGCTGCGCCTCGGCGGCATCATGGACCGGCGGGCCGGCAAGCTCTCCGGCGGTCAGCAGCGCCGGACCCAGGCGGCCAGCGCGCTCGTCCACCGGCCGGCCCTGCTGCTGCTCGACGAGCCGACCGCGGGCGCCGACCTGGAGACCCGGCAGGCGATGCTCGACGTGGTCAAGCAGCGCGCGGGCGAGGGCGCGGCCGTCGTCTACACCACCCACTACCTGCCCGAGCTGACCGAGATGCGGGCCACGATCGCGGTGGCGCGCGGCGGCCGGGTCATCGCCCGGGGCACGTCCGAGGAGCTGCTGAGGGACCTGCCGGGCGAGGTGCGCGTGACCCTCTCCAACGAGGAGGAGGTCAGCGTCTCCACCTCGGAGCCCACTGTCACCCTGATCGACCTGCTGCGCCGCATCGACCGCCCGATCAGCGCGGTGGACGTGCGCAACCCGTCCCTGGACGACCTCTATCGCTCCCTGGCGGTCCACGATGCTCCTTGACTCCGCGCCCCGCGACTCCACCCGCCGGACCGGCGCCCCGGCCCGCACGTCCCGCCTGCTCGACTCCGCGTACCGGATCGGCGCGCTGGCCCGGCACAACACCATCCTGCGCCTGCGCGACCCCGGGCAGATGATCAGCTACGTCCTCATGCCCATGGTGCTGATGCTGGTGCTGAAGCCCCTGTACGTGCGGGCCGTGGACGGCGGCGCCACGCAGGTCGCGACGGGCCTGATGGTGATGTTCTCGGTGTTCGCCATCTCCCTGGTCGGCAACTCGATCCTGTCGGAGCGCACCTGGCGCACCTGGGACCGGCTGCGTGTCAGCAGGGCGCCGGCCGCGGAGCTGGTCGTCGGCAAGACGCTGCCGCTGTTCGTGGTGATGGTCGTCCAGCAGACGATCCTGCTCGTCTACGGCTGCCTCGTCATCGGCCTGCCCGTGCCGCCCAACCCGGTGTACGTCCTGCTCGCCATCATGGTGTGGGCGTTCGCGCTGCTGGCGATCGGCGCGGCCCTGGCCGCCGTGGTGCGCAGCCACGGCGAGCTGAGCGTGATCTCGGACGTGGGCGCGCTGACGCTCAGCTCACTGGGCGGGGCGCTCGTACCGCTGAGCCTCATGCCCGAGTGGGCTCAGATCGCCGCCCACGTCTCACCCGGCTACTGGGCGCTGAGCATGATGCAGGCCGCCGTCCGCGGCGACGTGGCGGGCGCGCTGCCGTCCGCCGGTGTCCTGCTGGTGGTCGGCCTGGTCGCCGGCGCGTTCGCCGCCCGCCGGCTCGCTCGCGGCTGGGGCCGCGGCGGGCCCATGTGACGCGCGGCGGCCCCCCATGAAGCGAACGGCAAGGCAACTCCAGTGAAGAGGGGCACCTTGATGGATCAGCAAAATCCGGCCGGCGACGCCGACATCGCCATCATCGGCATGTCCGGCCGGTTCCCCGGCGCGGCCGACGTCGAGACGTTCTGGCGCAACATCAGCACCGGCGTCGAGTCGTTCACGAGGTTCACCGACGACGAGCTGATCAGCGCCGGCGTGAGCCCCGCCACCTTCCAGCAGCCGAACTACGTGCGCTCGCGCCCCATCCTGGACGACATCCGGGGCTTCGACGCCGGCTTCTTCGGCTACAACCCGCGCGAGGCGACGCTCGCCGACCCGCAGCAGCGCATCTTCCTGGAGTGCGTGTGGGAGGTCCTGGAGTCCGCCGGGTACGCGGCTCCCGAGGGCCGGGGCAGCGTGGGCGTGTTCGCCGGCATGAACATCAGCGGCTACCTGCTGACCCGGCTCAGGGCGTTCGAGATGGGCATCGACACCTCCGCCCTGATGATCGGCAACGACAAGGACTCGCTGGCCACGAACGTCTCCTTCCGCTTCGACCTGACCGGCCCGAGCCTGTCCGTGCAGACGTTCTGCTCCACCTCGCTGGTGAGCGTCCACCTGGCGAGCGAGAGCCTGCGGCGCGGCGAGTGCGACATGGCGATCGCCGGCGGCGTGTCCGTCCGCATCCCCGACCGGATCGGCTACCTGTGGGAGGAGGGCGGCCAGGAGTCGCCCGACGGGCACGTGCGCACGTTCGACGCCGAGGGCCGGGGCAGCATGTTCGGCGACGGCGCGGCCGTGGTGGCGCTCAAGCGGCTGCCGGACGCGCTGGCCGACCGCGACACGGTGCTCGCCGTCATCCGCGGCTCGGCGATCAACAACGACGGCGCGATGAAGTTCAGCTACCTCGCGCCGAGCGTCGACGGCCAGCGCCGCTGCGTCTCCGCCGCCATCAAGCGGGCGGGCGTCGACCCCACGCAGATCTCGTACGTCGAGGCGCACGGCACCGCCACCGAGGTCGGCGACCCGATGGAGGTGGCCGCGCTGACCCGCGCCTTCGGCGCCACCCCGGACAAGCAGTACTGCCTGCTCGGCTCGATCAAGCCGAACGTCGGCCACCTCGACCGCGCCTCCGGCGTCACCGGCCTGATCAAGGTGGTCCAGTCGCTGCGCAAGGAGCTGATCCCCGGCACCCTGCACTACCGCTCCCCCAACCCGGAGATCGACTTCGACAACAGCCCGTTCCGCGTGACCGCCGAGCCCACCCCGTGGCCGCGCACCGCCGAGCGGCCCCGCATCGCGGGTGTCAGCTCGCTCGGCATGGGCGGCACGAACGCGCACGTCATCGTGACGGAGGCGCCCGAGCCCGAGCCGCGCCGGCCGCGCTCGCGCCGCTGGCAGATCCTGCCCGTGTCGGCCCGCTCGTCCGACGCCGCCGACCGCTCCCTCGCCCGGCTGGCCGAGCGCCTCACGGACGCCGCCGACGACCTGGGCGACGTCGCGTACACGCTCCAGGTGGGCCGCAAGGTGTTCAACCACCGCAGGTTCGTCGTCGCCGGCACCACCGAGGAGGCCGCGGCCCGCCTGGCCGACCCGGCCGCGGCGCTCGGCCGCAACGACGCGACCGTGGGCCGCAGGACCGGCTTCCTCATCGCCGGGGTCGGCGAGCAGTACCCGGGCATGGTCGCCGACCTGTACGCGGACGAGCCCGGCTTCCGCGCGGACGTCAACGAGTGCCTGGCCGTGCTCGGGCTGACCGAGGCCGCGCAGCTCTCGGACGTGTTCACCCCGGCCGAGCGGGGCGCCGCCGGCGGCGACCTGGCCCGGATGCTGGGCCGCGCCGAGCCCGCCGCACCCCTCTCCACCACCGAGGCGCACCTGGTCCAGCCGGCCGTCTTCGTCGCCGAGTACGCGCTGGCCCGGCAGCTCATCCGCTGGGGCGTCACCCCGGAGATCATGGTCGGCTACAGCCTGGGCGAGTACGTGGCCGCCTGCCTGGCCGGCGTGCTGTCGCTGCCCGACGCGCTGCGGCTGGTCGCCTACCGGGCCAAGCTCATCACCTCCCAGCCGGAGGGCGCGATGCTCGCCGTCTCGGCCGACGAGCGGCGGCTGCGGACCGTCCTCGGCGACCTGTACGACGAGGAGCTGGACGTCGCCGTGCGCACCGGCTCCCAGACGGTCCTCGCCGGCCCCGCCGAGGCGGTCGAAGCCGCCATGGCCGTGCTGCGCGAGCTGAAGATAGGCCACCGGCGGCTGGAGACCACGCACGCCTTCCACTCGCGGATGCTCAAGCCGATCGCCGCCGAGCTGACCGCCTGGATCAGCGACAACGTCACGCTGAACCCGCCGGCCCTGCCGTACCTGAGCAACGTCACCGGCGAGCTCGCCACCGCCGAGGTCGTCACCGACCCCGGCTACTGGGCGCGGCACATGTGCGAGACCGTCGAGTTCGGCGCGGCGCTGCAGAAGGTGCTCGGCATCGCCGACCTCGCGCTCGCCGAGATCGGCCCCGGCCAGTCGCTGGGCGCGCTGACCCGCGGCCACCCCGCCTGCGACCGCGCGCAGTGGCCGCTCATCGTCACCACGCTGCCCGGCGCCAACGACCAGCAGGACACGGGCGCGGCACTCGCCACCGCCGTCGGCCGGCTCTGGCTCACCGGCGTGGCGGTCGACTGGGCCGCCCTGCACGAGGACACCGGCTGGGCTCCCGGCCGCGTGCCGCTGCCCTCCTACCCGTTCGAGCACCAGGAGTACTGGCTGGAGATCGACGAGTCGGCCCTCGGCGGCGGCGGCACGCCGGTGTTCGACGAGAGCGACCCGACGAGCATCGCCAAGGCGTACCCGCGGCTGCCCGACACCCGCTGGATCCACACGCCCGTGTGGCGGCAGACCACGCTCCGCCCGCCCCGCGCCGACGAGGCCGCCCGCTGGCTCGTCTACACCGCCGAGGGCGTCGCCGACGCCGTCGCAGCGCCGCTGCTGGCGCACCTGCGCGAGGCCGGCCGCGAGGTCGTGACGGTCCGGCCCGGCGACGCGTTCTCCGTCGGAGAGGATTGCATCACGGTACGGCCCGGCTCGCCCGAGGACGCGCTGGCCGTGCTGCGCGAGCTGGCGGCCGGCGACCGGGTGCCCGACCGGGTCGTCCACCTGTGGTGCGCCGACCCCGACCAGCCCGCCGACGAATGCCTCCAGCGCGGCCTGCACACGCTGGTCGGCTTCGCCAAGGCGGCCGGCGACCTCGGCCTGCCCGGCTGGTCGCTGGACATCGTCGCCAGCGGCGGCCAGAAGGTCCACCCCGGCGACCGGGTCGTGTCCGCCCGCGGCACGCTGCTCGGCCCGACCCGCCTGATCCCCGTCGAGTACCCGCGCGTCACCACCCGCCTCGTCGACGTGGCCCCGGGCGACCTCGACGCCGGCGCGCTGCTGGCCGAGCTGCGGGCCGAACCGGCCGACCAGGTCGTCGCGCTGCGCGGCGGCGGGCGCTGGATCCCCGACTACGAGGTCCTCGACGCCTCCGTCATCGAGCAGTCCCCGCCCGTGGCGCAGGTCAGGCCCGGCGGCGCGTACCTGGTCACCGGCGGGCTCGGCGGCATCGGCCTGGCCATGGCCGAGCGGCTGGCCGACCAGTTCCAGGCCCGGCTCGTCCTGCTGGGCCGCACCCCCGTGCCGCCCCGCGACCAGTGGGACGCGATCCTCGCCGCCGAGAGCACGGCGAGCGAGGTGCGCAGGCGCCTGGAGGGGCTGCGCCGGCTGGAGGCGGCGGGCGCCGAGGTCGTCACCGTCGCCGGCGACGTGTCCCGTGTCGAGGACGTACGCCGCGCGGTCGGGGCCGCTCTCGACCGGTTCGGCGAGCTGAACGGCGTCGTGCACTGCGCCGGCGTGCCCGCGGTCGGGCTCATGCAGTTCAAGACCGCCGCCGACATCGAGCGCGTGCTCGCCCCCAAGGTCGGCGGCACGCTCGCGCTGGCCGAGGTGCTGCGGGACGTGCCGGTCGACTTCCTGGCGCTGTACTCGTCCACCACCTCGGCGACGGGCGGCGGCGCCGGCCAGGTCGACTACTGCGCGGCCAACGCCTTCCTCGACGCGTTCGCGCTCAGCGACGAGCTGCCCGGCGTGACCGTCACCTCCGTCGACTGGTGCGAGTGGACGTGGAACGGCTGGACCGACGGCCTGGAGAACTACGACGAGGGCTCCAAGCAGTACTTCACCTGGTACCGGGAGAACTTCGGCCTCACCTTCGACCAGGGCTGGCAGACGCTGCTGCGGGTGCTGGCCAGCGGTGAGAAGCACGTGGTGGCCTCCACGCAGGACTTCGCCCCGCTCGTCGCGATGAGCCGGAAGTCCTCCATCGAGAGCCACCAGGCGACGGTCAAGAAGATCCGCGACGCGTTCGGCCGGCACCCCAGGCCCGACCTGTCCACCGCGTACGTCGAGCCGCAGTCGCCCACCGAGGAGACCATCGCCGGCGTGTGGGCGGAGGCGCTCGGCCTGGAGCAGGTCGGCGTGCACGACAACTTCTTCGAGCTGGGCGGCAACTCGCTGCTCGGCATGGAGATCATCGCCGAGGTCAGGCGGGCCCTGGAGCTGGCCTACCTGCCGCCGCACATCCTCTACCAGGCGCCCACCATCGCCTCCCTGGCGGAGGCGGCCCGCGCCGGCCAGGACCCGGAGGAGCAGCCGGCCGACGCCCGCGACCAGCAGCGCTCCCGCATCGCCCAGCGCCGCACCATGCTCAGAAGCGGAAGGACCTCATGACCGACAACGGAACCGATTACGACTCCGCGGTCGCGCTGATCGGCATGTCCGGGCGTTTCCCGGGCGCCGGGAGCGTCGGCGAGCTGTGGGGCAACCTGCTCGCCGGCGTGAAGGGCCTGCGCGCGATCACCGACGAGGAGCTGCGGGAGGCCGGGGTCGAGCCGGGCAAGCTGGCCGACCCGCGCTACGTGCGCGTCGGCGGGCCGCTCGACGGGCTCGACCGCTTCGACGCGACCGTCTTCGGCATCAACCCGCGCGAGGCCGAGACCATGGACCCGCAGCACCGGCTGTTCCTGGAGTGCTCGTGGGAGGCGCTGGAGGCGGCCGGCTACTGCCCGACCGACGTGCCCGGCCAGGTCGCGGTCTTCGGCGGCTGCGGCTTCCCCGACTACATCGTGCAGAACATCCAGCACCTCACCACCCAGCCGGGCGGCGCGCTGCTCATGGCCGTGGGCAACGAGCGCGACTCGCTGGCCTCGCTGGTGTCGTACAAGCTGGGGCTGCGCGGGCCGGCCGTGTCGGTGCAGACGTTCTGCTCGACCTCGCTGGTGTCGGTGCACCTGGCGTGCCAGAGCCTGCTGACGTACGAGTGCGACATCGCCGTGGCGGGCGGCGCGTTCACGCCGCTGCCGCAGCCGTCCGGCTACCTGTACGAGCAGGGCGGCATCATGTCGCCCGACGGCCGGGTGCGCAGCTTCGACGCCGAGGCGAGCGGCACCGTGATGGGCAGCGGCGCGGGGGTGGTGGCGCTCAAGCGCATGTCGGACGCGCTGGCCGACGGCGACGTGATCCACGCGGTCATCCTGGGCTCGGCGGCCAACAACGACGGCCGGCTGCGGGCCGGCTACACCGCGCCGGGCGTGGACGGGCAGGCCGAGGTGATCGAGTCGGCGCTCGGCGTGGCCGGGGTCAAGCCGGACACGGTCGGGTACGTGGAGTGCCACGCCACCGGCACGATGCTGGGCGACTCGATCGAGCTGGCGGCGATGAACCGGGTGTTCGCGCAGACGCGGGAGACGCCGTGCGTGCTGGGCTCGCTGAAGCCGAGCCTGGGCCACCTCGACCGCGCCTCCGGGGTGACCGGCCTGATGCGGGCCGCGATGACGCTGAAGCACGAGCTGCTGCCCGGCACTCCCGGCTACGAGACGCCGAACCCGGCGCTGGCGGGCGCGCAGGACCGGTTCACGGTGCTGACGGAGAACCGGCCGTGGGCGGCGGGGCCGCATCCGCGCCGGGCCGGGGTGAGCTCGTTCGGGCTCGGCGGCACGAACGCGCACGTGGTGCTGGAGCAGGCGCCGCCCCGGCCCGCGCGGCCGGCGCGCCCGGGCCCGCACCTGCTGGTGCTCTCGGCAGCCGACGAGCAGGCTCTCACGGACGTGACCGAGCGGCTGCGCACGCACCTCGCGGAGGAGGCGGGCGAGGACGTCGCGGACGTGGCGTTCACGCTCCAGGTGTCGAGGGGCGGCTTCGCGCTGCGGCGCGCGGTGGTGTGCCGTGACCGCGCCGACGCGGTGGCGGCGCTCGGCGACCCGTCGCGGTGGATCGGCGGCAAGACGCAGCGGCGCAACCCGAGGGTACGGCTGAGCGTCCCGGACACCGAGGCGCCGGCCGCGTGGTGGGCGGAGCTGCGCGCCGCCGTGGACACGGTCCTGCGGCCGGGCGCAGGCGGTGAGCAGGTCCTGCGGCCGGGCGCAGGCGGAGAGAAGGCCCTGCGGCCGGGCGCCACGGGGCCTCAGGCGACGGGCGGGGACCGCGAGCAGGCGGTGGCCGCGCTGGCCGACGGGCTGGGCGGCGTCGGCGTGCACATGGTGAAGGGCGAGCCGTCCGGACCGGCCACCGGACCGGCCTCCGGGCAGGTCTCGGGGCAGGTCTCGGGGCAGGTCGAGGAGGTCGTGGTCGCGCCGGACGGTGACACCCCGGCCGCCGAGTGGCTGCTGGCCACGCTCGCGCGGCTGTGGCTGGCGGGCGCCGCCGTCGACTGGCCGGCGCTGCACGGCGGCCAGGGCCGCCGCGTGGAGTTGCCCACGTACCCGTTCCAGCGGCGCAGGTTCTGGATCAAGCCGAACCCGGCGGCGCAGGCCCAGGGGCAGCAGCAGGGCCCCGGGAAGAGCTTCGACCGCGGCCGGTGGACGTACCTGCCGACCTGGCGGCCGCACCCGCTGCCCCTCGCCGGCCTCGACGAGCGGCTGCGCCTGGCGGGCCCGTGGCTGGTGTTCACCGGCGACGCGCGGGGCGAGGCGCTGGTGGAGCGGCTCACGCGGGCGGGCGCCGAGGTGACGGCCGTGCGCGCGGGCGACCGGTTCGGCCAGGACGACGACGGTGACTTCACGATCCGGCCGGGCAAGGCCGACGACATGGCGGAGCTGTTCTACTCGCTGGTGGCCGCGCCGCGCGCCATCGTCCACGGTTTCAGCCTGGCGAGCCCCGAGGCGGGGCCCGAGGCGGACCCGGTGCGGCATTTCACCGCCGAGCAGGCGCGCGGCTTCTACTCCGCGCTGGCCCTCGCGCGGGAGCTGGTCGACAACACCGGGTCGGCGCCCCGTGCCGAGCTGGTGCTGCTCACCTCGCACGCGGTGAGCGTGTCCGGCGCCGACCTGCGCCATCCGGAGCACTCCACGCTCGCCGCCCTCGCGCCCAGCCTCCAGCAGGAGAACCCGCGGCTGCGCTGCCGGCATGTCGACGTGGACGGCGCCGGCGCGGGCGGGGACGTGGCGCCGGCCGAGGACGTGCTGGCCGAGCAGGTGCTGGCCGCGGCGGTCTGCCCGCACGAGGGGCCGGTGGCGCTGCGCGCGGGCGAGACGTGGCTGCGGGACTACCGGCAGTACCCGGTTGACGAGCCCGGCCCGGACGAGCGCGGCTTCCGCGACGGCGACACCGTGCTGGTCACCGGCGGTCTCGGCGACGTCGGCCTGGTGCTCGCGCGGCACCTGGCGAGCACGTACGGCTGCCGGCTGGTGCTGACGGCCCGCTCGGCGCTGCCGCCGCGCGAGGAGTGGGACGCCTTCCTCGCGGCGGCCCCGCCAGGGTCGGAGCGCACGGTCCGGCACATCCGCAACATCCGCGACCTGGAGAGCCGGGGCGCGACGGTGCTCGCCCTGTCGGCCGACGTGGCCGACGAGGAGGCGATGCGCGCCGTCGTGGCGGAGGCCGTGAGCCGGTTCGGCGGGATCGACGTGGTCGTCCACGGGGCGGGCGTGCAGGACGGCGCGTACTTCAACTTCGCGCACCTGATGGACCGGCAGCAGTGCGACGCGCACCTGGCGGCCAAGGTGACCGGCTTCCACGTGCTGCAGAAGGTGCTCGGCGAGCACGCCGGGGGACGCATCCCGGACCGGCGCATCACGCTGTCGTCGATCGCGGCCGTGCTGGGCGGCATGACGCTCGCGCCGTACGCGGCGGCCAACGCGGCGCTGGACGCGTACGTCCGCGCGGCCCGCACGGCTGGCGCCGGACGGTGGGTGACCGTCGACTGGGACACCTGGAACATCGATCCCGACCGGGTGGCCGGGCACAGCGGCGCGGTGATCGACTACGCGATGACCCCGGCCGAGGGCGTGGACGTGCTGGAGCGGGCGCTGTCGGCGGCCGACCGGGCCGGGCACTTCGTGATCTCGACCGGCCCGCTGGAGGCGCGGCTGGCGCAGTGGGTCACGGGCGACATCCACGAGGCCGGGGACGATGACGACGACCAGGAACGGCATCCGCGGCCGGAGCTGAACAACGCGTACGTGGAGCCGCGCGAGGGCACTGAGGCGACGCTGGCCGCGATCTGGTCGCGGGTGCTCGGCATCGAGCCGATCGGCGCGCTGGACAACTTCTTCGAGCTCGGCGGTCACTCGCTGCTCGCGATCGAGCTCACCACCCGGGTCCGCAAGCAGCTGAACGCGTCCGTGCCGGTCACCGGCCTGCTGGAGTGCCCGACGGTGCGCCAGCTCGCCGAGCTGCTCGACACGCGCGACGGGCAGGAGTGAGCAGCCGATGAAACAGCCCGAGTACCTGCGCGCCGTCCAGGGCTTCGCCCGGCGCGAGCTGACCGGCAACGACGCCTACCTCGACTCGCTGGCCGACGCGCCGCTGCCCCTCTACGCGCGGTTCGCGGAGACGGGGCTGGCCAACTGGTGGCTGCCCAAGGAGCACGGCGGGCTCGGTCTCGGCCTGGAGGAGAGCGTCCGCATCACCAGCGAGCTGGCCTACGCCGACGCCGGGGTGGCGTTCACGCTGTTCATCCCGGTGCTGACGACGAGCATGGTCGCCTGGTACGGCTCGGAGGAGCTGAGGGAGCGGTATCTCGGCCGGCTGGTGGCGGAGAACGGCTTCTGCGCCACGCTCGGCAGTGAGCACGCGGCCGGCAGCGAGCTGGCCCGCATGACGACGACCGCGCGGGTCGAGGGGGACACGGTCGTCCTCGACGGGCAGAAGGCGTTCTCCACGAACACGGGCTTCGCCCAGTTCCTCGTGGTGGTCGCGCGCAGCCAGGAGGACCCGTCGGGCTACCTGGCGGTGCTCGTGCCGCGTGACACGCCGGGCGTCACCGTGGACAAGCGGTGGGACGTCATCGGGCTGCGCTCGTCGGCCACGTACCAGGTGTCGCTGTCGGGGGTGCGCGTGCCGGCCGCGAACGTGCTGCGCGGCAACGGACTGCGCCTGCTGGAGGTGGGCCTGAACGCCAGCCGCATCCTCATCGCCACCACGGCCCTCGGCGTGGCCCGCCGCATCCGGGACGTGTGCATGGAGTACGGCAAGTCCAAGTCGGTGAAGGGGGCGCCGCTGACGGGCAACGCGGTGTTCGCCTCCCGGCTGGGGCAGTTCGAGATGCAGATCGAGGTGATGACCAACCAGTGCCTGGCCGCGGCGCGGGCGTACGACGCGATCGCGGCCCGGCCGGACGCGGGCGAGGAGTTCCTGCGCACGGGCACGCTGAAGCAGGCGCTGACGACGAAGATGTTCTGCGGGCAGACCGGCTGGCAGATCGCCTCGACGGCGTCGGAGATGTTCGGCGGGCTCGGCTACACGCACGAGTCGGTCATCGGCAAGCTGACGCGCGACATGAGGTACGTGTCGATCGTGGAGGGCGGCGACGACGTGCTGCGGGACCTGGTGTTCAGCCGGTACGTGGTGCCGGTGTCGAAGCGGTCGTGACCAGGGCGGCGGCGTAGCCGGGGGCCACGTCGAGCCACCGCACCGGCCACCCTTCGCGCGGGGAGCGGGACGCGACCGTCCCGCTCCCCGTTGCCGTGTCGCGCACCAGGCAGGAGCGCAGGCCGGCGAGCCCGGCTCCGGTGGCCTTGACGTACGCCTCCTTGGCGGTCCACAGCCGGAAGTACTCCACGAGTCCGATCTCCCGCACCCGCTCGGCCTCCTCCGGCTGGTACATGCGCCGGGCCAGCTCCAGGTGGTCGAGGTCGGCGCGGACGCGCTCGACGTCCACGCCCACCCGCGTGCCGGGCGCCGCCACGGCGACCAGGGCCCAGTCGCCGGAGTGCGACAGGTTGAAGTCGGGCCGCCCGCCGCCGGGCTCCAGGCACGGCCGGCCGGACGCCTCGGCGGTGAGCCGGACCGCTCCAGGGGGCACGCCGCACAGCTCGCCCAGCACGGACCGCAGCGCGGCGTGCGCCACCACGTACCTGTGGCGCTCTCCCGCGTCGGCGAAGCGGCCCGCCCGGTCCCGCTCGGCGGCGGACAGCCAGTCCTGCCACTCCGCCCGCTGGGGCCGGTCGAGCCGCACCTTCCACACCTCCGGCCACACCTCCGGGGCGGCCGGCCCGGAAACGCGCGAACGGTGCGGGAGTGGCCGCCACTCCCGCACCGTCACCGGGCCGACCGTCACACCCACGGCCGCAGCGCCTCCGCCAGGATCCGGTGGGTCCGCTGCGCCTGCTCGAACACCGCGAAGTGCCCGCCGTCGAACCCGTGCAGCGTGAACTCGCGGGCCGTCTGGTCCAGCCACCTCGCCAGCTTCACCGGCGACACCCGCGGGTCGGTCTCGCCGCACAGCGCCGAGACGGGCACGTCGAGCGGCGGCTCGTCCTGGTAGACGTACGTCTCCTTGACGGTGAAGTCGGCCTGCACCGACGGGAGCACCATGTCGAGCGCCTCCGGGTCGGCCAGCAGCCACTCCGGCGTCCCGCCGAGCGCGCGCAGCAGGTGCACCAGCTCGGGCCTGCTCATCCGGCCGACCGGCGGCCCCGGCTCGTCGGTGACGTGCGGGGCGTCGGAGCCGGACACGAACAGGTGGACCGGCTCGGGACCGCCCCGCCGCCGGATCTCCCGGACCAGCTCGAACGCCACGATCGCGCCCAGGCTGTGCCCGTACAGGGTGTACCTGCGGCCGGCCGCCGACAGCTCCACGTCGGCGAGCACGACGTCCGCGAGGTCCGACACCAGCGGCTCCATCCGCAGGTACGGCGGCTCCTTGTGCCGGGCCTCCCGTCCGGGCGGCTGCACCGGCTGCACCGCGACGCCGGGCAGCTTGCGCTGCCACACCCGGAAGGCCGAGGCGGCGCCGCCCGCGTGCGGCAGGCAGTACATCGGCAGCGCGCCCGGCTCGGCGCCGGTCTGCGTGCGGAACGGCAGCCAGCGCGCCAGCGTCTCGTCGCTCACCAGCTCGCCGACGGTCATGCCGCCCTCACCTCCAGCCGCACGTACGACGGGGGCGGCTGGAGCGTGCTCAGGTCGGCCTGGAGCACCACGTGGGCGCCGTCCCTGTCGGCCTCCCTGAAGCCGGCGAACGCGTACGTCACCTGCATCATGCGGTTGCGGCCGGTCTCCACGAAGTCGGCGCGCAACGCCACGCCGGCCTCGGCGGCCAGCCGCATGATGTGGTTGAGCAGCACCATGCCGACGCCGCGCGACATCACCCGGCACGACATGAGCATCATGTTGAGCCGCCAGGCGTCCTCGCCCTTCTCCACCAGCGCCAGCCCGATCTTGCCGTAGCTGCCGAACCGGTCGGTGAGCGAGGCCACCAGCAGCAGGTGGTCGTCGGACTCGCGCAGCTCGTCCAGCTCGTCGTAGGAGTACGTGCGGCCGGTCGAGTTGAGCTGGTTGGTGCGGACGGTGAGCTCCTCGGCCCGCTGGAGGTCCTCCCGGGCGGCCGGGGCGATGGTGAACTCCATCTCCAGGCTCGCCAGGAACTCCTCGTTGGTGCCGACGAACTCCTCCTCCAGCTCGTCGCGGGCGATCTGCCCCCGGTACATGTGGCGCCGCTGCGCCGACTCGTCGGTGACGAACCGCGGCTGGAACTCCGGCCGGGCCAGCGCCTCCTCCAGGTCGAGGATGTCCACGCAGGTGACCTCCGGCACGCCGTGCGCCACCTCCGCCCGCTCGAACTCCTGGTCGTCGACGAACGCGAACGCGTCCAGGCCCAGGTTGAGCGCCTTGGCGATGTTCCGGATCGACTCCGACTTGGGGTTCCAGCCGATCTGGGGGTGGAGGAACATCTCCTCCAGGCCGAGGGCGCGCAGCTTGGCCAGCGCGGTGTCCCGGTCGTTCTTGCTGGCCACGGAGTGCAGGATGCCCTTGCGGTCCAGCTCGTGGATGCGCTCGACGACGGCCGGGCGCACGGTCACCTCGCCGTCCTCCAGCAGCACGCCGTTCCAGAGCGTGTTGTCGAGGTCCCACACGATGCACTTGATGCGGCCCCGCGCCGGCTTCCGTGGAAGCAGGGCGACGCCGGCGTCCGGGCTCTCGGCGGTCACGCTCATCCGGTCTTCTCCCGATCGGCCTGGCCAGCGATGGTCATCCGCTGGATCTCGTTGCTGCCTTCGATGATCTCCATCACCTTGGCGTCCCTGTAGTAGCGGGCCACGGGGTAGTCGGTGCTGCACCCGTTGGCGCCGTGGATCTGCACGGCCTCGGAGGCGTGCCGGGCGGCGGCGGTGGAGGCGAAGTACTTCGCCACCCACGTCGCCATGATCGTGGACGCCTCGCCGGCGTCCTTGAGGCGGCCGGCCTCGGCCAGCAGCAGCCGGGCCGCCCGCGCGTCGGTCACCATGTCGGAGAGTTTCGCCTGGATGAGCGGCAGCTTCGCCAGGGGCGTGCCGCCCACCTCGCGGCTCGCGGCGTAGGAGGCCGACGCCTCCAGGCACGCCTGGACGATGCCGACCGACCCCGCCGCCACGCTGTAGCGGCCGAGGTCGAGGGTGCCGGTGAGCACCATGCCGGCGGTGAAGCCGCTCGGGCCGAGCAGCGCGTCCCGGTCGAGGACGACGTCGGTGAAGCTGATCTCGGCGAGCATGGAGGCACGGGTGCCGAGCATGTCGTCGATCGGCCGCACCTCCACGCCCGGCGTGTCCCTCGGCACGAGGAACGCGCCGATGCTGGACGCGGTGCGGGCGAACACGAGGAACACGTCCGCCCGCTGACCGCCGGTCGTCCACTTCTTGACGCCGTTGAGCACCCAGCCGCCGCCGGACTCGGCGGCGGTCGTGGTGATGCCGGAGGTGTCGCTGCCGGCGCCCGGCTCGGACAGGCAGAACGCGCCCAGGCTGTCGCCCGCGGCGAACGCGGGCGTCCACCGCTCGCGCTGCGCCGGGCTGCCCCACCGCTGCACGGTCCACGCCGCCATGGTGTGGACCGTGAGCAGGCTGCGCAGCGACGAGCAGCCGCGGCCCACCTCCTCGTGCACCTCGCCGAGCGTCACCCAGTCCATCCCGGCGCCGCCCGCCGCGGCCGGCAGGAACGGCGCCCACAGCCCCGCCTCCGCCACCCGCCGCAGCAGCTCCTCCGGGACGCGTCCCGCCCGGTCGTAGGCGTCGGCGTACGGCATCACGTGGGTGTCGACGAACGCCCGCGCGGTGCTCCGGTCGGTGACCCGCCCCACCGGCGGCGAAGCCGGTGGGGCGGCGGCGGGCGGCGCCACGCCGGTGACCGTCACGCGACGGCCGGCTCGGCCACGAGCCGGCTCACCAGCTCGGACATGGCGGTCGCGGTGCGGAAGTTGTCGATCCGCAGCTCCTCGTTCGGGATGGTCACGCCGAACGTCTTCTCGACGAACATCACCAGCTCCATCGCGAACAGCGAGTTGACGAAGCCGAGCGCGAAGATGTCCTGCGACTCGGTGATCTCCGCCTGCGGGTACCTGTCGCGGACGAAGCCGAGGATCTGGCCCTGGGTGTCGGTCATCGAATGGCTCCTTCAGTCGTTACTGGGCGTAGGTGTAGAAGCCGCGGCCGGACTTGCGGCCGTGCAGCCCGGCGTCGGTCATCTGCTTGAGCAGCGGGCAGGGGCGGTACTTGCTGTCGGCGTAGTGCTCGTAGAGCACCTCGACGCTGTAGAGGATCGTGTCGACGCCGATCAGGTCGGCGGTCTCCAGCGGTCCCATCGGGTGGCCGAAGCAGCTCCGGAAGACCTCGTCCACCGACTCGGCGTCGGCCACGCCCTCGTGCACGAGGTAGGCGGCCTCGTTGACGGTGAGCATCAGCACCCGGTTGGAGATGAAGCCGCAGGAGTCCTTGACGTCCACGGCCTTCTTGCCCATGGCGCTCAGCAGGTCCCGGGTGCGCTGGATCGTCTCCGGCGAGGTGTGGAAGCCGGGGATCAGCTCCACGGCCGGCTTGGCCGGGACGGGGTTCATGAAGTGGACGCCGATCACCTTGTCGGGCCGCCCGGTGACGGCGCCGACCTTGGTGATGGGGATGGCGGAGGTGTTGACGACGAACACGGTGTCCGGACTGCACTCGCGGTCCAGCGCCTCGTACACCTCCCGCTTGACGTCCCAGTTCTCGGTCACGTTCTCGATGACCACGTCCGCCTTGGCCGCGCCCGCGACGCCAACGGACGTGGAGATCCTGGACAGCACATCGTCCGGGTCCAGGGCGGGTCCGCCCATGAGCCGGCTCATCCGGGTGTTGCGGGCGATGGTGGCCAGCGCGTCGGCCAGGATCTGCTCGTCCTTGTCGACCAGCACCACGTCGTGTCCCGTCTGGGCGAGGTTCTGGGCGACCCCGACTCCCATGACGCCAGCGCCTATCACGCCGATAACGGTCATGTCCGCTCCGTTCCGCTCATCGTTGGTCTCTCATCCCTTGTCGGTCTTCTCGGGGGGCTTGCCGGTCTTCTCGGAGGAATGTCGTCACCGTCCTCGCCTGCGCGCCGCCGACGCCTCCAGGCCCGAACGGCGGAGCTGGGCGCGTACCTGGCTGCCGCCGCCCGAGCCGGCCAGCACCGGGGCCGCCCCCGAGGCCAGCGCCTCGACGGTCCGGCTGAGCGCGGCCACGGTCGGCGCCTCGTACAGGACGTGCGGCGGCAGCTCGTCCAGCTCGAACGCGCGCCGCACGGCGGCCACGATGGCGACGCCGAGCAGCGAGTTGCCGCCGAGCTCGAAGAAGTTGTCCAGCACCCCCACCCGGTCCAGGCGCAGCGACTCGCCCCAGATGGCCGCGATGGTCTCCTCGGCGTGGCCGTCCGGCTCCTGGTAGGCGGTGAGCAGCTCGGGCCTCGGGTGCCGCTCGCCGCTCGCGCCGCCCATCGCCGGGGAGGTCACCACGTCCACGGTGAACTCCGCGCTGCCGCGCACCAGCGTCGGGAAGTCCTGGGTGGAGACGACGACCCGCGGCTCGCCGGTGGCCAGGGCCCGCAGCAGCGAGCGCCAGCCGTCGTCGAACGCGATGCCGACGCGGGCCCGGTTCTGCCGGAAGAAGTCGCGCAGCGCCTCCTCGTACCCGGCCAGCCCGGCCTCCCAGGCGTTCCACGTCCACTCGCCCCAGCCGACGGACACCACGCGGCGGCCCGTCGCGGCGAGCCGGTGCGCGTAGGCGTCGAGGAAGGCGTTGGCGGCGCAGTAGTCGACCTGGCCGGGGCCGCCGCCCGTGGCCGAGGTGATCGAGGAGAACAGCACGAGGAAGTCCAGCACGACCTCGTCCGGCCCGCCCAGGCGCAGTGCCTCGGCCAGCGCCAGCGTGCCGGCCACCTTGGGCGCCAGCACCTCGTCCAGCTCCTCGGGACGCTTGAACTGCATGAGCCCCATGGCGGGGACGCCGGCCGCGTGGAGGACGCCGTGCAGGGCGCCGAAGCGGGCCACGGCCGTGTCCACGGCCCGGCGCACGTCCTCCGGGCGGGCGACGTCGCCGGTGACGACCTCGACCTCGCCGCCCAGTGCCTCCAGCCCGGCGACGGCGGCGACGCGCCTGCGGGTGACCTCGCCGGCGGCGATGTCCCCCGACAGGACGCCGGGCCAGTCGGCGCGCGGCGGCAGGCCGTGCCGGGCCAGCAGGACCAGCCTGCCCCGGCACTCGCGGACCAGGTGCTCGGCCAGGCCCAGCGCGATGCCGCCCAGGCCGCCGGTGACCAGGTACACGCCGCCTTCGCGCAGCGCCGCCTGCTCCTTGACGGGCGGGGCCGGAAGGGGGTCGTAGCCGGGCACCCAGCGGCGGCCCCGGCGCAGCGCCACGGTCCGGTCGGTCTGCGGCCGGGCCAGCTCGGCCGTCAGGGCGGTCAGGTCCCGCGCCCCGGGCTCGGCGGGCAGGTCCACCAGGCGGGTGGTCACGCCGGGGTACTCCAGCGGGATCACCGCGCACGGGCCGAGCAGCGTCGCGCCGTACGGGTCGGCCACCTCCTCGCCGAGCACCGGCTGCGTCCCGGCCACGGCCACGTCCAGCGACCACGCGCCGATGCCGGACTCCCCGGCGGCGCGGGCGAGCGCCACGAGCGTCCGCAGCCCGAGGTCCACGGCGTCCTTCCCGGAGTCCTGCGTGCCGCCGGCGTCGAGGGTCCAGAGGTGGACGACGCGGTCGAGGGGGCGGCCGGTGAGGCGCAGGTCGCGGAGCAGGGCCAGCGTGTCGGTCACGTCGCCCGGCCGGATCGTGTAGCCGTCGCCGGTGGCGGCGTAGGCGTCGCCCGGCCGTACCAGCGTGACGGGCGCGCCCGTGGCGGCGACGGCGGCGCGCAGCGCGGCCACGGCCTCCCCTGCGACCCCGTCGTCCCCGGCGAACACCAGCCACGAGTCCGGCCGGCGCTCGGCCGCCGCCGGGGGCGCGGTCTGCCGCCACACCGGCAGGTACAGCCACTGCTCCTCGGGCAGCTTGGGCAGGCTCGTGATGGCCTCGAACAGGTCGGCGGGCACGTCCGCGGCGGACTCGGCGGCCTGCCTGCGCGTCGCGGGCGGGTCGATCCAGTAGCGCTGGCGCTGGAACGGATACGTCGGCAGCGGCACCCGCCCCGGCAGGCCAGGGCGTGACTCGCCCGGGTCGCCGGTCCGGCCGTGGTAGGCGTTCCAGTCGAGGGTGACGCCGCACAGCCACAGCCGCGCCAGGCAGCCGGCCAGCACCTCGTCACCGGGCCGGGCGTCGCTCGCGGCGGGCAGCGTGTGCGTGACGAGCGGCCACCGCTCGGGCGGGCAGCCCGCGCCGCGCACCATCGCGCCCAGGGACTGCCCCGGCCCGATCTCCACCACGGCCAGGCCTGGGTCGGCGAGCAGCGTGCCGATCCCGTCGGCGAACCGGACGGTGCCGCACATGTGCCGCGCCCAGTAGCCGGGGTCGCGCACCAGCTCGGCGTCCGCCACGGCGCCGGTCAGGTTCGACACGTACGGCAGGGCCGGGGGGTTGAGCCGGATGTTGGCCTTGACCCACTGGGTGAGCTCGCCGGCCAGGGGCTCCAGCATGCGGGAGTGGAAGGCGTGGGTGGTCTCCAGCGGGCGGCACGGCACCTCCGCGGCGCGCAGCTCCTCCGCCAGCCGGTCGACGTCCTCGGCCGGGCCGGCGACGACGGTGACCTGCGGGCCGTTCACGGCGGCCACGTCGAGCCCCCGCTCCTCCAGCCGGAACCGGCGGCGCAGCCGGTCGGCGGGCAGCGAGACGGCGAGCATGGAGCCGGCCGGCATCCGGGCGATGAGCCGGGCCCGGTGTGCGACCAGGGCAACGGCGTCGGGCAGGGACAGCACGCCGGCCAGGCACGCGGCGACGTACTCGCCGAGGCTGTAGCCGAGCATGAGCCGGGGCTGGAGACCCCAGGCCATGAGCGTGCGCGCGAGGGCGTACTCGACGGCGAACAGCGCGGGCTGCACCACCTCGGTCCGCCGCAGCGCCGCCTCCCGCCCGCCCTCGCCGGGCTCCCCCCTGCCGAGGAGGGCGGCCAGGCCGGTGGCCTCGCCGCGTTCCCCGGTCAGCAGGTCGGCGAGCTCGGCGGGGTCCACGACGCCGTCCAGTGCCTCGCCCAGGTGGCGCAGGCACTCGTCCAGCTCGGCGCGGAACACCGGCTCGTGCCGGTAGAGGTCGCCCGCCAGGCCCGGGTACTGCTCGCCGACGCCCCCGAACAGGAACGCGACCTGCCTGTCCCGCACGGTCTCGACGCGGCCCAGCAGGTCGTCCGCGCGCCGCCCGTCCAACGCCGCGGCGGCGGCCGCGAGGTCACCGGCGACGATCGCCCTGCGGTGCTCGAACGTCTTGCGTCCCACCTGGAGCGTGTACGCGACGTCGGCCAGCCGCGGGGCCGGCCCGTCGGCGAGGTGCCCGCCGAGCCGCCGGCACGCCTCGTCCGCCGCGTCGGCCGTACGGGCCGAGACCGTCACCACCTGGTACCGGCGGCCCGGCCCGGGGGCCTCGTCGCGGGCGGGGGGCTCCTCGATCACCATGTGCACGTTCGTGCCGCCCATTCCCAGGGAGTTGAGCCCCGCGATGCGCGGCCGGCCGTCACGGGTGCGCCACGGGGACAGCTCGGCGTTGACGTAGAAGGGGCTGCCGTCGAAGTCGATCTCCGGGTTGGGGCTGGTGTAGTGCAGGCTCGCCGGGATGACCCCGTGGTGCGCCGCGAGCGACGTCTTGATGAGCCCGCTCGCCCCGGCGGCCCGGTCGAGGTGGCCGACGTTGGTCTTGACCGACCCGATCGGGCAGTACCGCCGCTCCCGCGTCGTACCGAACGCCCGGGTCAGCGCGGCCACCTCGATGGGGTCGCCCAGCTCGGTGGCGGTGCCGTGCGCCTCCACGTAGCTGATGTCCTCGCCGGTGACGCCCGCGTCGGCCATCGCGTCGGCGATCACCCGGGACTGGCCGACGACGCTGGGCGCCGTGTAGCCGACCTTGAGCGCGCCGTCGTTGTTCATGGCCGAGCCGCGGATGACGGCCCAGATGTGGTCGCCGTCGCGGATCGCGTCGGGCAGCCGCTTCAGCAGCACCGCGGCGGCCCCGTCACCGAACATGCTGCCCTTGGCCCCGGCGTCGAACGCCCGCACGTGGCCGTCGGGCGACTCCTGGCCGCCGGGCCCGTACAGGTGGCCGACCCGGTCGGGGACGCGGATCGACACGCCGCCCGCCAGCGCCAGCTCGCAGTCGCCGGCCCGCAGGCTCTGCACGGCCAGGTGCGCGGCCACCAGCGACGTGGAGCAGAACGTCTGCACCGCGACACTCGGCCCGTACAGGTCGAACAGGTACGACACGGTCGTGGTCAGGGCGTCCTTGTCGTTGCCCATGATCACCTCGAACCCGCTGAACTCCTTCTGGCCGCCGCCGAGCAGGTGGTCGGCCATCCTGAGCAGGTACGTGCTGATGTTGGCGCCGCCGAACACGCCCACCCGGCCCCGGTGCTCCGGAGCCGCGTAACCGCCCTGTTCGAGGGCCTCCCAGCACACTTCGAGGAAGGCGCGCTGCTGCGGGTCGGTGATGGCCGCCATGCGGGGGCTCATGCCGAAGAACGCCGCGTCGAACCCGCTGACGTCGTCCAGGACGGGCCTGGCCGGCACGTACGCGGGGTCCTTGATCTGCTCGGGGTCGGCGCCGGCGGCCAGCAGCTCGTCCTCGGAGAAGAAGCTGATGGACTCGACGCCGTCGTTGAGGTTCCGCCAGAACGTGGCGACGTCGGCGGCGCCGGGGAAGCGGCCGGCCATGCCGACGATCGCGATCCGCCGGTCGTCGTCGGTGGCGGTCGTCTTCGCCCGCTCCCCCACGACCCGCACGCGCTCCTGCGCTTCGCGAGGCTGGGGCTCGGGTGTGGCCGTGGCGCCACGCTCGTCGAGGATGACGGCCAGCGTGCCGACCGTGGGCGCCTCGAACAGCGCCACCGTCGGCACCGCGACCCCGAACCGCTGCTTCACCAGGGAGAGCATCTGCAACGCCACCAGCGAGTTGCCGCCCAGGTCGAAGAAGTTGTCCCGGGTCCCGACCGGCTCGACGCCCAGCACCTCGGACCAGAGCTCCGCGAGGCCGCGCTCGGCCGCCGACTGCGGCGGGCTGTACGGCTGGGGAAGCTCGGGGCGCGGAAACCGGTCCCCCGCGCCGCCGGGCAGCCCCTCTCCGCCGGCTGCTCCGGCTGAGCCGTCCGGCGCGGCCGCCGCGAGCAGGGCCGTCGCCGCGGGCACGGACCGGGGCAGCCGGTCGTCGAGCCCGCCCGCCGCGACCACCAGCCCGGGACGGGTGGCGGCCGTCAGCCGGTCGAACGCCGCCAGCGACTCCGCGGCGCTCATCGAGTGGGCGGCCATCGCCGCGCCCATGCCGCCTTCCAGCCGGTCGAGCGTGACGGCCCAGGTGTCCCAGCTCGCGGCCACCCACCGGGTCGGGGTACGGCCGGCGAGATGCGCGGCGTGGCCCCGGTGGGCGAGCGCGGCGAGGGCGGCGTTGGCGGCGGCGTAGCTGCCGAAGGTGATGCCGCCGAGGACGGCGGAGGTGGACGAGAACACGAGGCAGAACCGGGGCGCGAGGCCGGCCGGGAGCTCGCCGAGCACCTCCTCCAGGACGAGCGCGCCGGTCACCTTGGCGGCGAAGTGGCGGCCCACGGCCTCGGCATCGAGGTCACGCAACGGCCGGAACCCGTCGGCCCGCGTCTCGGCCGCGGCATGCACCACCCCGTCGAGCCGCCCCCTCCCATCGGCGGCACCGGCCCGGCCGGGCCCGCCCGGGACGCCCTGCCCGCCCGGCACGCCCTGCTCGCCCGGGTCGCCGGCGGCTGTTTCGGTGAGGAGGCCGGCGAGCAAGGCGCGCATGGCGGTGGCGTCCGTGACGTCCACGGCGGGGGTGAGCACCTCGGCGCCCAGGGCGCGCAGGCTCTCCACCGCCTGCCGGCGCGGGTCGCCGGCCTCGGCGGGGAGGCCGCCGCGGCTGGTGAGGACGAGGCGCGCGGCACCGGCGCGGGCGAGGTGCCCGGCGAGCAGCAGCCCGACGTCGCCCAGCCCACCAGTGATCAGGTACGTCCCTCCCGCCCGCACAGCGGCCCCGCCGCCGGACCCGGAGTCGGTCGCGGAGTCGCCGGTCCCGGAGTCGGTCGCGGAGTCGTCGGTGGGGGTGAAGGTGCGGAGGAGGCGGGCGCCGGCGCGGTAGGCGACGAAGACCTCGCCCGCCGGGGCCAGGATCTCGCCGGTCAGCGCGTCCGCCACGGCCTGGGGGTCGGCGCCGGGGTCGAGGTCCACGGCGGAGCAGTCGAGGTTGAGGTACTCCTGGTTGGCGACCATCGGCAGGGTGGCCGCGGCGGCCTGGGCGGCGTCGGGCACCTCCCCGTCGGCCACCGCCTGCCCGCCGCGCGTGACCAGCAGGACGCGGGTCCCGTCGCCGCCCTCCTCACCGAGAGCCGCCAGCAGCCCCGCCACGGGCACGAGCGCGTCCCCGATCCCGGCAGAGACGCTCTCGTACGCGGAGGCGGGCTCGCGCACGGCGTCCAGGAGGCGGAGGTCCACGACCGTGGCCGGAGCGGAGGTGTCCGGCCCCCGGGTGAGCGCCGCGAGGTCGTCCGGCTCGGCGACCGTGACGACGTCGACGCCGTGGGCGCGCAGTGACCGGCCCAGCGCCTCGGCGGCTTCTCCGTCCGTACGGCCCGCCACGAGAACGCACCGGCCCACCGGCACGCCCGGCTCGGCGGCCCCGATCGCGGGGGCATCCGCGCGGGTCCAGCCCGGGACGAGCAGCTCCACGTGCGGCCGCCCCGCAACCGCCGGGGAGGGTCCGCTGTTACGGTCCGCTCCGTTGAGGGATGCGGCTCCATTGAGAGAGGAGCCCGCGTTCAGGGAGATGCCCCCGTTGAGAGGGGCGGTCCCGTTGAGAGAGACGCCCCCGTTGGGAGAGGCGGTCCCGTTGAGGGGGGCGCCCCCGTTGAGAGGGACGATCCCGCTGGGAGAGGCTGACCCGTTCGAGGCGGTGTGGGGCGCGGTGCCGGTCGCGGCCGTTCCCCGCGTCGCCTGGGCGGACGGCGGGTCGATCCAGTAGCGCTCGCGCTGGAACGGGTACGTCGGCAGCCCGACCTTGGCCACCGGCCGGTCCTGCCGGTAGCCGGACCAGTCGATCGGCACCCCGGCCAGCCACAGCCGCCCCGCCGCCTCCGCCAGCACCTCGCCGGCCGGGCGCGGGTCGTCCGCCCCGGGAAGCGTGGCGACGACCAGCGGCCAGCGGTCCGGCGGGCAGTCGCGGTGGCCGCGCGTCATCGCGCCCAGCGACTGCCCCGGCCCGATCTCCAGCAGCGCCGCGTCGCCGTCCAGGCGCAGCAGCGTGCTCAGCACGCCGTCGAACTGGACGGGCGCGCACATGTGCTCGGCCCAGTACGCCGGGTCGGTGAACTGGGCGGCGGTGGCGAGCTCGCCGGTGACGTCGGAGACCAACGGGATGCGGGGCGCGTGGAGGGGGACGTTCTCGGCGATCCAGGCGGTCAGCCGCTCGCGCAGCGGCTCCATCATCCCGGAGTGGAAGGCGTGGCTCGTGGCCAGCGGCCGGCAGGGCACCCCGTCGGCCTCCAGCAGCGCCCTGGCCGCGGCCATCGCCGC
This sequence comes from Nonomuraea sp. NPDC050383, assembly GCF_044459125.1. Taxonomy (NCBI): domain Bacteria; kingdom Bacillati; phylum Actinomycetota; class Actinomycetes; order Streptosporangiales; family Streptosporangiaceae; genus Nonomuraea; species Nonomuraea sp. NPDC050383. The sequence goes on from NZ_JBITIP010000017.1 coordinate 74,771, forward strand.
GGGCTCGCCCGCCAGCACGGTCAGCTGAGGGCCGCTGATCGCGGCGACGTCCACACCGGCGACGCCGGCCAGGCGCTCGCGCAGGTCCGCGGCGGCGAGCGGCACCGCGCACATCTCGCCCGGTGGCAGCTCGTCGATGAGGCTCGCCCGGTGGGCGACCAGCGCGATGGCCGACTCCAGGGACATCACCCCGGCCAGGCAGGCCGCGACGTACTCGCCGAGGCTGTAGCCGGCCAGGGCGGCGGGCTCGACGCCCCACGACTGGACGAGCCGGGCCAGCGCGTACTCGACGGCGAACAGCGCGGGCTGGAGCACCCGGGTGGGGGGCGCCGCGGCGGGAGCGGAGGCGCGGCCGAGCAGCCGGCCGAGCGCGTCCCCCTCGCCGTCCCGCCGCGGCCCGATCATCTCGGCGAGCGGGTCGTCGCCGCCCGTCCGCCGGCGCAGCTCGGCGCGGCACCTGTCGAGCGCCGCGCGGAACACCGGCTCGGTCTCGTACAGCTCGGCGGCCATCCCCGGGTACTGCTCGCCGGTGCCGGCGATGAGGAAGGCGACGGGCCGGTCCGCGCGGTTCTCGGCGCGGCCGAGCGCGGCCCCGGACCGGATCTTCTCGGCGGCCTCGGCCGCGGTCGAGGCCACCACCATCCGGCGGTGGGCGAAGACCTGCCGCCCGGTCTGGAGGGTGTGGGCGACGTCGGCCAGCCGGTGACCGGAGCCGTCGCCGGCCGGATCTGCCGCCTGCCCAGCCGGGCGTTCCGTCTCCGCCGGATGTCCAGCCGAATGTCCAGCCGGATGTCCAGCCGGATGTCCGGCCAGGTGTCCCGCCAGGCGTTCGGTCATCGCCTCGGCGGCGCCGGCCGTACGGGCGGACCAGACGAGCAGCTCGGGGCGGGGCGGCTCCTCGGTACGCGGCACGAGCGGGGCCTCCTCGACCACGACGTGCGCGTTGGTGCCGCCGATGCCGAACGCGCTGACCCCGGCGCGGCGGGTCCGGCCCGCCTCGCGCGGCCAGCCGCGCAGCCCGGTGACGATCTCCAGCCGGGCCTGGCCGGAGGCGAGCTGCGGGTTGGGGTCGGTCAGGTTGATGGTGGGCGGGATCTCGTCGTGACGCAGGGAGAGGGCGACCTTGATGAGGTTGGTGACGCCGGCGGCGCGGTCGAGGTGGCCGAGGTTCGTCTTGACGGAGCCGATGAGCACCGACTCGTCCTGGAACACCTGCTGCAGCGCCGCCAGCTCGGCCGCGTCGCCCAGGGCGGTGCCGGTGCCGTGCGCCTCGACGTAGTCGATGTCGGCGGGCGTCAGCCCGGCGCTCGCCAGGGCCTCCGCCATGACCGCGGCTTGCCCCTGCACGCCGGGGGCGGTGAAACCGGCCTTGCGACCGGCGTCGTTGTTGACCGCCCAGCCGCGCAGCACGGCGTAGATCTGGTCGCCGTCGGCGAGCGCGTCCTCCAGCCGCCGCAGCGCGACCACGCCGACGCCGCTGCCGAGGGGCGCGCCCATCCCGGCCGCGTCGAACGCGCGGCACTCGCCGTCGGGCGGGGCGATGCCGCCCTGCTGGTAGAGGTAGCCGACGCGGTGCGGAACGTTCACCGCGACGCCGCCGGCCAGGGCCAGGTCGCACTCGAAGGCCGCCAGGCTGGTGGCGGCGGCGCACACCGCGACCAGCGACGTCGAGCAGTAGCTCTGCACGCCGTAGCTGGGGCCGGACAGCCCGAGCGTGTGCGCGACGCGGGTGGTGAGGGAGTCCTTGTCGTTGGCCAGCCCGACCGCGAGGTCGCCCATGACAGCGCCGACGCCGCTCGGCAGCAGGTTGTTCTGCATGTACGAGCTGTGCGCGCACCCGCCGAACACGCCGATGGCCCCGTCGAACCTCGTCGGATCGCACCCGGCGTCCTCCAGCGCGGTCCACCCGTGCTCCAGGAACAGCCGGTGCTGCGGGTCGAGGATCTGCGCCTCCTTCGGGCCGATCCCGAAGAAGCCCGCGTCGAACAGCTCGACGCCGTCGATCACCGGGCTCGCCTTCACGTACGACGGGTCGGTGATCAGCTCCTCCGGGACCCCGGCGGCGCGCAGCTCCGCGTCGGTGAACCGGGTGACGCCGGACGCGCCGGACCGGATCGCGGACCACAGCTCCGCCACGTCGGACGCCCCGGGGAAGCGCCCGGACATGCCGACGATCGCGATGTCGGTCCCGGAGCCTTCGCCGTCGATCTCGTCGATGTCGTCGATCACGTCTACCGTCCTCGTGTCGGGCCTGCTGTCGGGCCGCGTCGGGGGCCGCTGGTCCACGGGCTCGCCTCCCGCGCTCATCTCCGTTTGCCGGAACGGGCCCTGCGCCGCCGTTCCCCCCGTGCCGAACTGCCGGCCAGCGCCTCCTGGCCGGTCGCGCCGCCGTCCTCCGCCGCTCCGAGCGCCGCCGTGAACTCCGCGACGGTCGCGTGCTCGAACAGCAGCGCGGGCGGCACCGGCCGGCCGAGCTCCTTCTCGATGGCGAGCACCATGGCCATGCCGACCAGGGAGTTGCCGCCGAGGTCGAAGAACGGGTCGTGGACGCCGACGCCGTCGATGCCGAGGTACGCGCCCCACAGATCGGCCATCCGGGCCTCGGCGTCAGTCCGGGGCGGCGCGTAGTCGGCGCGCAGCCCGGGGCGCGGGAACCGCTCCCCCTTCGGCCCGGCCGCCACCGCCGCGCCGACGAGGTCGTCCAGGTCGAGCATGCTCGACCAGGCGTTCAGGACCTCGCGCAGCGGCTGCCGTACGGCCATGACGCCGCCGTGGCCGCCGGCCAGGATGCGGTCGAGCAGCGCGCACCCGGCCTCGTCGGGGAAGCCGTGGGCGTCGCGGTAGGCGGCCACCCGTTCGGCCAGGCCGCCGGTCGTCTTCAGCCCCTCGGCCTGCCACACGTCGTGCCGCCACGGGCCCCAGGCCACCGACACGACCCTGGTCGACGGGGCGGTGGCGGCCAGCGCCTGGCCGTACGCGTCGAGGACGGTGTTGGCGGCGCAGTAGTCGGCCTCGCCGATGCCGCCGAACGCCGTGACGGCGGAGGAGTAGAGGACCAGCAGCTCGGGCCGCTCGGCGGCGGGTGTGCCCTCGCCGACCAGCTCGGCGAGCGGGCCCATGGCGAGGACCTTGGGGGCGAGCACCGCGGTGGCGTCGGCGACCGTGCGGCGCTGGGTCAGGCCGCCCGCGGGGAGGCCGGCGGCGTGGACGACGCCGTGCAGCCGGCCGAACCGCTCGCGGGCCCGTCGCAGGGCGTCGCGCAACTGGCCGGGGACGCCGGTGTCGGCGGCGAGCAGCAGCACCTCGGCCCCGGCGGCCTGCAGCTCGGCCACGTCCCGGAGGGTCGCGGCCACCCGGGCGTCGGTCTCGCCGGTCTCGGCTCGCGTGGGGGTGCCGGGCGTGGTGTCCGTGGGGATGGGGGTGCGGCCGACGAGGGCGAGGCGGCGCACGCCGGCGCGGACGAGGTGCTTGGCGAGCGCCATGCCGAGTCCGCGCGTCCCACCGGTGATGAGGTAGGCGCCGTCGGGCCGCCACACGGCTTCGGCCGTGTTGTCCGGGACCTGGGCCCATGCGCGGATCCAGCGGCGGCCGCGCCGCCATCCCGTGAGCGCGTCGCGGGCGTCGGGGTCGGCGCCATCGGGCGGCGCGGCCGTCAGCTCCGCCAGCAGCACGGTGGCCGTCTCGGACATCGGCCCGGTCGTCGGCCCGGTCGTCGGCCCGGTCGTCGGTCCGGAGACCGGCCCGGTGGCGGGCTCGTGCGGCGGCCGTGCCGTTACCCGGCCGCCGGACTCCGGGTCGAGGTCGACGCCGCTCCAGGTCAGGCCCGGGTACTCGTGCCGCACCGCGCGGCCGAGCCCGTGGGCGAGCGCCTGGTGGGGAGCCGGCGCGTCCCGGCCGACGATCTCGGTGGCGCCGCTGGTGACGGTCAGCAGCCGTACGCCTTGGCGGGCGGGCAGGTCGCCGAGTGCCTGGACGGCCAGGAGGAGCCCGGTGAAGCCGTGCTCGACGGCGGCGCGCAGCTCCGCGTCCCCGGCGAACGCCGCCGGAGCTGTTTCGGAGGCGTCGGACGGGGCGGGGCCGTCGCCGAGTCCCCACAGGTACGCCACGTGCACGGGTCCGTCGCCGAGACCGGCGAAGACCTCGGCGTGGTGCTCGGGCACGGCCGGGTCGATGGTCAGGCGGCGCCCTTCCCGTCGCGGCCCGGTCGTTCCGGAGCCGGGCGGGGCGGCGACCACCTCGACGACGGGTGTTCCCGCCGCCTCGGCCAGGTCGGCCAGGGCGGTGCCGGCGCCGCCGGGGTCGGCGAAGACCACGAGCGGGCCGGGCAGCCGCACGGACCCCGCAAGCGGCGCGCGGGCCGGGTCCTGCTGCCAGGCCGGGACGAACACGAAGTCCCCGTCCGGCTCGCCGGCCGAAATCGCGCCCGCCGCCTCGGGGGCACCGGCGCCGTCCGGCCGGCGCGGTCCTACGGCCGCCGTGGTGGAGCCGGCGCTCCCCGGTCGGCGCGGCCCGATACCGGCCCCGGAAGCGCGGCGGGGCCTGAGGTCGGGGCCGAAGCCCGAGCCGAGGTCCGGGTCGGCGTCCGGCCAGAAGCGGGTGCGCTGGAACGGGTACGTCGGCAGGCCGAGCACCCGGCCGTCGCCGGGCCGGGTGAGGTCCCAGGTGACGGGCACGCCCAGCTCCCACAGCGCGGCGCAGGCGGCCAGCAGCTCCTGGTGCGCGTCGCGGCGCTCCCCCGCGGTCCACCGGGGCGGCAGCGTGCCGAGAACGGCCGGGGCCGGCCCGCCGGTGAGGTTCTGCCGTACCAGACCGCCGAGGGTCTGCCCCGGCCCGAGCTCCACGAACGCCGCCACGTCCTGCCCCACGCAGTGCCGCACGCCGTCCGCGAAGCGGACCGTGCCGACGAGCTGGTCGGCCCAGTACGAGGTGCTGGTGGCCTGCTCGGCGGTGAGCGGCCGGCCGGTGAGGTTGGAGACGATGGTGACGGCGGGCGCCCGGCGCGGCACCGACTCCAGCACCGCGGCGAGCTTCTCGCGGGCGGGCTGGAGCAGCGCCGAGTGGAAGGCGTGGGCCGAGCGCAGCGGGCGGCACGCGATGCCGGCTCCCGTCAGCGCGGCCGTGGCGGCCTCGATGTCGGCGGGCAGGCCGCTGAGCACGGTCATCGCGGGGCCGTTGCGGGCCGCGACGTCCACCTCGATCCCCGCGCCGGTCAGCGCGGCGGTGACGCGCTCCTCCGGGGCGGCGACCGCGACCATGCGGCCGGCGGGCACCGCGCTGATCAGGTGGGCGCGCTCGACGACCACGTGCAGCGCGTCCTCCAGGGTGAAGACGCCGGCCAGGCAGGCGGCCACGTACTCGCCGAGGCTGTAGCCGACGAGCACGTCAGGGGTGACGCCCCAGTGCTGGAGCAGCCTGGCCAGCGCGTACTCGACGGTGAACAGGAACGGGTGGGCGATGGCGGCCTGGTCCAGCGGGTCGTGCCCGGTGGACGCGTCGCCGGGCGCGGGGCGGCGGCCGAGCAGGGCGGCCAGGTCGTCGCCCGCGGGCGCGGGGCCGGTGTCGCCCTCGGGGAAGAACAGGGGGCGCAGGTCCACCCCGGAGCGCCGGGACACCAGCTCGACGCAGGTGTCCACGGCCTGGGCGTACACGGGCTCCCTGGCGTACAGCTCCCTGCCCAGGCCCGCGTACTGGTCGCCGACCCCCTGGAGGAGGAACGCGACCCGCGGGCGGCCCTTCACCCGGTGCCCGCCATCCTGACGGCCCTCCGGACGGGCGATGGCGCGCAGGCGCTCCACCGCGTCGCCGGGGTCGGAGCAGAGGACGGCGCGGCGGTGGTCCAGCTCGGCGCGCCCGGCCTGGAGGGTGCGGGCGAGGTCGGCGAGCGGCGTCCCGGGACGCTCGCCGAGCCACGTGGCGAGCCGGTGGGCCTGCTCGCGCAGCGCCTCCTGACCGGCCGCCGACACCGGCAGCACGTACGCGGAGACCGGTCCGGCGCCGGCCGGGACCGCCGGGTCGGGCGTGGCGGGGTCCGGGGCCGCCTCCACGATCACGTGGGCGTTCGTGCCCGACAGCCCGAAGGAGCTGACGCCCGCGAGCCGGGGCCGGTCCTGGCGGGGCAGGGGCACGGCATCGGTGACCGGCCGGACGCTGCCGTCCTCGGGGATGGCCGTCGCCGGGGTGGTCAGGTGGAGGTTCGGCGGGATGAGCCCGTTCTCCAGGATGAGTGCCGTCTTGATGAGGCCGGCGATACCCGCGGCGGCCTGGGTGTGACCGATGTTGGTCTTGACGGCGCCGACCCGGAGCGGCCGGTCGGGTCCGCGTCCGCCGAAGACGTCGTGCAGGGCGGACAGCTCGATGGCGTCGCCGAGGTGGGTGCCGGAGCCGTGCGCCTCGACGTAGTCGATGTCGTCGGGGGCGACGCGGGCCGCCGCGAGTGCCCGGCCGATGACGTCGGCCTGCGCGCGGCGGCTGGGCGCGGTCAGCCCGTTGCTGCGGCCGTCCTGGTTGACCGCCGAGCCGCGCAGGACGGCGCGGACGCGGCGGCCGTTGGCGAGCGCCTTCGACAGCGGCTCCAGCACGACCAGGCCGCCGCCCTCGCCCATGACGTAGCCGTCGGCCCCCTCGTCGAACGTCTTGCACCGCCCGTCGGCGCTCATCATCAGGCCCGCGCACGCCTGCACGAACGTGGTGGGGTGCAGGGTCAGCGACGCGCCCGCCGCGATGGCGAGGTCGCACTCACCTCTGCGCAGGCTCTCCATGGCCAGGTGGACCGCGATGAGCGACGAGGAGCATGCCGTGTCGATCGTCATCGTGGGGCCGATCAGGTCGAGCTGGTAGGCGATCCGCCCGGCCGCCACGCTCGACACCGCGCCCTGCCCCAGGTACGGGTCCGAGACGGCGTCGGGACCCTGCCGCTCCATCTGCAGCCGGCCGTACTGGAGGGTGTCCATGTAGCCGACCATCACGCCGGTGCGGCTGCCCGCCAGCCGGGACGGCGAGATGCCGGAGTTCTCCAGGCCCTCCCAGGCCAGCTCCAGCAGCAGCCGCTGGTGCGGGTCCATGCGGAGCGCCTCGCGCGGCGACAGGCCGAAGAACTCGGCGTCCCACCCCGAGACGTCGTCCAGCCATGCCCCGTACCTGGTGTACATGGCGCCCGGCACACCCGGCTCGGGGTCGTAGTAGTCGTCGACGTCCCAGCGGGAGGGCGGCACCTCGCGGACGACGTTCCTGCTGTCGCGCAGGAGGCGCCAGAAGTCCTCGACCGTGTCACCGCCGGGGTAACGGCAGGCCATGCCGATGACGGCGATGGGTTCGTGGCGGCGCTCCTCGGCCTCGGTGAGGCGGTGGCGGGCCTGGGCGAGTTCGACGGTGGCGCGCTTGAGGTAGGCGCGGAGCTTGTCCTCGGTCCCCATCGGGCGAGCCTTTCCGGTCGTGGGCTTCACAGGTCACAGTTCGTTGTCGATGAGGGCGAAGATCTCTTCGTCGGAAGCTGAGTCGATCTTGTCGGCGACGTCCGCGACGCCGTCGGGGCCGGGGCCGAGCCGGTCGAGGGTGCTCTGCAGGAGCGACACGAACCGGTCGCGCAGGGCGTCACCCTCGCCGTTCGCCGCGGCGATCATGTCCTCGACCCGGTCGAGGACGGCGCGCAGCGTGTCCTCCGGCGACGGGGACGGGGGTGCGAGGGTGCGGAAGAGGTACTCGGCCAGGGAGTTGACCGTCGGGTGGTCGAAGACCAGGGTCGCCGGCAGGCGCAGGCCGGTGTCGGCGTTGAGCCGGTTGCGCAGCTCGACGGCGGTCAGGGAGTCGAAGCCGAGCTGGTTGAAGGCCCGGTCGACCTCGATGTGGTCGGCGCTGCCGTGCGCCAGGACGGCCGCCACGTGGGCGCGTACGGTGTCGGTGAGCATCCGCTGGGCGTCGGTGCGGGGCAGGTCCGCCAAGCGCTGGGTGAGCGCCGCGGGTCCGGCTCCACCGGCGGCTCCGGCGTTCCCCGCGGTACGGCGGGGCGCCCGTACGAGGCCGCGCAGCAGGGCCGGCAGGTCGCCCGCCTCGGCGCGGGCCCGCAGCCCAGCGGTGTCCCAGCGGGCTGCCACCACCTGCGGCTCGGCGCCGGTCAGAGCGCCGTCGAACAGCTCCAGGCCCTGCTCCACGCTCAGCGGGGCGATGCCGGCCCTGGCCAGCCGGGCGTGGTCGGCTCCGGTCAGCCCGCCGGTCATCCCGGAGTCGGTGTCCCAGAGTCCCCAGGCGACGGACACGGCCGGCAGGCCCAGCGCGTGCCGGTGCCCGGCCAGGGCGTCGAGGAAGGCGTTGGCCGCGGCGTAGTTGCCCTGGCCCGCGTTGCCGAGCACCCCGGCGAGGGACGAGAACAGCGCGAAGACCGACAGGGGCCGGTCGAGGGTCAGCTCGTGCAGGTGCCAGGCGGCGTCCGCCTTGGGCGCCAGCACGGTGGCCATCCGTTCCGGCGTCAGTCCTTCGACGACCGCGTCGTCCAGGACGCCGGCCGTGTGGACGACCCCCGCGAGCGACGGCACCTCGGCCAGCAGGGCGGCCAGCGCCGCCCGGTCGGCCACGTCACAGGCCGCGACCCGCACCGACGCGCCGAGCCCGGACAGCTCGGCCGCCAGCGCGCCGGCCCCCGGAGCCTCGGGCCCGCGGCGGGAGACCAGCACCAGGTCCCGTACTCCGTGCCGCTCCACCAGCCGCCGCGCCACCAGCGCGCCCAGCCCGCCGGTGCCGCCGGTGACCAGCACCGCACCGGACATCTCCCCCGACACGGGGGAGGAGGAGGGCCGGGAAGGGCGGCGGGCCAGGCGTGGCACGAGGACCTTGCCCCCGGCCACCCGTACCTGCGGCTCCCCGAGCGCCACCAGCCGGGCCCAGTCGGAGAACCCCTCCTCCACCTCCGCCAGCACGAACCGGCCCGGCTGCTCCGACTGCGCCGACCGCACCAGCCCGTGCACCGCCCCGGCCGCCAGGTCACCGGGCCGGGTCGCGAACACCACCACCCCGTCGGCCGGAGCGGCGGCCACCGCCTCCAGCACCCGCCCGGTCAGCGCCCGCACCGACGACGGCACGTCCGGGTCCTCCGGCACGCACCACACCACCGAGGGCACCCCGCCCAGGGCGCCGGCCGCCGGAGCCTCCACCCACTCCACCCCGTACGAGGACGGAGCGGACGGGGCGGCGGACCGGGGAGCGGCGGCGCGGACGCGTAACCCGTCGATGGAGAGCACCCGGTCACCCGCCGGGTCCGCGGCCTCGACGACCACGTCGTCCCCGGACAAGGAGCCGGGCAAGGACCCGGAGCCGGACACCCGGACCCGGAGCGCCGACGCCTCGCCGGCGTGCAGCCGCACCCCGCTGAAGGCGAACGGCAGCCGCAGCTCGTCGCCGTCGCCGCCGGCCAGCACGACCGGGTGGAAGGCGGCGTCCAGGAGCGCCGGGTGGATGCCGTACCCTGCGACCTCGACCCCCTCCGGAGCCACGACCTCCGCGAACAGCTCGTCCCCGCGCTGCCACAACGCCCGCAACCCCTGGAACGCCGGACCGTACTCGTACCCCCGCTCCACCAACCGCTCATAACCACCCTCCACCTCCACCGCCACCGCGTCCGCGGGCGGCCACGCCACCGCCCACGAAGCGGCGTCCTCGGCGGGGGCGGAGTCGGCGAGCACGCCCGAGGCGTGCCGCCGCCAGCCCTCCGAGGAGTCAGGGAAGCGGGAGAACACGCCGACGGCGCGGCGGCCGTCGGCGCCGGGACGTTCCACGGTGACCTGGACGGTGACCGCCCCGGTGTCGGGCAGGTACAGGGGCGCCTCGATGACCAGCTCCTCCAGCACGGGCGAGCCGGCGTGGACGCCGCCCTCCAGCGCCAGCTCGACGAAGGCCGCGCCCGGCAGCAGCACGCCGCCCTGGACGGCGTGGTCGGCCAGCCAGGGGGCGCCCTTGAGCGAGAGCTGCCCGGTCAGGACGTAGCCGTCGCCGGCCACCGGGACGACCGCCGTGAGCAGCGGGTGCCGGGCGTCGTCGATGCCCGCGCCGGCGGGCCGGCCGACGCGCTCGCGGTCGCCGAGCCAGAACCGGCGCCGCTCGAACGGGTAGGTGGGCGGGTCGACGCGGGGATGCGGCGCGGGCCCGAGCGCGTCGGACCAGGCGACGTCGGCGCCGAGCACCCATGCCTGGGCGAGCGCGGCGAGGAAGCGGCTCCAGTCGCCCGCGCCGCGGCGCAGGCTCGCGCACACGCCCGCGGTGACCCCGGCGTCGTCGCAGATGTCGCCGGTGTCGCCGCCGAGCACGGGGTGCGGGCTGACCTCGACGAACAGCGGCGTCCCGGTGAACGCCCTGATCGCCTCCTCGAACAGCACGGGGTTGCGCAGGTTGTCGTACCAGTAGCGGGTCGTCAGGCGGGCGGGCTCGACGACCGCGCCGGCCAGCGAGGAGCAGAAGACGGTCTCCGTCGGCCGCGGCAGGACGCCGTCGAGCGCGGCCAGCAGCTCGTCGCGGAGTGCCTCCACGTGCGGGGTGTGCGAGGCGTAGTCCACCGCGATGCGGCGCACCCGCACGGTGTCCCCGCAGACGGCGGCGAACTCGTCCAGCGCGCCGTCCTCGCCCGCGATCACGCACCCGGCGGGGCCGCTGTGCACGGCCACCCACAGCCGGCCGGCCCACGGCGCGATCCGCTCCTCGGCCCGCACGGCGGGCAGCGCGACGGCGAGCATCCCGCCGGTGCCGCTGAGCCCGATCAGGGAGCGGCTGCGCAGCGCGACGACCTTGGCCGCGTCCTCCAGCGAGAGGGCGCCCGCGACGCAGGCCGCCGCGATCTCGCCCTGCGAGTGGCCCACGACGGTGCCCGGGTGGACGCCGTACGAGCGCCACAGGGCGGCCAGCGACACCATGACGGCGAACAGCACCGGCTGGATGACGTCGGTCCCCTCCAGCTCGGGCGCGCCGCCGGTGCCGCGCAGCACGTCCTCGGCCGCCCAGCCGGTGTACGGCCGCAGCGCGGCGTCGCACTCGCGCAGGCGGGCCCGGAACACGTCGCTGGAGTCGAGCAGGTCCACGGCCATGCCGGCCCACTGCGTGCCCTGGCCGGGGAAGAGGAACACCGGGCGCGGCTCGGCGAGCGCCTCCCCCGTCACGGCGGCGGCGTGCGGAGCGCCGGCGGCGACGGCCTCCAGGGCCTCGGCCAGCTCCTCCCGGTTCGCGGCGACGACCACGGCGCGGTGCGGGAACCGGGCCCGGCTCGCCAGCGCCCGGGCGGTCGCGGCCACCTCCGCGCCGGTGACGCGGCCGGCGTGCTCGCGCAGCCGGCCGGCCTGGGCCCGCAGCGCCGCGACGGACTTGGCGGAGAACGCCCACACGATCGGGCCGTCCGGGCCGGGGGTCTCCTCCGCGGGGCGGGGCTCGGGCGCGCTCTCCAGGATGACGTGCGCGTTCGTGCCGCTGACGCCGAAGCTGGAGACGCCCGCCCGCACCGGCCCGTCGGCGGGCAGCTCGACCGCCTCGGTGAGGACGCGCACCCCGCCGGACTTCCAGTCGACGTGCGGGGTCGGCTCCTCGACGTGCAGGGTGGGCGGCAGCAGGCGGTGTTCGAGGGCCTTGACCATCTTGATGACCCCGGCCACGCCGGCCGCGGCCTGGGTGTGGCCGATGTTGGACTTGACGGAGCCGAGCCAGACCGGCCGGTCGGCGGCGCGGGCCCGACCGTAGGTGGCGAGCAGCGCCTGGGCCTCGATCGGGTCGCCCAGCGTCGTGCCGGTGCCGTGCGCCTCGACGACGTCCACGTCCCGGGTGTCGAGGAGGGCGTCGGCGAGCGCCTGCTGGATGACCCGCTCCTGGGCCGGTCCGCTGGGCGCCGTCATGCCGTTGCTGGCGCCGTCCTGGTTGACGGCCGAGCCGCGGATCACCGCGAGGACGCGGCGGCCGTTGCGCTGGGCGTCCGAGAGGCGTTCCAGGGTGAGCACGCCGACGCCCTCGGACCAGGCGGCCCCGTCGGCGGTCGAGGAGAACGACTTGCAGCGCCCGTCGGGCGCGAGCGCCCGCTGCCGGCAGAACTCGATGAACGGCACCGGCGACGCCATGACCGAGACCCCGCCCGCGAGGGCCAGCGAGCACTCGCCGCGGCGCAGCGCCTGCACGGCCAGGTGCAGGGCGACCAGCGACGAGGAGCACGCGGTGTCGACCGAGATCGAGGGGCCTTCCAGGCCGAGGGTGTAGGAGACGCGGCCGGACATGACGCTGGAGGCGCTGGAGGTGAACAGGGTGCCCTCGACGGCCTCGGGGGTGATCTCCAGGAACCGGGTCGAGTAGTGCTCGTACATGTTGCCCGCGTACACGCCGGTGCGGGTGCCACGCAGCGACGACGGGTCGATGCCCGCCCGCTCCAGCGCCTCCCAGCACGACTCCAGGAACAGCCGGTGCTGCGGATCGGTGGCCAGCGCGCTGCGCGGGCTCATGCCGAAGAACGCGGCGTCGAAGTCGGCCACGGCGCCCACGAACCCGCCGTGCCGCGTGTACGACTTGCCCCACGCCTCGGGGTCCGGGTCGAACAGCCCCTCCAGGTCCCAGCCGCGGTCGGCGGGGAAGTCGCCGATGGCGTCGCCGCCCGCGGCCACCAGGTCCCACAGGTCGTCAGGGCCCCATACCCCGCCGGGGTACCGGCACGCCATGCCCACGATGGCCACCGGCTCGTGCCGCCGGCCCACGTCCTCGGCGAGGCGCTGGCGGGTCTCCGCCAGCTCGACGGTCGCGCGCCTCAGATAGTCGCGGAGCTTGTCCTCGGTCCCCATCGGTGAACCCTTCGGTCGCGGGAGTCAGGCGTCACAGTTCGTTGTCGATGAGGGCGAAGATCTCCTCGTCGGAAGCCGAGTCGATCTTGTCCACCACCGTTTCGGCGGGCCCGGAGCCGTCCGGCTCCGCCCCGAACCGGGCCAGGCTGCTCTGCAGCACGGCGACGAGCTTGCTGCGGACGGTGTCCGCGTCTTCCCTGGCGCCGGCCAGCATGGAGCCGACGTGCTCCAGGGCGGTGCGCAGCGTGTCCTCGGGGGACGGCGCCTGGGGCGCGAGCGTGCGGAAGAGGTACTCGGCCAGGGAGTTGACCGTCGGGTGGTCGAAGACCAGGGTCGCCGGCAGGCGCAGGCCGGTGTCGGCGTTGAGCCGGTTGCGCAGCTCGACGGCGGTCAGGGAGTCGAAGCCGAGGCGGTTGAAGGCCCGGTCGGCCTCGATGTGGTCGGCGCTGCCGTGGGCGAGGACCGCGGCGACGTGCGTCCGGACGCGGTCCGTGAGCAGCCGGAGGGCCTCGTCCCTGGTCATCACGGCGAGCTTGGACACCAGCCCGGCCACGCCGCCGCCCTGCTCTCCTGCGCTCCGTCGCGGCGTCCGTACGAGGCCGCGCAGCAGGGCCGGCAGGTCACCGGCCTCGGCGCGGGCCCGCAGCCCGGCGGTGTCCCAGCGGGCGGCCACGACCAGCGGCTCGGCGTCCCCGAGGGCGCGGTCGAACGCCTCCAGGCCCTCCTCCACGCTCAGCGGGGCGACGCCCGCCCGGGCGAGCCTGGCCACGTCTGCGGCGTCGAGGCCGCCGCCCATGCCGGTCGCGCCGGTGTCCCACAGACCCCAGGCGACGGACACGGCCGGCAGGCCCAGCGCGTGCCGGTGCCCGGCCAGGGCGTCCAGGAAGGCGTTGGCGGCCGCGTAGTTGCCCTGGCCCGCGTTGCCGAGCACGCCGGCCAGCGACGAGAACAGGACGAACGATCCCACGGGCCGGTCGAGGGTCAGCTCGTGCAGGTGCCAGGCGGCGTCCGCCTTGGGCGCCAGCACCGTGGCCATGCGCTCCGGCGTCAGCCCCTCCACCACCGCGTCGTCCAGCACGCCCGCCGTGTGGACGACTCCGGCCAGGGACGGCACCTGGTCCAGCAGCGCGGCCAGCGCCGCCCGGTCGGCCACGTCACAGGCCGCCACCCTGACGCTCGCGCCCAGCGCGGAGAGCTCCTCGACGAGCGCGCCGGCCCCCGGGGCCGCGGGTCCGCGGCGCGAGACGAGCACCAGGTCCCGTACGCCGTGCCGCTCCACCAGCCGCCGCGCCACCAGCGCGCCCAGTCCGCCCGTGCCGCCGGTCACCAGCACCGCACCCGGCACCTCGCGGGGCGAGGCGGCCGGCGGTGTGCGGCGGGCCAGGCGCGGTACGAGGACCTCGCCTCCGGCCACCCGTACCTGCGGCTCCCCGAGGGCCACCAGCCGGGCCCAGTCCGAGAACCCCTCCTCCACCTCCGCCAGCACGAACCGGCCCGGCTGCTCCGACTGGACGGTGCGCACCAGGCCCTGCACCGCGCCCGCCGCCACATCACCGGGCCGCGTCGCGAACACCACCACCCCGTCGGCCGGAGCCGAAGCCACCGCCTCCAGCACCCGCCCCGTCAGCGCCCGCACCGACGACGGCACGTCCGGCCCCTCCGGCACGCACCACACCACCGGCGGCACCCCGGCCCCGGGAGCGGATGCGGCACCGGCCGCAGGGGCCGCCACCCAATCCACCCCGTACGACACCGGAACGGACGACCCGCCCAGCGCGCCCGCAGGCACCGGCCGCACCCGCAGGGAGCCCAGCGACAGCACGGGCCGCCCGGACGGGTCGGCGGCCTCGACGGCGCACCCGTCGGAGCCGATCTCCCTCAGCCGCACCCGCAGATCCGTGGCCCCGGCCGCGTGCAGCCGCGCGCCCCGCAGCTCGAACGGCAGCCGCAGCTCCCCGTCGGGCGCCGCCACCACCAGCGGGTGGAACACCGCGTCGAACAGCGCCGGATGGACGCCGTACCCGGCGACCTCGACCCCCTCCGGAGCCACGACCTCCGCGAACAACTCGTCCCCGCGCCGCCACAACGCCCGCAACCCCTGGAACGCCGGACCGTACTCGTACCCCCGCTCCACCAACCGCTCATAACCACCCTCCACCTCCACCGCCACCGCGCCGGCGGGCGGCCACGCCACGGCCCAGGAGGCGGCGTCGTGGGCGGGGGACGCCGTGTCGGTGATCGTGCCGGACAGGTGCCGCGTCCACCCCTCCTCGGGGTCGCCGGCGGGCCGGGAGTGGAGCCGCACCGGCCGGGCGCCGGAGGCGTCGGGGCGCTCCACGACCACCTGGACGACGACGCCGCCCCGGGCGGGCAGCACCAGCGGCGCCTCGAACATCAGCTCCTCGACCAGCTCGCAGCCGGTCCGCGCGCCCGCCTCCAGGACCAGGTCGGCCATGGCCGCCCCGGGCAGGACGACCGTGCCGCCCACCCGGTGGTCGGCCAGCCACGGCGCGGCGTCCACCGACAGGCGGCCGGTCAGCACGGTCGGCCCGTCCTCCGCCAGGTCCACGACCGCGCCCAGCAGCGGGTGACCGGCCTCGGCCAGCCCGGCCGAGGGCAGCGCCTCGGACAGGGCGGCGGCGCGGGCGGGCGGGTCGAGCCAGTAGCGGCGCCGGTCGAAGGCGTACGTGGGCAGGTCCGTACGGGTGCCGCGGCGGAACAGCGCGGGCCAGTCGACCGGGAGCCCGGCGACCCAGGCGCGGGCCAGGCAGGCGGTCAGCGCGTCCGGCTCCGGGGTGTCACGCCGGTGCAGCGGGATGACGGCGGTGTCCTCGCGGGTCACGCAGTCGTGGGCCATGCCGGACAGCACGGCCTTCGGCCCGACCTCGACGAGGACGCCGATGCCCTCGCTCTCCAGCCGCTCCACCATGGCGTGGAACATGACCGGCAGCCGGATCTGCTCCAGCCAGTAGCCCGGCGACGTCCAGCGGGTGTCGGCCAGGCCGGTCAGGCCGGTGACGTACGCGAGGCGGGGCTCGCCGAACCGGACGGCGGCCAGCTCGGCGGCGAACGCGTCCAGCATCGGCTCCATGAGCGGCGAGTGGAAGGCGTGGCTGACGGCCAGCCTGCTGGTGCGACGGCCCCGGTCCCGCCACTGGTCTGCCACGGCCAGGCAGGCGTCGGCGTCGCCGGACAGGACCACGCTCGCGGGCCCGTTGACGGCCGCGACGGAGACCAGGTGCTCCAGCCCGTCGAGCGTGGGCCGGACCTCGTCGGCGCTCGCCGCCACGGCGGCCATCGCGCCGGGCGCGGTCAGCCGCTGCATCAGCCGGCCACGGGCCGCGACGAGCCGGGCGGCGTCGGCCAGCGACCAGACGCCCGCCACGTGCGCGGCGGCGAACTCGCCGACCGAGTGCCCGGCGACCGCCGCGGGCGCCGGGCCCAGCGACTCCAGCAGCCGGAACGCGGCCACCTCGAAGGCGAACAGCGCGGGCTGGGTGTAGGCGGTCTCGTCGAGCAGCGCCGCCTCGGGCGTGCCGGGCGCGGCCCACATCACCTCGCGCAGCGGCCGGTCGAGGTACGGGTCGAGCGCGGCGCACGCCTCGTCCAGGGCGGCGGCGAACACCGGCGAGAACCGGGCCAGCTCCTCCCCCATGCCGGGCCGCTGGCCGCCCTGGCCGGTGAACAGGAAGGCGGCACGCGGGTGCTCGGGGGCGACGCCCTCGATCACGGCGGAGGTGGGCTCCCGGCGGGCGTACGCGCCGAGGGCGGCGGCCAGCTCGTCGCCGTCGCGGCCCAGGACGACGGCGCGGTGCGGGAAGAGGGCCCGGGTGGTGACGAGCGAGTGCGCCACGTCGGCGGCGTCCGGGCGCCGGCCTGTCGTGACGTCGGCGGCCATGACGCGGGTGCTCAGGCGGGCGGCCTGGCCGCGCAGGGCGGCGGCGCCGTGCGCGCTGACCGGCCACGCCAGCGGCCCACCGGCTTCCGGGACGCGGCTCGGCTCGGCCCCGGTCTCTGGACCGGTCCCGGTCCCGGCCTCGGTCTCGGGGACGTACTCCTCGATGATGGCGTGCGCGTTCGTGCCGCTGATGCCGAAGCTGGAGACGGCCGCGCGGCGCGGGCGCTCGCCGCGCGGCCAGGCGCGGCCGGCGGTCAGCAGCCGGACACCGCCGGAGTCCCAGTCGGCGTGCGGCGTGGGCTCCTGGACGTGCAGGGTGGGCGGCAGCGTCTCGTGCTCGAGGGCCTTGACCATCTTGATGACCCCGGCCACACCCGCGGCGGCCTGGGTGTGGCCGATGTTCGACTTGACCGATCCCAGCCAGAGCGGCCGGTCCGCGCCGTGCTCCCGGCCGTACGTGGCGAGCAGCGCCCGCGCCTCGATCGGGTCGCCCAGCGTCGTGCCCGTGCCGTGCGCCTCCACGACGTCCACCTCGTCGGCGCCGAGCCGCGCGTCCGCCAGCGCCTGCTCGATGACCCGCTCCTGGGCCGGTCCGCTGGGCGCCGTCATGCCGTTGCTGGCGCCGTCCTGGTTGACGGCCGAGCCGCGGATCACCGCGAGGACGCGGTGCCCGTTGCGGCGTGCGTCGGACAGCCGCTCCAGGACGAGGACGCCGGCGCCCTCCGACCAGGCGGCCCCGTCGGCGGTCGAGGAGAACGACTTGCAGCGCCCGTCCGGCGACAGCGCCCGCTGCCGGCAGAACTCCACGAACGCGTCCGGCGAGACCAGCAGCGTGACCCCGCCGGCCAGCGCCAGCGAGCACTCCTCCTGGCGCAGCGCCCGCACGGCCAGGTGCAGGGTGACCAGCGACGACGAGCAGGCCGTGTCGACGGTCAGCGACGGGCCCTCCAGGCCCAGCGTGTACGAGACGCGGCCCGACATGACGCTCGGCGTGCTGGAGGACAGCAGCGTGCCCTCGACGGAGGTGGGGATCGAGCCGTGCACGAAGCGCGAGGAGTAGTCGTTGTACATGTTGCCCGCGTAGACGCCGGTGCGGCTGCCGCGCAGGGTCGACGGGTCGATCCCGGCGTGCTCCAGCGCCTCCCAGCACGACTCCAGGAACAGCCGGTGCTGCGGGTCGGTGCCGAGCGCGCTGCGCGGGCTCATCCCGAAGAACGCGGCGTCGAAGTCGGCCGCCCCCTCCAGGAACCCCCCGTGCCGCGTGTACGACTTGCCGAGCGCCTCCGGGTCGGGGTCGAACAGGTCCGTGTCCCAGCCGCGGTCGGCGGGGAACTCGCTGATCGCGTCACGTCCGGAGGCCACCAGCTCCCACAGCTCGTCGGGGCCGGAGACGCCGCCGGGGTACCGGCACGCCATGCCCACGATCGCCACCGGCTCGTGCCGGCGGCCGGCGTCCTCGGCCAGGCGCCGCCGCGTCTCCGCCAGCTCGACGGTGACGCGCTTCAGGTACGCGCGGAGCTTGTCCTCACTCGCCATGGCCAGGCCTTTCCACCGCGGGCTTCAGGGGGGCCGTCATGGCCCGGTTGTCGATCAAGGCGAAGATCTCCTCGTCGGAGGCGGTGACGATCTCCTCGGCGGCCCCGCCGGGCCGGCTCGGCGTGGCGGCCGGCGCGGCGGCGGGGGCGGTCCCGATGCGGCCGAGCGCGCTCTGCAGGATGGCGACGAGCTGGCCGCGCAGCGCGTCCGCCCCGCCGTTGGCGGCCAGCAGCACCGACTCGGCCTGGTCCACCGCCGTTCGCAGGGCGTCCTCGGGGGACGGGGTGTCGGGCGCGAGGGTGCGGTAGAGGTAGCCGGCGAGCGCGGTGACGGTCGGGTGGTCGAAGACGAGGGTCGCCGGCAGCCGCAGGGCGGTCTCGGCGTTGAGCCGGTTGCGCAGCTCCACGGCGGTCAGCGAGTCGAACCCCAGCTCGTTGAACGCGCGGTCCACGTCCACCTGCTCCGGGCTGCTGTGCGCGAGGACGGTGGCGACGTGCGAGCGGACCAGCGCGGTCAGGTGGGCGTGGGCCTCCGGCTCGGTCAGCGTGGCCAGGCGCTCGCCGAGCCCCTGCCCGGCCGTGCCCGGCAGCGTGGCCGGCCGAGCGGACGCCGCGCTCGGGACGGCACGGCGGGACGCGCGGACCAGCCCGCGCAGCACGGGCGGCAGGTCGCCGGCCTCGGCCCGGTCGCGCAGCCCGGCCCGGTCCCACCGGGCCGCCACGAGCAGCGGATCGGCCTGGCCCGGCAGCGCCAGGTCGAACAGGTCCAGGCCCTCCTCGACGGTCAGCGGCGCGATGCCGCCCCGCGCCAGGCGGGCCACGTCGGCGCCGCCGAGCCCGCCCGCCATGCCGTCGGCGCCGGTGTCCCACAGTCCCCAGGCGATGGACACGGCGGGCAGACCGAGGTCGCGCCGGTGCCGCGCGAGCGCGTCGAGGAAGGCGTTGGCGGCGGCGTAGTTGCCCTGCCCGGGGTTGCCGAGCAGGCCGGCCACGGACGAGAACAGCACGAACGACGTCAGCGGCAGGTCACGGGTCAGCTCGTGCAGGTGCCAGGCGGCGTCCACCTTCGGGGCCAGGGCGGCGTCGAGCCGCTGCGCCGACAGGCCCTCGACGACCGCGTCGTCCAGCACCCCAGCGGTGTGGACCACTCCCGTCAGGGACGGGAGCCGCTCCAGCAGGGCGGCCAGCGCGCGCCGGTCGGACACGTCGCAGGCCACCACCTCGGCGCTCGCGCCCAGCCCGGCCAGCTCGGCCGCCAGAGCTCCGGCTCCCGGGGCATCCGGGCCGCGTCGGGAGGCCAGGACCAGCTCCCGCACGCCGTGCCGCTCCACCAGCCGCCGCGCCACCAGCGCGCCCAGCCCTCCGGTGCCCCCGGTCACGAGCACACAGCCGTCCCGCTCCTCCGGAGAGGCGGGGGCCGGGACGCGGCGGACCAGGCGGGGCGCCAGCAGGCCGTCCTCGCCCGTGGCGAGCTGCGTCTCGCCCGCCGCGATCCCGCCCGCCAGCGCGTCCCACGCGGAGAAGCCCTCCGGCAGCTCCGCCAGAGCGAACCGTCCCGGATGCTCCGACTGCGCCGACCGCACCAGCCCCCACACCGCGGCCCCCGCCGCGTCGCCGGGCCGGGTGACGAACACCAGCCGCGACCCGGCGAACCGCTCGTCGCCGAGCCAGCTCTGCACCAGGTCCAACGCCTGGTGCAGGGTGTCGTGCGCGGAGTACGGCAGATCGGCGGCGTCGCCCCGGCAGGGGGCGAGCACCAGGCCGGGGATCTCCCCCGTGCTCATGTCGGCCACGGAGGCCAGGTCGTAGTAGCGGGGGGCGCCGATCCCGGCCGCCGCCAGCTCGGCGTCGATCTCGTCGGCCAGGTCGTCGAAGCCGACGACGGCCCACCGCTGCCCGGCCGGGTCCGCCGGGGTGACCGGCACGGGCGTCCAGTCGAGGGCGTAGGAGGCGGCGCCGTTCCCCGTGCGGGCGGCGTCGCCGGTACGGGGCACCCGGCGCAGCGCCAGGCCGGCGGCCTCGCCGACCGGTCGCCCGGCCGCGTCGTGGGCGGCCAGGGAGATCGTGTCGCCGTCGCCGTCGGTGATGCGGACGCGCAGCGTGCTCGCGCCCCCGGCGCTCACCCGCACCCCGCTCCAGGAGAACGGCAGCAGCACGGTCGCCGGGTCCCCCGCCCGCTCCAGCACCACCAGGTGCAGGGCGGCGTCCAGGAGGGCGGGGTGCAGGGTGTAGCGCTCCGCGTCGTCGCGCACCGCCTCGGGCAGCTCCACCTCGACGTACGCGACGCCGTCCCCGCGCCAGGCGGCGCGCAGCCCCTGGAACGCGGGCCCGTAGTCGTAGCCGCGCCCGGCGAGCCGGCCGTACAGGTCGTCCAGGTCCACCGGCTCGGCGCCGGGCGGCGGCCAGGCCGCCGCCGAGCCCGGCAGGCTCGGGGTGGCCGTGGTGAGGAGGCCGGTGGCGTGGCGCGTCCAGGGCGCGTCCGGGTCGTCCGCCGGGCGGGCGTGGACGGCGAGCGTGCGCCGCCCCTCCGCGTCGGGCCCGCCCACGGCGACCTGCGCGTGAACGGTGCCCGTCTCCGGCAGGTACAGCGGCGCCTCCAGCGTCAGGTCCTCGACCGTGTCGCACCCGGCCGTGGCGGCGGCCTCCAGCGCCAGCTCGACGAACGCGGTGCCCGGAAGCAGCACCGCCCCGTCCACGGCGTGGTCGGACAGCCACGGGACGGCGGCCCGCGACAGCCGGCCGGCCAGCAGGAAGCCGTCGTCGGCCGCCAGCGGCACGGCCGTGCCCAGCAACGGGTGGCGGGAGGCCGGGGAGTCGCCGGCGGGGCCGGGGTCGAGCCAGAACCTCTGGCGTTCGAACGGGTAGGTCGGCAGTCCCGCGTCGTGCCGGGACGCCGGCCCGAGGGCGGCCGTCCAGTCGAGGCTCGCGCCGAGCACCCACGCCTGGCCGAGCGCCCGCAGCAGCCGCTGCCTGCCGCCGTCGCCGCGCCGCAGCGTTCCGGTGGCGCCGCCGGGCAGCCCGGCCACCGCCAGGGTGTCCTCGATGTGGCCGATCAGCGTCGGATGCGGGCTGGCCTCGACGAACAGGGTCGTGCCCGACGCGGCGACCGTCTCGACGGCCTGCCGGAACAGCACGGGGTTGCGCAGGCTGGTGAACCAGTACTCGGCGGTCAGGGTCTCCGTGTCGAGGAAGTCACCGGCGTACGAGGAGCAGAAGGCCGTGTCGGCCGGGCCGGGACGCACGTCCGCGAGCGTGGTCAGCAGCTCCTCGCGCAGCTCCTCGATGTGCGGGGTGTGGGCGGCGTACCCGACCGCGACGCGGCGCATCCGCACGCCGTCGGGGCAGGCAGCGATGAGCTCCTCCACCGCGTCCGCGTCACCGGCGACCACCGAGCTGGCCGGACCGCTGTGGACGGCGGGCCACAGCCGGCCGCTCCACGGCTCCAGCAGCTCCGCGGCCCGCTCGGCCGGCAGGGAGACGGCCACCATGCCCCCGCGGTCGCCGAGCCGGACGAGCGCTCGGCTGCGCAGCACGACCACCCGGGCGGCCTCCTCCAGGGACAGCACGCCGGCGACGCACGCCGCGGTGATCTCGCCCTGGGAGTGACCGAGCACCGCGGCGGGGTTCACGCCGAGCGAGCGCCACAGCCCGGCCAGCGACACCATGACGGCGAACAGCACGGGCTGGATGACGTCCGCCCCTTCCAGCGGGCGCGCGCCGTCCGCGCCGCGCAGCACGTCCACGACGGACCAGCCGCTGTACGCGGCCAGCGCCCGGTCGCAGCGCTCCAGCCGCTCGCGGAAGTTGGGGTCGGCGTCGAGCAGGTCCACGGCCATGCCGGCCCACTGGGAGCCCTGACCGGGGAAGACGAACACGGGGCGGGGGTCGTCGAGGGCCGTTCCGGTGGTGAGCGCGGCGTGCGGGGCGTCGGCGGCGAGGGCGTCCAGGGCGGCGAGCAGCTCGTCACGGTCCTGGGCGACGACCACGGCGCGGTGCGCGAACCCGGCCCTTCGCGCCAGCGCCCTTCCGGCCGCGCCCAGCTCCTCCTCGGCGAGGCTCGCCGCGTGGCCGCGCAGCCGTACGGCCTGCGCCCGCAGCGCGGCCGCGCTCTTCGCCGAGAACGCCCACACCAGCGGGTCGCCGCCGGCGGGAACGCCGGAGTCCCCGGCGCCGGGGGCGCTCTCCAGAATGCCGGGGGCGCTCTCCAGGATGAGGTGCGCGTTCGTGCCGCTGATGCCGAAGCTGGACACGCCTGCGCGTACCGGTCGCGGCCCGTCCGGCAGCTCGACGGGCTCGGCCAGCAGCCGCACCCCGGAGGCGTCCCAGTCCACGTGCGGGGTCGGCTCGTCCACGTGCAGGGTGCGCGGCAGCGTCCGGTGCTCCAGCGCCTTGACCATCTTGATCACGCCGCCGACGCCGGCCGCGGCCTGGGTGTGCCCGATGTTCGACTTCAACGACCCCAGCCAGACGGGACCACTCGCCTGGTGTCCCTCGCGGGCGGAACCGTACGCGGCGATCAGCGACTCGGCCTCGATGGAGTCGCCCAGCCTGGTGCCGGTGCCGTGCGCCTCGACCACGTCCACGTCGGCCGCGGACAGGCGGGCGTCGGCCAGCGCGAGGCGGATGACGTCCTGCTGCGCCTGGCCGTTCGGGGCGGTCAGGCCGTTGCTGGCGCCGTCCTGGTTGACCGCGCCGCCCCTGATCACGGCCAGGACCGGGTGCCCGAGGCGGCGGGCGTCGGACAGCCGTTCCAGCAGCAGCATCCCCGCGCCCTCGGCCCAGCCGGTGCCGTCGGCCGCGGCCGAGAACGCCTTGCACCGGCCGTCGGGCGAGAGCCCGCCCTGCCTGCTGAACTCCACGAACATCCCCGGCCGCGACATCACCGTCGCCCCGCCGGCCAGCGCCAGCGCGCAGTCGCCGCGCCGCAGCGCCTGCACCGCGAGGACGATCGAGACGAGGGAGGAGGAGCACGCGGTGTCGGTCGTCATGGCCGGGCCGCGCAGCCCCAGCAGGTACGAGATGCGGCCGGAGACCACGCTGAGCGCGGTGCCGGTCAGCAGGTGCCCCTCGGCGGCGCTGTCGGGCTGGTCCAGGCGAGGGCCGTAGTCGGGGGCCATCGCGCCGACGAACACGCCGGTCGCCGAGCCGCGCAGCGCGGCCGGGTCCAGGCCGGCGCGTTCGAGGGTCTCCCAGCAGACCTCCAGCAGCAGGCGCTGCTGCGGGTCCATGGCCAGCGCCTCGCGGGGGCTGATGCCGAAGAACGCGGCGTCGAACCGGTCGGCGTCGTGCAGGAAGCCGCCCTGCCGGGTGTCACTGGTGCCGGACCGGTCGGACCCGGTGGCGAACAGGGTGCCCAGGTCCCATCCGCGGTTGGCGGGGAAGTCACCGATGGCGTCGGTCCCGCTGCTGACCAGCCGCCAGAGGTCGTCGGGCGACGCCACGCCGCCGGGGTAGCGGCACCCCATCCCGACCACGGCGACCAGCTCGTCATCGGCCGGCTCGTCATCGGCCGGGTCGTCCGCGGTCAGGGCGTCCGCGGTCAGGGCGTCGGGGGCCGGGCCGGTCCCGGCGGACCGGTCCGGCCCGTCCGTTCCGCGCGTTCCGGTGGAGGCGAGGAGGCCGTGCAGGTGGTCGGTGAGGCGTTCCGGGGTGGGGTGGTCGAACAGGACACCGGCCGGCAGCCGCAGGCCGGTCGCGGCGCGCAGCCGATCGCGCAGCTCCACCGCCGCCACCGAGTCGAACCCGAGGTCCTTGAACGTCCTGCCCGCCTCGATCCCGCCCGGGTCGCGGTGTCCGAGCACGCGGGCGGCGGCACCCAGCACCAGCTCCCGCGCCTCGACCCGGGACACGCCCGCGCCGCCGCCGCCCGGAGCGGCTCCTCCGGCCTCACCCACGGGAACGGCGCGGCCGCCGGAGGAAGCGGCGTGGCCGATGCGCGTGGCCGGGAGGAGGGGGGCGGTGGTGGGGCCGTAGGGCTCGCGCTGGAACGGGTACGTCGGCAGGTCCACCGGCCGCGCGCCCGGCGTGGCGCACGGGCCCGACCAGTCCACCGGCGCTCCCTGCGTGAACGCCTGCGCCAGCGACCGCAGCACCCGCTGCGGCCCGCCCTCGCCGCGCCGCAGGGTCCCGGTGACCGCCACGTCACGCCCGGTGGCCTCGGCCGTCTCCTCGGCGCCGGTGACCAGGACGGGATGCGGGCTGCACTCCACGAACAGCGCGCAGCCGCCCTCCAGCGCCGCCTCCACCGCCTGGGCGAAGCGCACCTGGTGGCGCAGGCTGCGGTACCAGTAGCCGGCGTCGAGCCCGGCCGTGTCCATCGGCTCGCCCGTCAGCGTGGAGACGAAGGTCGTGGCGACGCTCACCGGCCGTACCGGGGCCAGGGCCGCGAGCACCTCGTCGCGCACCTCCTCGACCTCGGCGGAGTGGGAGGCGTAGTCGACGGGGACGAGCCTGGCCCGGTGCTCCGAGAGCCGGTCGGCGAGCACGGCGAGCGCGTCGCTCGGACCGGAGACCACCACGGAGCGGGGGCCGTTGACGGCGGCCACCGACACGGGGGCCTCGACCTCGGCGATCACCCGCCGCACGAGGTCGAGGGGGGCGGCCACCGACAGCATGCCGCCGCGGCCGGTGATGCCGGCGATGGCGCGGCTGCGCAGGGCGACGACACGGGCGGCGTCGGCCAGGGTGAGGGCGCCGGCGACCGTGGCCGCCGCGATCTCGCCCTGGGAGTGGCCGATCACCGTGCCGGGCTCGACGCCGTGGGAGCGCCACACCTCGGCCAGCGACACCATGACGGCCCACAGGGCGGGCTGTACCACGTCCACCCGCTCCAGGCCCGGGGCGCCGGGGGTCTCCTGGAGGACGTCCATGAGCGAGAAGTCGATGAAGGGAGCCAGGGCGGCGGCGCACGCGGCCAGGCGCGCGGCGAAGACGGGCGAGGAGGCCAGGAGCTCGCGGGCCATGCCGGGCCACTGGGACCCCTGGCCGGGGAAGACGAAGGCGATCTCTCCGCTCGAACCGGTCCCGGCCACGTCTCCGCGCGCGGCGTTCCCGATCACGCCGTTCGCGGCGGTTCCCACCACGACGTCGTCGTGCGGCTGCCCGGCGGCCAGGGCGCGCAGCGCGGCCAGGCGAGTGGGCCGGTCGGGGGCCAGGACGACGGCGCGCCGCTCGAAGACCGCCCGGCTGCCCACCAGGCTCAGGGCGACGTCATCGGGGGCGACGGCCGCGTCCTCGGCGAGAGGCAGCAGCCGGCGCGCCTGCTCCCGCAGGGCCGCCCCGTCACGCGCCGACACGACCCATGGCGCCCCCTGGGTGGGCATGGGCGGGAGGGCGAAGGGGTCGGGGCCTGACGGGGCGGTGGGGGCGCACGGTTCGGCGATGGCCGGGCCCGAAGTCGAAGGCAGGAGTGAGGAGGAGGCCGGCGGTTCGGTCAGGAGAAGGTGGCAGTTGGTGCCGCCCATGCCGAACGAGCTGACCCCCGCCACCGCCGCCCGCCCGTCCCCCGGCCACTCGCGGCGCGCCCGCGCCACCTCCAGCCGCAGCTCCCCCAGCGGGATCTCCGGCGGCGGCGCCTCGAAGTGCAGGCTGGCGGGCACCGTGCGGTGCTTCAGTGCCAGCACCACCTTGAGCAGCCCCGCGATCCCCGCCGCGCCCTCCAGGTGGCCGATGTTGGTCTTGGCCGACCCGACCAGCAGCGGGTCGTCCGCCGGGCGGGCGGCGCCGTAGGCGGCGCCGAGCGCCGCAGCCTCCACCGCGTCGCCGACCTTGGTGCCCGTGCCGTGCAGCTCGACGTACCGCACGTCGGCCGGGTCCACCCCGGCCCGCGCGCACGCCAGGCGGATGACCTCCGCCTGCGCGTCCCGGCTGGGCACGGTCAGGCCCTCGCCGCCGCCGTCGTTGTTGACCGCCCCGCCGAGGATCACGGCGTGCACGGCGTCGCCGGCGGTGAGCGCGTCGGACAGCCGCTTGAGGACGACCAGCCCGCCGCCCTCGCCCCGCACGTAGCCGTTGGCGCGGCCGTCGAAGACGTGGCACCGGCCGTCGGGCGACAGGGCGCCGAGCCCGGCGATGGCGTCGGTGGTCTCGGCGAGGAGGTTGAGGTTGACGCCGCCGGCCAGCGCGAGGGCGGTCTCGCCCCGGCGCAGGCTCTCACACGCCATCTCCACGGCGACGAGCGACGAGGACTGGCCGGTGTCGAGGGTGAGGCTGGGGCCGCGCAGGCCGAGGAAGTAGGACACCCGGTTGGCGATCATGGCCCGGTTGGCGCCGACGTACGCGTGCCGGCCGCGCTCCTCCGCGCCGAGCCTGGCCTGGAGCGCGGCGTGGTCGTTCGAGATGGCGCCCAGGAAGACGCCGGCGGCGCTGCCGCGCAGGCCCGTGGGGACGGCGCGGGCGTTCTCCAGCGCCTCCCAGGCCAGCTCCAGGACGAGGCGCTGGTGCGGGTCCATGGCCGCGGCCTCGTTCGGCGAGATGCCGAAGAACGCGGCGTCGAACCCGTCCACGGACTCCAGGAACCCGCCCCGCCGGTGACCGGCCCCCGGCCAGCGCTCCTCGGGGGCGGCGGTGACCGCGTCCACGCCCTCGCTCAGGAGCCGCCAGAACTCCGCCGGTCCGGCGGCGCGCGGCAGCCGGCACGCCATGCCGACGACGGCGATCGCGTCCGGCCCGCCGGTCCCCGCCCGCTGTGTCGACTCACCAGCCATCAATGCGCCACCTCAAGCCTCGGGCGCCATTCGACACGGCGCCGCCGGTTTATTGGGACCGCGCGGATAATTACTCCGCGGCGTTCTGGTCTAGCGGCTTTCGCATAGTTGTGGATAAGACACTATGGGCGTGCACAATTCGGGGACACGGTCGCCGACTGGCACCTTGTGACCGCCATTAGTGGCCAGCGCCGGCCACCCCCGCCGGCCTTGACCCCGGACGTTCGCCCGCGCAATGAATGACGGACGGAGAAAGCCGCCGGGAGGAGACCACATGTCCGTCGAGGCGCCTCTCAGCAACGGCCAGCTCTTCAGCTGGCGTGAGATCGAGCGGTATCCGGAGGACTGGCTGCACGAGGCGAACCTGGCGACGACATGGGACCTGCGGGGCCTGTCGAACCGGCAGGTCACGACCGCCCTGCGACGGCTGGCCGACCGGCACGAGGCGCTGCGGACGACCTACCGTCCGGACGGCGACCGGCCGGTCCAGGTGGTCCACGACGACGCGCCCCTGCCCGTCGAGACGGTGGACCGGGTTGTCACCGACCCCGCCGAGCACGAGCAGACGAAGGCGGAGCTGGTGGCGCGGCCGTTCGCCATGAGCGGCGACCTGAACTGGCGGGGCCGGCTGGTCCGCTCCCCCGACGGCGCGCCCCTCTACATCAGCCTGGCCTTCTCCCATCTCATCCTCGACCTGTGGTCGATCCACCACCTGCAGGACCAGTTCAAGGCGCTGGTGGCCGACCCGGACGCCACGGCCGCGAGGGGCCTCACCCCGCGCGAGCTGGCGCGGCGGCAGCGGGAGGAGGCGTGGCGGCCCCGGCAGGAGAGCTCCGAGCGGTACTGGCAGGACGTGCTGGCCGAGGGGCTCATGGACCGGCTGCCCACGCTGCCGGCCCGCGTCAAGCGCAACAGGCTGGAGCTCACGCTGCACTCGCGGCGGCTCGGCGGGCTCGCGGCGGAGGCGGGCCGCCGGCACGGGGTCACCGCGCCGGCCGTGGTCATGGCGTTCATCGCCGCCGGGCTGGCCCGCCACCTGGGCACCGACCGGGTGACGATGAGCCTGATGTCCTCCAACCGGTTCGCCCAGGAGGACCAGCACAACGTGGGCACGATGAACCAGCTCATCCCCTTCGTCACCGGCGTGGACCCCGGCGCCACGCTCGCCGAGCACATCAGGCGGCTGCACTGGGCGGGCGCGAAGTCGTACCGGTACTCCTGCTACG
The DNA here is from genome assembly GCF_044459125.1 of Nonomuraea sp. NPDC050383. Taxonomy (NCBI): domain Bacteria; kingdom Bacillati; phylum Actinomycetota; class Actinomycetes; order Streptosporangiales; family Streptosporangiaceae; genus Nonomuraea; species Nonomuraea sp. NPDC050383. The sequence continues at coordinate 102,920 of NZ_JBITIP010000017.1, forward strand.
ACTTCGACCGCGTCGCCGAGCTGGCCGCGGGCGACGCGGCCAGGACCGGCCGGGACCCGGGGCACGACTGCTGGATCAACCACCTGTTCCGGGCCTGGTTCAACTACATCCAGGTGGACCGCCGTCCTTCGGACCCGGCCGACCAGAGCCCGGCGGAGCTGGCCTGGACGCCGCTGGCGCAGCAGTACGGGCAGGCGTTCCGGGTGCGGGTGGCGGTGCAGGGGGGCCGTACCAGCGTGCTCATGCTGGCGGACCCGGACGTCCTGCCCGCCGAGGCGATGGTGGACATCATGCGGACACTCGCGCTGGGCACGCAGCTCGCCGTCGCCGACCCTGACCGGCGGCTGGCCGACCTGTGGGAGGGGTCCGGCCGGTCCGGGCAGGACCTCCCGCCGTCGCTCTTCCCCCGCGACCTCCCCGACCCGCCGCGGCACCCCGGGTAGTCCCGGGGGCCCGGGACGACCATGGAGACGACCATGGAGACGACTGTGGAACGCACCCTTGTGGAACGCACCCGCGTGGAACGCACCCTTCACCAGTGGTTCGCCGGCTCGGTGGCGCGCTTCGGCGACCGGGTGGCGCTGGAGGCGGGCGGCGCCCGCCACACCTACGCCGAGCTGGACGACCTGGCGGCGCGCCTGGCCGCGCGGATCCTGGCCTCCTGCCCCGGCGGGCGCCCGTCGCGGGTCGGCCTGTACGCGGCCCGCGACACCCTGGCCTACGCCGGGTACCTGGCCGTCCAGCGGATCGGCGCCACCGCGGTCCCCCTCAACCCCGCCATGCCCGCGGCGCGCAACCTCGCCGTCGCCCGGGCCGCCCGCCTGGACGTCGTCCTGGCCGACGCCGCCCGCGGCCCGCTGCCGCCGTTCCCCTCGCGAACGCTCGCCGTCACCCTGGACGACCCGGGCGGCGACCGGGCGGAGCCGCTGGCGCCGCCGGACGGGGTGGACGGGCTCGCCTATGTCCTGTTCACCTCGGGCTCGACCGGCGCGCCCAAGGGTGTGCCGCTGCGCCACCGCTCCGTCGGCGCGTACCTGTCGCACGTCGTCCCCCGCTACGGGCTGGGGCCGGGCGACCGGACGTCGCAGACGTTCGACCTGACCTTCGACCTGTCGGTCTTCGACATGTTCGCCACCTGGGGCGGCGGGGCGACGCTCGTCGTCCCGACCCGGTACGACCTGCTCAAGCCGGTGTCGTTCGTGGCCAGGGAGCGGCTGACGCACTGGTTCTCGGTGCCGTCGGTGGTCTCGCTGGCGCTGCGTCTGCGCCGGCTGGCCCCGGGCTCGATGCCGTCGCTGCGCTGGAGCCTGTTCTGCGGCGAGCCGCTGACGCTGCGGCAGGCGGACGCGTGGCGGGAGGCGGCGCCGCACAGCGTGCTGGAGAACCTGTACGGCCCGACGGAGCTGACCATCTCCTGCGCCGAGTACCGCCTGCCCGCCGACCGGGCCCGCTGGCCGGAGACTCCCAACGGCACCGTGCCGATCGGCCTGCCGTACCGGGGGGTGGAGCACGTGGTGCTGGACGCGGACGGCCGGCCGGCGGCGGAGGGCGAGCTGTGCCTGCGCGGCCCGCAGCGCTTCCCGGGGTACACGGACCCGGAGGTCAACGAGGGCCGCTTCGTCGCCTTCGACGGCGTCCGTACGGTGCCCGCCCCGGCCGCCGCCACCATGGCCGGCGAGCTCTGGTACCGCACCGGCGACCGGGTCGCCTGGCGCGACGGGCTGCTCGTCCACCTCGGGCGGCTGGACCAGCAGGTGAAGATCTCGGGGCACCGGGTCGAGCTGGGCGAGGTGGAGGCCGCCCTGCGGGCCAGGCCCGGAGTGCACGAGGCCGTGGTCCTGGCGCTGCCCGGGGCGGACGGCGAGCTGGAGCTGGAGGCCGCCTGCACCGGGACGGCGCTCGACCCGGTGGCGCTGGTCAAGGGCGTCGCCGAGGTGCTGCCGGGCTACATGGTGCCGCGCGCGGTGACCGTGCTGGGCGAGCTGCCGCTCAACGCCAACGGGAAGGTGGACCGCCGCGCACTGGCCACAACTCTGAAGCCCTGACAAGGGAGCCTGAAACGGCAGCCTGGAAAGGGAGAGGGCGGGGACCGGCGAGACCGGCCCCCGCCCTTCTGACGTCCGTGCGTCAGTGGACCGGCGGGAACGCCGGGAGCGTGGTCAGCGCCTGCCAGAGCGAGCCGACCGTGGCGAACGTCGTCTCGTCCAGGATCTCGTCGGGCAGCTCGACCGCGTAGCCGTTCTCGATGTCGACCAGCAGCCGCACGACGCCCATCGAGTCGAGGCCGAGACCGGCGAGCTCGTCCCGGGCGGAGAGCTCCGCCGCGTCCGCGTACGGCAGGTGCGCGCGCAGAAGGCTCTGGAACTGATTCGGAATTTCAGACATCGTCATCCGCCGATCTGCCAGAGAAATCCATTCATACAAAGCTTCGGGGAATGGCGGAGCAGCGGTCAAGAAGGCCGGGAAAGAGCACGCTGGCAGCTTGTGGCGCGCCCAACATGCCAGCGCGGACCGCTTGTCACGGTCCCAGGAAAAGCCAATCCTCGGTTTGTTCGGTAGTCCGACTATCGCCGGCGGTGGAGGCCGAGTTGTCCACTGTGAGATCCGCGAACCTGTGCTGGGGGCAGCGCTACATGTGGCTGCGCGTCCACCAGCTCCCGCCCGGGCACCAGCACGAGACGCACGTCGTCCTCACCTTCGACGTGCCCCCCGGTGTGACGCTCGCCCACTGCCGCGCGATGATCACCTCTCTGGTCCGCCGGCACGAGACGCTGCGGACCACGTACCACCTCGACGCCGGAGAGCCCGGGACCGGGCCCGTGCAGCGGATCCACCCGCCGGGCGCCCTGAAGGTCATGGAGGTCACCGCGGAGCGGGACGGCACCGCCGCACCCGCCGAGGTGATCGAGGAGCTCAGCACGCGGCCGTTCGACCTGGCCGGCGAGTGGCCCGTCCGGGCGGTCGTCATCACGGCGGGCGGCGTGCCCAAGCGCGCCGTCGTGGTGCTCAACCACCTGGCGGTGGACGTGTGGACGCTGGGCGAGCTGAAGCGGGAGCTGCGCACGCAGGCCGCCGGTCTGGCCGCGCGCCGGCCCGCCACGCTCATGCCGGTCCGCCACCGGCCGTCGGACCTGGCCCGTCACGAGACGTCGGCCGACGCCACCGTGGTGGCCGCCCGCTCCGTCGCGTACTGGCAGGAGCAGGTCGCCGCGCTCCCCTCGGACCCCTTCGCCGCGCGCCGCCGGGAAGGCGCCGGCCGCCGGGAAGGCGCCGGCCGCCGGGAAGGCGCCGGCCGCCGGGAAGGCGCGGGCCGCCGGGAAGGCGCGGGCGGGGACCCCTTCGCCGCGCTCCGGGACGGCCCGGGTGCGACCGGTGAGCCGCCGGCCAGGCACGCGACGCTGACCTCCCCCGCCCTGCTGGAGGCCACCCGGCGGGTCGCCGCCCGGTACGGCGTGTGGCCGTCGCTGGTCCACCTGGCCGCCCACACCGCGCTGACCGCCGCCTACACCGGCCTGGACTCGGCCGGCCTCCTGTCGTTCGTCAGCAACCGCGAGTCCCACCCGTACCCGGACGTCCTGACCTGCATGTTCTCGCCGACGCTGGTGCGGGTGGACTGCTCCGGCGATCCCACGTTCGCCGAGCTGCTCGCCCGGGTGGCGGCCGCCTTCGAGCGGGCCAAGGAGCACTCCTACCTCCCCTACGACGAGGTGACCGAGCTGGTGTCCCGGGAGGGCTCGCGGCGTGGCCAGGCGGTGCGCCTCGGCTCGGAGGTCAACTTCATCAAGCAGCGCACCAAGGACTACGGGGGCCGGCGCACCGCCGTCGCCTGGCATCCGGTGCCGGAGGCGTGGGCGCACGCCGGGTCCGAGACGTACCTGCGGGTCGACGAGTGGCGCGACGCGGTCGCCGTGTCCCTCCAGGCGTCGTCCGCGGTCATGGACGGCGCGGCCGTGGAGGCGTTCCTGCGCGGCCACGAGGCCCTGATCCTCGCCTGCGATGACAGTGCGGCGGCTGGTCCCCGCCTCGGTGACGTGGCCCGGCTGGCCGGGCTGCCCGATCCGCCCCCGGTGGCCGCTCCTGGGACGGCCGCGCTTCCCTCCTGGGACCGCGCCCCGGCCGACGAGGCCGCCCGCGCGCTCGCCGGCGCCGTGCGGCTCGTCCACGGGCTGCCCCCTCTCGACCTCTCCGACAGCTACACCCTCGCCGGAGGCCGCGCCCTGCGCATCCCCCGGGTGCTGGCCGAGCTGCGCGAGAGCGGCTGGGAGGGCCTGACCCTCCAGCAGCTCGCCGGACCGGTCCCGCTCGGCGTCCTCGCCGGCCTGCTCGTCCCGATCCGGCCGCTCGCGGATGACCACCGTCCATCAGATCTCATGCGCCTCGGAGTGAAGCCTTGACCATCCATCTCGCCACACCTGAAGGCCGGGAGACGGTGTCCGGCTTCCCCCCAGGACCGAAGCCTCAGCCTCAAGGAGTTTCGATGAACCACGCCGTCACCGACCGAGTGACCAAGACCCACCGGCTGGTCGCCTCCGAGCAGGAGCTCCGGGACGCGATCGCCCACGAGCTGCCCGCCTCCGAGCTCGGCGACCTCGTCGTCATGGGCGGGCACTTCATGCTGTTCGAGGACGAGGCCACCGGCCGGCTCGTGCCGGGCGTCGTCGAGGAGCAGAAGGACGAGACCATGCGCCGCCGCGTCGCCGGCCGCGTCGGCATCTTCCCCGGCTACACCTGGGAGCTGTCGCTCGACCTGCTCGGCGAGTACGCCGAGGCGGGGGTCTCCGGCCGGCTGCTGCTGCTGATCAACGACTGGCAGTACGTGCCGGCGCACGACCGCCCGGCCGGCGAGCTGCGGGCCGAGTTCTTCGAGCGGTTCACCACGCTGCCGACCTCGTACGAGAAGGCGCTGTGCGACTACGGCCTGCCGGCGGAGCTGGTGCTGCCGAGCCGCAAGCACCCGCTCGCCTTCCCCGAGACGTGGCTGAAGTACCGCTTCCAGAAGGCCGCCGACAAGTTCGTCAAGCAGGGGCTGCTGGAGAAGCGCTACCTCGACCCCGCCGGCGGCTCCGGGCGGCGCGACGCGGAGGTGGCGTTCGTGGACGCCGACGGCAACTACCGCACGCTGATCAGTTGCGGCATCACCGGCTGCGCGGGCGAGATCACCGAGATGGTGTCGGAGGTCCACAAGGCCGGCTACCGCAACCTGCTGATCTTCGCGCCCGGCGAGTGCCTCATGCCGGTGCAGACGGGCGTGGACATCGCGCTCAACCTGTACGGCCTGCCGGACATGCGCGTGGTCATCGCCGACCCGGGCGGCAGCGGCGAGACGTCCACCGACGAGATCTACGCCAAGCTCGTCACGGTCAGCACCCTGAGGAGCTGACGCGCCATGAAGGTCATCTACCTGGACGGCTGCGCCACCACCCGCGTCGACGACGAGGTGCTGGACGCGATGCTGCCGTACCTGCGTGAGGAGTTCGGCAACCCGTCGTCGCCGCACGTGCTCGGCAAGCGGGCCCGCCGGGCCGTGGACGCGGCGGCCGAGTCGGTGGCGCGGCTGATCGGGGCCGACCCGGATGCGGTGCTGTTCACCTCCGGCGCGACCGAGAGCAACAACATCGCGCTGCTGGGCGCGTTCGGCCACGACGACCGGGCGCCGGTCAACGGCGTGTTCTGCCCGACCGACCACAAGTCGTCGCTGTCGATCGGGCGCGCGCTGGCGGCCCGCGGCGTGGACGCGCGGACCGTGCGGGTCGGCCGGGACGGCCAGGTGGACCTGGTGCACCTGGCCGAGCTGCTCGACCTGCACACGCGCGTGGCCACCGCCGCGTGGGTGAACAGCGAGATCGGCACCGTGCAGCCGGTCCACGCGATGGCCTCGATCTGCCACGACGTGGGCGCCCTGCTGCACGTGGACGCGGCGCAGGCGGCCGGCCGGGTGCCGGTCGCCGTGCGCGAGGCGGAGATCGACCTGCTGTCGCTGTCGGCGCACAAGCTGCGCGGCCCGAAGGGCGTCGGCGCCCTGTACGTCCGGCCGGAGATCCGGCACCGGCTGCGGCCGGTGATGTTCGGCGGCGGGCAGTACGAGCTGCGCAGCGGCACGATCCCCACCCACCTCGTGGTGGGCATGGGCAAGGCGGCGGAGCTGGCGCTGGCGCGGGCCGAGGCGGATCTGCGGCGGGTGCGCGAGCTGCGCGCGACGGCGCTGGACATCCTCCTCGCGGGCATCCCCGGCGCGCGGCTCAACGGCGACCCCCGGGGCGGCGTGCCGCACGTGCTGAACGTGGTCCTGCCGGGGGTACGCGGCGAAAGCCTGGTCTCCAGCCTGACCACGGTCGCGCTGTCCACCGGGTCGGCGTGCAACTCCGGCTCCCAGGAGCCGTCGTACGTGCTGACCGCCATCGGGGTGGAGGCGGAGGACGCCAACAGCTCGGTCCGGATCTGCCTGGACCCGCGGATGCCGTACGAGGACCTGGTGGCCGGCGTCGAGACGGTCGTCGAGCGGGCCCGGGGGCTGGCCGGGGTGGCCGCCGCGATGCGCGGTCACCAGGTCGTCTGAGATTCCTTCCACGGGTGGCGGTCAGCCGGCGTTGCGCAGGAAGCTCCTGGCCGCCGCCACCCCCGCCTGGAACCTGCTCGTCGCCTCCAGGTCGCGCATCAGCGAGGCGATGTGCCGGCGGCAGCTCCGGACCGACATGCCGAGCTTCCTGGCCACCACCTCGTCGGTGTAGCCCTTGGCCATCAGCGCGGCGATGGCCTGCTGGAGGTCGTCGGCCACGTCGGCGTAGCCGAACTCGATGCCCTCCAGCGGCGTGGCCATCTCCCACAGGTGGTTGAACAGGTCGAGGAAGAACTGCGCGATGCCGTGGTCACGCACCCGCGCCACGTTCGCCTCCTCGCCGTTCGCCCCGAACATGACGACCAGCGACCGGTCGAAGACCACCGCCGAGCGCGGGATGTGGCTCAGCGTGTAGACGACGGCGCCGGCATCGGTCAGCCGCTTCATCCGCATCCGGGTGGACACGTCCCCGCGGTTGCGGTGCTGGCAGATGATGCGCACCACCACTCCGCGCGCCAGCAGCGTGAGGAACGTCTCCGACAGGTCGCCGGTCACGCCGCCGGACGCCTGGAGCACCAGCACTTCGTCGCGGCAGGCGTCGCCGGCCGTCTTCAGGAAGCCGCGCACCTCCATGGAGCCCACCAGGTAGTCCACGGCGCGCGGCGCGGTGCCCGCCTCCACCGCGGTGTAGTCCTGCTGGAACACCCCGATCCGCTCCCTGATCTGGTCGATCAGCTCGCGCCGCTGGTAGATCTCCCGCTCGACCGAGGACACCAGGGAGGCCGCGGCCAGCTCCGGGTCCACGGGCACGAACCGCAGGCCCGCGTTGTCGTCGATGCGGAGCAGCCGGCTCTCCACCAGGTGCTCCACCGCCTCGCGCACCTCGCGCACGGCCAGGCCGAGGTCCTCGGCCGCCGCCTCGACCGTCTCGATCGCGCCCTTGCGGGCGGCGTAGCGGTACACGTCCGTCACATGGTCGCCGCCGGCCGCCGAACGGCCGGTGAACAGTGCTGTCATGGTCATGGCTTGCCTCCTTGCTCACGAGTCACCGGGCGGCGAACTGCTCCGCCACGGAGATCACGTACTGGCCGTAGGCCGACTTCTCCAGCTCGACGCCGAGCCGGTGGCAGGCCTCCGCGTCGATGTAGCCCATCCGCAGGGCGATCTCCTCCAGGCACGCGATCCGGACGCCCTGCCGCTGCTCCAGGAGCTGGACGTACTGCCCGGCCTGGAGCAGCGACTCCGGGGTGCCGGCGTCGAGCCAGGCGAAGCCCCGGCCGAGGTCGACCAGCTTCGCCCGGCCCCGCTCCAGGTAGGCGCGGTTGACGTCGGTGATCTCCAGCTCGCCGCGCGCCGACGGGGAGAGGTTCTTGGCGATGTCGACCGCCTCGTTGTCGTACAGGTAGAAGCCGACGACCGCCCGGTTGGAGCGGGGCGCCGCGGGCTTCTCCTCGACGGACAGCAGCCGGCCGGCCGCGTCGGTCTCGGCGATGCCGTACCTCTCCGGGTCGCGCACCGGGTAGCCGAACAGCACGCAGCCGTCGATGTCGCGGCACTCCTGGCGGAGGATCTCCTGGAAGGAGTAGCCGTGGAAGACGTTGTCGCCGAGGATGAGGGCCACCGAGTCGTCGCCGATGTGGTCGGCCCCGATGACGAGCGCCTCGGCGATGCCGTTCGGCTCGTCCTGCTCGGTGTAGGTGATGCGCAGCCCGAGGTGGGAGCCGTCGCCGAGCAGGCGGCGGATCTGCGGCAGGTCCTCGGGCGTGGAGATGACCAGGATGTCCCGGATCTCGGCCAGCATCAGCACCGAGAGCGGGAAGTAGATGAGCGGCTTGTCGTTGACCGGCAGCAACTGCTTGGACACCGCCAGCGTCGTGGGCAGCAGCCGCGTGCCCCTGCCCCCGGCGAGCAAGATGCCCTTCATGTGACCCCCTTGTGTCTGGTGCGGTACCACGCGACGGTCTCGGCCAGCCCTTCGGCGAAGGGCACCCGCGGGCGGTAGCCGAGGCCGCGGAGCTTGGAGTCGTCCAGGGAGTACCTCCGGTCGTGACCGGGCCGGTCGGCGACGCGGCGGACCAGCTCCGGCCCGGCGCCGCACTCCCGCAGCAGCATCGCGGTGAGCTCCCTGTTGGTCAGCTCGGTGCCGCCGCCGATGTGGTGGACCTCGCCGGCCAGGCCCTTCTCGACGACCTGGTGGACGCCGCGGCAGTGGTCGTCCACGTGGATCCACTCGCGGACGTTGCCGCCGTCGCCGTACAGCGGGACAGGCCGGCCGGCCAGCAGGTTCGTGACGAACAGCGGGATGAGCTTCTCGGGGTGCTGGCGCGGGCCGTAGGTGTTGCCGCAGCGGGTGACGCGCACGTCCATGCCGTGGGTGCGGGCGTACGCGAGCGCCATCAGGTCGCCGGCGGCCTTCGAGGCGGCGTACGGCGAGTTGGGCCGGAGCGGGCTGTCCTCGCCCCATGAGCCGGTGTCGATGGAGCCGTACACCTCGTCGGTGGAGACCTGGACGAACGTGGGCACGTCCGCGTCGAGGGCGGCCCGCAGCAGCGTCTCGACGCCCGCGACGTTGGTGCGGACGAACCGGTCGGCGGCGGCGATCGAACGGTCCACGTGGCTCTCGGCGGCGAAGTTGACGACGAGGTCGTGGCCCGGCATGAGCGAGGAGACGAGCGCGGCGTCGGCGATGTCGCCGCGGACGAACGTCAGCCGCGGCCCGCCCAGCACCGGCTCCAGGTTGGCGACGTCGCCGGCATAGGTGAGCGCGTCCAGCACGGTCACCTCGGCGTCGTCCCAGCCGGGGTAGGCGCCGCCGAGCAGGTTCGCGACGTACGCGGAGCCGACGAAGCCGGCCGCTCCCGTGACGAGGACCCGCATGGCGCTCACCCCAGGGCCCGGGTGCGGCGGCTGAACAGGACGAGGGAGGCGCCCAGCAGCAGGACGGCCATCCCGGCGAGCACGGCGAGCTGCGGCAGCACCGCGCCGATGCCCGTGCCGGGCACGGCCAGCGCCAGCAGCGCGTCCATGCCCCACGCGTGCGGGAAGAGGTGGCCGACGGCGTTGATCAGGTCGCCCGAGGACTCCCGCGGCCACAGGCAGCCGCCCAGCATGCCGAGCACGACGCCGAGCGGCGGGCCGATGGCCGGGGCCTGGTCGGGGGTGCGCAGCAGCGTACCGACGAGGATCGCCGCGCCGGTCGCGACCAGCGCGAACGTCCCCACGACCGCCGCCACTCCGAGCGGGTCGCCCCAGCGGACGCCGAACGCGAGCGAGCTCACCACCATGATCAGCGTGGCCTGCGCGATGGCCACGAGGAACCGGCTCAGCGCCTCGCCGAGCAGCACCGACCGCCGCCGCACGGGGGCGGTCAGCGCCCGCTGGAGCATGCCGAGCCGGCGGCTCTCCACCAGCGCGGCGGCCACGGCCATGGAGTTGATGAAGGTGAACAGCAGCAGGTTCGCGGGGGCGGTGTAGGCGAAGCCGCGGGGGTCGCCGGCCGAGGTGGAGCTGTCGGTCACGGCGACGCGGCCGGACTCGGCCTGCGCCTGCCGTACGTATTGGGCGGCCTGCTCCGGGGTGGCGCCCGCGGTCCTGGCGGCGCGGGTGGCCTCCTCGACGGCGGCGACCTTGCCCACGGCGACGTCGATGGCGCTGCGGGCGGCCATGCCGCTGCCGTTGGTCTCGGTGACGACCAGGTCCAGCTTCGTGGAGCCGGCCGGGATGACCAGGCCCGCCGCGAGCGAGCCCTCCCGCACGCCGGAGCGCAGGTCGGCGGCCGAGGTCATGGTGGTGACCTCCAGGTCGGGGTGGCGGCGCAGCTCGGCCAGCAGCGCGGTCGTCACCGGTCCCGAGTCCTCGGCGACCACGCCGACCGGCAGCCGGGACGAGCCCGCCGTGCCGCCGCCGAGCGCCATGCCGACGAAGACGATGGAGACGAACGGCATGACGACCATGAAGAACAGGCCGACGCGGTCGCGGGTGTGGCGGCGCAGGTTCGCGGCCACGAGCGCCAGCACGGGCCGCGGCCGCAGCTTCTCGGCCTCCACGGGCACGTCCACGGGGGTCATAACAGCAGTCCTCTCCGGAAGCCGAGGACGGCGAGGCCGCCCGCCGCCAGCGCGATCCCGCACAGCACGCCCACCGGCAGGGCCACGGCCGCGAGGCCCGCGCCCGAGCCGGCCAGCTCGGTCAGCGCCTTGGACGTCCAGCCGTTCGGGGTGAGCAGCGCGACCGTCTGGAGCGCGCCGGGCAGGTTGTAGATCGGCACCAGGCTGCCGCCGAAGAACGCCATCACGAACGACACGACCATGATCACGCCGTCGGCCTGGGCGTCGGTCCTGACCCGGCTGGTCACCAGCATGGTGATCGCCGCGGCGGCCAGCACGTGCGTGACCAGCACCACGGCCACGGCCGCCGGGTCGCCCCACGTGGAGCCGAAGATGAGCACCGAGGCGCCCCAGTTGAGGAACACCCCGACGACGGCCAGCGCGAAGCCGACCACGGCCTTGCCGGCGACCGGCACCCAGGCCGCGACCGGGGCCGCGCGGATCCGGTCGAGCGTGCCGAGCTTCCGCTCGGTCAGCAGCCCACGGAACGACGCCCCCACGACGAAGAACGCGAACAGCGCCGCCATGCCGGAGCCGTAGTAGACCGACAGGTCGATCTTGCCGCCGGCCAGCGGATCGTCGGCCAGGCTGAGGGCGGCACCGGCCGCGCCGTTCCGCTCCACCAGCTCCTTGACCTGGTCACCGGGCACCCCGGCGCGCAGCACGGCCCGTACGGCGAGGGTGCGGGCGTCCACCACGGCCGAGATGCGGTCCACGATGGCCCCCGCCACCACCCCGGCCAGCGGCGACTCGGGCGTCTTCAGCACCGCCACGTCGCCCCCCTTGCCGGCTCCCACGCTCTGACTGAACCCGGCCGGGAACACGATCGCCGACCCGATGGCGCCCGAGTCCAGTGCCCGCCGGGCCTCGTCCCTGCTCGGCAGGTCGCGCAGCGTCACGGAGCCCTTCAGCTCCTTGGCGGCCAGCACCTCACGCCGCACGCTCGCCGGGAACTCGCCGCCGTCCAGGTCCACGAAGCCCACCGTGGCCTTGAGCGGCGGGTCGTCGCCGCCGAGGGCGAGGCCGAACAGGGTCGCCAGCGTCACCGGCACGATCAGCGCGATCACGATCGCCGTGCCGTCGCGCAACCGGGCGCGCAGCTCCAGCGCGCTCACCGTCCACATCGCCCGCCACATGGCCTGTCCCCTTTCCGACCCCATCGTCAGTCCCTGAGTGTGCTGCCGGTGAGGTGCAGGAATGTGGCCTCCAGGTCGGGCTCGATGACCTGGGTGGCCGTGACGGTGGCGCTGCCCTCCACCGCGGTGATCAGGGCCGGCAGCAGGTACCTTCCGCCCTCGGCGATCAGCCGTACCGACGAGGCGCCCGTCCGGGCCGCCTCGACCACGCCCTCGACGGCGCGCAGCTTGGCGAAGGCCGTCTCCACGTCCCCGTCGAGCACCAGCTCCACCTTGTCGGCGCTGCCGACCAGGGAGACCAGCTCGTGGCGGGTGCCGTCGGCGATGATCCGGCCGTGGTCGATGATCGCCGCGCGGTCGCAGACGCGCTCGATCTCCTCCATGTAGTGGGAGGTGTACAGCAGCGCCATGCCGTCCTGGACCAGGCGCTCCACGCCGTCGAGGATGGCCTTGCGGCTCTGCGGGTCGACGCCGACGGTCGGCTCGTCCAGGATCAGCACCTCGGGCCGGTGCAGCAGCGCGGCGCCGATGTTGATGCGGCGCTTCATGCCTCCGGAGTACGTGCTGAGCTTCGTGTCGGCCCGGTCGGTCAGGCCGATGAGGGCGAGCACCTCGTCGATGCGGGTCGCCAGCCGCCGGCGCGACAGGCCGAACAGACGGCCGAAGAAGCGCAGGTTCTCCCGGCCGGTCAGCTCCGGGTAGAGGGCGATCTCCTGGGGGACGTACCCGATCCTCGCCTTGGCGCGGGTCGGTTCGGCCGCCAGGTCCACGCCGCCGACCAGCACGGTGCCGGAGTCGGGGCGCAGCAGGCCGACGAGCATGGAGATCGTGGTGGTCTTGCCGGCGCCGTTGGGGCCCAGCAGCCCGTACGCCTGGCCGGGCGCGATGGCGAAGCCGACGTCCTCGACGGCAACGACGTCGCCGTAGCGCTTGCTCAACCCCTGGCAGGACAGGGCGGCCGGCGCGGTCATCGGCGCCACCCCCCGGCGGCGTCGTCGCGGTCCAGGAGCTCGGCCGGGTCGCCCTTGCCGGCCACGTTCCCGGCGCAGGTCTGCCGGGCCAGGTCCGCGCCGAGCTGGAAGTCGAGCGGGGTGTTGCCGGTGATCCGGTTCCACAGGACGTGGTTGTCCAGGGCGTCGTCGCCGCCCCAGTCCTTGGAGGAGCCGATGACGAAGCCCGCGCCCATGACGGACTCGCCGCTCGGGTGGTTGTCGTGGATGTGGTTGTCGACGACGGTGACCCGATGCGTGCCGATGAGCGCGAGGCCGACGCCGGAGATGGGCGGCCCGGCCGCGCCCAGCCCGTCGGGCTCCGCCCCGGCTGCCAGGTCGTTGCCGTGCAGGTCGTTGCCCGCCACCAGGCAGTCCTGGACGCCGCCCGCCGGCTCGCCCTCGTACACCTGGTTGAGCAGGAGCATGCCGATCGCGTTGCCGTGGCAGTCGTTGCGCACCACCCGGGCGCCCGACGAGTTGTCGATGAAGATCCCGAAGGCGTTGGCGGTCGTCTCGTTGTCCGCGACCAGGCCGTCCGAGTCGGGGCAGAAGCTCAGCGCGACGCCGCCGTACTGGCTGCCGGAGGCGCGGCAGCCGGTCACCTCGCAGCCGCTGGACTCCCGCAGGTAGACCCCCCAGACGGCATTGCCGCGGGCCTCCACGTCGCGGACGCTCACCCCGGCGGCCGAGTGCGCGTAGACGCCGGCGCCGGTGAACCCGGCGACGGTCAGCCCCTCGACGCGCACGCCCGCGACCGCGTCGCCGAAGACGGTGACGCCGCTGACGACGTCCTCGGTGGCGTCGTGCAGCCTCGGCACGTCCGCCGGGACGCCGCCGCCGGGCGCCAGCACGGTCCGGCCGGGGCCGGCGCCGGTCAGCGACACGCCGCCGTGCCGGATCCACACGCTCTCGGTGTACGTGCCCTCCGTCAGCACGACGCTCGCTCCCGGACCGGCCTCGTCCAGCGCCCGCTGGATCGACTCCCCCGGTCCTACCGTCCTCACCTGGGCCGTCCTCACCTGGGACATCGGGCACTTCCCTTCCTGTCGACGTAGACGATCGCCAGCGCTGCGGACAACCCGCCCCCGCTCCCCCACCGAGCCACCCCGGCCACCTCGGCGGGCTCGCCCGGATGGAGGCGCTGCAGAGCCGCGTCGCGGGAGGCGCCGCGGACCGCGTACGCGGCGCACCCGTCCAGCCGGACGCCGGTCGAGGCGGCCAGCTCGGCGGCGGCCTCGTCCAGCAGGCGGAGCGCCCAGGCGTCCGGCGCCGCGGCCACCGCCTCGAAGTCGTGCCACGCGAACCCCGGCGCCCGCCCGCCGACCGCCTTGATCAGGCACTCCTTGACGGCGAACGCCGGAGCCTCGGGGGCGGCCTCCCGCTCGGCCGCGGTGGTGACGTGCCGCGCGAACACCTCGCCGCCCCGCTCCACCGCCCGCGCCAGCCGCCCGGCCTCCACGATGTCCACGCCGAGGAGCACGGCCGGCTCGCCGGGAGCGGGCGCGGCGGCCCGGGGAGGGGCGGCGGGGGCGACGACGGCGCTCATGCCAGGGCACCAGCGCAGCGCGTCACGAAGGACTCCAGGGCCCCGGTGTACTCCTCGGCCCGCTCGACCATCGGGATGTGCCCGCTGCCCTCCACGACCAGCACCTCGTTGCCCGGATAGTCGGCCAGCAGCTCCAGCCACGGGTCCACGGGCGTCATCCGGTCGTGCCGCCCCCAGGCGTACAGGGACGGGCACCGCACCTTGTCCATCGCGGGCCGCACCGAGTAGCGGCGGGTGGCCTTGAGGCTGCGCGCCATGCTCACCATGGCCTCGGGGCGGCGCAGCATCTCGCCCACCTCGGACATCCGCTCGTCGGAGAACAGGCTGCGACCGCCGTGGAAGAGCGCGGCCACCATCCGCTCGCCGAACTCGTCACCGAACGGCCGCACGCTGCCCCGCCGGTCGAAGCTGAGCCCGACGTCGGGGTCGGCGGTGAGGCCGGGCGCGCCGCTCACGACGATGCCCCGCACCCGGTCGGGGTACCGGCCCGCCAGGTCGATGGCGACGAGGCCGCCGAGGGAGTTGGCGCAGACGATGACGTCGTCCGCTCCGGCGGCGTCGCAGGCGCGCAGCAGCGCGTCGCCGAGCTGCTCGATCGACCCGGCCACCTGCCGGTCGAGGGCGCAGATCGCCTCGTGGGTACGGATCACCGGCCACCCGGCCGCCCCGAGGCGCCGGTACGGGTGCTCCCAGATCCAGCCGCCCGCGAACAGCGCGGACATGAACGCCACCGCGGGCCTGCCGTCGCCGCCGCCCCTGAGCCCGCCGGCGGCGTGCCCGGCGTCGCCGGGCGGCTCCGGGACGGAGCCGGTCCTGTCGCCGATCCTGTACTCGGCGGTGAAGTCGATCATCAGGTGCTCCCGTGGTTCGCGAGGGTGGATCACAGCGTGGACGCGTCCTCCGGCGCCCATCCGCACGCGCAGGCCGCGTCCTTGCCCGCCGCCACGACCGTTCCGCAGGCGGGGCAGCGGGCGTAGTCGCGGATGGTGGCGGGGTACCAGACGCTGGTGTGCACCCGTGTGCACAGTCCGCCTTTGAAGAAGCGGCGCATGGCCCGCTGGTGCGGCCGGGCGTGGACCGCGCGCAGCGACTCGGGCCGGTCGAAGGCGCTCAGCGTGAACTTGCGGGCGCCGATGTCGAACGTGGTCACGCCGAGGAACCCCTTCGAGGACCGCAGCGACTTGACGATCTCCACGCTGAGCAGGTCCACGTCGGCGGCCTCGGCGTCGTCGCGGATCTCCAGCCAGGTCAGCACGAGCGCGCCCGGCTTGTCGGTGCGGCCGGTGGCGGCGCGGGCGCTGACCCCGAACTCCCGGGCCTCGTCCGCCCCGGGCACGAACCGGGCCGTGTAGCCGAGCGCCTCGGCCAGGGCCAGCCGGTCGAAGAGGCGGCGCACGTGGACTCCGCGCTCGTCCCGGGTGACCAGGTCGGCACCGCTCACGGTGACGGCGCCGCCGGTGGCGGGCATGCCGAGGTAGGACTCGCGGTGGTCGGCCATCAGCGTCCAGGAGACGGTGGCCGCGTCGGCGTCGCCGGTCACGCGGTCCACGGCGAAGCGCGCGTTACGGAAGCGGGCCGTCGTCCGGGTCACGTGCTCGGCGAGCGCAGCGCCGGCCAGCGCGCCGCCGGAGTCGGGGTCCTCGTACGTGGCCACCGCCGCCGCCACGGCCGCGGCGTCAGCGGCCCGCCAGGCGTCCAGGTGCGCCTCCGCCGCCTTCCGCACGTCCGCGGCGGCTTCGGGAGCAGGAGTGGGGGGTTGGGCGGTCATGTCAGGTCTCCTCGTCCTCGGGGAGGCGGGTGGAGCAGATCGCCACGGCCAGCGCCCGCCGGTCCGTGTGGCTGATGGAGACGCGGACGCGACCGTCCGGCCGTACCAGCTCGGCCAGCGCCGGTGCCAGGCGTACGGCCGGCGGGTGGCCGTCGCGGCACGCGGCCGTCGCGCGGCAGGCCGCGGTGGGCCGGGGCAGCACCTCGACCTGGCCGAGACGCGCGGCCGTGGGCGCCAGGCCGAGCAGGCGCAGGACCGCCCGCTTGCCCGCCAGCCGGCCCGCCCAGTGCTGCACGGTGGCGCCGCCGGACCGGACGCGCTCGGCGGCCGTGTAGACCTCGTCCAGCGGCATCGCGCCGACGAGCTCCTGCGGCCGGGTGAGCCCCGCGAAGCCGACCAGCGCGCTCCCCCACCGGAGGGGGCCGCCGCCCGTCATGCCGCCACCGCCTTGGCCAGGCGGCGCAGGGTGGCCGGGTCGGCCATGCTGAGGCAGCGCGCCTCCGCGCGCCGCGACAGGCCCGTGAGGACCTTGCTGTCGCCGACCTCCACGCCCGAGGCCGTGGCGTCCACCGCGGCTATCGTGCGCGTCCACCGGACCCGCCCCGTGAGCTGAGCCACCAGCGCCTCCCGGAGCGTGCCCAGGTCCGTGGTGGGCTCGCCCGTGACGTTGGGGACGACGGGCACCCGCGGCTCCCGCATCGGCACGGCCGCCACCGCCGCCGCCCACCCCGCCACCGCGGGCCCCATGAGCGGCGAGTGGAAGGCGTTGCCCACCGAGAGCGGCACGATCTTGCTGGCCGCCGTGGCGAGCTCCGTCAGCCGGTCGAGCGCCGGCAGCGCGCCCGAGACCACGACGTGGCCCGGGGCGTTCTCCAGCCCGACGACGGCCGGCTCGCCCGGCGCGGAGGCCGCGGTGGCGAGGGCCTCGACGTCCTCCACGGGCAGGCCCATCACGGCCCGCATCCCGCCGATGACGCCGACCGAGGCCATGAGCCGGGACCGGGTCTCGACCAGGCGGACCGTGTCGGCCAGTCCCAGGACGCCGGCCGCGTGCAGCGCGGTCAGCTCGCCGACGCTGTGCCCGGCCACGATCGCGGGCTCGTAGCCCTCCTCCTCCAGGACGGCGAGCGCCGCGAGGTTGCAGGCCGTGACCGCGATCTGCGCGTGCTCCGTGGCGACCAGCCGGTCGA
This sequence comes from Nonomuraea sp. NPDC050383, assembly GCF_044459125.1. Taxonomy (NCBI): domain Bacteria; kingdom Bacillati; phylum Actinomycetota; class Actinomycetes; order Streptosporangiales; family Streptosporangiaceae; genus Nonomuraea; species Nonomuraea sp. NPDC050383. The sequence continues at coordinate 120,214 of NZ_JBITIP010000017.1, forward strand.
GCGGCCCCCGCGCGCACAGCGGCGAGATGGGGCGCGACAGCAGCGCGTCCACCTCCTCCAGCCGGTCGCGCGCGGCCGGCCGGCGGCGCAGCCACGCGCCCATGCCGACTCGCACCGTCCCCTGCCCGGGGAAGAGGTAGCCCAGCATGACGTCGCTCCCTTCACGGGCCGGCCGTTCCACCAGCCGGCCGCATCAACAGGCCAGTCGCTCCACGAGCCGGTCGCCGGCTACAACCGGCGCCGGGGCCGCCGCTCCTCGTGGGCGGGCCGCTCCGTGCCGAGGAAGCCGAGCAGCAGCTTGTTCACCTCGTCGGGCGCGTCGAGCGGCAGCCAGTGCCCGGCGTCCTCGACGCGCTCGTAGCGCCACGGCCCCTTGACGAACTTGCCGGAGCCCGTCATGCCCTCCTCCAGCAGCGCCTTGTCGCCGGCGCCCCAGATGCCGAGCGTCGGCGCGAGCACCGGCGGGAACGGGCGGGCGGGCCGCAGCTCGGAGGCGGGCGAGCGGTTGGCGCGGTACCAGTTGAGCCCGGCGGTCAGCGCGCCGGGCCGGGCCAGGTCGCGCAGGTAGCGGTCGTAGTCGCCGTCCCGCCCCATGATCTCCTTGAACAGCCGCCAGCCGTTGCGGCGCAGCAGCTCCTCGCTGACCCCGGGGAACTGGTAGAAGAGCATGTACCAGGACGCCGCCCGCTGCTCGATCGACGGGGTGGCGAAGACGCCGGGGTGCCCGACGGACAGCACGACGAGGTGGTCGAGCCGGCGCGGCATCATGAAGGCGTACATCCAGGCGATGGCCGCGCCCCAGTCGTGGCCGACGATGTGCGGCCGCTTGACGCCGAGCTGCATGGTGAGGGCGACGACGTCGTTGACGATCGTCTGCATGCCGTACGCCTCGATCTCCTGCGGCTTGCCCGAGTCGCCGAAGCCGCGCAGGTCGGGCGCGATGACCCGGAACCCGCCCTCGACCAGCGCCGGGATCTGATGCCGCCACAGGTAGGAGGAGTCGGGGAAGCCGTGCAGCAGGATGACGGGGTCGCCCTCGCCCTCGTCGACGTAGGCGATGTCGACACCGTTGATGTGTACGGTCTTCTTCTCGGTCATGCCGTCTCCCTGAACAACCGCTCAGCGAAGAACTCGCTGAAGCCGAACTCCGGTACGTCCTCCGGGGCGACCATGTTGAGCAGCCCCGTCACCTGGGCGGCGAAGTTCTTCGCCATCAGCCTGCGGACGCGGCGGCGCCGCTCGACCGCCGCGGGCCCGAACTCGACGTGCAGCCTGCTGATGATGGAGGCGCCGAAGTCCAGCCGTTCCAGGCGGAACTCGCGCTCCTTCACGTACGGGGCGAACGCCTCGTGCGACCAGTCGTCGGAGGCGAGCAGGATCTCGCAGACGGTCCGCGAGTCGCGCATGGCGCACGACAGGCCGGTGCCGAGGACCGTGTCGGCGTTGCCGGCCTCGTCGCCGATGAGCACGACGCCCTCGGCCAGCGGCGGCCCCTCGGGCACGCTGGACACGGACGGCCACACCGACAGCGGTCCGGCCGGGATCGCCTCGGTGACGGCCTTGCCGCGGTCGGGCAGGCAGTTCAGCTCGAACGCGGCGAGGAACCGCTCGACGCCGCCCGGCCCCCGGTAGCGGTGCTTGTTGACCGTGGGGAAGTTCAGGTAGAGGCGGGCCCGGCCGTAGCCCTGGGGGAACACCATGAACATGACGTCGCCCTCGGTGCCCATGGCCTGCACGTCGGGCGGCCAGCCCGCCATGCCCTCCACCATCATGCCGCCGCCCCAGTGGTGCATGGAGTTGCTCATGGTGATGCCGACCTGGCGGCCGACGGTGCAGCCGCGGCCGGTGGCGCCGATCACCAGGCGGGGCCGCAGCTCGTGGTCGCCGTCGGGCGTCCGGTACGTCACCACGGGCGGCGTGCCGGCGGTGACGCCGATGCGGGAGGCGTCCATCACCAGCCGGGCGCCGCTCGCCACGGCCTGCTCGGCCATCAGCTCGCACACCGCGTGGTGCGGGAACGACATCGGGCCGCCGATGCCGGGGATGAACCTGGTCATGTCCACGGCCTCGACCTCGTCGTCGGTCACGGCCTCGTCCCAGGTCATCCACTCGCGGATCTCCCAGGCGCCGCCGGCCGAGAAGCAGTCGTAGACGCCGAGGCGCTGGGCCTCCCGGATGCCCCAGGGCGCGAGCCACTCGCCGCGCACGAGGTCCTTGTAGGCGTCCTGCTTCTCCAGCAGCACCACGGACAGGCCGCCCGCGGCGAGCCGGCACGCCGCGGACGCCCCGGAGATGCCGCCTCCGACGATGACGACGTCGGGCTGCTCGGGTCGTACGGTCACATCCCCCACCTCTCCCAGTAGGTGCGTTCCTTGGCGCTGTAGCGCTCTGCGGGGCGGAAGTCGGTGCCCACGGTGTACGCGACGGGGATCATGCACACCTGGGTCACCCCCGAGGGGATGCCGAGCATCCGCGCGACCTGCCGCTCGTGCGGGACGTGCAGGCAGGTGATCGTGCTGCCGAGCCCGCGGCTGCGCAGCGCGAGCTGGAAGGACCAGATGGCCGGGAAGATCGAGCCGTAGAAGATGCTGGCCCGCGTCTCGCCGTGCTGGACCTGGTGGCCCGGGTCCTCGGCGACCTTGTCGGACATCCGCCTGCGCCAGGCCTCGTTGATGGCCGTGATGTCGGGCGGGCGGCCGAGGACGCACGGGATGACGAGGATCGGCACCGCCGCGATGGTCTCGGTCAGCGCCTGCGCGGAGGCGTAGTTGCGGCGCGCCTGGGCGTCGTTGCGGCGGCGGCCGGCGTTGGTCCACATGTCGTTGCGGTGGAACGTCCAGGACGACTGGATCATCCCGGCCAGCTCCTGCTTGACGGCGGCGTCGCTGATGACGAGCCACCGCCAGTTCTGGTGGTTGTTGGCGGTGGGCGCCTGCACGGCGACCTCCAGCGCCTCCTGCACCACCTCGCGGGGCACGGGCCGCTCCACGTCGAGGCGGCGGCGCACGGACCGGGTGGTGGTCAGCAGCCGGTCGGTCTCGGCGACGTCGAACGGCAGGCCGGTGAGGTGTCCTGGGAGCGCCGCGGAGGCGGGCGGGCCGTTCACGCCGACCCCAGGAGGACCGCGCCGCGGACCGAGCCGGGTGCCGCCGTCAGCGCCAGCGCCCGCTCCACCGGACCGTCCAGGCCCGGTTTGGTCACGTACGCGGTGAGGTCGCCGGCGAGCGGGTCGGCGAGGCCGGTCAGCGCGGGGGCGACGCCGTCGCGGACGGCGAGGGCGCCGAGGGCGATATTCATGGCGCCGGTGGCGGCCTGGCAGTCGCCGGCCAGCGCGGTGGAGGCGGTCAGCCGCCCGCCGGGCACGCCGGCCAGCACCGCCGCGGCCTCCGCGCCGTCGTCCGCCGTCCCGTTCGCGGCGCCGACCACCAGCCCGGCGCCCGGGCCGCCGTCCGTGCCCGCGGCCACGCCGGACGAGCCGGACGCGCCAGGCGAGCCGGGCGAGCCGGTGAGCTGGGCGATGCTGCGGGCCACCGAGCCGGCGTCGCCGCCGCTCACGTGCCCGGTCCCCAGCACCTTCGCGTACGGCGTGCCGCCCCGGGCGGCGCAGTGCTCGGCCGACTCGACGACGAACGCCACCGCCGCCGACCCCCGCACCGCCCCGCCGGAGCCCGCGTCGTACGGCGACGGCACCGGGCCGTCCCCGTCGAGGCCCGGCAGGCCCGCCGCGCCGGGGCTCTCGTCGGCCGCCACCACGAGCACCACCTCGGCCTTGCCCGACCGGATGAGCTCCAGCGCGCAGTCCAGCGCGATCGAGGCCGAGGCGCCGCCGTTGCAGATCGTGGTGGTCGGCCCGCGCAGCCCGAGGGTCTGGCAGACCGCGCCGCCGGTGGCGTTGAGCACGACGTTGGAGAAGCTGAGCACGGCCGGCTTGTTCGGGTTGACCGCGATGCTCTCGTCGAAGCCCCCGGTGCTCTCGGCCGAGCCGGCGCCGGTGGCGAAGATCAGGCCGACGTCGTCGAGCTCCTTGCGCGGCAGCTTGAGCCCGGCGTCCTCCCAGGCCAGCCGGGAGGCGGCGATGGCCAGGCGGGACAGGTGGTTCATGTGCCGCCACAGCGAGCGCGGCGCGAACGTCCGGCCCTCCAGCGACGGGGCCCGCCCGGCGCCCTGGCGGCCGGCCAGGATGGCCTCGGTCACCTCGGCGACGCCCGTGCCGGCTCCGGTGACGGGCCCGAGCCCGGTGATCACGGCCTCGCGGCGCGGCAGCTCCTCGTACGGGCGCGGCTCGCCGGGCCGGGTCAGCACGAGGGAGACGTTGTTGCCGCCGAAGGCGTAGTTGTTGGACACGACAGTGCCGATCGGCATCGGCCTGGCCACGTTCGGCACGAAGTCGAGGTCGCCGGCCCGGCCCTGGCCGTCCTCGTCGAAGCCGATCGTCGGCGGGGCCACCGCGTGCCGCAGCGCGAGCACGCTCGCCACCGCCTCGACCGCGCCCGCCGCGCCGAGCGTGTGGCCGACGAACGACTTGATGCTGCTGGTCGGCACCTGACCGGCCCGCTCGCCGAAGACCAGGCGCATGACCTTGGCCTCCATGGCGTCGTTGGCCGGGGTGCCGGTGCCGTGCCCGCTGACGTAGTGGACGTCGTCCGGCGTGAGCCCGGCGTCGGCCAGGGCCCGCCGCACGGCGCTGGCGCCGCCGCGTCCGGTGGGGTCGGGGGCGGTCGCGTGGTAGGCGTCGGCCGACAGGCCGTAGCCGGCGACCTCGGCGAGCGGCACCGCGCCCCGGGCGAGCGCCAGGTCCAGCGGCTCCAGCAGCAGGAACGCGGCTCCCTCGCCGAGGTTCAGGCCGTCGGAGTGGCTGTAGGGCCGGCACGGGCCGGTGCTGAGGGCCTGGAGCCCGGCGAAGCCCGCGTACGTGCCGAACAGCAGGGGGTCCACGCCGCCCGCGAGGACGGCGTCGGCCTCGCCGGTGAGGATCTTGTCCTTGGCCAGCCCGACGGCGTTGCCGCCGGCGGCGCAGGCCGTGGACACGAGGACACGCGGCCCGCGCAGGCCGAGCCGCTCGGCGACCACGTCCTGGGTGCGGTGCATCGGCTGGTACCGGCCGGCCGCGTCGGGGGTGGCCTGGCACTTGCCGAGGATGATGCCGAACCGCTCGTCCCCCGCCTCGGAGGCCGTCAGGCCGGCCATCTCGACCGCCTGGCGGGCCGCGACGAGCGCGAGCCGGGCCGTCCGGTCGAGGGCGGCGTCGGAGTCGGGGAGCTGACCGGCGATCCACTCGTCGGGCACCTGGCCCGCGTGCCGGGCCGTGAACACGGCGAACGCCTCGTCCTCGACCGGCGTGAGTCCGCCCTGACCTGTGGTGAGCCGCTGCCAGAACTCGGCTGGGTCGCGGCCGGCCGCGCAGATGATGCCCAGGCCGGTGACGACGACGGGCCGCAGCGCCATGCTTGTTCCCTTCTCAGCGCACCTGCCGATCAGATGATCGGGATGCTCCAGCTCTTGGGCACGATGTACGGGCTGGTCAGCGTGGTGACCTCGGTGCCGCCGACGGTCAGCTCCAGCCCGGCGGCGGCCAGGTCCTGGTCCACCCGGGCGAGGCCGAGCGTGGTGCCGAGGCCGACGCTGTGGACGGCGTGGACGACCTCGCCGATGTCCTGCCCGTTCACCCAGACGCGGGTGCCGGCCGCGGGCACGCCCTCGCCGCCGGTGAAGCCGACGGTGCGCCGCCCGCCGCCCGACTCGAACGCCTCCAGCACCGCGTCACGGCCGAGGAACTCGTCCTTGGTGACGTCGACCAGCCAGTTGGCGCCGATCTCGATGACGGTGGCGCCCTCGGTGACCTCGTGGCGCGGGATGGGCTGGCGCACCTCCAGCATGGCCAGCTCCAGCGCCTCCTGCCCGGCGGCCTGGGCGTGCTCCAGCGCCTGGCCCCACAGGTCGGTGGCGTGCTCGATGGGCACGATCATCTGGTAGCCGTACTCGCCGGTGAAGCCGGTCCTGGCGAAGACGATGTCGGCGCCGTTCCAGGTGGTGTCCACGACCGACTCGAACGGCAGCGACGCCAGCTCGGCGTCGATGAGCCGGCCGACGACGCCCCAGGCGTACGGGCCCTCCAGCCCGAGGACGGTCAGGTCCCCGGAGCGGTCGGTGATCTCGACACCCTCGTCGTTGTTCGCCCTGAGGTGCTCCAGCAGGCGCGCGCCGGCGCCGCAGGAGCTCTCCAGCAGGATGCCGTCCTCCCGGCCGAAGGCGAGGACCTGGTCCACGACCCCGCCCTCGGCGTCGAGGAGGAGGGACATCATGCAGCGGTCGGACGTCAGGTACTCGACGTCGCGGGCCAGCAGGCGCTGGGCGAAGGCCACCGCGTCGGGGCCGGTGATCTCGATGAGGCCGTGGCCGCCCAGGTCGAGGACCGCGGCGCGCTCCCTGAGCACCTTGTACTCCTCCGCCAGGGAGGAGAAGCGCAGCGCGACGGTGGTGTCGCCCACCTCGCCGTAGACGGTCTCCTGCGGATGCGCGGACGCGAGGACGCTTGCCATGTTCACACCTTTCGCACGGGACGTTGACGGGCCGGGTCGGCGATCGTCAGGTTTCCTTCGGCGGCGACCTGGCCGTCCACCCGGGCCGAGACCCGGTACTCGGCGAAGCCGGCGCCGCCGCCCGTCCGCTCGGCCGTCAGCATGAGCTGGTCGCCGGGGACGACGGGGCGCCGGAACCGCATCGACCTGACCCCCGCCAGGTAGCTGATCTCGCTGGCCCCGGCCAGGGCGAAGACCACTCCCGCGAGCTGGGCCAGCGCCTCGGTGATCACGATGCCGGGGAGCACGGCCTCGCCCGGGAAGTGGCCCTGGAACCACAGCTCGGTGCCGGCGACGTTCTTGACGGCCGTGCCCTTGACGCCGGGCTCGACCTTGCCGACCCGGTCGAGCAGCAGCATCGGCCAGCGGTGCGGCAGGACGGCGCGCACCTGGTCGTGGGTCAGCCCGCTGACGGTCTCTCCTGCGGGCGGTGCCTCGGCGACCGTCATGCCGACGCCCGCAGCGCGGGGTTGACCTCTTCGGCCAGCCGCGACACCGAGCCGAAGACGGCCATCTCGCTGTCGTACAGGGCGACGCCGAACTCCGCCTCGATGGCCACGTACAGCTCCAGCACGTCGAGGCTGTCGAGCTCCAGGCCACGGCCGAACAGCGGCTGGTCGTCGGTGATCCAGTCGGGGTCGATCTCCAGGTCCAGCCGCGACACGATCATCTTCTTGATCTGGCTGCAGGTCTGCTGCCGCTCCGCGGCCCGCGCGCGCAGCTCGTCGATCGTCATCTGGTCCTCCTTGAACCGGGGGGAAGGGGGGACGGCTCAGCCGAGGCCGCCGCCGTGGGCGACCACCACGGAGCCGGACATGTACGACGCCTTGTCGGAGGCGAGGAAGCTCACGATCGACGCGATCTCCTCGGGCCGGCCCATCCGGCCGAGCATGATCCGCGACTCGTACTGCTTCTTGATGCCGGAGGGCACCTTGCGGGTCATGTCGGTCTCGACGAACCCGGGTGCGACGACGTTGGCCCGCACGCCGTGCGGCGCGGCCTCGTTGGACAGCGCGTGGGTGAAGGCGATGATCGCGCCCTTGGAGGCCACGTAGTTGGTCTGGCCGGGGAAGCCCCCGTCGAGCCCGCTGGAGGACGACAGGGTCACGATCGCCCCGCGGCGCTGGTGCTGCATGAGCTTGAGCGCCTCGCGGCAGGCGAGGAAGGTGCCGATGAGGTTGGTGTCCACGGGGGCGCGGAACTGGTCGAGGCTCATCGTGAGGAGGTAGCGGTCCAGGGTGATGCCGGCGCTCGTCACGAGGACGTCGAGCCGGCCGTGGTCGGTGCGCACGCCGCGGAAGAGCCGCCGTACGGACTCCTCGTCCGTCACGTCGGCCTGCACGGCGGTGGCGCTGCCGCCCTCCTCCTCGATCCGGGCGACGACCTCCTTGGCGTCGCTCTCGGAGCGGGAGTAGTTGACCACGACGTGGGCGCCCTCACGGGCCAGGTCCAGCGCGACGGCCCGGCCGATGCCGCGTGAGCCGCCCGTCACCACGGCCACGGAGCCCTGTGCGAAAAGCATCATCCGTCTCCAGGAATTGAGACAATCGCGGATCGGCTTATCCGGATCTTCAGTCAGTAAGCTACTAAGCGCCGACATCACCCCTGTATCACCCGGTTATCCGCGCATTGACCAGAACAATGGCGATGAATGACGCTGACAACCATGAAAATGATGGACGTGGAAGTGTTGATTGTCGGGGGCGGCCCGGTCGGCCTCTCCACGGCCATCGAGCTGTCCCGGCACGGAATATCGACGCTGCTCGTCGAAAAACATGAGGGCACGTCAATTTTTCCGAAGGCCCGCCTCGTCACCACCAGGACGATGGAGATCTTCCGCGCCTGGGGCATCCAGGAGGAGGTGGAGCGGGCCGGCATGCCGCGCGAGGAGTTCCTCGCGGTGGGCGTCGGCAGCTCCCTGACGGCCGACGACTTCGTCAGGTCCGCCGCCGCGCTGCGCCGCGACGCCCCGCAGAGCCCCACCTACATGTTCCTGTGCTCGCAGGACCTGCTGGAGGTCATCCTGCGCCGGCTGGCCGAGTCGCGGCCCGGCACCGAGGTCAGGTACGGCGCCGCCATGACGGGCTTCCGCGCGACGGCGGACGGCGTCGAGGCGGTCGTGTCGGAGGCGTCCGGCGAGACGCTCGTGCGCTGCTCGTACCTGGTGGCGGCGGACGGCAGCCGCAGCGGGATCCGCGAGGAGCTGGGCATCGCCACCGAGGGGCCGCCGCCGCTCGGCCACATGATCAGCATCATGTTCGAGGCCGACCTGGGCTTCCTGCCGCCCGAGCGGCGGGCCGCGCTGTCCTTCCTCACCGACCCGCCGTGCGCGGTGGAGGCCGTCGACCACCGGCGGCGGTGGATGGTGCAGACCGGCTACGAGCCCGAGGAGGGCGGCAGCCCGGACGACTTCACCGAGGACGTCTGCCTGGCCGCCGTGCGCGCCGCCGTCGGCGTGCCCGACCTGCCGGTCTCCATCCTGGGCGTGCTGCCCTGGCTCCAGCAGGCCAAGGTGGCGGCCTCGTTCCGCTCGGGGCGGGTGTTCCTCGCGGGTGACGCCGCGCACGTGGCCACCCCGCAGGGCGGTTTCGGGATGAACTGCGGCATCCAGGATGCCCACAACCTCGCCTGGAAGCTCGCCGCCGTCCTGCGCGGCGCCGCCGGCCCGGCCCTGCTCGACACCTACGAGCCCGAACGCCGGCCCGTCGGCGCCCGGACGGTGGACGAGAGCCTGCACAACGCGTTCATCACCTTCCAGATGATGGAGGGGCGGCTGTCGATGCGGGAGGCCATCGAGCAGCAGGCCGGGCGGCGCAGCTCGGAGGGGCTGGTGCTGGGCTTCCACTACGACTCGGCGGCCGTGGTCCCGGACGGGACGCCCGCCCCGGCGCCCGAGGACCCCTACCGCACGTACGTCCCCACGGCCCGGCCGGGCCACCGCGCTCCGCACGTCTGGCTGTCGAGCCCGTACGGCCCCGTCTCGACGCTCGACCTGCTGGGGCCGTGCTTCACGCTGCTGGCCACGGCGGACGCCGGCTGGCCGGCCGCCGCGTCGGAGGCGTCCTCGCGGGCGGGCGTGCCGGTCACGGCGGTGGAGGTCACCACCACGGACGCCTCCACCGGCCCCGTCCCGGTCCCCGCCGCCGAAGGTCAGGCGTCCGGCCCGTCCGAAGGTCAGGCGGCCGGCCCGTTCACCTCGCCGACGTGGGCCAAGGAGTACGGCCTGGAGGCCGGCGGCGCGGTCCTGGTGCGGCCCGACGGGCACGTGGGCTGGCGCTGCCCCGGCGGCCCGGCCTCCCCCGACGCCCTGGCCACCGCCCTGGCCACCATCCTGGCCCGCACCCCCTGAGCCACCATCCTGGCCCGCACCCCCTGACCGCCCCGGAACCGTACGGCGAAGGCGCGCCGCGGTCACGAGACCGTGGCGCGCCGCCGGGGACCGGCCGGTGGACCGTCAGCCGAAGCCGCTGCGCGCCGGACGGCGGGACTGGAGGCGGGCGGCGCCCAGCCGCAGCGACAAGGGGCTCCCGCAGGACGTGGCCACCAGCTCCGACACCGCCTGCGCCCCCACCGCCGTGTCCACCAGCAGGTCGGCCAGCTCCCGGGCCTCGTCCTCCGGCAGCGGCCGCAGGAACTCCCGGTGCGCCCCCTGCCGGGCCACCAGGTCGTCCAGCGGGTCCGTGCTGGTGATGACCACCCGGCAGTTGGCGCCCCCGGGCAGCAGCGCCCGCGCCTGGTCGCCGTCGCGGACGTCGTCCAGCACCACGAGCAGCCGCCGCCGCGCCGTACAGCTGCGGTAGAGCGCGAGCTTCTCCGCGCGCCCGGCCGGGAGGTCGGCCCCCGCCACGCCGAGCGCCCGCAGGAAGCGGTCGAGCACCGCGTCCAGGCCACCGCCGTGCCCGTCACCCTCCGCACCCACCTCGGCCATGTCGGCGTGGAGCTGCCCGTCGGGGAACCAGTCGATCCGGCTGTGCGCCCAGCGCAGCGCCAGCGTGCTCTTGCCCACCCCGGCCGGCCCGCTCAGCACCATCACGCCCGGCACCGCCACGCCCGGATCGGGCCGCAGGGCGGTGTTGAGCGCGTCCAGCTCCTCCTCGCGTCCCACGAACGGCAGCACCTGCGGCGGGAGCTGGCACGGCACGACGTGCCCCGGCGCGGGCCGTTGGGCGGGCGCCCGCATCAGCGCGGACTCGTCCCGCAGGATCTGCTCGTGCAGCCGCCGCAGCGCCGGGCCGGGCTCCAGGCCGATCTGCTCCAGCAGGTAGCGGCGCGTCTCCTGGTACGTGCGCAGCGCCTCGGCGCGGCGACCGGCGCGGTACTGCGCCAGCATGAGCTGGGCGCGCACCCGCTCACGGAACGGCGACTCGGCGACCAGGGCCAGCAGCTCGGGGATCACCTGGTGGTGACGCCCGAGCTCGATCTCCAGCTCCAGGCACGTCTCCAGCGCCTCCAGCCGCGACTCGGCCATCCGGGCCACGTCGTAGCGCAGCCCCCTGATGTCCTCGAACGGGGTGCCCTGCCACAGGGCGAGCGCCTCGCGCAGCACCTGGACGGCCTGCTCGCGCAGCCCGGCGGCGGCGTGGCCGCGCGCCTGCGCCACCAGCGCCTTGAACCTGACCCAGTCGATGCTGTCCGGGGCGGCCCGTAGCAGGTAGCCGGGGCTGGAGGTCTCGATCAGGCCCGCGCCGAGGGCCCGGCGCAGCCGGGAGACGCAGATGGCGACCTGCCGCCAGGCGCTGCGCGGCGCCGAGCCGGCCCAGACGGCCTCGATCAGCCGCTCGACGCTCATGACGCGGTTGGCGTTCAGCAGCAGGCTGGCCAGGATGGCCAGCTCCCGGTTGGCGCTCATGGGCAGCTCGGCGCCGTCCTTCAGCACCGTGAGCGGCCCGAGCACCCGGAACTCGAACGACGGAGAGCCCATCAGGCCATCACCTCCGCCAGGCGGCCTTCGAGCAGGTCGGCGGCTCGCCCGGTGCCGCCGGCCCGCTCGATGTCGCGCCGCATGGCCTGCGCGCCGTGCCGTACGCGCTCGTCGCCCGCGACCGCGAGGACCGCCGCGACGAGCCCCTCGGGGGTGAGCGTGTCCGGGTCGAGGGCCCGGCCGAGGCCCAGCTCCTCGACGCGGCGCGCGGCCACCCGGTCGATGGGGGTGGCGGGGACGACGACCATGGGGCAGCCCCAGTACAGGGCCTCCATGGCGGTGCCCAGGCCGCCGTGGGTGACCGCGACGGTGGCGTGCCGGAGCACGCTCACGTGCGAGACCCAGCGCCGGACCTCGATGGTGGGCGGCAGCGGCCCGAGATAGCCGGGATCCATGCCCGGAGGCAGGGTCACCACGCCGCGCCAGGGCAGCTCGGCGAAGGCCCGCACGCAGGTCCGGAACAGCTCCGGCCGGCCGGCGGCGACGGTGCCGAAGGTCAGCAGCGCGACCGGCAGCCCGTCGTCCGGCGGCTCCCACTCGGCGAGGAAGCCGCGCTCGCCCAGGCAGGGCCCGACGAACGCGAACCGCTCGTCGAAGGTGTCCCCGGCGGGCTGGAACGAGCGCGGCAGGCTGACCAGGTTGGAGTCCTGGACGTCCCACCACAGCTCGGCCGGGTCGGCCTCGACGCCGTGGTCGGAGGCCAGGGCCCGGGTCCTGGCCAGCATGCCGTCCACCCATCCGGGCAGGTCCGGGCCGGAGCGCTCGCCGGCGTAGACGGAGCCGAGGAAGGAGTAGTGCTCGTTGGAGGCGAAGATCGGGATGAGCTGCGTCGCCGGGACCCCGAGCTTCCTGGCCAGGAGGCGTCCGGCGTGCAGCACCGTCAGGTCGTAGACCACCAGGTCCGGGCGGTCGGTGAGCAGCCGGTCGGCCGCGTCGAGCATCGCCCGGCTCTCGTCGAGGAAGAGTGAGACGAGGGCCAGCGGGTCGCTCTCCAGCGCCCGCAGGTCGGCCCCCGCGTAGATCGAGTCGTAGCAGAGCAGGCCGGCGCCCGTCTCCTCCACCAGCGGCGCCATGCCGCCCCCCGTGAGGTACGTGACCCTGTGCCCTCTGCGAACCAATTCTGCGACCACGGCGAGACTGGGAATGACATGGCCGTGATCGGGCTGACACATGAAGAGATAATGCCGCGTCATGTGAATTCTCTCGGCTTGGTGCGCGTGAGGATTTCTCCACCGCAAAGCTAAAGGACCGCCGGCGAGCCGCGTCACCCCTAGGCGCCCCCTCAACCGGCCCCCTTTTCTAGGGGTTCCACCGGCCTGGAGGAGGGTGTTTATCCTGGGCCGACCCTTGGAGGAGGACAGTCGATGCCCACCCGCGTCTGGGATTATCTGCCGGAATACGCATCCGAACGGGACGACATCATGGACGCGGTCGAGACCGTGTTCCGCTCAGGGCAGCTCGTCCTCGGTGAGAGCGTGCGCCGCTTCGAGGAGGAGTTCGCCGCCAGCCACGGCGCGCGCCACTGCGTGGGCGTGGACAACGGCACCAACGCCGTCAAGCTGGGGTTGCAGGCGCTCGGCGTGGGGCCCGGCGACGAGGTGGTGACGGTGTCCAACACCGCCGCACCGACCGTGGTGGCCATCGACGCCGTCGGCGCGACGCCGGTCTTCGTGGACGTCGACGCCGGGACGTACCTGATGGACGTGTCGCGGGTGGAGGCGGCCGTCACGTCGCGCACGCGCTGCCTGCTGCCGGTCCACCTGTACGGGCAGTGCGTGGACATGGACCCGCTCCTCCGGCTGGCCGAGGAGCGCGGCCTGGCGGTGCTGGAGGACTGCGCGCAGGCGCACGGGGCGCTGCACCGCGGGCGGCACGCCGGCTCGATGGGCCGAGCGGCGGCCTTCTCCTTCTATCCGACGAAGGTGCTGGGCGCGTACGGCGACGGCGGGGCGACGATCACCTCCGACGAGGCGGTGGACGCGGCGCTGCGGCGGCTGCGCTACTACGGCATGGAGCGGACGTACTACGTCGTGGAGACGCCCGGCCACAACGCGCGGCTGGACGAGGTGCAGGCGGAGATCCTGCGCCGCAAGCTGCGCCGCCTCGGCCGCTACGTCGAGGACCGGCGGGCGGTGGCGGCCCGCTACGAGGAGGGCCTGGCGGACACCGGCCTGGTGCTGCCCGTCACCGCGCCGGGCAACGAGCACGTCTACTACGTGTACGTGGTCCGCCACCCGCACCGCGACGAGATCATCGAGGCGCTGCGGGCGTACGACATCCACCTCAACATCAGCTATCCGTGGCCGGTGCACACCATGTCGGGCTTCGCCCACCTCGGCTACGGGCCGGGCAGCCTGCCGGTGACGGAGGAGCTGGCCGGGCAGATCTTCTCGCTGCCGATGTACCCGTCGCTGCCCCGGGGCGTCCAGGACAAGGTCATCGACGCCCTGCGCGAGGTCCTCCGGCGCTGGTCGTGATCAGAGGGTGTGTGATCAGAGGGTGTACGTCCGCGTGACGGCGACGAGGTCGCCGTCCTCGCGCGTGGCGGCCACCAGCCCCGGCGGCCTGGGGACGAAGCCGGGCACGGCGGACAGCCCGTCGGTCTCGCCGATCGCGGTGAGCCGGATCCGGCCACCACCCGGCACCCGGAGCGTGATCCGCGCCCCCGTCGCGGGGATCCCACGGAAGCGGACCTCGGCGGGCCAGGTGCCGGCTCGCGTGCCCGTGACGGGGACGGCCGCCGACCCGGCCCCGCCGACGGACGCCGTGGCCTCGGTGATCGGCCGATCGACCCGCAGCGTCACGGAGCGCGCCCCGCGCCCGCCGGTCACACGCAGCCTGACCGTGTCCCCGTCGCGGCCCAGCACGGACACGCGAGGGCCGTCCGCCCTGATCGCGGGCGCGGCCCCGGTCCACAGGGTGCCCCGGGCGTAGCCGGGCGGCAGCGCCGTGACGTCGCGCCCGGACACGTACCGTCTGGTCCAGTCCGCGGGCTCCTCGTCGGCGCTGACCCATCGGGCGGTCCCTGTGCCGGCGTCCATGACGTACGCCAGGTGCGTGCGGCGCGGATGGTCGGCGTCGAACCCGTCCGCCGCCAGCCCGCAGCCCACCAGCGCCACGGCCAGCCCGGCGGCGGTCAGAGGCACGGCCACGGCAGCGCCGCGCGGCAGCCCGCGGGCGAGGTCGGGCAGGAACAGCTCCACGACCGGCAACGCCGTCATCCCGAACAGCGCCAGCGCCAGGGCGCCCGCCCCGCCGAGCGCGAGCCCCATCCCGTCGAAGGCGTTCCCGGCCAGGGCGGGCAGCAGCGCCGCGGCCGTCACCATCCCCAGGGTCACCGCGGCGACCCGCGTCCAGGCAGGCCCGGGGAGCAGGAGGGCCGCCAGCCCGCCGAGCGCGCAGAGCAGCGCGGGCAGCGTGAAGACGTAGGAGGCCCCGGGTGCCACCTGGGCGCACAGCAGGCCGAGCCCGGCCGGCCACGCCAGCGCCCCGACGGCCGACGCGGCGGGGCCCAGCCTGCGCCGCAGCGGCAGGTACCAGCCCAGCAACGCCAGGCCCGACAGCACCGCGACGGCCGCCTCGAACGCCTCCGGCCGGTGCAGCAGCCCGCCCATCCCGTCGTACGCCGGACGCCAGGCCACCAGCAGCTCCCACAGCGCCTGCGCCGCGAGCACCGACAGGATCGGCGGCGCGGCGGCCGACGCCGCGGCGCCGAGCAGTCGCGGCAGGCTGATCAGCCGCCTGCGGCGCGCCACCAGCGCGAGGGCCGCCACCGCGAGCACGCCGAGCACCGCCAGTGGCTGGACGACCATGTCCGGGTACGTGATCATCGTGCCCAGCAGCCGGAAGTACGTGACGTCGTGGTCGGAGGCCAGCGTGGGCAGGTCGGCGGCGCCCAGCGCGTGGGCCAGCGCCAGCATGTTCGAGCCGTGGTGCTGCAGGCTGCCCCGGTCGAGGTTCTCGATGGAGTCGCCGGCGGTGTGGTAGTGCGAGGAGCCCTCGATGTAGGCGAAGTTCATGCCGGTGAACCCGGCCTTGGTCAGCGGGGTGAAGTCGGTGTTGTTCGGCAGCAGCCGGTACAGCTCGACCATCGACGAGTCGCCCCGCGGCCGCGGAACGGCGTCGACGAACGTCTCGACCAGCCGGGCGTTGTCCCTGGAGGTCTCGAACATCAGGGAGGGGCCGCCGACCCCGCGGGCCTCCCAGTTGAGGAGGACCCCGCCCTTGCGGCCGAGGGGATGCTCCCGGACGAACGCCTCGGCGCCGAGCACGCCGTCCTCCTCGCCGTCCGACATCAGCAGCACCAGGTCGTTGCGGAGGCGTCCGCCCGCGCCCAGCGCGCGGACGGTCTCCAGCATCGCGGCGACCGCCGCGCCGTCGTCGGAGGCGCCGGGTCCCATGGCGGCGGAGTCGTAGTGGGCCGCCACCAGCACGGTCCCCGTGGGGTCCTGGCCGGGCAGGGTGGCCACGATGTTGCGCACCTGCCCGAACGTCGCCAGCCCGGCCGCCGACCGCGCCCCGACGGCGCGTTGGATCTCGACCTTGAGCCCCGCCGCGCGCAACTGCCCGGCCAGGTAGTTCCTGGCCCTGCCGCTCGCCGGGCCGCCGAGCGGGCGCGGCTCGGCGGCGAACCTCTCCAGGTGGGCCAGGGCCCGCGCGGCGCTGAACTCGCCGGGCGGTGCCGAGGCCGGCGACGGCTGCGTCGTGCTGCCCGTCATGGCGGTCAGCATGGCCACCGCGGCCAGCGCGAGCACGGCGGCCAGCCCGGCCCGCACCCGTCGCGGGACGTCGAACAACTTTCCCATCATGGCGATGAACGGTAGGTTCGGCCGCCCCCCTGCCGGAATGATGCGCACACCCGGACATACCTGTGGTTTTCCGCAGGTCACCGCGGGCGGGTGCCTGCCCCGGTCAGCGGGTGTACTCGGGGAGCAGTCCCCGCGCCGCCGCCTCACCGAGGGTGGGCGCCCGCCGGTCGCGCTCGGACAGCACCAGCGGCCCCAGCCCGGACGGCAGCCGCAGCCCGATCTCCTCGTCGAAGACCGACAGCGTCAGCTCGTGCTCCTTGCGGTACTCCCTGGACAGCAGGTAGCTGACCACCGAGCCGTCCTCCAGCGCGGCGAACGCGTGGCCGACCCCCGGCGGGACGTACACCGCGCGGGCGGTGTCGGCGGCCAGCTCGACCGCCTCCCACCGGGCGAACGTGGGCGAGCCCACGCGCAGGTCCACCACCATGTCGAGGACCCGGCCCGCCGCGCAGTAGACGTACTTGGCGGTGCCGGGCGGCACCAGCGTGTAGTGGACGCCGCGCACGACGCCGCGCCGCGACACGTTCCGGCTGACCTGCGCCACGGGGAAGAGCGGGCGCCCGACGGCGCCCGCGAAGACGTGCTCCTGGTACGGCGAGGCGAAGTCGCCCCGCTCGTCGTGGAACACCTCGGGGACGAACTCGACCGCCCCCTCCACCGCGAGCCGCCGGTGCCTCATGCCGTTGCTCGTCAGGGCGCTCATCAGGCTCGGACCAGCCGGACCTCGGGCACGTAGAGGATCCACGTGCCGCCCGCCTCGCGGAACCCCTCCTCCTTGGCCATGATCTCCTCGGCGTGGTTCCACGCGAACAGCAGCGCGTAGTCGGGATAGGGGTCGGCGAACGCCTCGGGGCCGCGCACGGGGATGTGCGAGCCGGGCGTGAGCCTGCCCTGCTTGGCCGGGGTGGTGTCGGACACGAACGACACGAGGTCCGGGCCGATGCCGCAGTAGTTGAGCACGGTCGCGCTCTTGGCCGTGGCGCCGTAGCCGTACACGCGGGCGCCCTCGTCGCGCAGGCGGGTGAGCAGCGCCACGAGCCGGTCGCGGCTGTCGGCCACGCGGGCGGCGAAGGCCGTCAGTGTGGCGAGGTCGCTGACGCCGGCGGCGTCCTCGGCCGCGAGCAGCTCGGCCACGGCCGGGCTCGGCGTCCGTGCCCCCCGCCGGGCCAGCGTGTAGCGGACCTCGCCGCCGTGCACCGGCAGCCGCTCCACGTCGACCAGCTCGAAGCCGTGCCGCCGCGCCATGCCGCTCACCGAGCGGGCGGAGAAGAAGTAGAAGTGCTCGTCGTAGATCTGGTCGTAGGAGGCGCGCTCGACGATGTCGCCGAGGTAGGGGTCCTCGAAGACGAACACGCCGTCCGGCCGCAGCAGTGTGGCGACGCCGCCGAGGATCGAGTCCATGTACGGGATGTGGCACAGGGTGTTGGCCGCGTAGATCACATCGGCCGGCCCGTCCTCGGCCAGCACGGCGGCGGCCGTGGCGGCCTCGAAGAAGTCCTTGCGCACCCGCACGCCCTTGGCCGCGGCCAGGTCGGCGACCCCGCCGGACGGCTCCACGCCGAGGTGCCGCACCCCGGCCTCGGCCACGCGCTGGAGCATGGTGCCGTCATTGCAGCCCAGCTCGACGATGAACGGGTCGTCGCCGGCCAGGTCGGTGGCGAGGAACCGCTCGGCGAGGCTCCAGAAGTGCTCGCGCATCACGGCGGAGCCGGAGGACAGGTAGGGGTATCCGTCGTGGAACATGCGCTCCCGGGGCACCTCCTCCAGGAGCTGCACCATGGAGCAGTCCTCGCAGACGCCCACGGCCAGCCGGAACACGTACTCCTCCCGCGGGTCCCCGGGGGTGACGAAGGCGTCCGAGACCGGCTGGCTGCCGAAGTCGGCGAACTGGTGGAGACGGCCCGAACAGATCCGGCACGCCATGCGTTCCTCCTCAGGTTGCGGACGGCCGTCACGTGGCCGGCCGGCGGTACCTCACCCAGACGTCTCCCGTCTGCACGTAGCCCGTGAGCCGTACGGTGACGCCGTCCGGCGCGAGGGGCGCCGGGGGGCGGTTGTGGACGGCGCCCATCCATCGCCGGACGACCTGCTCGTCACGGACCTGCCAGCCGCGCGGGACCGCGACGACGATGTCGCCGAACCACGAGGTGATCTCCACGTCGAGATGGACCTCCGGGTGCGGGCACTCCGCGAGGGTGAAGTCGATCCGCACCGTGCCCCATCGGCCCGCCTTCGCGCTGATGTGCCGGGGCACCGCCCAGCGGCCCACCTGCGCGACCTTGCCGCTGCCCGTGTGGAGCTGGAGCTCGGCGGGCCCGGGTAAGCCCTGCGGCGGCGGGGCGGCGGTGACGACCGCGGGCAGCGAGCCGTCCCGCGGCAGGTCGGCCACGACCTCGTCGAGCTCCCCGAGCGTGCGCGCCCGGTAGGTCCGGTCGATGCGCTCGTTCAGCTCCTCCAGCGTGATCCGTCCCTCGCCGACCGCGACGCGGAGCGTCTCCGCCACCCGTTCGCGGTCCTGGTCACTGGCTCGCACGTCCCGATGATCGGTCATGGCGTCCACCCTAGAAGGCTACGAAGGGGCCGCCCACCGAAGAACCCCTATCCTGCCGGGGCTCCGGGCCGTGCCCGCGCCTGGGGTGGGGGGCGGGGCGGGCAGGGGTTGAGCGGCGCCGCGGGGCATGACAGCTTCGGCCACGGACGGTTGGAACGGCCCGCCGTGACGGGACCGCCGTGGTGAGGAGCCTGCCATCATCGACGTTCACGACTGGCTCCAGGAGGTCGCCGGGCACACCTCCATGGACGTGGCGCGGCTGCCGCTGGAGGAGCTGCCCGCCTGGCACGCGGACCCGGCGACGGGCAATCTGCGGCACGACAGCGGCGGCTTCTTCACCGTCGAGGGGCTCGACGTCCACCGCCCCGCTGGTCCGGTGCCGGCCTGGACGCAGCCCATCATCAACCAGCCCGAGACGGGCATCCTGGGCATCCTGCTCAAGCGGGTGGACGGGGTGCCGTACGCATTGATGCAGGCCAAGAACGAGCCGGGCAACCCCGACGGGCCGCAGGTGTCGCCGACGGTGCAGGCCACGCGGAGCAACTACACGCGGGTGCACCAGGGGCGGGCGGTGCCGTACCTGGACCTCTTCCGGGAGCCGCGCGGCCGGGTGCTCGCCGACACGCGCCAGTCGGAGCAGGGCGCGTGGTTCTACCGCAAGCGCAACCGCAACATGGTCGTGGAGGTCCCGGGGCACGTGGAGGCCGCCGAGGGGTTCCGCTGGCTGCCGCTGGCGCGGGTGTACGGGCTGCTGGGGGTGCCGGACCGGGTCAACATGGACGCCAGGACCGTGCTGTCCTGCCTGCCGCCCCAGCGGGTCTCGGAGGGCGCCGGACCGGCGGGCTTCGCCGGCGCGGTGGCGCGCTCCCGCGACGCCTCGCGCGGGGCCCGCCACGAGCTGGGCGAGATCCTGAGCTGGCTCAGCGGGCTGCGCTCCACGGCCGACGTCCGCGCCGCGCTCGTCCCGCTGGACCGGGTGCGCGGCTGGCGCCGCTCCGGCGGGCGCATCTCCCACGAGACGGGCCGGTTCTTCGACGTCATCGGGGTACGGGTGGAGGCGCGCGGCCGGGAGGTGGCCGGCTGGTCGCAGCCGATGCTCGCGCCGGTGGGCACGGGCCTGGTGGCGTTCCTGGTCAGGACGATCGGCGGGGTGGTCCACGCCCTGGTGCAGGCGCGCGTGGACCCGGGCTACACCGACGTGGTCGAGCTGGCGCCGACCGTGCAGTGCACGCCGGGCAACTACGACCACCTGCCGGCCGCCGCCCGCCCGCCGCTGGTGGACGTGGTGCTGGACGCCGTACGGGGCTCGTCGCGGGCCCGGCTCCGGTTCGACACCGTGCTGTCGGAGGAGGGCGGCCGGTTCTACCACGCGCGCAATCGCTACGTCGTGGCCGAGACGGACGAGGACCCGCTGCCGGGCCATCCGGGGTTCCGCTGGCTCGCGCTGCACCAGATCGACGAGCTGCTGCGGCACAGCTACTACCTCAACGTGGAGGCCCGCAGCTTGACGGCCTGCCTGCACGGCCTGGCGCACGGCCCCTCGTACGGGGTGCCCGGCGGGCGGCCGCCCGCGACGCCGTACGAGCCGCGCGTGCCGCTGCTCAGCGGAGGAGTTCGATGACCTTCCCGAAGTCGTCCATGGCCGGCTCCATCACCGTGACGTACGTGAAGCCGAACGTCTTCTCGTGCCGGCGCACCTGCTCGGCGATGTCCTCCGGCGTGCCGGCGAACAGCGTCGGCACCTCCAGGAGCTGCTCGGTGGTCAGGTCGGGGGCGTAGCGCCGCAGGCTCTCCACCCCCGCCCGGCGGTCGCGGGTCAGCACCGTGGCCTTGGACAGCACGTTCAGCTCCAGGTCCGCGGCGCGCGGCCCGGCCGCCTCCTGGGCGAAGACGACGCGGCGCGTCAGCTCGGCCGCGTCCACGAGCGCCGTCCTGCCGTACTCGGGGCGGAACGGCGCGCCGGTGAAGCTGACGATCTCGGCCCGCCGCGCGGCCAGGCGCAGCACGCGGTCGCCGTGGCCGCCGATCATGAGCGGCGGCGTCCGGCCGCCCAGGAGCCCGTCCAGCTCGCCGACCAGCCGCTCCAGCGCCCGTACGCGGTGACCCGCGCCGAACGGCAGGCCGGCCGCCTCGAACTCCTCCCGCACGTACCCGGTGCCGAGCCCCAGCTCCAGCCGGCCGTCGATGAGCAGGTCCACGGTCGCCGCCTCCCGGGCCAGCAGCGCGGGCCGGTGGAAGGAGGCGTTGAGCACGTACGTGCCGATGACCGGCCGCTCGGTGACCTCGGCGGCGAGCAGGGCGGTGGGGAACGGCGCCATCAGGTTGAGATGGTCGGGCACGGCGATGACGTCGTAGCCGAGAGCCTCGGCCCGGCGGCACGTGGCCGTCCACCGGGCGCGCGTGCCGCCCTCGCTGATGAGCACCACCCCGAACCTCATGACCGGGCCTCCACCCGGCGCGAGCCCGCCGCGGCGGCGGCCCGGGGGACGCCCACCACGGCGATGGCGGTGAGGAGAAGGCCGCGGCCGGCCGTCCAGCGCCCGGTGAAGCCGGTCAGCCGCTCCCCCTGCCAGCGCGGCCCCGACACCATGAGGTGCGCGGTGAACGTGCCGCGCAGCGGGTCCACGGTGACGGCGGCGTCCTGGAAGTCCAGCCACCGCCCCGCCAGCGGGAACCATGCCTTGTAGACCGACTCCTTGGTGCTGAACAGCAGGCGGTCCCAGGCGGTGCCCGGGTGCCGCTCGCCCAGCCGGCGCACCATGTCGCGCTCCTTGGGCACCGAGACGGCCTCCAGCACGCCGGGCGGCAACGGGGCGTCCGGCTCGGCGTCGATGCCGATGAGTGCCGGGTACGCGCCGACGGCCGCGGCCCGGTAGCCGGCGCAGTGGGTGATGCTGCCGGTGATGCCGTGCGGCCAGCACGGCTCGCCGTGGGAGCCGCTGAGCACCGGGACGGGGCGCAGCCCGAGCCGTTCCATGGCCTTGCGGGCGCAGTGGCGGCCGGTGGTGAACTCGCGGCGGCGCTTGTCCGCGGCCCGCCGCACCAGCTCGGCCTCCTCGGGAAAGAGGGCGGCCTCCGGTGGATCGTTGAAGGCGTCGAATGCCTTGACGGTCGCGGGCAGGATCTTCTCGATCACACGACCTCCTCACGCCCGTCAGCACGGAACATCCGCACAGTAGCTAATCCACCGATAACCCAAAAGGCCGACAAAACTCTTTATGGGGTCATGCTGGCAATTAGGGGGTTAATAGGGGGTGGGGCCGTTGCTTCTGCTTCAGCTTCCCCTACCATTGGGTAACACTGAAGCTCGCTAATCGACAGCCGCGCCTGGTCTCTCGCGCAAGACCGCATTCGCTGCCCGATTTCCCGGTCCCCGGTCGGAGCCGGTGATCGGGAAAGGCGCATGGAGGGATTTCGGTGCGTTACACGAGGCTGGGCCGGACGGGGCCGGTCATCTCTTCCATCGGGCTGGGCTCGCTGGCCCTCGCCGGCGCCTACGGCCCGGTGCACGAGGCCGAGGCCGACCGCCTGATCCGCAGGGCGCTCGACGCGGGGGTGACCTTCGTCGACACGTCCGCCTTCTACGCGGCGGGCCGGGCCGAGCGGCTCATCGGGCGGGCCGTCGCCGGGCGGAGGCACGAGGTGACGCTGTGCACGCGCGGCGGCGTGCGCGCCATGGAGGCGGACGGCCGGGTCTGCTACGACGACGGCCCCGGCGCGCTGGAGCGCGACTGCGACGCCTCACTCCAACGGCTCGGCGTCGACCACATCGACCTGTACTACCTGCACTGCCGCGACGGCCGCGTGCCGGTCGAGGAGAGCATGGGCCGCCTGGCCGAGCTGGTGCGCGCCGGGAAGATCCGCTATGTCGGGCTGACCAACGGCACGCTGCGGCAGCTCCGCGAGGCCCACGCCGTCCACCCGGTCACCGCGCTGAGCGCCGAGTACTCCGTCTGGGGCCGGTACGCCGACCCCGCGCTGCTCGCCGCGGTGCGCGAGCTGGGCATCGCGCTGGTGGCGGCGCGCCCCCTGGGCCGGGGCTTCCTCACCGGCCGGATCAGGGTGGACGCCGGCTTCGAGCCGGGCGACTGGCGGCTCGGCGACCCGCGCTTCGGGCCGGGACGGGACGGGCACTGCACCGGTCTGCAGGCGCTGGAGGCCGTGGCCGCGCGGCTCGACCTGAGCGCCGGGCGGCTGGCGCTGGCCTGGCTGCTGGCGCAGGGTGAATACACCGTCCCGGTGCCGAGCACGCGCAGCCAGGTCCACCTGGAGATGAACCTGGCCGCCTGCGCGGTCGAGCTGCCGTCCGAGGTCCGCGACAAGCTGACCGGCGTCTTCGCCTCCGACGGGGATCAGTCGCCGTCGCCCCTGCTCTGAGGCATGATGAGCGACCCGGCGAGCGCCTTGTTGACCGCGTCGATGCGCGAGACCGCGTTCAGCTTCAGGAAGATGTTGCGCATGTGCCGCTTCACCGTCGCCTCGGCCAGCCCCAGGCGGCGGGCGATCTGGTTGTTGCTCAGCGCCTGCGCGGCGAGCTGGAGCACCTCCAGCTCCTTGTCCGACAGCACTCCGGCGGTCGGCGCCTCCACGTGGGCCAGGCTGCTCCGCGACACCGCGAGCACCAGCCTGGACTGGTCGTCGTACACGCTGCGCACGGCCGCGATCAGCTCGTCCCGGTGGACGCTCTTGTGCAGATATCCCCGGATGCCGGCGGCGAGCAGCCGGGTGAGGAGCTGCGGCCCGTCATACATGCTGAGGATGATGATCCGCGTCTCCGGCGACAGCCGCCGGATCCGCGCCACGGTCTCGGTGACCTCGTCCCCGGGGATCTCCACGTCGAGCAGCACGACGTCCGGCTCGGTCTCCTCGACCAGGGCGACCGCCGCGCCGGAGTCGCCGGCCTCGCCCACGACGTCCATGCCGCCGAAGGATTCGAGGATCTCGCGCAGGCCCTCCCTGAACAGCGTGTGATCGTCCACCAAGGCGACGGAGATGGGCTTAGGCGTCGTCCGGTCCACCGGCCTGTCCTCTGAGTGGGATGTACAGCTCGACGAGGCATCCGCCGCCGGGCTCACTGGAGACCGTCACCGTACCGCCGAGCAGCTCCGCGCGCTCGCGCATGGAGGTGAGTCCCACGCCGCCGCGCCGGCGCGCGTTCGCCGGGTCGAAGCCCCGCCCGTTGTCGCGGGCCGACGCGATGAGCTCGTGCGGGGCGATGTCCACGTTGAGCCGGATGATCGTCGGGTCGCCGTGGGTGAGCGAGTTGCGCACGGTCTCGCGCAGGATGAGGAACGCCTCGTCGAGCACGCGCGGGTCCACCCACGACTCGTCGCCGTTGACGTCGAACGCGATGGAGATGGAGTCGTCACCGACCGCCTCCAGGAAGTCCAGCAGCGACTTCTCCAGGTTCTTCACCGGGGTCTGCGGGTGCAGCTCGGAGGTCATCTGGCGCAGGTTCTCCATGGTCTCCTGGATGGCCTGCTGCACCACCACGATCTTGGCGGAGGCGCGGGCCGGGTCGGTCGCCCGGTACGCCTCCGACAGGGCGAGCTGCTGGTGGGCGACGCTCGTGCCGTGGCCGATGCGGTCGTGCAGCTCACGGGCGATGCGGCGGCGCTCCTCCTCCTGGGCCTCGTGCACCTGGTTCAGCAGGAACCCGTGGTAGCTGTCGGCGGCCTCGCGGATGCGGCGCGACAGGCTCGCCTCCAGACCGGTCGCGGCCAGTACGAATTCCTCGGCCGGCGAGACGCATTCAGCGGTGATACGACGGGTGAGGTGCGAAAGCGCTATCCCGAAGAAAAGTGAGCCCGCCTCAAGCGAAGTTTTCGGATGGGTGCCGCTGGCCGCCCGCGCGTTCCCGACCTCCCAGGCGTGGAATTTGGAAAGACTACTTATCTGTATCTTTCCAGCGCGTAGCGTAGCCGCGACGTCGTCGAGCACGTATCGGGCCGTGGAGACCGCCTGGCCCCTGGCGACCGGATCGGAGAAGAGAGCGTTTCCGCTGGTCCGGAGTGCGATTTCGAATTCCGTGAGAACTTCTTCGCGACAAGCTTCGACGAATCTCGCCGGATCCTCCGCCGCCCCGTGTGCCGCGTCCAAGGTCCACCCTCCGCCATGGGGAGTGCACGAGTGAGCCTAGCATCGCGCAGCGGGCACACTAATGCAACACTTATGGCCATATATTAGTCAGAAGAGGGGTAATGTGTAGTAGATGCTGCGTTAACATGAATGCCCGGTATGGGCGACGTCGAGCACCACGACCGGCACTACCTGTACGCTTTCCGGGAGCAAGTGTTCCGGCCATCCTTCCGGTCACCGCTCCGGGCATCGTTCCGGCCACCGCGACGGCCACGACCCCGGCCGCCATGACCGCCAGCACCGCCACCAGGGGCACCTCCAGGAGCACCACCGCGAGCCCGAACGCGGCCAGGACCACCAGCGCCGCCGCGATCATCACCTGCCGCGACCTCCGCTCGCCGATCAGCACCCCGAGCGTCCGCCGGCCCGCCGCCGTGTCCCCCGGGATGTCCGACAGGTCCTTGGCGGGCACGCCCACCAGCACCATCCAACAGGTCGCCGCCGCGGCGAAGACCAGCAGCGACGGCGGCATCTGCACCATCGCCACAGCCGAAACCGTCGCCGACCCCGCCACGCCTTCATAGGTGGCCGAGCCCGCCACGACCGCTCCCCCCGCGTACGACAGCAGTCCCGACAGGCACAGGACCGCGACCGTGCCGCCGCAGCTGTCCTTCAGCGACAGCGGCGGTCCCGAGTACAGGAATCCCAGCACGAGGTTGGCCGCGATGATCCACACCATCGGGTGCGGCAGGCCGGCCGTCGCCGCCAGCGACAGCGCGCCCGCCGCCGCGGCCACCACGGCCGCGACCCGCGGATCGAGGTCGCCCCGCGCGATGGGCCGGCCCGACCCGTTGATGCGGTCCTCGGCCACGTCCGTGACGCCGTTGAACAGATAGACGGCGAAGATCGACAGGACCCACGCGGTCGCGCCCTGCACGACCTTCAGAGGTTCGGGAGCCGGAACGGCGGGCAGTACGAGCGCCATCCCGGACAGATAGCGCAGCGCCGACACGGCGAGCACTCCGGGGCGGGCCTCGGCGACGCACAGCAGGAGCACGCGAACGCCGGTGGAAAAGAGAAGGGGACGGGGGGCCGGAGGTGTCCAGGGAGCGGCCATAGCCCGGATTGTGACCTCAGGACCGGGCGGCGGTTAAGGGAGTAATCCGAAAGGTGTAGGCCGGATGCGCCTTTCGATACCCGGTCGTACTCCCCCTGGATATCCGCCCCTGAACTCCTGGTCCACCTTCTTGCCGGGCCCCCGACACCCCTATAGCTTCAGGGCCATCACACGAGATTATGACCGGCCCTTCTCCCCCAGCGGTACCGAACATTCACACCGTGGTATTCCGGAATTTGCACTCTAGCTCCGGGGCCGGCGAAAGCGGAAGACCCGCGACCACGCACCGCGACCATCCCGTTGCGATCCTCCTGGCGAAGCCGTGTTCCTGGAAAGGAAATCCGACGATGCAGGGTGCAGAACGCTATACCGGATTCACCCCCCTCGACCTCACCGACCGCACCTGGCCGAGCAGGCGCATCAGCTCGGCGCCGCGCTGGCTGTCCACCGACCTGCGCGACGGCAACCAGTCCCTGGCCCGCCCGATGAGCCCCGAGCGCAAGCTCATGATGTTCGACCTCCTCGTGTCCATGGGCTACAAGGAGATCGAGGTCGGCTTCCCGGTGGCCAGCCAGGACGACCACGACTTCGTCCGCCTGCTCATCGAGCAGGAGCACATCCCGGACGACGTGCGGATCACCGTGCTCACCCAGGCCCGCGAGGAGCTGATCACGGCCACCCTGGACTGCCTCAGGGGCGCGCCCCGCGCCGTGATCCACATCTACAACGCGACGTCGCCGCAGTTCCGCCAGGTGGTGTTCGACCTCGACCGGGCCGGCTGCAAGGAGCTCGCGGTCCGGGCGACGCGGGTGATGATGGACCACGCCGAGCGGACCCTGCCCGACTGCGACCTCGGCTACCAGTACTCCCCCGAGCTGTTCAACGAGACCGAGCTGGACTTCTCGCTGGAGGTCTGCGAGGCCGTCATGGACGTCTGGCAGCCCGCCGCCGGCCGCGGCATCATCCTCAACTTCCCGACGACGGTCGAGCGGTCCCTGCCGAACGTCTTCGCCGACCAGATCGAGTGGCTCGGCCGGCACCTGTCGCGCCGCGAGCACGTGTGCCTGTCAGTCCACCCGCACAACGACCGCGGCACCGGCGTCGCCTCCGCCGAGCTCGCGCTGCTGGCCGGCGCCGAGCGGATCGAGGGCTGCCTGTTCGGCAACGGCGAGCGGGCCGGCAACGTCTGCCTGGTGACGCTCGGCATGAACCTGTACGCCCACGGCATCGACCCGGGCATCGACTTCTCCGACATCAACGCCGTCCGGCGCACCGTCGAGCTGTGCAACCAGCTCCCCGTCCACCCGCGCCACCCCTACGGCGGCGACCTGGTCTACACCGCCTTCTCCGGGTCGCACCAGGACGCGATCAACAAGGGCTTCGAGGACCGCGAGCGCCGTGCCGCCGAGGACGGCGTCACCGCCGCCGGCCTGCCCTGGCGGATGCCGTACCTGCCGGTGGACCCCGCCGACGTGGGCCGCACGTACGAGGCGGTCGTGCGGATCAACAGCCAGTCCGGCAAGGGCGGCGTCGCGTACGTGATGAGCGCCTGGCACGGCCTGCACCTGCCCCGCGGCCTGCAGGCCGACCTGGCGGCCCGCGTCCAGGCCACGGCCGAGGACGGCGGCGGCGAGCTGTCGCCGAGCCGCATCGGCGCGCTGTTCGAGGAGGAGTACCTGCACCGCGGCGACCCGGCCGAGCCGCTGCCGGCCGGCGGCGAGCCGGTGACGGCGACGCTGTATGTCGACGGCGGGTTCGAGGTGAGCGGGCCGCGCGCGGACGCCGTGCGCACGATCGGGTCGGTGCTCGCGCCGTGGGGCATCGAGGTGCGCGCGGTCCACCGCACCGCGCCGGCGCTGGACGACCAGCGCCTGACGCCCCACCGGCCCGCGCTGGGCGGCCGGACACCGGAGGAGGTCGTGATCTACGCCGAGTGCGGGACGGGCGACGCCGTGGCGTGGGGGGCGGGCATCGGCCGCGACGTCGCCGCCGCCGCGTACGCCGCGGTCCGCGCCGCCGGCGCCCGCCTGCTCGCGGCCACCGGGCCCGAGAGCCGGCTCACCGGCGGCGACGCCTTCCCGGACGACGCCTTCGCGGACCGGACGGCCGCCGCCCCCGCGTGCGGCGCCGCCCAGGGCCGCCCCACCCGGCGGCGCCCGCTGGAACCGGCCGGCCACTGACCGGCCGCGAGCCCCACCACCGACGACACCGAGGAGGGCCATCATGGCCGTGGACGACGAACGGCAGGCCATGACCCTGCTGCACGGGCTCCTGGAGGAGGCGGTGGCCGGCCGCGGCCGGATCGCCCTGGTCACGGGCGCCATCGCCACCGGCAAGAGCCGGCTGCTGTACGGCTTCGCCGACGACGCGTTCGAGCACGGCGCGCTGCCGCTGAGCGCCATGGGCTCGCTGGCCGAGCGCGACCTGCCCCTGGGCGTGCTGTCGCAGCTCCTCCACAACGCGCCGATGACCGAGGAGCACCGCGCCACCACGCTGCGCCTGCTGCAGGAGGGCGCCCGCGCGCACATCTCCAGCGACCCGCGCGCCGACTCGATCGAGCACGTGGACGTGCAGATCGTGGACGCGCTCTGCACGGTGCTGCTGGAGCTGTCGGAGCGCTGCCCGCTCGTCATCGCGGTCGACGACATGCACCACGCCGACCGCGCGTCCCAGCTCTGCCTGTCGTACCTGGCGCGGCGGGTGAAGTACGCGCGCATCATGCTGGTGTTCGGCACGCCCGGACACCAGGCCCGCCTCCCGAACCTCCTGCACACCGAGGTCCTCCGGCAGCCGCACTGCCGGCAGGTGCGGCTCGGCCACCTGACGGAGCAGGGCGTCGCCGAGCGGGTGGCGCGACTGGCGGGCGAGGAGGCGGCGGCCCGGTTCGCGGCGCGCTGCCACGAGGTGAGCGGGGGCAACCGGCTGCTCGTGGACGCCGCGCTGGAGGACCTCCAGGACACCGGCGCCCCGGGCGACAGGTACGGCGAGGCCGTCGTCGCCTGCCTGCACCGCGCCGGCCCGGAGGCCCTGCTCATGGCCCGCGCGCTGGCGGTGGCGGGGACCACCGCCGCCGCGGCCCGTCTCCTCAGCCGCGCCGACACCGGCGACACGACCGGACGTGCGGGGACGACCGCGGATGGGGAGACGGCCGGACGTGGAGACACGACCGCACGTGGAGACACGACCGCACATGGAGACACGACCGCACGTGCGGAGACGGACCGGCTGTACGGGGGTCAGCCGGACCGGCGGGCGGGTGTGGCGGACGCGGCGCGGGCGGAGCAGGCGCTGACCGGCGCCGGGCTGCTCAGCGGCGGCCGGTTCCGGCACGAGGCCGCCAGGGCGGCGGTGCTGGCCGGGCTGGACGGCTCCGAGCGCGCCCTCCTGCACCGCCGCGCCGCCGAGCTGGCCTACCACGACGGCGCTCCCGTGGCGGCCGTGGCCGACCACCTCATCCGGGGCGGCCACGCCGCTCACCCGTGGGCGCTGCCCGTCCTGGAGGAGGCCGCCGAGCAGGCGCTGCGCGACGGCGACGTGGAGCCCGCGATCGAGTACCTCAAGCTGGCCTGGCAGGCGTGCGCCGACGAGCGGCGGCGCGCCCGGATCACCACCACGCTGGTACGCGCCAAGTGGCGCATCAACCCGAGCACCCCCGCCGGCCACCTCGCCGAGCTGACCGCCGCGCTGCACAACGGCCACCTGGGCGGCGGCGACGCCGTGGTGCTGGCCAAGGCGCTGCTGTGGCACGGCCACGACACCGACGCCAAGGACGTGCTCGCCCGCCTCGGCGAGCTGGCGGAGCCGGACCGCGAGACCGTGGCCGAGCTGGCGGCCGCACGCGCCTGGTTCCGCAGCAGCTACCCGTCGTTCCTGCCGCACCTGCCCAAGCTCAGCGACGAGCAGGCCAGCGGCGCGGCGCACTCGCTCAGCGTCGGCCGCCGCCTGGAGTCGGCGGGGGCGCTGGCCCGCGCGCTGGCCGACGAGTGCCCCGACGAGCCGGCCGCCACGGCCGAGCGGGTGCTGCGCGGCTGCCGTCTGGACGAGATGTCCATGGACACCGTCGAGAGCGCGCTGCTCACCCTCACCTACACGGGCCGGGCGGACCGGGCGGCGCCGTGGTGCGACGCGTTCATCGCCGAGGCCGCCTCGCGCCACGCTCCGAGCCGGCAGGCACGGCTGTCCGCGATCCGCGCGGAGATCCACCTGCGGCGGGGCGACCTCACGGGCGCGGTGGACGACGCGCGGCGGGCCCTGGAGATCATCCCGCCGGGGAGCTGGGGCGTGGCCGTCGGCGGCCCGATCGGCAGCCTGCTCCTGGCGGGCGCGGCCATGGGCCGGTTCGAGGAGTTCCTGCCCCAGGCGGACCGGCCGGTGCCGGAGGCGATGCTGGAGACCCGGTTCGGCCTGCACTACCTGTACGGCAGGGGCCGCTTCCACCTGATGGCCGGCCAGCCCCTGCAGGCGCTGCGCGACCTGCGGCTGTGCGGCGAGCTCATGCGGGCGTGGGGGCTGGACGCGCCGGGGTTCATCGCGTGGCGGCTGGACGTGGCCGAGGCGCTGATCCGGCTGGAGGAGCCGGAGGAGGCGCGGGTGCTCGTGGAGGACCAGCTCGCCCGCTGCGACCGCCGCGCCCCCCGCGTCCACGGGGCGGGGTTGCGGCTGCTGGCCGCCGTCGGCGAGCCGCGCCACCGCGTCATGATGCTGCGCCAGTCGGCCGAGCTGCTCCAGTCGAGCGGTGACCGGTACGAGCTGGCCAGGACGCTCGGCGAGCTCACGGAGGCGTACCGGGCGATGGGCGAGTTCCGGCGCGCGTGGATGGTGGGACGGCGGGCGCGCGCCCTGGCCGACGAGTGCCGGATCACGGTCCTGGACCCGGACCTCGCGCCGGGCGAGGACGAGGACGGCGAGGCGGAGCCGGGCGGCGTGCGGCCCGTGCTCAGCGACGCCGAGCGGCGCGTCGCGGCGCTGGCCGCCGACGGCTACTCCAACCGGGAGATCTCCGGCAAGCTGTTCATCACGGTCAGCACGGTGGAGCAGCACCTGACCCGCATCTACCGCAAGCTCAACGTCACCCGCCGGACCGAGCTGCCCGCCGACCTGATGAGCCGCCAGGCCTGACCCGGCCGAACCCCGGCCCCCCGAAAGGGCCGGGGAGGCGGCGGGTCACTCCGCGATGGCCGTGTGCATGACCCACTGGAAGACGAGGGCGTCCGCGCCGTCGACCGTGGTGCTCTCGCCGTGGTGCCGGAAGTGCTCGTACCCGGCGCCGTGCGGCAGCTTGAGCGTGTCGGTGCCGGCGCTGACCCGCTGGACGCGCCGGTCCCCCGGCAGGTGGTCGGGGCCGCCCACGAGCACGGCGGTGACCTGTTGCTGGACAGCTGGCTGGGACGGGGCGAGATGGGACATGGCGCCTCCTGGTGGACGGCAGTGTTCACAGCGGGATGTCGGAGTGGCGCCCGCGGCGCGCGAGGCGGCGCCTGGGCGGGACGGTCATCGCGGGATCTCCTCCGGCCGGGGTGCGACACAGGGGCTTCCTGCGAATGTGCCAACGACCCCGGGGGCGCGCCAACCCCTATTCGAGCCACGGGCGGCCACCGCCGGTGGCAGGCTCTGCCCGCCGTTTCTGCTCGTTGACCGTCTCCGGTCATCGGCGTTTCGATGCTGCAAACCGCGTTCTGGAGGCCCGCCATGTCCCCATGGTCCTTACCTACCGTCACCGTCCTGCTGGCAGCCCTGGCCCTGCCGCCCGGCGCCCCGCCCCCCGTGACCGCCGCCGCCGAGGTGGGCGTCGACGTCAGCCCGACCGAGCTGGTCAACGTCTTCCACGGCACGAAGGAGGCGGCCACCGACTTCGGCCACGGCGGGGGCGGCGGCATGACGTTCCCCGGCGCCGTTCTCCCGTTCGGCATGATGCAGTGGAGTCCCGACACGGTCGAGGACGCCGGAGGCGGCTACCAGTACGAGGACAACCGGCTGCGCGGCTTCTCCCTGACGCACATCTCCGGGCCCGGCTGCAACGGCGCCCAGGACTTCCCCGTCATGCCGTTCTCCGGGAAGATCGCCCGCTCGCCCGCCACCCACGGCATGGACTACGTCCAGACGTTCAAGCACGAGAACGAGAAGGCCGCGCCCGGCTACTACAGCAGCACGCTGGACACCGGCGTCTCCACGGAGATCTCGGTCAGCGCCCGCGCCGGCGTCGCCCGCTTCGCCTTCCCGCAGGGCAAGCCCGCCACGCTGCTGCTCAACACCAGCGGCTCCGTCAACGGCATCGACGACGGCGAGACCCGCATCGGCCAGAACACGGTCGAGGGCTGGGTGAAGACCGGCGGCTTCTGCGGCCCGCCCCTCCGGTACAAGGTGTACTTCCACGCCACGTTCGACCAGCCGTTCACCGGCTACGGCACCTGGAAGAACGACGAGGTGCGGCCGGGGACGCAGACCATCTCCAACGACGCCTCCAAGGCCCGCGTCCGGGCCGACCTGGTCACCGGCACCGACGTCACCGTCAACGGGCCCGGCTCCGGGGCGTACCTGGAGTTCGACCCCGCCAAGCCGGTGCAGATGCGCGTCGGCCTGTCGTACGTGAGCATCGACGGCGCGCGGAACAACCTGGACAAGGAGATCGGCGACAAGGCCCTCGACCAGGTGCGCCAGGAGGCCACCGCCGTCTGGGACCAGCGCCTCGGCCAGATCCGGGTCGCCGGCGGCACCGAGGACCAGCGCCGCACGTTCTACAGCAACCTGTACCACACGCTGCTCCAGCCGTACGTCTTCGAGGACGTGGACGGCACCTACACCGGCTTCGACGGCAAACCCAGGACCGTGCGCGCGGGGCACCACCAGTACGCGACGTTCTCCGGCTGGGACATCTACCGGACCGAGGTGCAGCTCCTGGCGCTCCTCGTGCCGGACGTGGCCGCCGACATCGCCCAGTCGATGTACGACAACGCCCAGGCCCTGGGCAACGTCTGGGACCGCTGGTCGCACCAGACGGCCGTCACCGGGGTCATGGTCGGCGACCCGTACCACTCCATCCTGTCCACGATGTACGCCTTCGGGGCGCGCGGCTTCGACTCGGCGGCGGCGCTGAAGGCGATGGCCGCGGCCGCCCGGCGCGTCGGCCCGAAGGACATCGGCCACCCGGAGGCCCAGTACGACGAGCGCCCCGGCAACGCCGACTACATGGCCAAGGGCTTCGTCCCCTCCGACCCGTCGTCCACGCTGGAGTACGCCGTGGCCGACTTCGGGATCGCGCAGCTCGCCACCCGGCTCGGCGACCAGGCGACGGCCACGGAGTTCATGAAGCGCGCCCAGTCGTGGCAGAACCTCTACAACCCGGGCAACGGCTGGATCCAGCCGCGCATGGGTGAGGGGTCGTTCACCGCGCCGTTCGACCCGGCCGCGCCCGACGTCTACATGGAGGGCAACGGCGCCCAGTACCACTGGATGGTGCCGCACAACCCGCAAGGGCTGTTCACCGCGATGGGCGGCCTGAGCAAGGTCATCCCGCGGCTCGACGGCTACTTCAAGAAGCTCAACGCGGGCCCGGCCGAGGCGTACGCGTACCTGGGCAACGAGATCGCGCTGCCGTCGCCGTGGCTGTACGCGTGGGCGGGGCAGCCGTACAAGACGCAGGACGTGGTGCGCCGGGTGCAGCAGGAGCTGTTCACCTCCGGCGCCGACGGGCTCGTCGGCAACGACGACCTCGGCACCATGGGCGCGTGGTACGTGTGGTCGGCCATGGGCCTGTTCCCGGCCATCCCCGGCCGGGCCGAGCTGCTGGTCAGCACACCGCTGTTCGACAAGGTCACGGTCACCCGGCCGGCGGGCGACATCGTGGTCAGCGCGCCTTCCCCGGCCAACCGCTACATCCAGACGCTGCGGGTGAACGGCGTGGCGACCGGTAAGGCGTGGCTGCCGGAGTCGTTCGCGACCCGGGGCGGGCGGCTCGACTTCACGCTCGGCTCGTCGCCGAACCTGACGTTCGGGGCCGACCCGCGCAACGCCCCGCCCTCGTTCGGCCAGGGCTCCAAGGCGTTCGTCGCCGGCCTCACCCCCGGCGCCACGCCCGTCGAGCCCGGCGGCGCGGTCGACGCGGAGCTGTCGGTGCAGTCGCTCGGCGCGGCGGCCACCGTGACCTGGCAGGCCAAGCCGCCGGCGGGCATCACCGTGTCACCGGCGAGCGGGACCCTGAGCGTGCCGGCCGGCGGCAGGGCCGCCGTCAAGGTGCGGATCTCCGTGGCCGCGGGCACCGCGCCGGACCTCGTGACCGTGCCCATCAGTGTGGACAACCCGGCGGGGAGCAGCAGCAGCGGAGTGACCGCGAGCACCCGGCTCAACGTGGCCAAACGCGGCACGATCGCCTGGTATCACAACAACTCCGGCATCGGCGACGCCGCCGTGCCCGACGAGGCCAACATCGACGGTCCCGGCTTCAGCTACCCGGCGCAGTCCCTGGCCGACGCCGGGCTCAAGCCGGGCGGCACGTTCGCCTGGAAGGGCTTCACGTTCACCTGGCCGAGCCGCAAGCCCGGCCAGTGGGACAACCTGCGGCCCGGCACCCAGCCCATCGAGATGGCCGCGCCCGCCGGGGCCACCAAGCTCGCCTTCCTCGGGGCCGGGGTCAACGGCTGGCCCGAGTCGAACGTGACCGTCACCTACACCGACGGCTCGACCGGCACCGGGAAGCTCGGCTTCAGCGAGTGGATCCTCGACTTCGGCGGAGAGCAGCCCGCGTTCGGCAACGAGATCGTGGCCAGCGCGCCGTACCGGCTGTTCTGGGGGTCGTGGGCACTGCAGCCGATCGGCGCGCACGTCTTCGCGGCGCAGCCGATCGCGCTGGACCCGGCCAAGACGGTGAAGAGCGTGACGTTCTCCACCCCCGAGGACGGGGAGATCCACCTGTTCGCCTGGGCGTTCGCCTAGCCTGCCCGGACGTCTCTCAGGAGCTCGCCCACACCGGGCGGGCTCCTCTGACGCTCAGCAGGATCGAGTACACGGACGTCGTCGCGGTGATGAACAGCCTGTTGCGCTTGGGGCCGCCGAAGACGAGGTTGGCGGCGGCCTCCGGCAGGATCATCCGGCCGAGGAGCGTGCCGTCGGGGTCGTAGCAGTGGACCGCCCTGCCGACGGCCGCCCACACCCGCCCCGTGTCGTCGAGCCGTAGCCCGTCGAAGCCGCCCTTGCCGGTGTGCTCGGCGAACACCTTGCCGCCCGACAGGCTGCCGTCGTCGTGGACGTCGAAGACGCGCACGTGGTCGCGCTCGGTGTCGGCGATGTAGACGCGGCTCTCGTCAGGGGAGAAGGCCAGCCCGTTCGGCCGGGCGAAGTCGTCGGCCACGACGCGGGGCTCGCCGGTGACCGGGTCGATCCGGTACACGTGGCAGCCGTCGATCTCCTGGTCGGCGCGGTGTCCCTCGTAGTCGCTGAGGATCCCGTACGGCGGGTCGGTGAACCAGACGGACCCGTCGGAGCGGACCACCACGTCGTTGGGGCTGTTGAGCCGCTTGCCCCGCCATCGGTCGGCCAGCACGGTGATGGAGCCGTCGTGCTCGGTCCTGGTCACGCGGCGGGCGCCGTGCTCGCAGGAGACCAGGCGGCCCTCGCGGTCGAGCGTGTTGCCGTTGGTGTAGCCGGCCGGCTCGCGGAACGTGCCGACGGCGCCGGTCAGCTCGTCCCAGCGCAGCATGCGGTCGTTCGGGATGTCGCTCCAGACGAGGAAGCGGCCCGCCGGGAAGTAGACGGGGCCCTCGGTCCAGCGGGCGCCCCGGTGAAGGCGTTCGAGCCACCTGTCGCCACCGACGGCGGCGATCCGGGGGTCCAGCGCCTCGAGTTCGAACGGTACGAGATCCATGCGCGAACCTCCTCAGGCTGATCCTTCCTACCAGATCATCCCGGCCGAACACACCCCCTCCGACCAGCGTATACGTCCGGCTCCGGCCATCACCTGTCAACAGAACGTCTTGCCCGATGTTCGGATATGTCGTCACATGGTGGTTGATCTCCTGTGATAGTTGGGGTCTTCGTAGTCAGATCTACCGAAGGGAAGCATTGATGCGGTTGTTAACCCGCGTGCTGGCGATCACCGCCTCGGCCGCGACAGTGGCGGCAGCGGCGACGGTCGCCGTCGCCACGCCCGCCTCGGCGGCGCCCGAGCTCGTGGTCAACGGCACCTTCGCCGGCGGCACCGCCCCCTGGTGGAGCTCCGCCAACACCTCGATGGCCGTCAACGGCGGCAGGCTCCAGGTCCAGGTGACCGGCGGCACCGCCAACCCCTGGGACGCCATGGTCGGCCAGAACGCGATCACCCTGGCCCAGGGCAAGAGCTACACGCTGTCGTTCGACGCCTCGGCCTCCGCCCCGGTCAGCGCCGTCACCACCGTGCAGCTCGCGGACTCCCCCTACACCAGGACGCTGACCCAGACCCTCTCCCTGGGCACCACCAGCAAGCGCTTCACCTTCCCCTTCACCTCCACGCTCGGCACGACCGGCGGGCAGGTCTCCTTCCAGCTCGGCAAGAACGCCGGCTTCACCTTCTCCCTGGACAACGTCTCCCTCACCGAGACCTCGCCCTCCACCCCGCCCGGGTCGGGACCGCTCGCCATGACCGACGGCTTCTACGTCGACCCCGACTCCAACCCGGCCACCTGGGTACGCGACCACTCCTCCGACTCCCGCGCCGCCCGCATCCGGTCCGCCATCGCCGACAAGCCCATGGCCCGCTGGTTCGGCAACTGGAACAGCGACATCGGCTCCGCCGTGTCCTCCTACGTGACCGCCGCCGACACGGCCGACAAGCTGCCGGTCCTCGTGGCGTACAACATCCCCGGCCGCGACGCCTGCGGCGGCCACTCCGGCGGCGGCGCCGGCAGCGAGGCCGCGTACAAGACGTGGATCTCCGCGTTCGCCTCGGCCATCGGCGACCGCCCCGCGGTCGTCGTCATCGAGCCCGACAGCCTCGGCGACTTCAACTGCATGAGCGACGCGGCCGTCCAGGAGCGCAACCGCATGCTCACGTACGCCACCCAGCAGTTCCGCGACAAGGCCACCAACACGTGGGCCTACCTCGACGGCGGCAACTCCGGCTGGGTCGCGGCGGGCACCATGGCCACGCGCCTGGCCGCCGCGGGAGTGCGCAACATCCGCGGCTTCTCGGTGAACGTCTCGAACTACTACACCACCAGCGAGTCGGCGACCCACGCCAATGCCGTCAACTCCGCCCTCGGCGGCACCGCCACGTTCGTCATCGACACCAGCCGCAACGGCAACGGCTCCAACGGCGAGTGGTGCAACCCGGCCGGCCGCAAGCTCGGCGTCCCGGCCCAGGCGGGCGGGGCGGCCGAGATGCTGCTGTGGGTGAAGGTGCCCGGCGACTCGGACGGCAACTGCGGCATCGCGCCCGGTGTCCCGGCCGGCCAGTTCAGCCCGGACATCGCCGTCCGCCTCATCGACGGCACCTGACGCCGCTTCTCGTCTCACGACGAGGGACGCCCCCACCTCCGGCGCAGCCACCCGATCGCGGCCGCGCGGACCGCTCACGACGGTCCCGGAGGTGCGGGGCGTGCGCGGGCCCCGGCGGCGCGGGCCCGGCGCCCCCTCCACCAACGAATATCCCTCGACCGTGCACACGGCCCTGTGCCACGGTGGTCACCATGTCCAGCCCCCTCCCCCGCACCCTCGACGAGGCCGTCGCCGCCGAGCAGGCCGGCCGCGACCTGCGCTGCCTCTACTTCTGGGGCCACCGCCCGGCCCGGGACGGCGGCGTCGGCCCCGGCTGCCTGTCGCAGTGGTGGCCGGCCGCCTTCACCTCCGGCGGGCACACGTTCGCCACGGCCGAGCACTACATGATGGCCCACAAGGCGTGGCTGTTCGGCGACGACGAGACGGCGGAGGCGATCCTCGCCGCGAGCCACCCGGGCGAGGTCAAGAAGCTCGGCCGTACCGTGCGGAGCTTCGACGAGGAGCGGTGGAACGCCCACCGCTTCGACATCGTGGTCCGGGGCAACCTCGCCAAGTTCGGTCAGGACGCGGAGCTGGGCCGCTTCCTGGCCGGCACCGCCGGGCGCGTCCTGGTGGAGGCGGCCCCGAACGACCGGGTGTGGGGCATCGGCCTCACGGCCTCGGACGAACGCGCCGCCCGCCCCTCGGCGTGGCAGGGCACCAACCTGCTCGGCTTCGCCCTGATGGCCGTCCGCGACACCCTCGCCACGGCCGGGTAGCCGTTCGTACGGCCCGTGTCACCCGAAACGGGAGCTCGGATCGACGCCGGTCAGGTCGCGGCTCGCGGCCCACACACGGGCCGCGAGCTCGGTGTCGGCCAGGATGCCCCGTACGGGCTCGGGTGCGGGCAGGCCGCGCATCCCGAGCACCCGGGGGCCCCACAGCTGGCCGCCCCGGACGGACGGGTCGAGGACCGCTCGGACGGCGGACCACGCGGCGGCCTCCTTGCCCTGAAGGAGCACGCCCAGCGGCAGGGCACGCAGCCGCGCTCCGGCGGTCCGGACGTGGAACGGCGGGCGTGAAGGGGTGAGGGAGTCGAGCGCGCCACCGGGATGGACCACCACACTCAGCGTCGAGCTGCCGGCGGCGCGCAGCCGGCGATCGAGCTCGAAGCCGAAGAGCATCTGCGCGAGCTTCGACCGCGCGTAGGCGCGCTTCGGCTGGTAGCCGTGCGTGCTCTGGAGATCGTCGAGGTCCACGGACTTGGCCGTGAAGCTGCCGATGGTGACGACCCGGCTCGCGGGCGCGGCTGTGAGCAGCGGCGCCAGCCACCAGGTCAGCGCGAAGTGCCCGAGGTGGTTGGTCGCGAACATCAGCTCGTGACCGTCTCCGGTCTCACGGCGCTGCGGCTCGTCGAGCAGCACACCGGCGTTGTGGACGACCGCGTCGAGACCGTGCGGTCCCAGCGCGTCCACGGACGCCTTGAGCGAGGACAGGTCGGCGAGGTCCAGGGGGACGCGGCGTACGCGGGCACCGGGGACGCGTGAGCGGATCGACGCCATCGCGGCCTCGGCCTTCGCGCTGTCGCGGCTGCCGAGGACGACGGTGGCGCCGGTGCCGGCGAGCTGCTCGGCGACGAAGTAGCCGATGCCCGCGTTGCCGCCGGTGACCAGGAAGGTCCTGCCCTCGGCGGGTGGCAGCCGATGGACGTCCCAGCGATCCTGGGCCGGGTCGGGGCTGTGATGGGAGGACATGGAGGACAGCTCTCTGCTGAAAGTAGAAGCACTATGAATCTAGAACCATTCTGACTTTATACCCATTCTGGTCCCAGCTAGCATGGAGGCATGGCGACGACGATGGGGCGACGCGAGCGCAAGAAGGCACAGACCCGTCAGGCGCTGGCCGACGCGGCGAGGCGACTGTTCTCCGAGCACGGGTACGACAAGGTCACCGTGGCGCAGATCGCCGACGAGGCGGACGTCTCCATCGCCACCCTGTTCGCGCATGTGCCGGACGGCAAAGAAGCGTTGATCTTCGACGACGGCGCCGAACGGCGCGCGGGCCTGGTCGCAGCGGTCCGCGACCGGCCCGCCGGCCAGCCGATCCTGGCGGCCCTGCGCCGGTTCATGGCCGGCCGGGGCCCCTTCACCCCGGACATGCCGCCCGAGCGCCGGCGCCTGCGCGATCTGATCGTGAGCACGCCCGCCCTGCGGGCCTACTCGCGCAAGCTCTGGATCGCCGGCGAGGAGCCGCTGGCGAAGGCGATCGCCGACGAGACCGGCCGGGACCCCTCCGACATGACCATCCGCGCCCTGGTCCGCTACGTGCTGGAGATCCCCGACCTCGCGGGCGCGGAACCCGACCCCCTCACCGCCATGAACGCCGTCTTCGACCTCCTCGAGTCCGGCTGGCCCGGCCTGCCCGAGCGACTCTGAGGACCACAGCCCGGCCGCGTCCCAGGTCCGTCTCGCCCGAGCCCGCACCGGCACGGTCGCCGGAGAGCCCTGGAGGTGCGGCCCGGTCAGGGAGCGGTCGGGCGGAAGGTGGTGTCGGCGCGGAAGGCGGAGGCGTCCTGGCCGGGCAACGAAAAAGGCACCCCCGCCTTCGCGAGAGTGCCCTCATCGTTGTTGTGCGCCGCCAGGGACTCGAACCCCGGACCCGCTGATTAAGAGTCAGCTGCTCTAACCAACTGAGCTAGCGGCGCCCGCAACAGGTGTAACTGTAGCAGCCGCCGCGGACCACCCGCACACTCAGCCGAGGCCGGCGGCCAGCCGGGTGTACGCGTCCAGGACCAGGTCCCAGAACCTCTTGACGTCCAGCGACGTCGCGACCAGGGCGTTCGGCCGGCGATCGCGCAGCTTGAAGTCGGTGACGGTCATCCCGGAGGTGTACCGGCCGGCCGTCTCCACCTGGACCACGGCCGGCACGCAGGTGAACAGCGACGGGTCCAGGACGTAGGCGATCGCGCAGGCGTCGTGGATGGCCGGGCCACCGTCGGCCGTGACCATCCCGTACGCCGTGGCGGCCGGCACCACCAGCTGTTCGGCGAGCCGGCCCAGGGGGCGCAGGCGGTCCAGGACGTCGGTGGTCACCAGGGCGGTGAGCGTGACGTCCAGGCCGAGCATCGTGACGGTCCAGCCGGCGTCGAAGACGATGGCGGCGGCCTCGGGGTCGGCGAGGATGTTGAACTCGGCCGCCGGGTTGGTGTTGCCCCGCGTGTACGAGCCGCCCATGATCACGAAGTCGCGGGCCCACTCCACCACGCGCGGCTCCTTGCGCACGGCGAGCGCGATGTTGGTCAGCGGGCCGATGGCCACGAGCGTGATCTCGCCGGGGGCCGCGCGCAGGGTCTCCACGATGAAGTCGACCGCGTGCCCGTCCCCGGCGGGGCGGGTGGCCGCAGGCAGGACGGCGTTGCCGAGGCCGGAGCTGCCGTGGACCTTGTCGGCGCGGATGACGTTCCGCAGCAGCGCGCCGGGGCTGCCCGGCACGACCGGCACCTCCCCGAGGTGGAGGAACTCCCTCAGGGCCAGCGCGTTGGCGGTGGTGAGGGCGAGGTCCACGTTCCCGCCGACCGTGGTGACGCCGGCGAGCTCCAGGGAGGGGGAGCCGGCCACCAGGGCGAGGGCCAGGGCGTCGTCGATGCCGGGGTCACAGTCGATGAGGAGTTTTGTCACGGATGAACCTTATGAGCTCACCGGACGGCCACGACGCCTGGCTCCGGACATGAGTCGGGGCCGGGCAGTTCCCCCAAACCTGCCCGGCCCCGATCGAAGGCGGTCCAGGCCGACGCTTCCCCCAAAACGCCGGCGGTCCCGCACTTGCGGACCACGGTCCCCCTCCGCGTCCGCTTCGGTAAAAGCTGTTCTGGCCAGTCGGCGTACCTTCTGACCTGCCTCGACACTACCGAGCGGAATGCAACGGACGCGTCATAACGGGGTCGAATATCGGCCTAATCCGGCTATGAAAGCTCCAACCGGACCTCCGTGCCCTCCTGAAGGGACCGGCTCACCGTGCAGTACTTCTCGTGCACCCGCTCAGCCACGGCCCGGTAGACCTCACCGGCCTCCTCCGACGGCAGCTCGACGTCGTACGTGATCGTCACGGGACCGAGGAGGTTCGGCTCGACCTTCTCGGCCGCCACCGTCATCGCCAGCCGCACCAGCCGGTGCCCTCTCTTGGCGGTCAGCGGCTCCACCGTCACGATGTTGCAGCCGCCCACCGCGGCCAGCAACAGCTCTACCGGCGTGAAGACCCCGTCCTCGTCGCCGCCGCCCATCCGGACCTCGGCGCCGCGGGCGTTGGTCGCCCTGAATCCGCCGTCATCGGTCCGCTCAACACGCACGTTAGCCATGTTTTAGACCCTACTCAGATACCTCTCATGTTCGGCACGCATCGTTAATGTCATGGTTGGTAAGGCGAAAACGGATCAGTGGCCCGTCCTGTTCTGGTGCGGGGTGGCCGTGGCGGAGTTCGGTGCGATCCAGCCCGGCTTCGGGTACCCGTGGCGTCCCACGGCCTACGCGACGGCGGCCTTACTCGTCGCCCTCGGCTTACTGTCGGTCAAGGCCGCGGACCTGCTGCGCTCCGAGGCGGCCCGGCAGCGTCTGCGGCTGGCGACGTACCTGGCGGCCGTGCTCGTGCCGGTGCACCAGCTCAGCTCCACCGCGTACGTGACGGGTCTCAGCCGCACCGGCTCCCTCATCCTGTACGGCATGGCGGCCGTGATGGCCGTCTGGCACCACACCACGCCGGCACCGGCGCAGGGTGCGCTGATCGTCGCGTCCGGCCTCGGCCCCGCCCGGCTGCGGCAGCTGCTGTCGAGCCGCGCGGACGACACCGTGGTCATCTACCGGGCCGACCGGCTGACCCCCGAGCTGCGCGACCTCCAGGCCGAGTACGGCCTGCTGGTGGTCGTCGGCGACGAGCACGACCCCCGCGTCAAGGAGCGGGTCAGCGCCTCGGGGCTACGGCGCCAGGTGCCCGACATCGCCACCCGCGAGGTGGTCGTGGCCGGCCCGCGGCCCTTCCGGAGGTACGTCCGCGGGGCCCTGTCCCGTCTCGCCGTGCCCGGCGCGCGGATCAGGACGGCCGACGCCGCGACCCGGCTGCTCCGCATCGCCCCGCGGCGGGTAGAAGACACACAGAGCGTTTGACCAGCTCCGCGGCATCGGAGCGCTTAGGGCGGCATTACGCCCGATATGGGAGGGTTACAGCCCGCAGGCGCACAAGGAGGCAAGGTGACGACTTTTCCCGGTAGCACCCGCGTCGAGATGATCGCCGGCATGCGGGTCGAGGTGGACATCCGCACCCCGCTGCCGGCCCGGGAGCTCGCCCCCCTGCTCGACAACGCGTTCGCCTGGCTGCGCTGGGTGGAGGACACGTTCGACCCGCGCCTCGAGGGCAGCCAGATCGGGCGGCTGAACCGCGGCCAGACCATCGAGCAGATCCCCGAGCTGATCGAGGTGCTGCACCGCTGCGACGAGCTGAGCGCCGCCACCGGCGGCTGGTTCGAGCCCCGCATCAACGGCGTCATCGACCCGTCGGGCTACATCAAGGGCTGGGCGCTGGAGCGGCTCTCGCGCGCCCTGGCCAACACCGGCGCGGGCGACCACCGCATCGACGCGGGCGACGACATCAGGCTGCGCGGCTCGGCCGCGCCCGGCCGCCGCTGGGAGGTCGGCATCCGCGACCCGCGCACCGGCCTGGTACGCGCGGTGGTGGCCGCGCACGACCTCGGGATCGCCACCTCGGGCGCCTCGCCCGTCGTCGATCCCCGTACGGGAGTGCGGCTCGCCACCGTCAACTCCGTCACCGTGCTCGGCCCGGACCTGGGCGTCGCCGACGCCTACGCCACCGCCATGTACGCCATGGGGCCGGTCCGCGCCCGGCGCTTCGCCGCCGAGACCGCGTCGCGGGGGCCGTACCAGACCATGATCATCGAGCGGGACGGGCAGGAGTACGTCACACCGGGCTTCGCCGCGCAGACCGTGGAGACCCGCCTCGCCGGATGACGGCCGGCTCCCGAGCGGGCCGGCGCTAGGCGTCCGGGTGCTTGGCCAGGTACTCGATGTAGATGGGCCGGAGCGCGTCGCCCAGCTCGCCCTCGCCGGCCGCCAGGGCGTCGCTGAGCAGGGCGGAGACGCGGCTGAGGTCGGCGGCCGTCTCCATCTCGTTCCCGGTGCTCGCCTCCGCCGCCGGGATGACCTTCAGCAGGTTCCACAGGAACCCCAGATCCCCGTGGCGCACGGCGTAACGGACGGCGCGATCGTGCAGCTCGCTGGCGGGCAACGACTCCAGACCCTCGGTGTTCATCTGATCTCCTCCCAGGGCCCTCCTTCCCTCCGCGAGCACGCGATAACGGGCGGCCACCACCCCGGCCACCCCGCCCTGTCCCCGGAGTCCGCAAAGGCCGCGGCAGCGCCCGGCGCGGCGTGATCCCCGACCGCGTAGTGTCGAAGCCCCTCGCCCCCTATCGGCCCCCTTGCCGGAATGGGAGGATCTCCCAGCGTGAGATTCATCATCAGGACCCTGGCGGCCGCGGTCGCCCTGTGGGTCTCCATCCAGTTCCTCGACGGCATCCGCGTCACCACCGCCGAGAACTCCCCCAAGTACTGGGGCACGCTGCTCGTCGTGGCGCTGATCTTCGGGATCGTCAACGCCATCGTGAAGCCGATCGTCAAGACACTCGGCTGCGCGATCATCGTTCTCACGCTCGGTGTGTTCCTGCTCATCATCAACGCGGCGATGCTGCTGCTGACGAGCTGGATCGCGGGGCAGCTCGACATCCCCTTCCACGTGGACGACTTCTACCCGGCCGCGTTCTGGGGCGCGATCATCATCAGCGTGGTGAGCTGGGTGCTCGGGATGATCATCCCGGACGGCGACTGACGACGTGGACCGGCTGACCCTCGACGGCACCGGCCTGAGCTGCGCCGGCGTCCACGCGGCCGCGCACGGCCGCGTGGAGGTCGTCGCCGGCCCGGCCGGACGGGCGCGCGCCGCGTGGGCCACCGCCCGGGAGCTGACCGGGCCGGTGTACGGCCGGGGCACGGGCGTCGGCGCCAACAAGGACGTGGCGGTCGAGCACGGCGGCCACGACCTGCTGCGCAGCCACGCGTGCGGGGCCGGTCCGCCCGTGCCGCCCGAACGGGCCAGGGCCATGCTGACGGTACGACTCAACCAGCTCCTGGCGGGCGGGGCGGGGGTGGACCCCGA
The DNA here is from genome assembly GCF_044459125.1 of Nonomuraea sp. NPDC050383. Taxonomy (NCBI): domain Bacteria; kingdom Bacillati; phylum Actinomycetota; class Actinomycetes; order Streptosporangiales; family Streptosporangiaceae; genus Nonomuraea; species Nonomuraea sp. NPDC050383. The sequence continues at coordinate 164,927 of NZ_JBITIP010000017.1, forward strand.
GGTGCTGCCGGTGCTGGCGTACGCGATCAACGCCGGGTTCACGCCGCCGGTCCGCACGTACGGCGCCATCGGCACCGGCGACCTGACGGCCCTGGCCACCACGGCGCTGTGCCTGCTCGGCGAGCTCCCCTGGCACACCCCGCCCTCCCCCTCGCAGGCGCCCCTCTTCCCGCTGGCCCCGGAGGACGCGCTGCCGTTCATCAGCTCCGGCGCCGCCACGCTGGCCGACGCCGCCATCGCCTGCCACCGGCTGCGCGAGCTGCTCGATGCCGCCGTCGGCGTGGCCGCCCTGTCGTTCACGGCGGCCGGCGCCTCGGCGGAGCCGCTGGCGGCCGCCGTGCAGGAGGCCCGCCCGCACCCGGGGCAGGCCGCCGTCGCCGAGCGCCTGCGCGCGCTGCACGCTCCCGGCCCGCCCGCGCGCGTCCAGGACCCGTACGGCTTCCGGGCGTTCGCCCAGGTCCACGGGGCCGTGCTGGACGTCCTGGGCCGGGCCGAGCAGACGGTCGAGACCGACCTGAACGCCGCCACCGAGAACCCCCTGATCTCCGGCTCCCTCGCCTGGCACAACGGCAACTTCCACTCGGCACCGGTCGCCCTGGCGTTCGACGCGCTGCGCGCCGCCCTGGTCCAGACGGCGCAGCTCGGCACGGCCCGGCTGGCCACGCTGATGGATCCCGCCCACACGGGCGGGCTGCCGTTCCTGGCCGACCGTCCCGGGGCGTCCGGGGCGATGATCCTGGAGTACGTCGCCCAGGACGCCCTGGCCGAGCTGCGCCACCTGGCGACCCCGGTGACGACCGGCACGGCGGTGATCTCCCTGGGCACGGAGGACCACGCGGGCTTCGCCACCCAGGCGGCCCGGCAGGCGCTGCGGTGCGTGGAGCCGTACGAGATCGTGCTGGCCTGCGAGCGCGTCGCCGCGACCCGCGCCCTGGACGGGCCGACCCCGGACCGCCCCCTGACGCGGGACCTCGACGCCGCCCTGTCCGCCCTCCGCACGCCGTCCACCTCTTGAACGCTCACGCGGTCAGGAAGTCGCGGAGGGACGCCACCAGCGCCTCTGGCCGGTCCTCCGGGATGAGCGTGTAGCTGTCGCCGATCTCCACCAGCCGGGCATCCGGGAACAGCGCGGCCAGCCTGGGGCCGTGCTCGCGCGGCATCAGCCGGTCCTCCGCGGCCCACACCACCAGCACCGGCCGGTCGAAGGCGCGCATCCGCTCCGCCCATGCGAGCAGCACCGCCTTCGGCGGGGTGGAGCGAGCGTACGCGGCCAGGTCACGGCGGATCGCCGGGTTCGTCATGGCCGGCCGGAACCAGCCGTCCATGATCTCGTCCGGGATCGGCCGCTTGCTCATCCACCCCCATCCACCGGGGGCCCGGCGCGTCGCCCGAAGACGTAACGCCCGCATGGTCAGCCACAGCCCGCCGGGGATCTTCGCGGCGGTGGCGACGGCGCGGCCCGGCACGCCCGGCGGGTAGTTGTCGAACGCCTCGCACGCCGTGAGCACCAGCCGCCCGACCCGCTCGGCCCGGCCCTCCGAGACGAGCACCTGCGCGCCGCCCCAGTCGTTCAGCACCAGGGTCACCTCCCGCAGGTCGAGCCGCTCCAGGAACTCCCCCACGAGCAACGCGAGACCACGCAGCGACAGGTCGGCGCCGGGCCTCATCGGCCGCCGGTGGCTGCCCAGCGGCAGGGTGGGCAGCACGCACCGGTACTCCCCCGCCAGCCCGGGGACGACCTTCCGCCAGACCGTGGAGTCGATCGTCAGCCCGTGCAGGAAGACGATGACCGGCCCCTCTCCCCCGGTGTCCTCGTACTCGATGACTCCCGCGCTCAGCTCGATCTCCGGCACGCCCGCCTCCGTTCCGTCCATGACCCATGAACGTTCTAGATAGATCGCTCTAGCGATAGACTAGCGACCATGAACGCAGGCCCCGCGACGGGCAGACCGTCTACCAAGGAGCGCATCATGGCCGCCGGCGCCGAGCTGTTCCGGCGTCAGGGCTACACCGGCACTGGGCTCAAGCAGATCGTGGCCGAGGCCGAAGCACCGTTCGGCTCCATCTACCACTTCTTCCCCGGAGGCAAGGAGCAGCTCGGTGCCGAGGTCGTGCGCAGGTCGGGAGCCGGGTACGGGCGCCTGTTCACCGCCGTCATGGAGGAAGCGCCCGATCCGGTGACGGGGGTCCGCGACTTCTTCGCGGGCGCGGCGCGCACCCTGGTGGAGACGGGCTACGCCGACGCCTGCCCGATCGCCACCGTGGCCCTGGAGGTGGCGAGCACCAGCGAGCCGCTGCGCCAGGCCACCGTCGACGTCTTCACCGAGTGGATCGCCCTGGGAACGGGCTTCTTCACCCGGGCGGGGGCCGGTGAGCGGGAGGCCCGCGAGCTGGTGATCACGTTGCTGTCGGCGCTGGAGGGCGCGTTCGTGCTGAGTCGGGCGCTGCGCACCACCGAGCCCCTGGAGATCGCGGGCGAGTCGATCGCGGCACGCACCGCCGCCCTCTTCACCCCCACTCCCTGACGCCAGGTCCGCTCAGGTCAGGTCGCGGACCGAGCCACGCTCCTTGAGGGTCGGCCGCTGGACGACGCGGCGGCGGCGCGCGCCCCCGTCGGCCGCCGCCGACACCAGCCGCACGGCCGCCTTGACGATGCCGTCGATGTTCCAGTCCACCGTGGTGAGCCCCGGCGTGAGCAGGCCGGACATCGGGTGGTCGTCGTATCCCATGACCGAGATGTCGCCGGGCACCGACAGGCCGAGATCCCGGGCCGCCGCGTAGACCCCGTACGCGATCGAGTCGGAGAAGCAGAACACCGCCGAGGGGCCGCCCGGGCGCAGCGCGTGGTGCGCGGCCTCGGTGGCGGCGGCCAGGCCGTGGGGGGCGATGACCACCTCGATGTCGAGCCCCAGCCGCTCGGCCTCGGCCGTGACGTGCACGTCGGCGGGGCGGTCGGGGGTGCTGTCGCGGGTGGGGGTCAGCACGGTGACCCGCTGGTGCCCCAGCTCGCGCAGGTGCTCCAGGGCCAGCGTGACGCCGCTGCGGTTGTCGAAGACGACCTCGGCGGCCGTGCCCGCCAGCGAGTCGCCGATCGCCACGACCGGCACGGTCTCGCACAGCTCCGGCCAGAACGGCGCCGCCGGGTCGAGCGGCTGCACGATCATGCCGTCGACCCGCTGGTCGCGCAGCTGCTGGGCGAGCGCCTGCTCGCGGGCTGGGTCGCCGACGGCGTCGAGGATGAGGGCGTAGCGGTCCTTCTCGCGCAGCCCCCTGCTGATGCCGACGGCCAGCGACTGCTGCCAGAGGTCTTCGAGGGAGCCGCACAGCAGCCCGATCATGCCGGTGCGCCCGCTGGCCAGGGCGCGGGCGATGGGATCGGCCTCGTAGCCGAGCTCGTCGGCGGCGGCGCGCACCCGCTCCATGGTCTCCTCGGAGACCTGCAGGCCACGTAGCGCGTAGGAAACGGCCGCCGGCGACAGGCCGGTCGCCTTGGCCACTTCCCGGATCGTCGCTCTCTTCCGGGGCATTGAATCAGCCTATTGCGTGGCGCTGACAGAAACCCGCACCCACGGAGGTTCGTGACCCTCACCCGTTGACATGTCGGAGGTGAAGCGGTTCACTGAACCGTATCACTGAAACGGTTCACCACCCTTCGTGGCGTTTCGGTCGATCAGTAACCTATATTATCAGTAGGAAATGCCGGGAGGAGGCGATCAAGTCGTGACCATCGACGTGCACCAGCACCTGTGGACGCCCGAGTTCATCGAGGCTCTGCGCGCCCGCACGGCCCCTCCCCGCCTCGACGGCTGGACCCTGTACCTCGACGGCGAGCCGCCCTACGAGGTGAACCCGGCCGACCACGGGCCCCGCGACACCACGGGGCTGGAGCTGGCGCTGGTGTCGCTGTCGAGCCCGCTCGGCATCGAGCTCCTGCCGCCGGAGGAGTCCTGGCCGCTGATCGACGCCTACCACGAGGGCGCGCTCGGCCTGGGCGAGCCGTTCGGCGCGTGGGCCGCCACCTGCCACGCCGACCCCGACCCCGGCCGCCTGGCGCGCGACCTCGACCGGGGGTTCGCCGGGCTGCAGATCCCGGCCACGGCCGTTCCGGACGACCGGCTCCTGACGGTCCTCACCGACCGCGACCTGCCCCTCTTCATCCACCCGGGCCCCGCCGCACCGCCCCACCCGGGCGGCCCGGTGCAGCCGCGGCCGGGCGGGACGCCGCCGTGGTGGCCGGCCGTCGTGCCGTACGTGCAGCAGATGCACGCGGCCTGGCACTACTTCCACGCCGTCGTCCGCCCCCGCCACCCCACGCTGCGCGTCTGCTTCGCGCTGCTCGCGGGCCTGGCGCCGCTCCACGCCGAGCGCCTGATCGCCCGGGGCGGCGGCGGGCGCGGCCGGGTCGATCCCGGCTTCTTCGTGGAGACGTCCTCGTACGGCCCGAGGGCGATCGACGCGATCGTCCGTGAACTGGGCGTCGACGTCGTCGTCAACGGCTCCGACGCCCCCTACGCCACCGCACCCGACCCGGGCCTCGGCGCGGCCGCCGCGCACGCCATCCGGGTCACCAACCCCCGTCGTCTACTCGCCAGAAAGGAGACTCGTACGTGAACGAGGGCACTCGACCCACCGGCACCATCGGTGACCCGGCCGTCAACCTCGCCAGTGACCCGGCCATCGACCACGGCAGCGCGCGCCAGACCCAGGACGGGGGCGTCTGTGCCGACCTGCCGGAGCGGACGCTCGACCGGCGGGAGCTGCGCGGCCTGGTCGACACGCTGGCGGCCCACCCGGAGGAGTGGGAGCACGAGGTGGACTTCCCCGCCGACGGCGGCCGGCACTACGCCTCGCTCTACCGGGACGCGTACGTGGACGTGTGGCTGCTGTGCTGGCGGCCCGAGGACGACACGGGCTGGCACGACCACGACGTGTCGTCCGGGGCCGTGCACGTGGTGCGGGGCGCGTTGCTGGAGTGCAACCCGCGCATCGGCGGTGAGCACCTGGAGACGGTGGTGCCCGAGGGGCGCTCGTTCTCGTTCGGTCCCGACCACATCCACCGGCTGACGGGCGCGACGGACGGCAGCGTCTCCATCCACGCGTACTCGCCGCCGCTGTGGCGGCTCGGGCAGTACTCGATCGACGGCACCGGCGTGATGCGCCGCGTCTCGGTCAGCTACGCGGACGAGCTGCGGCCCCTCGACGACATGGCGCCGCCGGCTGACGAGGCCGTCGCCCGGAGCGACGCGGGCACACAGACCTCGCCGGAGCCGGAGCTGGGGGACGTGGCCGTCGCCTGAGGCGACGGCCGTCCACGGGCGTGGGCGGGGGGGGGGACACCCCGCCCCCGCCGGCCCCGCCCCCCCCCGCCCACGCCCCCGCCCCCGCCCGCCCCCCCCCCGCAACGGCCCCCCCCCGACAGGCCCCCGCC